>NZ_JBHVQT010000006.1:0-568996 GCF_042886315.1 Streptomyces sp. NPDC058001
TGTTTTGGGCCTCTGTGGGGGGGCGGGGGGGGGGGGCCCCCCGTCTGCCGCGTCCCCCCTATGCGCGGTTGGGGGGGGGCCCCAACCGCGCCCCCCCCCACGGATCCGTCGTCCCCCGAACAGCCGGACCCACCACGTGGGCCGAACAGGTGGAGCGCGTGCACCGGCACTTGTGCGCCTAAACCCGAGCCGGCCCCAAGTGGCCGCCACCGCACGGACATTGGTCCACTCCACTGACGCGCCGCAGGCGGTGTCACCGCCAGCGCGAAACCCCGCTCCGACCCGGCTTGACGTGCGAACTTCCTTTTCCTGGGCATGATTGACGGATCGTCTGCGAGCCGATACCACTGACCCACATTCGGCTCGCACGCCCCATCGCGCTCGACCGTCCCGGGAGGCACTCTTTGCGAGGATCCGCCACTGACCGCACACCGGCCGTACGCGGCCGGTCGCTCCGGACGGCGGGGGTGGTCGCGTCGGCCGCGCTGCTGCTGCCCCTCCTCGGTGCCGCGCCGTCCGGGGCGCAGGCGCCCTCGGCATCCGGCGCGGGCTCCGCGGCAGGTCTCCAGCACGCGTTCGCGTCCGCCGCCGGCACCTACCACGTACCGCAGAGCGTGCTGCTCGGCGTGTCCTACCTCCAGTCACGCTGGGACCAGCACGCGGGCGCGCCCAGCGTGACCGGCGGCTACGGCCCGATGCACCTCACGGACGCGCGTACCGCGCTCGCGGGCGCGCAGCATCACAGTGAGGGCGCCGAGGATCCGCGCGGCGACGCCTCACGGCCCGCTCTCGTGCCCACCGCGAAGGTGCCGGAGCCGTCCCAACTGCCCGCGCGGCTCAAGACGTTGACAAAGGCGGCCCGGCTCACCGGCCTTCCCGCCGCCGAACTGCGCACGGACCCGGCCGCGAACGTGCGCGGTGGCGCCGCGCTCCTCGCGGACGCGCAGAAACGGCTCGGCAAGACGCTCAGCGACGATCCGGCGGACTGGTACGGGGCCGTCGCCGCGTTCTCCGGCGCCGATGACACCGCCACGGCGGCGACTTACGCCAACGATGTCTTCGCGGTGATCCGGGACGGCGCCGAGCGCACCACCGACAGCGGGCAGCGGGTCGCCCTCGCGCCGGAGCCCGGCCTTGAGCCGGATGCCGCACAGCTACGGAAGGCGGGGCTGCGGAAGGCGGCCGACGGTGCCACGGAGTGCCCGGCGACGGTGGCGTGCGAGTGGGTTCCGGCGCCGTACGCGGAGTTCGGCGACAGGGACTACGGCAACCACGATCTGGCGGACCGCCCCAAGGACCAGAGCGTCGACGCCATCGTGGTGCACGACACCGAGGGGTCCTGGGACGTCTCGCTGAAGCTGGTGCAGGACCCGACGTATCTGGCGTGGCACTACACCATCCGGTCCACGGACGGGCATATCGCGCAGCACGTGAAGACGAAGGACGTCGGCTGGCAGGCGGGCAACTGGTACGTCAACGCCCACTCGGTCGGCATCGAGCACGAGGGTTTCCTCGCGAACCCGGACGCCTGGTACACGGAGGCGATGTACCGGACATCGGCGCGGCTGGTGCGGTACCTCGCGAAGAAGTACGACATCCCGCTGGACCGGCAGCACATCCTCGGCCACGACAACGTGCCGGGGACGACCAGCGCGAATGTGCCGGGGATGCACACGGACCCGGGCCCGTACTGGGACTGGCAGCACTACTTCACCCTGATGGGCAAGCCGTTCCAGCGGACGGCGGGCGCCAAGGGCGACCTGGTCACGGTGGCGCCGGACTACGCGAAGAACAAGCCGGCGTACACGGGCTGCGCCAAGGCGGGTGAGGCGTGCGCGCCGCACGGCTCCGGCGCGGTCCGGGTGCACACGGCGCCGAGTGACGACGCGCCCCTGATCAAGGACATCGGGCTGCGGCCGGGCGGCCAGGACTCGACGATCGACGTGAACGACGTCGGGGCGCGCCTTTCCACCGGTCAGCAGTACGCGGTGGCGGAGCGCCAGGGCGACTGGACGGCGGTCTGGTACCTCGGTCAGAAGGCGTGGTTCAAGAACCCGAAGAAGCAGCCCACCGCCGTCGCCGCGCAGGGCCTGGTGGTGACCCCGAAGGCGGGCCGGACGGACATTCCGGTGTACGGGCGTGCCTACCCGGAGAAGGAGGCGTACCCGGCGGACGTACCGGTCCAGGCGGTCTCACCGCTCCCGTACAAGCTGCCCGCCGGGCAGCGGTACGTGGTCGGCCAGAAGGTGGCGGGCGAGTACTACTACGCGACCACCTTCGACACGACACCGCACCGCGTGGTGCGCGGCACGGACGAGTACTACGAGATCCAGTTCGGGCACCGCGTGGAGTATGTGCGGGCGGCCGACGTCGACGTGGTCCGCGTCCGGTAGTCGGACGCCCCGCACAATAGGGTCCGGGCCTTCACGGGGGAGGCCCGGACCCTTTTGTGCGTACGCCCTTCAGTCGAAGACGCGGCGCCGGCCCGCGCGGGCCTTGAACGTGATCTCGCCGCCCTCGACGAGAACGCAGCGCACGGTCAGCCGGCGGGTGGCGGCCGGGGTGATCACGACGCGGGTCGCACGGCCGGCCGCCCAGTCGATGTCGACGGTGGCGCCGCCCCGGGCCCGCAGCCCCCGCACCGAGCCGTTCGGCCAGGCCGCGGGCAGTGCGGGCAGTACCTCGATCACCCCGAACTGGCTCTGCAGCAGCATCTCCACGACGCCCGACGTGGCGCCGAAGTTGCCGTCGATCTGGAACGGTGGATGAGTGTCCCAGAGGTTCGGCAGGGTCGAGGACTTGAGCTGCTCGCTGAGCATCTTGTGGGCGTGGTTCCCGTCCCGCAGCCGCGACCAGAAGTTGATCTTCCATGCCTTGGACCAGCCGGTGCCGCCGTCGCCGCGCGCGGTCAGGGACACCTTCGCCGCGTCGGCCCACGCGCTGCCGGGTTCGATCTGCCGGCCGGGGTGCAGGGCGTACAGATGGGAGACATGGCGGTGGTCGTCGGTCGGGCCGTCCCGGTCGGTCTTCCACTCCTGGAGCTGGCCCCAGGAGCCGATGCGCAGACCGGGGTCGAGCGCGCCGAGTGCCTGTTCGAGTTCGGTGCGGAACGCGGCGGTGTCGCCGAGGGTGCCGGCGGCCTCCAGGGTGTTGGTGAACAGGTCGTGGACGATCTGCTGGGACATCGCGGCGCCGGCGGTGAAGTCGCCGTGCTCCGGCGAGTAGCTGGGCGAGACCACGAGGGTGCCGTCGCGCGGGTCGGTGTGCAGGTGGTCGAGCCAGAACTGCGCGGCCTCCTTCATCACCGGATACGCGGTGGTGCGCAGATAGTCCGTGGAGCCGCTGAACCGGTAGTGCTCGTAGAGCTGGGCGGTGAGCCAGGCGGCGGCCTCGGGGAACCAGAAGGAGGTCGCCCAGTCGTGGACTCCGGTGAAGCCGTACGGGTTGGTCTCGTTGTGGACGACCCAGCCGCGCGCCCCGAACATCTCCTGCGCGGTCCGCCGCCCGGGTGCCCGCAGCGCCTCCACGAAACGGTCGTACGGGGCCGTGGTCTCGGGCAGGTTGGCGGCCTCGGCGAGCCAGTAGTTCATCTGGAGGTTGATGTTGACGTGGTAGTCGGCGGACCAGGGCGGGCTGGGGCTGTTGTTCCATACGCCCTGGAGGTTCGCGGGCAGCGAGCCGGGCCGCGACGAGGCGATGAGGAGGTAGCGGCCGTACTGGAAGAAGAGGGCTTCCAGGGCCCGGTCGTCGGTGCTCGGTCCGCCGGTGTAGCGGGCGAGGAGCTGGTCGGTGGACACATCGGCGGGCACGGTCTGGCGGATGTCGAGGGCGACCCGGCCGAACAGGGCGCGATGGTCGGCGACATGGCGTTCGCGGAGGGACGCGTAGGTACGGGCGGCTGCCGCGTCGACGGTCCGGGTCACGGCCGCGTGGGGGTCGTCGCCGCGGTACGCCGGATAGGTGTCGGCGTAGCTCGTTGCGGCGGCGAGGACGAACCAGGCGTGGTCGGCGCCGGTCACGGTGAGGGTGCCGTTGCCGCTGGTGAGGGTGCCGCCCTGATGGCGTACGCGGATCTGTGCCTCGAAGCGCAGGCCGTTGTCGGCGAGGGTGCCGCGCACCGTGATCCGGTCACCGGCGGCGGTGGCCGTGAAGTCCGCGCGGGGCGAGGTGTAACGCAGGGTGAGGCCGACGGTGCCGGGGCGGTCGGAACCGAGGCGGCCGACGATGACGCCGTCCGGGTTCGAGGCGAAGAACTCGCGTGCGTGGGTGACCCCGACGTCGGTGTAGGTGACGTCCGCGACGGCGTCGGCGAGGTCGAGGCCGCGCCGGTACGACGCGGGGGTGGTCGTGGGGGCGCCGGGGACGTCCAGGTGGAGGTCGCCGAAGGTCTGGTGGGCGCCGTAGCCGGCCCGGGACTGGCCGAGGCGGGCGGCGACGGCTTCAGGGGTGAGGGAGGTCTGCTGGTCGAGGTCGCGCCGTACCGCGTCGAGGGCGCCGGGGCGGGGGGAGCGCCAGTTGCCGTGGTCGTAGCCCTGCGCCGAGCCGGGGCCGCCGGTCCACAGGGTCTTCTCGTCGAACTGGACATGTTCGGAGGCGAGGGTGCCGAAGATCATGGCGCCCAGGGCGCCGTTCCCCACCGGCAGGGCCTCGCGTTCCCAGTCGGCGGCCGGGGTCCGGTACCAAAGCCGCAAGTCATCCGATGTATCGGCTTGGGCTGTCGCGCCCTCGACAGCTTCTGCCGTACCGACCGGCACGGTTCCGGTCAGCGCGACCGCGCCCACACCGCCGATGGCGGTCTTCATGGTGGTTCTACGGGTGATCCCTGGAGACATGCCCCTTGACGCTAGAGATCGGATCTCAATTCGACAAGGGGCATGACAAAAACCGGGTCCTCCTGGGAGGACCCGGTGGGTGGTGGCCTGTGGTTCAGCCCTGCTGGAACAGTTCCGCGGGCAGCGGCTTCAGGAGTGCGTACAGATCGTCCGTGATGGGCCGGTCCCAGGCCGCGATGGTGACGAGCACCTTGTCGCTGCGGTCGAACTGGACACAGGCGATCCGGCTCTCCGAGAGCTTCACGCGGCGCACGATCAGCAGGTTGTCGCCCTGCATCACGGGCATGTCCTCGGTGCCGACGACGGTGACCTCTTCGTCGTTCTCCAGGGCGAGGAGGAGTTGGGCGACTTCGAAGGGGACCTGGTCGTCGGCGACCTCGCGGGCCGGGGAGCCCTCGGGCAGATTGCCGATGATCATCGCGGGGCCGCGCCCGCCGAACAGGTCGTAGCGCAGGAACACGCCCTGGCAGCTCCCGTCGGGCGCGGGCAGCAGCCCCGCGCCGAGGTTGCCCGGCCAGTCGCCCGGGTCCATGGCCAGGACGTCGAAGTCCGGGCCCGCGGGAGTGGCGGCGCTGCGTCGGCGGAGGAAGGACATGCCGCCATGGTACGTGTCCCGGGCCCTGTTCCGCCCCGGGGGCGGAGGTGGCCGGGGGCGTGTGGCCTAGAGGGCTCCCGGCGCGCGGAGTGCCCCGGTGCGCTCCTCGATCACGAGCGGGTCGGCCGCGGTGGCCCGGGGCCGGCGGGGCCGCAGTCCCGCGGCGGTGAGTTCGGCGCGGGCGCGCTCCGCGAGACCGTCGGCGCCGCACCGCTCGGCCAGGTCGCAGCCTCGGTAGAGCTGCTCGGCGGCCTCGTCCGGGCGTCCCGCGCGGCGCAGTTCGCCGCTCAGGGCGACCACGGCGCACGCCAACTCGTATGCGGCGGGCGACTGTTCGAGATGTCCGACCGCCTCGTCGAGGAGCCCCACGCGCGCGGCGGGGGGTGACACCTCGGCGGCGACGCGCAGGGCCTGTCCGACGGCGGACGGGGCGCCGTACAGGCGGGCCCGGTCGACGGCCTCAAGGGCGGTGATCAGGGCCTGCTCGGGCGCGCCGTGCGCCTGGGCTCGGGCGAGGTGGAGCTGCCAGGGGCACCAGGCGGGATTGCGCATGCCGCGCCGCTCCAACCGGTCTCCCACGGCGGTGAGTTCGGTGATGGCCTCCTCGATCAGGCCCTGGGCGAGGAGGAGTTCGCCGTACACCGCCTGGGCGTCCGGGAACACGACCGCGGCGGGGAACGGTGCCGCGAACGCGTAGTCGGCGGCGAGCCGTCCGGCCTCGGCGACGCGGCCCCGGGCGAGCAGGATCTCGACGAGTGTGCCGACGGCGTACCAGAGGACGGGGACACCGGGGCCGACCCGTTCGGCGAGGCGGAGGCCCGCGCGCGCGAACTCCTCGGCCTCGGCGAGCAGACCGCGCCGGAAGCGGACATAGCCCAACAGGGTGTATCCGAAGGCGAGATGGGCGCCGCGCCAGCCCTGGTGCTCGAAGTCGGCGATACCGGCCGCGAACAGCTCTTCGGTCCGCGCGTGCCGGTCGGCGTACATGAAGGTGAGCGCGACCAGCACGGGTACCTCGAAGCCGCGGTCGACGTCCGCCCAGCCGAGCCCGCCGACCAGAGCGCGTTCGGCGTGGCGCACGGCGACGTCCGCCGGTTCGCCGCGCAGGGTGGCGTCCCAGGCGCGCAGGCCGATGACATACCGCTCGGTGAGGTCGCGTCCTGGCAGCCGGTCGGCGAGCCGGGTCAGCCGGCGGGAACGGGCCGGTGATTCGGGTTCGTCGGCGCGGAACGCGTCCCACATGAACTGCTCGGCCTGCATCCGCAGCCGGACCTTGGGGTCGGTGGTGAGCGGGATCTCGCGGGCGAGGGTCTCGGAGGCTTCGGCGAGGCGGTCGCTGTGGGCGAGGACCTGGGAGAGCCGGTAGACGATGCCCTGGCGCAACTCCGGTTCCGCCACGGGCTCTTCGAGGGCGGCGCGGAGATGGTTGACGGTGGTCGCGGGTTCGGTGAGCAGGGAAGCGCAGCCCAGTTCGTACAGGACGTGGGCACGCTCGGAGGGGGTCGGGGGTTCGCGCAGGGCGCGGGCGAGGTGGGCGCGGGCGGCGTCCGGGGCGCCGGCGCGCAGGGTGTCGCGGGCGGCCTCACGGAGTTGTCCGACGATCCACCGGTCGCCGTCGGGGTGGGTCTCCAGGAGGTGCCGGGCGGCTGCCGCGGCGCCGCGTCCCTCGTTGATCAGGCACCAGGCCGCCTGGCCGTGCAGGGCGACGCGGACCCCGGTCGGGATGGCCCGGTACACGGCGGTCGCGATCAGCGGGTGGACGAACTCCAGGATGTCGGCGCCGGTGAGGATGCGGGCGCCGCGCAGCCGGTCGGCGGCGTCGGCGGCCTCCTCGCCGCCGAGTCCGGCGACGGCGGCGGCGAGCGCGGGCGGGATCTCGGTGCCGAGGACGGCGCAGGCCCAGGCGAGGCGGACCGTGGAGGTGCCGAGGCGTTCCATGCGGGCGATCAGGCCGCTGCCCTTGACCGCCGCCGCGAGGTCCCGCAGCAGATGGGCGCCGGCGCCGGTCGGGTCCAGGCCCCGGTCCCGTACCTTCGCGGTGAGTTCGACCGCCTCGAAGGGGTTGCCCGAGGTGACCGCCCAGCACTCGCGGCAGAACGCGTCGTCGGCGTGGGCGCCCACGTCCTCGCGGACCATACGGGCCACGGCGGGAGCGCTGAGGGGTTCGAGGTCGATGGGGCGCTGTCCGGCGCGGCCGGGCAGTCCGCGGAACGACTCGGCGTGCTCGGGAAGTTCCTCGGGCCGGTAGGCGACGACGAGCAGCAGGGGCAGTTGTTCGGCGCGTGGTGCGAACGCGGCGAGCCAGCCCAGGGATTCGGGGTCCGCCCAGTGCGCGTCGTCCAGGACGAGGACCATCGGGGCGCGCCGGACGGCGAGATGGGTGAGCACCCAGTCGAGTCCGTCCCGCAGGCCCTGCGGGTCGGGCGGCGCGCCGTGTTCGGGCGGTGCGCACAGCCCGAGCGCCGGGCCGACGATGGCGTACCAACTCCCCAGGGACGCCTGGAGTTCCGCCTCGGACCGGTCGGCGAGCTGTGGCTGGACGAGTTGGCGCGCGACGTGGAAGGCGACACGCTGTTCCTGGTCGCCGCCGCGGGCGGAGACGACGGTGCAGCCCTGGGCGGTGGCCCGGCGGCGCACTTCGGCGAGGAGTGCCGTCTTGCCGAGGCCCGCGCGGGCGGAGAAGGCGAGCAGGGCGCCGTGGGGCCGGTCCGGGGGTTCGGCGCCGTGCGCGCCCAGCCCGGTCAGTTCCGCCAACGCCTCGTCGACGGCGGCCAGTTCGGCCTCCCGTTCGAAGAGCGTCCTTCGTCCGCGCAGGACGCGCTGCCCCATCTGCCACCCCCAGCCACGGAGGGACGTCCGGCACAGGGGGCCGGGCGCTCCGTGACGCTCAAGCCACTCAGCGTACGCCTGACGGGGAATGATGTCAGACGGTGGAGCGGTGCCGTTCGTGATGGCGGGCGACGCGGGCGCGGTTGCCGCAGGACGGCTTGCACCACTCCTGGCGCGGATGCTCCTTAAGGAAGTAGCGGACGCAGCGCGGCGCGTGGCAGGCGCGCAGGCGGGTGCGGTCGGGGCCCGTGAGAAAGGCGAGGGCGGCGGTGGCGAGCACGGCGGCGAGCAGATCCGCGCCGGTGGCGGGCCCCACGGGCGCGTGCCGTACGACGGGTTCCGCGTCCTCGGTCCAGTGCAGGACGGGCACGGTGGGGACGCGGCCTGCCGCCGTGTTGAGCCGGGCGACCGCGTCCGCCGCCGGGAGCAGCCGGTGGGCGTCGGCCGGGCTGGGCTCGCCGGGGTGGACGGCGTGGGCGAACAGGGCGCGGACGGCGGCCCGTACCTCGCGGACGGCGGCGAGGGATGCCGCGTCGGCGGTGAAGGGGGTGTCGGATGCGCACACCGCTGTCAGCGTGTCCTGCCGCTCCCGCACCCAGTGGGTCAGCCCGCTCGGTTCGGTGAGGTCGTCGGTGACGCGCCCGTGCCCATCGTGGCGGACGGTGAGGGCGAGGTCCAGCGCGAGCGGCGAGGCGTCCATGGGCCCATGATAGGGCGCGCTAATGATACGGTCGCGCCCATCCATTAGCGGGCGCGCGGCTCCGGCGGGCTCAAGGCCGGGCGAAGGTGTGTCGGTGGACGAAAACGGCGTGATCAATTACTGGCGTGCCCGATCCGGCCATGTTCCGGATGACGTATGGGAGCACCCGGCCCCGAAGACCCTGATCCTCGCCGACAACGACCTCAAGGACCTGCCCGCCCGCATCGGCACCCTCACCTCGCTGCACACCCTCGACCTCGGGCACAACCACCTCACCCGCCTCCCGGACGAGTTGGGCGACCTCACAGCCCTGGACCGCTTCCTGTACGTGCACGACAACCGGCTCACGGAGCTGCCCGCGTCGCTGGGCCGGCTGACCCGGCTCGCGTACCTCAATGTCGGCGAGAACCAGCTCACTTCCCTGCCCGACACCTTCGGCGACCTGGCCGGACTCGTGGAACTGCGGGCGCAGCACAACCGGTTGGAGTCGCTTCCCGCGTCGCTGGGCGGGCTCGGCGCCCTGCGGGAGCTGTGGCTGCGCGGCAACCGGCTCACGGAACTGCCGGATTCCGTGAGCGCGTTGCGGGAGCTGAGGGAACTGGAGCTGCGGGATAACGCGTTCACCGAGGTCCCGGCAGCGTTGCGCGGACTGCCGCTGCTGCGGCGGCTCGATCTGCGGGGCAACCGGATACGGCAACTGCCCGGCTGGCTGGCCGAGTTGCCCGCGCTGGAGAAACTCGATCTGCGGTGGAACGCCGTCGAGGTCCCGCACGGACTGCTGCGGGACCTCGAAGGGCGCGGCTGCGTGGTCCTGTACTGACCCACGGCGGTCCCGTACTGACATGCGGTGGTCCCGCACCGACCAGCGGCCGTCAGCTCTCCTCGGGCTCCTCGGGCGGTACCACCGCGATCGGGCTCGACGCGTGCAGCAGAACCGCGTGGGTGACCGAGCCGAGCAGCGGCGCGGGCTTCAGTACACGCCTGCGATGGCGGCCCACGACGACCAGTTCCGCGTCCCTCGACGCCCCGACGATGTGACCCGCCGCGTCACCGGGCGCCGCGATCACGGCGACCCGA
Organism: Streptomyces sp. NPDC058001; assembly: GCF_042886315.1. Classification (NCBI taxonomy): domain Bacteria; kingdom Bacillati; phylum Actinomycetota; class Actinomycetes; order Kitasatosporales; family Streptomycetaceae; genus Streptomyces; species Streptomyces sp. NPDC058001. The sequence continues at coordinate 10,034 of NZ_JBHVQT010000006.1, forward strand.
ACCTCCGGGTGCGCCTCGCGGTAGGGGGCCACGATGTCCTTGATCAGGCCCACCGTGTCCTTCTGGGCGGCCTCCTGGTCGGCGACGGACGGGGTGAATCCACCGGCCGTCGACCATACGTACTCCGGCCACGGGAAGGCGGACACCACGTCGACGCGGGCGCCCATGCGGTCCGCCGCCGCGAAGGCGAAGGCGAGCGTGTGCCCGTCGGGCGCGTCTGCGGACGCGCCGACGACGACGCGCGGGCCGGGCTCCACCCGGGTCTCGCCCCGCACCTCGCGTCCGGGGCGCGGCACGATCACGACGGGGCAGTCGGCGTCCCGTGCGGCGGCCATGCCGTTGGAGCCGAGCAGCAGGCTGGCGAAGCCGCCGCGCCCCCGGGAGCCGAGCACCAGGAGCTGCGCGCCCGCGCCCAACTGGGGGACGACCGCGGCGGGCGAGCCCTCCATGTCCACGTACTCGACGGGCGGCAGGTCCGCACGGTCCGCGAGCGCGGCGCGTACCTGGCCGAGCACGGGGTCCTCGGTCGGTTCCGGCGGTCCGGCGACCAGGACGTCGGGCTGGGTCCAGGCGGCGTACTGGCGCACGTGGACGACGCGGAGTGTCGCTCCGCGTCGTCCCGCTTCCGTCACGGCCCACTGAAGGGCGCGCAGACTGTCGTCCGATCCGTCCACCGCGGCGATGACGGGCAGGGTGCTCATGGGTTCCTCGTCTCCGGCACTGAGCCATGATCGGCTGGTTCCCGATCCAGCCTCGCTCACACGAGGGCCGCACGGCAGGGCCGAAGGTCCCGTGTCCGAAGATTTCGAGAATTCCCCCGGGGTCGGAGCCGTCGGCCGGCTCAGGTCAGATCGAACTCTCCCTCGCGTGCCCCCAGTACGAACGCGCCCCACTCGGCCGGGGTGAAGATGAGCGAAGGGCTTTCGGCGCGACCGCTGTTGCGCATCGCGATGAAGCCTTCGACGAAGGCGATCTGAACGTCGCCCCGTCCCCCGCTGCTTGAGTGCCAGTCCGCGTTGCTCAGATCCAGTTCGGGCTTCTCCCACCCCGCGAGCGGGTAATCCTGGGTGGTGCTTTCGGCCACGTCCGTGCTCCTCCCGATGCGTCGTCCGCGGCCAGCCTAGCGATCGGTCAGGGCGCAGCACAGGCCGCGGGAGAGGGTCGTCGTCCGGCCATCGCCGTACTCCGTTCAGGTGTTCGGGGGCTCGGATCCGACGAGCCACATGGCGAAGAACTGCGAGCCGCCGCCGTAGGCATGGCCGAGGACCCGGCGGGCGCCGTCGATCTGGTGCTCACCCGCCTGTCCGCGCACCTGGAGCGCCGCCTCGGCGAAGCGGATCATGCCGGAGGCGCCGATGGGATTGGTGGACAGGACTCCGCCGGACATGTTGACGGGCAGGTCGCCGTCGAGTTCGGTGACGCCGGACTCGGTGAGTTTCCAGCCCTCGCCCTCGGCGGCGAAGCCCAGGTTCTCCAGCCACATCGGCTCGTACCAGGAGAACGGCACGTACATCTCGACGGCGTCGATGTCGCGCCGCGGGTCGGCGATCCCGGCCTGCCGGTAGACATCGGCGGCGCAGTCCCGGCCGGCCTGCGGGGACACGAAGTCCTTGCCCGCGAAGAGGGTGGGCTCGCTGCGCATCGCGCCGCCGTGCAGCCACGCGGCGGGGCTTGGCGCGCGGGCGGCTCCCGCGCGGTCGGTGAGGACCATGGCGCAAGCGCCGTCGGACGACGGGCAGGTCTCGGAGTAGCGGATCGGGTCCCAGAGCATCGGGGACGCCTGGACCTTCTCCAGCGTGATGTCACGCTCGTGGAGATGCGCGTACGGGTTCTTCAGGGCGTTGCGGCGGTCCTTGTACGCGACGAGGGAGCCGATGGCGTCGGGGGCGCCGGTGCGCCGCATGTAGGCGCGGACATGCGGGGCGAAGAAACCGCCGGCGCCCGCGAGCAGGGGCTGCTGGAAGGGGATCGGCAGGGACAGGCCCCACATGGCGTTGGACTCGGACTGCTTCTCGAAGGCGAGGGTGAGGACGGTGCCGTGGACGCGGGCGGCGACGAGGCCCGCGGCGACGAGCGCGGTGGAGCCGCCGACGGAGCCCGCGGTGTGGACGCGGAGCATCGGTTTGCCGACGGCGCCGAGCGCGTCGGCGAGATACAGCTCGGGCATCATGACGCCCTCGAAGAAGTCGGGCGCCTTGCCGATGACGACGGCGTCGATGTCCGCCCAGGTCAACTCGGCGTCCGCGAGCGCGCGCAGCGCGGCCTCACGCACCAGTCCCGCGAGGGACACATCACGCCGGGCGGCGACGTGTTTCGTCTGGCCGATCCCGACGACGGCGACGGGTTCCTTGCCGGCCTGGCTGTGGACACTCATCGGGGATCTCCCTCCAGTACGGCGACCAGGTTCTGTTGCAGGCAGGGGCCCGAGGTGGCGTGGGCGAGCGCCCGGTCGGACGCGCCCCGGTGGATGCGGGTGGCGGCCTCGCCGATACGGATCAGGCCCGCGGCCATGACCGGGTTCGCGGCGAGCGCGCCACCGGACGGGTTGACGGTCACGGAGTCGTCGAGCCGCAGCGCCTTGCGCAGGACGACTTCCTGGGAGGTGAACGGGGCGTGCAACTCGGCGGTGTCGACGGGCCGTTCGAACGCGCCGGCCTTCTCGGCGGCGAGGCGTGCGGACGGCGCGTCGGTGAGGTCGCGTATGCCGAGGGAGTGGGCGTCGATGCGGTGGTCGATGCCGCGGATCCAGGCGGGCCGTGCGCACAGGTCCCGGGCCCGCTCCCCCGCCGCGAGGATCACGGCGGCGGCGCCGTCGCCGATCGGCGGGCAGTCGCCGGTGCGCAGCGGGCTCACGACGTACTCGCCCTGGGGCCGGGCGCCCCGGATCTGGGCGTGCGGGTTGTCGGCGGCGGCGTCCCTGCCGCGCGTGGCGACGGCGGCGAGTGCCGGTTCGTCGGTGTCGCCCGCGTCGATGAGGGCGCGTGCCTGGAGTGCGGCGAGCGCCACCGCGTCGGGCCAGAGCGGGGCGACGTAGTACGGGTCGAGTTGGCGGGTGAGGACGTCGCGGACCGAGCCGGGCGACGACTTGCCGTAGGAGTAGACGAGAGCGGTGTCCGCCTCGCCGGTGAGGAGTTTCGTCCATGCCTCGTACAGGGCCCAGGCGCCGTCCATCTCGACATGGGACTCGGCGATCGGCGGCCAGGCGCCGACTCCGTCGAGGGCCATGGTGAAGGAGAACGCGCGGCCCGCGAGGTAGTCGCTGGAGCCGGAGCAGGTGAACCCGATGTCGCTGGTCTTGAGGCCGGTCTGCCGGAACACCTCGTGCAGCACCGGCATCAGCATCTCGACCTCGGACTGCTCGTCGGTCCTGCGCAGATGGTCGGTCTGCGCGAACGCCACGACGGCGATGTCCCGGCGGGCCCCGGACTGCGTCGCCATCTACACCAGCTCCTTGTACGTGTCGTAGTCCGCGTCGGGTTCGCCGGTGGGCCGGTAGTGGTCGGGGAAGCGGCTGCCCTCGGTCCATACGGGTGTCACGCGCAGGCCCATCCGCACCTGGTCGTAGGGGATGCCGCCGATGCGTCCGTGCAGCGCGAGGTCGGCGCCGTCGAGGGCGATGTGCGCGTAGACGTAGGGCACTTCGATGTCGAGGTTCTTCGCCTTGATGTTGACGATGCAGTACGTGGTGACGGTGCCGGCCGGGCCGACCTCGACGTGGTCGGTGGTGGCGACCCCGCAGGTGGGGCAGGCACCGCGCGGTGGGACGTACACCTTGTGGCAGGACGGGCAGCGTTCGCCGACGGTGCGCCGTTCGGCGAGGGCGGCGAGGTGGTCGGTCTGGGCGCGGCCGGGGCTGTAGGTGTAGTCCAGGCGCGCGGGGGCGACGATGCCGGTGACGGCGTCCGCGAACTCGCCGCTGTGACCGCCGGGTTGGGCGGGCGGCCCGTCGTACGGTTCGAAGCAGGCGATGTCCGTGATGGCGCCGGTGCGTGTCACGGCCCAGCGGACACGGACGCGCAGTCCGGTGCGGACGCTGTCGGGTCCGGGGGCGTCGAGGGCGTGCAGCAGCGCGGTGTCGGCGCCGTCGAGCCGGACGAGCACCCAGGCGAAGGGGGTGGTGAGGGGCTGACCGCGCCGGGGCTCGGGGTTCCAGGCCCAGGTGGTGACGGTGCCGGTCGGTGCCACCTCGACCAGATCGCGCAGTTCGTCGGCGGTGACCGGGTCGTATTCGACGGGTGGCACGAGGGTGCGGCCGTCGGTGGTGCGCACACCGAGGACGACCCGTTCGCGCAGCCCGGTGAGGAAGGCGCTCTGGACGGGTCCCAGGGAGCGGGTGAAGGGGAATTCGACGGTGAGGGGGGCGGAGAGGACTTCGGGCACGGGGTCTCCTCGGGTCAGGCGCGCCGGTAAACGGGGGGTCGCTTCTCGGCGAAGGCGCGGGCGCCCTCCTTCGCGTCGGCGGTGTCGAAGATCGGCCAGCCGCGCTTCAGTTCGGCGGCGAGACCGTCGGACTCGGTCATCTCGGCGGTCTCGTACACGGACGCCTTGACGGCCTCGACGGCGAGCGGACCGCAGGCGTTGATCCGCTCGGCGACGGCGAGTGCCGCGTCCAGGGCGGTCCCGTCGGGCACGACGCTCCCGACGAGTCCGATGGCGGCGGCCTCGCGCGCCGCGTAGGGGCGGCCGGTGAGCAGCATCTCCAGGGCATGGGTACGGGGAATCTGCCGCTGGAGCCGGACGGTGGAGCCGCCGATGGGGAACAGACCGCGTCTGACCTCGAACAGCCCGAAGGTCGCCGACTCGCCCGCGATCCGGATGTCGGTGCCCTGGAGGATCTCGGTGCCGCCCGCGACACAGGGACCCTCGACGGCGGCGACGACCGGTTTGCGGGGGCGGTGGTGGCGCAGCATCGCCTTCCAGTGCAGATCGGGGTCGGCGGTCATCCGGTCCCGGTACTTCTGACCGTCCATGCCCTGGCCCGCGAGGGCCTTGAGGTCCATGCCCGCGCAGAACGCGCCGCCCGCGCCGGTGAGGACGATCGAGCGGATCGCGTCGTCCGCGTCGGCCTCCAGCCAGCCGTCGTACAGGCCGACCAGCATCGGCAGCGAGAGCGCGTTCCTGGCCTCCGGTCGGTTGAGCGTGAGGACGAGTGTGGCGCCTTCGCGCCGCACGGTGAGGTGCTCCGTCCCACCCGTCGCCGACGCGCCGGCCGACGATCCACCCGTCGCCGACTCGCCCGCCGTCGATCCACCCTTCGCCGATCCATCCGTCGGCGATGCGCCCGTCGCCGTCTCACCCGTCGCTGATTCACCCATGGCCGTCCTCCCGTCGTCAGACTGGAACAGGTTGCAGTAGGCCGGGGCCCAGTTCAATAGTTTTCTGACACTCAGTCAGATTTCTTGTGCGGGGACCCTTCCCACTTGAGGGCGCCTCTGCTCTGATGACCGCCAAGTCAGTCGCACCGGGGTCAGGAGGAGCGGTGGAGTACAACCTTGCCGACCTGTTCGAATCGGTCGTCGACGTGGTCCCCGACCGCGAGGCACTGGTGTACGTCGATCACCCCGGCACGGGAGCGGAGCGCCGGCTCAGCTATGCCGAACTGGACGCCGCGGCGAACCGGTTCGCCCACCATCTGATCGACAGCGGCATCCGCCCCGGCGAACATCTCGGCCTGCATCTCTACAACGGCGTCGAATACCTCCAGACCGTGCTCGGCTGCCTCAAGGCGCGGGTCGTCCCGGTGAACGTCAACTACCGCTATGTCGAAGAGGAGTTGGCGTACCTCTACCGGGACGCGGACCTGGCGGCACTGGTCTTCGACGCCGAGTTCACCGGGCGCGTGGCGGCGGCACTGCCCCGCGCGCCGGAGCTGCGGCACGTGGTGCGCGTGGGCACTCCGGAGCCGGATGCCCCCGAGGTCGCGGCGGTCGCCTTCACCGACGCCGAGGCGGCGGGCTCCCCGGAGCGGGGCTTCCCGGCCCGCTCGGCGGACGACCAGTTCATCATCTACACCGGCGGCACGACCGGGATGCCCAAGGGCGTGATGTGGCGCCAGGAGGATCTGTTCTTCTCCGGCCTGGGCGGCGGTGCGCCGACCGGTGAGCCGATCGGCAAGCCGGAGGAACTGGCCGAGCGCGTCGCGGCAGGCGGCGACGGCGTCACCTTCTTCCCCACTCCCCCGCTGATGCACGGCACCTCGACCCTCACCGCCTTCATCGGCTTCAACTTCGGCCAACGCGTGGTCGTGCACCGCAAGTTCGTACCGGAAGAGGTACTGCGGACCATCGAGAAGGAGAAGGTCACCAGTGTCTCGCTGGTGGGCGACGCGATGCTGCGCCCGCTGATCGACGCGCTCGACGGGCCGCTGCGCGGTACGGACATGTCGGCGCTGTTCAGCGTGTCGTCGTCCGGCGCGATCATGTCGGAGACGGTGCGCGCGCAGTTCCAGGCGCTGGTGCCGACGGTGATGCTGCTGAACAACTTCGGCTCGTCCGAGTCCGGTTTCAACGGTACGGCGACCGACGACTCGGGCCCGGACAAGGGGTTCCGGCTGCGGGTCAACTCCCGTACGCAGGTGGTGGATCCGGCCACGTACGAGCCGGTCGCGGTCGGTGAGCCGGGGCGGATCGCGCAGCGCGGGCATGTCCCCCTCGGGTACTACAACGACCCGGACAAGACCGCCGAGACCTTCTTCCTCAAGGGCGACGAACGGTGGGTGCTGCTCGGCGACATGGCGACGGTCGACGCGGCCGGGATCGTCACCGTGCTCGGGCGGGGCTCGCAGTGCATCAACACGGGCGGCGAGAAGGTGTACCCCGAGGAGGTCGAGCAGGCCCTCAAGTCCCATCCGGATGTGTACGACGCGCTCGTCGCCGGGGTGCCGGACACCACCTGGGGCCACCATGTGGCGGCGGTCGTCCAGCTCAGGAACGGCGCGGCCGAACCGTCCCTGGACGACATCCAGGTGCACTGCCGTACCCGGCTCGCGGGCTACAAGGTCCCCCGGCAGCTCGTGATCGCCGAGCACATCCAGCGCTCCCCGAGCGGCAAGGCGGACTACCGGTGGGCACGGTCGGTCGCCACGGAGGCCGCCAGGGCGTAGCACCGCCCCGTCGTGCCGCCACCGGCCCGCGCATCTGATCGTCCCCATGCCTTGACGTGCGCCACCACCCCCTGAATTACTGGAGCCGACCAGTCGACCGAATGATCGGTCGGCAGGTGGGGGTACGGTGGACGTGGGCACGGCGAACGGTGGAGATGTCCCGATGACGGATGAGCAGGCACCCCTGGACGCGGCGGAGCGGCTGGACCGAGCGGAGCTGGAGCGGGTCCAGCTGGAGCGGCTGCGCACGACCCTGCGGCACGCCTATGAGCACGTGGACCACTACCGCGAGGCGTTCGACAAGGCGGGACTGCGCCCCGAGGACTGCCGTACGCTCGCCGACCTCGCGCGTTTCCCGTTCACCACCAAGGCGGACCTGCGCGCGCACTACCCGTTCGGGATGTTCGCCGTACCGCAGGAGCGGATCCGGCGGCTGCACGCGTCGAGCGGGACCACGGGCCTGCCCACGGTGGTCGGCTACACCGAGGGCGACCTGTCGATGTGGGCGGACGTCGTCGCCCGCTCGATCCGCGCGGCCGGCGGACGGCCGGGCCACAAGATCCATGTGGCGTACGGATACGGGCTGTTCACGGGCGGGCTCGGCGCGCACTACGGCGCGGAGCGCCTGGGCTGCACGGTGATCCCCGCGTCCGGCGGAATGACCGCGCGCCAGGTGCGGCTCATCCAGGACTTCCGCCCCGAGATCATCATGGTGACCCCCTCGTACATGCTGACGCTCCTCGACGAGTTCGAGCGGCAGGGCGTCGATCCCCGGAGTACGTCGCTCAAGGTCGGCATCTTCGGGGCCGAGCCGTGGACGGAGGAGATGCGGCGCGAGATCGAGGAGCGGTTCGCGATCGACGCGGTCGACATCTACGGCCTGTCGGAGGTGATCGGCCCGGGGGTCGCGCAGGAGTGCGTGGAGACCAAGGACGGGCTGCACATCTGGGAGGACCACTTCTTCCCGGAGGTCGTGGACCCGATCACGGGTGAGCCGCTGCCCGACGGGGAGCGCGGTGAGCTGGTGTTCACCTCGCTCACCAAGGAGGCGATGCCCGTCATCCGCTACCGCACCCGGGATCTGACCCGACTCCTGCCCGGTACGGCGCGGGTGTTCCGGCGCATGGAGAAGATCACGGGCCGCAGTGACGACATGGTGATCCTGCGGGGCGTGAACCTGTTCCCCACACAGGTGGAGGAGATCGTCCTGCGCACCCCGGCGGTGGCCCCGCACTTCCAGCTCCGGCTGACCCGCGAGGGCCGCCTCGACGCACTGACCGTACGGGCCGAGGCACGGGCGGACGCGACGTCGGACGAGCGCGATGCGGCGGCCCGTGCCATCGCGGCCGGTGTGAAGGACGGCATCGGTGTGTCCGTCACCGTCGAGATCGTGGAGCCGGAGACCCTGGAGCGGTCGGTCGGCAAGATCAAGCGGATAGTGGACCTGCGGAACAAGCCGTCCTGACCGCCCCGACCAGCGTGACGACGACGCGCACGCCTCAGGAATCCTGGAAGCGGTCCCGCAGCTCCCGCTTGAGGATCTTCCCGCTGGCGTTGCGCGGCAATTCGTCCACGAACACGATCCGCTTGGGCGCCTTGAAGGCGGTCAGCCGCTCACGGGCATGGGCGATGAGCGCGTCCTCGGTGACCTCGCCGCGCCGAACGACCACGGCAGTGACCGCCTCTATCCAGCGCTCGTCGGGCAGCCCGATCACCGCGGCCTCGGCGACCGCCGGATGCAGATACAGCGCGTCCTCGACCTGGCGCGAAGCAATCAGCACACCACCGGAGTTGATGACGTCCTTCACCCGGTCGACCACGGTGAGGAACCCGTCGGTGTCGCGGACCGCGAGATCCCCGGAGTGGAACCAGCCGCCGCGGAACGCCTCGGCCGTCTCCTCCGGCTTGTCCCAGTAGCCCTCGCACAACTGCGGTGAGCGGTAGACCACTTCACCGGGTGTGCCGTCGGGGACGTCCTTGCCGGACTCGTCGACGACCCGGGCCTCGACGAGGTGTGCAGTTTGAGCGATCCTGCGTCCTAATCGATATCAAGCCATATGCCTGGAGCATGGACCACGGTTCACACGATGCGGGTACGGCCCTCCCAATAGGGGTCGCGCAGGCGTCGCTTGTACAGCTTGCCGTTGGGATCGCGGGGCATGGTCTCGATGAAGTCGACGGACTTGGGCCGTTTGTAGCCGGCGAGGAGGCGTTCGCAGTGGGCGAGGATGTCCGCCGCGAGCGCCGCGCCGGGCGGGTGCCCCTCGGCGGGCTCGACCACGGCCTTGACCTGCTCGCCCCAGTCGTCGTGCGGGATGCCGAAGGCGGCGGCGTCGGCCACGGCGGGATGGGTGAGCAGCGCGGACTCGATCTCGGCGGGGTAGATGTTGACGCCCCCGGAGATGATCATGTCGATCTTGCGGTCCCGGAGGAACAGATAGCCGTCCTCGTCCAGGAGGCCGAGGTCGCCGACCGTGAAGAAGTCGCCGATGCGGTTCTTCCGGGTCTTGTCCTCGTCCTTGTGGTAACTGAAGCCGCCGGTGCTCATCTTCATGTAGACGGTGCCGAGTTCACCGGGCGGCAGCCGGTTGCCGTCGTCGTCGAACACGGCGAGTTCGCTGATGGGCCAGGCTTTGCCGACGGTGCCGGGCTTCTTCAGCCAGTCCTCGGCGGTCGCGAACGCCCCGCCGCCCTCGCTGGCCGCGTAGTACTCCTCGACGCTGGGCCCCCACCAGTCGATCATGGCGCGTTTCACATGGTCCGGACAGGGCGCCGCGCCATGGATGGCGTGCCGCATCGAGGACACGTCGTACGCGGCGCGGGTCGCCTCGGGCAGGGCGAGCAGGCGGTGGAACTGGGTCGGCACCATATGGGTGTGCGTGCACCGGCCGGTGTCGATGAGACGCAGCATCTCCTCGGGCGACCAGCGGTCCATCAGCACGAGCCGGTGCCCGATGTGCAGCGACGCGCCCGCGAACTGGAGCACGGCCGTGTGGTAGAGCGGCGAACACACCAGGTGGACGTTGTCGTCGAAGGGCCTGATGCCGAAGATGCCGAGGAATCCGCCGAGATAGGTCTCCTCGGGGAGCTTGCCGGGCAGCGGGCGTCGGATGCCGCGCGGGCGTCCCGTCGTACCCGAGGTGTAGTTCATGACCCAGCCGAGGGTCCGCTCGTCGGGCGCGGAATCGGGCTGTCCGTCGAGGAGTTCGGCGTACGGGCGGAAGCCGGGGACCGCGCCGACCGCGTACCGCCGCTCGGCGGGCAGCCCCGCTTCGTCGGCGGCCGAGGTCGCGGCGTCCGCGAACCGCTCGTGGGCGACGAGCACCTTGGCGCCGGAGTCGGAGACGATCCAGGCGATCTCGGGTCCGACGAGGTGGTGGTTGACGGGGACGAGGTAGAAGCCGGCCTGGGACGCGGCGAGGTACGCGGTGAAGAACTCGACGCCGTTGGGCAGGACCACGGCGAAGGCGTCGCCGCGTTCGAGTCCGGCGGCGCGCAGTCCGTGCACGAGCCGGTTGGCGGAGGCGTGCAGACGTCCGGCGGTCCATTCCTCGCCGTCGGGGGCGACGAGGGCGGTCCGGTCGGGGTCCGCCGCGGCCTGCGCCCAGAAGCCGTTGGGGGGCGTGCTCATCTCGGTCTCCTCAGCTGCGTCCGGGACGGGGGTCTCGTCCGGCGATCCGGTTGACGCGGTCGATGGCCTGCTCGAAGCCGCGGGTGAGGTCGTCGAACACCTCCTGGACGCTGCGTTCGCTGTTCATCCGGCCCACGATCTGGCCGACGGGTGTGCCGAGCAGCGGTTCCACCCCGTATTTCTGGATGCGGGAGACGGCCTCGGCGACCAGCAGGCCCTGGAGCGGCATGGGCAGGGTGCCGGGGCCGCTCGGGTCGTCCCAGGAATCCGTCCACTCGGTGCGCAACTGGCGGGCCGGTTTGCCGGTCAGGGCACGGGAGCGGACGGTGTCCCCCGACCCCGCGGCGAGCAGTTTGCGGGTGAGGGCGGGCGAGTGCAGGTCGGCCTCCGTCGTGGTCAGCCAGACCGAGCCGAGCCAGACGCCCTGCGCGCCGAGCGCCAGCGCGGCGGCGACCTGGGCGCCGCTGCCGATGCCGCCGGCCGCGAGGACGGGCAGCGGGTCGACGGCGTCGACCACCTCGGGGGTGAGGACCATGGACGCGATCTCGCCGGTGTGCCCGCCCGCCTCGTAGCCCTGCGCGACGACGATGTCGATGCCCGCGTCGGCGTGTTTACGGGCGTGCCGGGCGCTGCCCGCGAGCGCGGCCACGAGGACGCCCCGGTCGTGCGCGCGGGCGATGATGTCGGCGGGCGGTGAACCGAGCGCGTTGGCCAGCAGGGCGATCGGGTAGTCGAAGGCCACGTCGAGCTGGTTGCGGGCGACCTGTTCCATCCAGCCGGTGATGCGCCAGCCCGATGCCTCACCCTCGGCGAGGTCGGGCACCGCGTGCTGGGCGAGGGTGTCCCGGACGAACTGCCGGTGCCCTTCGGGGATCATCGCCTCCACGTCGGCCTCGGACACACCCTCGACCTTCTTCGCGGGCATCACGACGTCCAGCCCGTACGGCCGTCCGCCGGTGTGCTCCTGCATCCAGTCGAGGTCGCGGGCCAGTTCGTCCGGCGCGGTGTAGCGGACCGCGCCGAGCACCCCGAGGCCGCCGGCTCTGCTGATGGCGGCGGCCACCGCGGGGAAGGGTGTGAAGCCGAAAACGGCGTGCTCGACTCCCAGTCTTTTGCTCAGCTCCGTCTGCATGCGCGCAGGATGCCGCAGCCGTGCGGCCGACGGAAGAGATTTTCTGATACAGCGTCAGATTCTTTGCCCAGGTGGTGAATCGGGGCGGTCCGCGGCCACCTTCCGGGGCGTCGGTCGGCGGGTGTGCTTGACAGGGCCGACACCTGACAAGAAAGTTTCATGGTCGATCGAGATCCCGAAAGATTCTTTCAGGAGGGTTGATCCATGACTGCGGACACGGGGAGCGACGGGATCGGGAGTGACGGGGTCACCAGACGCGGTCTGGGGGCACGTGCGCTGGCCTGGGGCGGCGCCCTGGCCCTGGTCCCGTTCGCCGCGGGACCGGCACAGGCGGTGTCACGGACGGGTGCGAGGTCCGTCGACGAGGAGGACGACGCCGGTGGGGCGGGCTCCCCGTCGGGGCATCCGACGCTGCGGCGGGGCACACCCGAACGGGCCGGGCTGCTCGCCGGACATCTGCGGCAACTGGTCACCGACGCCGAGAAGTTCCTCGGCCCCTCACCCAAGCACCCCTGGTACGCGGGCGCCGTCCTGCTGGCCGGGCGGGGCGGCACGGTGGCGCTGCACCAGCCGATCGGGATGGCGGTGCGCTACTCGGCGTACGACGAGAAGACCGACACCGGTGTGGAGTTCCCGGCGGACCGGCAGATCCCGATGGCCGAGGACACCGTCTTCGACCTGGCTTCCGTGTCCAAGCTGTTCACCTCGATCCTCGCGGTGCAGCAACTGGAGTGCGGCGCACTGGAGTTGGAGGCGAAGGTCGCCGCGTATCTGCCGGACTTCGCGGGCGCCGGCAAGCAGGACATCACGATCCGTCAACTCCTCACGCACACCTCGGGTTTCCGCGCCTGGATCCCCCTCTACAACCAGCCGACCCGCGAGGGACAGCTCCGGCTCATCTGGAACGAGGCCCCGCTCAATCCGCCCGGCACCAAGTACCTCTACTCCGACCTGAATCTCATCTCGCTCCAGCTCGTCCTGGAGAAGATCACGGGTCACGCCCTCGACACCCTGCTGCGCAGGGAGATCACCGATCCGCTGGGGATGCGCCGCACCCGGTACAACCCGCCCGACTCCTGGAAGCCGAAGATCGCCGCCACCGAGGACGAGCGGGCGCCCTGGTCGGGGATGAACCGGGGGCTCGTCTGGGGTGAGGTGCACGACGAGAACGCGTTCGGGTTCGGGGGCGTCGCCGGCCACGCGGGGGTCTTCTCCTGCGCCTGGGACCTCGCGATCCTCGGCCGCACCCTGCTCAACGGCGGCGCGTACGGCAAGGCCCGCATCCTTCGACCCGAGTCGGTGGAGCTGATGTTCACCGACTTCAACACCGCCTTCCCGGGCGACGAGCACGGGCTCGGCTTCGAGCTGTACCAGCACTGGTACATGGGTGCGATGGCGACTCCGCACACCGCGGGGCACACCGGGTTCACCGGCACCTCGCTGGTCCTCGATCCGACCACCGACTCGTTCCTCGTTGTCCTCGGCAACTCGGTTCATCCCGTGCGCAGTTGGCGATCCGGCTCCGCTCCCCGGGTCGCCACGGCGAACGATCTGGCGCGCGCGGTGCCGGTCCGTCCGGCGAAGGGTCGTACGGCCTGGTTCTCCGGGATGGCGAGCGCGACCTCGGCGACCCTCACGCTCCCCGCCCTGTCCATCGGGTCCGACCGGGCCCTGCTGCGCTGCTCCCTGTGGTGGGACACGGAACCGGGCTCCGACGTGCTGCGCCTGGAGGGCTCCGGCGACGACGGCACCAGCTGGCAGCCGGTGCCCTTCACCACCGTCCGGAAGGGCACGGACCCGCAGGAGCACCCGGCGGGCTCGGCCACCGGCTGGTCGGGCCGCACCTGGCACCGCCTCACCGCCGACCTCACCGCTTGGCGCGGTCGACCGGTACGGCTGCGCTGGCGGTACACCACGGATCAGCTCTACGTGGGCCGGGGCGCGTATGTCGACGAGTTGCGGGTCGAGGACGGCGGCCAGGTGGTGTTCGACGAGACACGCACCCGGGACGGGGCACGGATCGAGGCGGTGGGCTGGGCACCGTCGGCCGACTGACCGCTCCGGGGGCGGGCGGTGCCCACCGCCGTGGGAACCGCCCGCCTCCCGCGTGCGTCTTCCCGGGCCTCCACAAGATCACGCACACACCCGGAGGACCGCCCATGCCCGGCACGGCAACCCGCACCCTGTACCTCGCACGGCACGGCGAGGCGTCGCCGGACGAAACCGGGCTGACGGACAGCGGGCGCCGCCAAGCGGTACTCCTCGGCGACCGGTTCCGAAGCGTCCCTCTCTCGGTGGTCCGGCACGGCCCGCTGCCCCGGGCGGAGCTGACCGCCCGGCTGATCCACGGCCGGCTCGGCGGGAACGTACCGCTGGAGGTGTCCGAAACGGCCGGGGACTACGTGCCGTACGTGGCGCAGCGCCATGAACTGCCACCGGACTCGGCCGACTTGCTGCTGAACCGACTGGCGGTGTTCTCGCCCAAGGAGTGCGCGGAAGGTCCCGAGCTGGCGCGCCGGGCGGTGGCGGAGTTCACCGGACCGGTCCTCGGCGACGAACCCCGTCACGAACTGGTCGTCACCCACGCGTTCCTGGTCGGCTGGCTGGTCCGGGCGGCGCTCGACGCCCCGCGCTGGCGATGGCTGGGCCTCCATGTCGCCAACGCCGCGCTGACCGTGATCCGTTACGCACCCGACCGCCCCGTGTCGCTGGCCCTGTACAACGACATGGCGCACCTGCCGGCGGACCTGCGCTGGACCGGTTTCCCGAGCGACCTCCACATCTGAGGCGACGTCCACTCCTGACGGAGAGGTGGGAGGATGGCCGGGTGACCGGTGAAAGTCAGGGCCCCGAAGTCGCCGTGCCCGCCTACGCGTTCGGTGGCCTGCACCACGTTCAGCTTGCCGTTCCGGCCGGGGCCGAGGATTTGTGTCGCCAGTTCTGGGGCGAGGTGCTGGGGATGACCGAGGTGGAGAAGCCGCCGCTGCTGGCGTCCCGTGGCGGCTGCTGGTTCCGGGGCGGGGGCCTGGAAGTCCACCTCGGGGTGGAGGAGGACTTCGCCCCCGCCCGCAAGGCCCACCCGGGCATTCTCGTGCGTTCGCTGCGCGGGCTGGCCATGCGCCTGGAGGAGTGCGGTCACGCGGTGACGTGGGACGACAACTTCCCCGGCTACGACCGGTTCCACACCTTCGACAAGCTCGGCAACCGGCTGGAGTTCCTGGAGCCGCGCCCCGTCTCCTGAGCGGGCGCGGAGCCCTTGCTCGCTCAGCCGGAGTGGCGGCGGTCCAGGGTCCGTTCCCATCGGGTCTCGCCGTCCTGCGTGCGATCCGTGGGCGTCAGGCCACAGGCCGCGGCGACGGCTGCGGACGCCTGATGGTCGGGGTGTACGTGGGCGACGATGACGTCGATCGGCTGGGCTTCCAGCCAGGCGGTCAGCGCCGTCGCCGCCTCCTTGGCGAAACCGCGCCCCTGCCACCGCGTACCGACGACCCAGGCGATCTCGGCCTTCCGCCCCTCGGGAGAGGGACCGATCGTCGCCTGTACGGTGCCTACCAGGCAGGCTTCGTCGCGGAGCCGGAGTACCCAATTGCACCAGGTGACGGCGGGGTCGGGCGCGCCGGCCACCATCCGGCGGTACCGGTCGCGCAGGCCGTCCGGGGTCTCGGGGGCGCCGCCGATAAAGGTGTGCAGGTCGGGGTCGGAGAGGACGTCGGCCATCTCCTCCGCGTGCTCGACCAGGAGCGGCAGCAGGTCAAGTCGCCCGGTGGCAAGCTCGGTGATCGGGGTGCGGGGCTCTGTCACGGGGTGCCTGCTTCTCGTGGGTGATCGGTCGGCCGTTCCTCGATGGGGAACTCGATGGGGAACAGGATCGGGCTCAGCAGATGGAGGGCGCGGTCCGGCGCGGGTCCGTTGCCGGTTCTGGACAGGATGACCGCGCGCAACTCTTCGACCAGTTCGGCGAGTTCGTCCTGGCTCGACGGCGCCGGACACGTCACGCTCCCCTGGTGCCACCCCGAAGCCGTACTCAAGGCGATCCGGGACCTGCTCGGCGGCTGACCGGGAACTCCCCCTGAGCGCGGGCAGTTCTCCGTATGAGCGGTCACTCGCCCAGTGCCGCCATCGCCGCGTTGTGGCCCGGGATGCCGCTGACTCCGCCGCCGCGTACCGCTCCGGCGCCGCACAGGAGGATGTTCGGGTGCCGGGTCTCCACGCCCCAACGGCCTGTGTCCTCCTGGGCGTAGGGGAAGGCGAGGTCGCGGTGGAAGATGTTGCCGCCCGGGAGCCTCAGGTCGCGTTCGAGGTCGAGCGGGGTCTTGGCCTCGATGCAGGGCCGGCCGTCGGCGTCCAGGGCGAGGACGTCCTCGATCGGTTCGTCGAGATGCGCGTCGAGCGCCGCCAGTGTGGCCTTCAAGAGGGCGGCGCGGGCGGCGTCGTTGTCGTCGCGGAACAGCCGGGCGGGGGTGTGCAGACCGAAGAGGGTGAGTGTCTGGTAGCCGCGCTCGACAAGGTCGGGGGCGAGGATCGTCGGGTCGGTCAGCGAGTGGCAGTAGATCTCGGACGGCGGCACGGCGGGCAGTTCACCGGCGGCGGCCTGGCCGAAGGCCGACGCCAACTGGCCGTATCCCTCGGCGATATGGAACGTACCGGCGAACGCCTCGCGCGGGTCGACAGACGTGTCCCGCAGCCTCGGCAGCCGCTTCAGCAGCATGTTGACCTTCAGCTGCGCGCCCTCGGCCGGGGCGGGCGGTTCCTCGCCGAGCAGGGTGGACAGTTCCCGTGGGGACGCGTTGACGAGGACGTGGCGGCCGGCGACCCGGCCCTCGCCGGATGCCGTCGTGAAGGTCACCTCCGCGCGCTGTCCGTCGGTGTCGACGCGGGTCACCTCGTGCCCGGTGACGATCTCGGCGCCCGCCGCGCGGGCCGTGCCGGCGAGGGCGTCCGTGAACGCGCCCATACCGCCGACGGGCACGTCCCAGTCGCCGGTGCCGCCGCCGATCACGTGGTACAGGAAGCAGCGGTTCTGCCGCAGGGACGGGTCGTGGGCGTCGGCGAAGGTGCCGATGAGCGCGTCGGTGAGGACGACACCGCGCACCAGGTCGTCGCGGAAGGTGTCCTCGACGGCGACGCCGATCGGGTCCTCGAACAGCGTGTTCCACGCCCGCTCGTCCGCGACGCGTGCCCGCAGTTCGTCGCGGGTGGGCAGCGGCTCCGTGAGCGTGGGGAAGACACGTTCCGCGACGCGCCGGGTCATGTCGTAGAAGGCGAGCCAGGCGTCGTACTCGCGGTCGTCGCCGGTCAGGTGCGCGAAGGAGGCACGGGTACGGTCCGCGCCGCCGCCGACGAGCAGCCCTGTCGGCCGTCCGTCCCGCTCGACGGGCGTGTACGAGGACACGGTCCGTTTCCGGACGTGGAAGGTGAGCCCGAGGTCGTCCACGATCTTCCCGGGCAGGAGGCTCACCAGATACGAGTACCGCGACAGGCGCGCGTCCACTCCGGCGAACGGCTGTGTGGACACGGCGGCGCCGCCGGTGACCGGGAGCCGTTCCAGCACCAGCACACTGCGCCCCGCGCGGGCCAGATAGGCGGCGGCCACCAGACCGTTGTGACCCCCGCCGACGATCACGGCGTCGTACATGTCTTGAGCAGGCATGCTTCTTGGTAACACGAGGAGCCGGGCGGGGCCAGAGGGTGCCCGCCCCCAAGCCGGCGATACCGGCTCACCGACCAGGGGTACCGGCGCCCCGGCGGCCGGTCAGGCTCCCCGTCGGCGGCGGGTCGCGACCATCCGGTACAGCCGCACCGCCTCCTCGCCCCGCCCCAGCTGCTCCAGGCAGTGCGCCTCGTCGTTACGGGCGGCCAGCGCGTCGGCGTGGTCGGGGCCGAGGACCCGCTCACGGGCGGCGGCCACCCGGCGGTACTCGACGAGCGCGTCGGCCCAGCGGCCCAGCCAGCCGAGCGCGACGGCGACCTCGCGGCGGCTGACCAGCGTGTCGGGGTGGTCGGCGCCGATCACCCGTTCCCTGATCGCGCACACGTCGCGGGCCTCGGCGAGCGCTTCCTCCCAGCGGGCCAGGCGCCCCAGGTTCACGCCCAGACCATGCCGGGCCCGCAGTGTGTCGGCGTCCGTGGGGCCGCCGAGCCGGGTGCGGTCCGCGACGAGACCCCGGTACAGCGTCAGGGCGTCCGCGCTGCGCCCGAGCCGTCCGAGGCTGATCCCGACCTCGTACCGCGCGGCGAGCGTGTCCGCGTGATCGGGCCCCAGGGAGCGTCCGCGCGCGTCGGCGACCTCGCGGTAGGTCTCCAGGGCTTCGGTCCAGCGGCCCAACTGCCCTAGCGCGTACGCCACTTCGTACCGGGTCACGAGGGTGTCGGGGTGCTCGGCGCCGAGCACCCGGGCGCGCGCGGACGCGACCTCGCTCGCCATGCGGTACGAGTCCTCCAGGCGGCCGAGGCGGCTCAGGTTGAAGGCGAGGTTGTGGCGGCAGCGCAGGGTGTCGGGATGGTCGGCGCCCATGACACGCTCCCGGGCGGCGAGCACCGAGGTGTACACCTGGTGGGCGTCGAAATGCCGGTCGAGCTGCCCGAGGACGTACGCCATCTCCTGCCGGGCGGCGAGCGTGTCGGGATGGTCGGGGCCGAGGACCCGCTCGCGGCCTTCGGCAACCCGCCCGTACTCGCGCAGCGCGTCCGACGCCCGTCCCGTACGGCTGAGCGTGAAGCCGACCTCGTAGCGGCTGGCGAGGGTGTCGGGGTGGTCGGGGCCGAGCGCGTGTTCCCGTTCGGCGGCGACCGCGCGGTGGACCTCACCGGCCTCCGCCCAGCGGCCGAGGCGGCCCAGGCTGAGGCCCGCGTTGTGCCGGGACACGAGGACGGCGACGGTCTCGGGGGACGGCGTGGGCCGCTCCGGCGAGTTCGGCAGGGGCGCCCGACGGGTGTCGGCGCGCGGGATCCA
This sequence comes from Streptomyces sp. NPDC058001, assembly GCF_042886315.1. Taxonomy (NCBI): domain Bacteria; kingdom Bacillati; phylum Actinomycetota; class Actinomycetes; order Kitasatosporales; family Streptomycetaceae; genus Streptomyces; species Streptomyces sp. NPDC058001. The sequence goes on from NZ_JBHVQT010000006.1 coordinate 28,851, forward strand.
CTCGCCGGTGAGCCCGGCGGCCGGGTCGGGCGGGGTGAGCCGCAGCGCGGCGCCGGTCGCCTTGTGCCCGGTGGTCATCCCCCGTGTCCAGGACGGCAGGCGCGGCTCCCGGGACGGCGGCTGTTCGGGGCGGCCCGCCGGTCCCGTACCGACCGGGGGGCTCGTCACCGTAGGGATGTAGGTCACCGAGGCGCGGCCCGCGCCGATCCGGCGGCCGAGTTCGCGGGCGTCGCCGGGCCGCGCCGCCGGTTCCTTCGCGAGGAGGTCGAGGATGATTCGCTCGAAGTAGCCGGGGAGTTCGGTGCGGTGGCGGCGGGGCGGCTGCGGTGGCGTGTCGCGGTGGCCGACGAGGACAGCCCACGCGTCGTCCAGGTCGAACGGCGGGGCGCCCGTGGCGATTTCGTACAGCACACAGCCGAAGGAGTAGAGGTCGCTGCGCTGGTCGACCTCGGCGCCGCCGATCTGCTCCGGTGACATGTAGTGCGGGGTGCCCAGGGCGATCCCGGTGCCGGTCAGCCGGGAGGTGAATCCGATGTCGTGGCCGAGCCGGGCGATGCCGAAGTCACAGATCTTCACGGTCCCGTCGGCCAGCCGCATGATGTTGGCGGGCTTCAGATCCCGGTGCACGATGCCCTGTTCATGGGTGTAGGCGAGGGCGGCGGCTGCCTGGTCGGCGATGTCGACGACGTCCTCGACGGGCAGCGGACGGTTGCTGTTGTCCTCCAGGAGCTGGCCGAGGTTGCGCCCTTCGAGGAGTTCCATCACGAGGTACAGCACGCCGTCCGACTCGCCGAAGTCATGGACGACGGTGACGCCCCGGTGCTGGAGGGACGCCGCGACCCGGGCCTCGCGCCGGAAGCGCTCCCTGAGCACGCCGGTGAACTGCGGGTCGTGGTGCGGGTTCAGCGGCTTCAGACACTTCACGGCGATGTGACGCCCCAGCGACTCGTCCCGCGCCCGCCACACCTCGCCCATGCCGCCGCGCCCGATCAGGTCGAGCAGCCGGTAGCGGCCCTGGATCAGCCTGGTGTCCGCCATCTCCCGCCGTCGCCCCCGTCACTAGCAGCGCCCTCCCCTGGCCTGTCCAGTATGGCGGTCTACGTGCCGAGTTTGAACGGGGCCGGGCGGCTACCGGGGCCGAGCCGTGACATGGCGCGCACAATGTGGTGCGGCGGGAGTTGCCACCGCACCCGCGCGGGTACGCGACGCAGGGGGGCGCCGGTGCGTCGCAGGCGCCGGGTCACCGTCGCGGGCGGCGGGGCCTAACGGCCGTACAGATCATGGGCGTACGGCGGCAGTGTCCCGAGCGCGAGTGCCGCGACGCGCCCCCACAGGAGGGCAGGTCAACGGCGTACGCGGGGCATTCCCAGGCCGATCCAGGAGATGATCTCGCGCTGGATCTCGTTGTTCCCGCCGCCGAAGGTGAAGATCACGGCGGACCGGTAGCCGCGTTCCAGTTCGCCGTGCAGGACGGTGCCCGCCGAGCCTTCCTTGAGTCCGCCCGCGGCGCCGACGATCTCCATGAGCCATGCGTACGCGTCCCGGCGGGCCTCGGAGCCGTACACCTTCACGGCGGAGGCGTCCTGCGGGGTGAGGGTGCCTTCCTGGACGGCGTTCACCATCTGCCAGTTGAGGAGTTTCATGGCGTCGAGCCGGGTGTGGGTCCGGGCGAGACCGCGGCGGACCCAGCCGAGGTCGATCACGCGGCGGCCGTCGGTGAGTTTGGTGTCCATCGCCCAGCGCTGGACGTCGTGGAGGGCTCGGATCGCCATGGTGCCGTGGGCGGCGAGGGTGACGCGTTCGTGGTTGAGCTGGTTGGTGATCAGGCGCCAGCCTTTGTTCTCGTCGCCGACGCGGCGCGAGGCCGGGACGCGAATGTTCTCGTAGTAGCTGGCGGTCGTGTCGTGCGAGGCGAGGGTGTTGATGACGGTGCAGGAGTAGCCGGGGTCGGACGTCGGGACGAGGAGCATGGTGATGCCTTTGTGCGGCGGTGCCTCGGGGTCGGTGCGGACGGCGAGCCAGACCCAGTCGGCGGTGTCGCCGTTGGTCGTCCAGATCTTCTGGCCGTTGACCGTGTAGTGGCCGGTGGTCTCGTCGCCCTCCCGGACGGCACGGGTCTTGAGCGCCGCGAGGTCCGTGCCGGCGTCGGGTTCGCTGTAGCCGATGGCGAAGTCGAGTTCTCCGGAGAGGATCCTCGGCAGGAAGTACGCCTTCTGTTCGTCGGTGCCGAACCGCATGATCGTCGGGCCGACGGTGTTCAGCGCCATCAGCGGCAGGGGTACGCCCGCCTGCGCGGCCTCGTCGAAGAAGATGAACTGCTCCATCGGCGACAGGCCCCGGCCGCCGAACTCCTCGGGCCAGCCGACGCCGAGCCAGCCGTCGGCGCCGAGCCGGCGGATCGTCTCCCGGTAGAACCGCTTCTGCGCCGCCGGATCCTCGTAGCGGGCATAGGCGTTGTCGGGCACCAGTTCCGCGAAGTACGCGCGCAGCTCGACGCGCAACCGCTGCTGTTCAGGCGTGTATTCGAGGTGCACGGCGCCTCCTGGCTGTCACTGGCTCGCTGACCCGGACCTGACGGCGCACACAGTAGAACGCGTTTCAGAAATTGGGAATGCCGGTGACAGGGACGGTGCCGGTGGCGTCGCGAGATCCGCGACGCCACCGGCACCTGGGTCCATGGGGTGGCGGTCGTTCCTCCGGGTGTACGGGGTCTCAGCCGTTGCCCAACTTGAAGCCGACACCTCGTACGGTGACGATCCAGCCGCTCCCGCCGAGCTTGCCGCGCAGACTGCTGACATGGGTGTCCACGGTGCGCCGGGACCAGGAGTCGCCCCATACCTGCTGGAGCAGCCGCTTACGTGGAATCACCGTGTCCGGATGTGAGGCGAGCACACAGAGAAGGTCGAATTCCTTACGGGTCAACTCGACTTCCCGGCCGTCGACACTGACTTCCCGGGAACTGACGTCGATGAGCAGATCACCGTGGAGGATCTGTTTGGCGGCGGTCCGCTGGGAGCGGACCCGGCGCATGACGGCCTCGATACGCGCCATCAACTCACGGAAGCCGTAAGGCTTCACCACATAGTCGTCGGCGCCGGCCTGGAGCCCGAGCACACAGTCGAGTTCCGAGCCCCGGTCGGTGACGACGATCATCGGGATGCAACTCACCGAACGGATGACCTTGCAGACCTCCAGGCCGTCCAGATCAGGGAGTTCGAGAGTGAGCAGCACCAGGTCGACGTCCTCGTGCGCACCAAGCGCGGCACTGCCGCGCTCCACACTGCCGACCTCGTGACCGTGCCGGCGCAGACCGTCGACCAGGGACCTGGCGTCGGCCGCGTCGCTCTCGACCACCAGGATCCGCCAGCCACCGGACGATACGGGAACCGTCCGTGCCGGTCCCGGCATGTCCTCCACCACGGCCTGCGGACCCCGAGGGTCGCGTTGAGCGGGTATGTGAGACTCCAGCAGCGCCTCTGTCGAGCACTGAGTCATGTTCTCCCCCGGCTGGTTCAGTTCATGATGCGACGCCGAACTCGTCCACGAACCTACAAACCGGCAGTACCGAATTCAAAGAGTATTCGGGTAAATAGCCTGTTGCAGTCATATGAAGCTACACTCTGTAAACAGAGGCATGAACTACCCCGCAATCATTTGACAGAGCCGCTCGTTTACGCGGGGAGTCGTGCGACGTGAGCGGGCCCCTATGCCGGGCTCGGTTCGGCTTCCCGCAGGGGCTTGAGAGCCCCGGCCCACGCGATGATCTCGTCGAGCATCCTCAGCAGCGTCGGCTCCTGATGCTCACCCGGCGTCAACACCCCGGGGTCGGTCGGGTCGTTGAGGTCGCTGAACGTGAACTCGGTGAAGACGGGCAGCGCGACCTGGGTCGCCACGGTCGCGATCTTCACCTCGCCCAGTGTCAGCCGCAGATGCTCCACGGCCCGCGTGCCGCCGTGCACCCCGTAACTCACGAAGCCCGCCGCCTTGTTGTGCCACTCCCCGTACAGGAAGTCGATCGCGTTCTTCAGCGCGGCGGGCACGGAGTGGTTGTACTCGGGCGTCACGAAGACGAACCCGTCGAATCCGGCAATGGTCTCGGCCCAGCGCCGGGTGTGCTCCTTGTCGTACTGACCGAAGGCGGCGGGCACCGACTCGTCCAGGAGCGGCAGCCCGAACTCCGCCAGGTCCACCAACTCGGTGGTCACCTCACCCGACTTGACGGCGGGGTGCCGGGCTGCGGCCTCGTCCACCCAGCGGGCGACGGCCACACCGCGGCGGCCGGGTCGCGTGCTGCCGATGATGACGGCGATCCGTGTCATGAGGGCCTCCTTGGGTCGGTCGGCGATGACGGATTCACTTTCATCGGACAGGCTGTCTTTCACGAGACGGCGTGTCAAGCGAATGCTAGGATTCGGCCGTGACCCCCCGGAAGTACGAGCAACGCCAACGGGCGCAAGCGGCCGACGAGACCCGCCGGCGCATCCTGGACGCGCTGTACGAGCGGCTGCGCGAGGCGCCGTCGGAGCCGGTGAGTCTCGACAAGGTGGCGCGGCTGGCCGGGGTCGCCCGCTCGACGGTGTATCTCGTGTTCGGCTCGCGCACCGCCCTGTTCGACGCGCTCGGCGCCGATCTGCTGCATCGGGGCGGCTTCCGGTCCATGGTCGAGTCGGTACTGCAACCGGACGCGCTCGCCGGGCTGCGCGAGGGCCTGCGCGGCGGGGCGCTGATGTTCGCGGCGCACCGCGATGTGATGCGCGCGCTGTATTCGATGGCTCAGCTGGACGCCGACGCCGTGGGCGGCGCGGTACAGCGGATGGAACGGGGCCGGGCATCCGGCATGGACGGGCTCGCCCAGCGACTGGCCGAGCAGGGCGTGCTGCGCGAAGGCGTCACCGCGCAGGACGCCTCGACCGCGCTATGGCTGCTGTCGAGCTTCGACAGCTTCGATCTGCTGTACACGGGGCGGGGGTTGACGGTGGATCAGGTCGCGGAATCACTGGTGAGGGCCGCGGAGCAGGCGCTGTGCCACGCACCCACCCGACACCGAAGCGATCCCGCGTCGGGTTCAGCCTCCTCCGGTGGTGCGGGAGTGCGCCCGGTCGTCGGCGACGAGGACGCGGCGCAGTAGCGCGATCAGGGTGCCGCGTTCAAGCGCGGTGAGTTCCCCGAGGAACCCCTCCTGCGAGCGCTCCGCGACAGCGAGGAGCTGTCGCTGAAGGCGCTCGCCCTCCGGGGTGAGGGCGACGACCTGGCGGCGGCGGTCCGCCGGGTCACGGGTGCGACGGACCAGGCCGCGCTGCTCGACCAGGTCGAGATAGCCCACGAGATGGCTGCGGTTGAGTCCGAGCCGGTCCGCGAGCACATGCTGCGGCAGGGGTCCGAAGTCGGCGAGGGCGGTGAGCGCCGCGAAGTGCGGAAGCCTCAGATCGTGCTCGGCGACGGCCGAGATCAGGACGTCATGCCCTATCCGGGCGACATGGCTGACCAGGTACGACGGCAGGGCGAGCAGGCTCGGCGGGCGCAGCTCGGCGTCCGGGGCTGCCGCGGTCCCGGTAGCCGCCGTGGTCCCCGTGGTCCCGGTGGTGGCGGGGTGTTCCGGGCCGCAGGCGTCTGCTTCGACTTCGGCTTCGTTCATGTGTCCAGCATAGCCGCAGATACTCTCTGGACGTAAGGATGTCATCGTGTAATGATTTCGAGGAGACATTAATTCGGCCTCGGTCCGACGTCTGTCGTCGTGCCGTGCTGCCCGCCCCCCGGAGGACCGCTCCATGACCGACTCACCGACCACTTCGGCGGCGCCGCCGACCGCATCGGAGCAGCCCGGTGTCGCCGCGCCGTTCGCGGCGCTGCTGGTCGCCGTGCTCTCCTTCTCACTGATGCAGACGATGGTCGTGCCGGCGCTGCCCGACCTTCAGCGGGAGTTCGACACCAGCACCACCGTCGTCTCCTGGGTGCTCAGCGCCTTTCTGCTGAGCGCGTCCGTCGCGACCGCGCTGCTCGGCCGGGTCGGCGACATGTTCGGCAAGCGGCGCGTGCTGATCGCCAGCCTCACCGTGTTCGCGATCGGCACGCTTCTGGCCGCGCTCTCGACGTCCATCGGCATGCTGATCGCGGCCCGTGCCGTCCAGGGCGTGGGCTCCGCCGCCTTCCCGCTCGCCTTCGGGATCGTGCGCGATCAGTTCCCGCGCGAGCGGGTGCCGGTCGCGATCGGACTGATCAGTTCGACATTCGGCATCGGGTTCGGCGTGGGCCTGGTGGTGCCGGGGCCGATCGTCGACGCGTTGAGCTGGCACTGGATCTTCTGGTTCGGGCTGATCGTGATCGTCCTGGGCATCCTCGCGGTGGCCGCGTTCATCAAGGAGTCCCCGGTGCGCTCGCCGGGCCGTATCGACTGGGCGGGAGTCGCCCTGCTCAGCGCCGGTGTGGTGGCGCTGCTCCTCGCCATCAGCGAAGGCAAGTCGTGGGGCTGGGCCTCGCCGGGTGTGATCGGTCTGTTCGTGGCGGCCGTAGTGCTGCTCGTGGTGTTCGTGGCCGTGGAGCGCCGGCTGTCCGAGCCGCTCATCGACATCGAGCTGCTGCGCCGCCCGGCGGTGGCGACCTCCCATGTCACGGCGCTGATCATCGGCTTCGGGATGTACGGCGCGTTCACGCTGGTGCCCCTCCTGGCCCAGACCCCGACCCGGTCGGGGTACGGGTTCGGCGCGTCCGTCACGGAATCCGGGCTGTTCATGGTGCCGATGGCGGTCACGATGCTGATCGCGAGTCCCCTCGCCGGACGGATCGGTGCCGCGGTCGGCTTCAAGCTGCCGCTGGTTCTGGCCTGTCTGATCGGCGTGGTCGGCTTCGCGATCTACGCGGGCGCGCATGACACCGAGTGGGCGATGTACGTGGGTTCGGCGGTGCTCGGTATCGGAGTCGGCTTCGCCTTCGCGGCCCTTGCCAACCTCGTGGTGGGCGCGGTCGATCCACGCCAGACGGGCGAGGCGACCGGCATCAACACGATCATGCGGACCATCGGCGGTTCCCTGGGGGCGCAGATCGCGGCGTCGCTGGTCGCGTCCAAGACGATCGCCGGCACCAGGTTCGCCGCCGAGTCGGGTTACACGACGGCGTTCGTCATGTCGGCCGTCGCCCTCGGCGTCGCCACACTGGCGGCGCTCGCCGGACCCGGCAGGCTGCTGGCCGCGCGTGCCAAGGCGGCCGACCCCGGGACCGCGGCCCGGCCCAGCGGTTCGACGACGGGCTGAGGAGCACCGACCATGCCTGACTACGGACACGAACTGCTCTTCGGCGCCGTCCTGATGCCCTCCGCCGGGCAGCCGCTCGACGCGGTCGCCATGGCCCAGCTCGGTGAACAGGCCGGACTGGACCTGATGAGCGTGCCGGACCACCCGTACCAGCCGGGGTTCCTGGACGCCTGGACGGTGCTGGGCGTCATCGCCGCCGCCACGTCCCGCGTCCGGGTCTTTCCGAACGTCGCCAATCTGCCCCTGCGCCCACCCCCCGTCATGGCGCGTACGGCGGCGAGCCTCGACCTCCTGAGCGGTGGGCGCGTCGAACTCGGCCTGGGCGCCGGGGCGTACTGGGACAACATCGCCGCGGAGGGCGGGCCACGCCGTACGCCCGGTGAGGCGGTCACCGCGACCCGCGAGGCCATCGACGTCATCCGGGCACTCTGGGCGCCCGGCCGCAGGGTGCGCCTCGACGGCAAGCACTACGGGCTGTACGGCGCCGCGCCGGGCCCGGTTCCCGCGCATGACATCGGGATCTGGATCGGCGCGGTGGGCCCCCGGATGCTGCGCCTGGTGGGGACCACGGGCGACGGCTGGCTGCCGAGCGTGCCGCATGTTCCCCCGGTGCGGCTGGCGGCGGGGCACCGGATCATCGACGAGGCCGCTGCCGAGGCCGGGCGCCCGCCGGGGGCGGTGCGGCGGCTGTACAACCTCTCGCCCGGCGCGGACGGCGGATTCCCGCAGGGCTCGCCCGGTGACTGGCCCGAGCAACTCGCCGCGCTCACCCTGGAACACGGCACCAGCGCCTTTCTGCTGCCCGCCAACTTCCCGGATCTGCTTCAGGTCTTCGGTGAGGAGGTGGCACCGGCGACGCGGGAACTGGTCGCGGCACAACGGGCGAGCGGGAGCGGGAGCGGCACGGACACCCCGCGTGTAGCCGCGCGGGAGACGGTGCGCGGAGCGCCGGGGCGCGGTGAGCGGTCGGGTGCGGGTGCGCGGGGAGGTGACGACGGTTCCGGCGGGGGGCGGCTCTCGGTGGAGCCCACGCCGGATCCGGGCCTGCGGCGCAGCTCCGAACGGCTCTGGGAGGAGTCCGACCGTCCCAGCGGCCCGCCCGCCGACCCGCAGCGGCGGTACACCCGCCGACAGGAGGAGCCCGCCCGGAATCTGGTCGCCGCCCATGACCAGCTCCGCGCGGATCTCACCAGGCTGCGCGAGGTCGTGGACCAGGTGCTGGCGGAGTCGCTCGATCCCGGTGAGGCACGTTCGCAGCTCCAGGAGTTGAGTCTGCGCCAGAACACCTGGGCGCTGGGCGCGTACTGCGCCTCGTACTGCCGGATCACCACCGCCCACCACTCCCGGGAGGACGTCGACCTCTTCCCTCATCTGCGCCGTCTCGACGAACGCCTCGGCCCGGTGCTCGACCGACTGACGGACGAGCACCACGCGATCCACGCCGTCATCGAACAGATCGACCGGGAACTGGTGGCGGCGGTGAGCGACGGGGACGGGGCGCTCGGACGGATGGAGGGTCTGCGGGCGGCGGTGGATCTGCTGACCGATGCGCTGCTGTCCCATCTGGCGTACGAGGAACGGGAGTTGATCGAGCCGATGGCCCGTTTCGGGACGGGGTGGTAGGAGGCGCACGGCCGACCGCGATGGTGCCGTGGTCGATCGACAGCGCATCGCGGCACTTCCGGAGGAGCGCGCAGTCGCAGCGCTGACGTGGATCGCTCAGTCACCCGTTTCGATCGGGCGGGAAAGGTCGGCCGACCAGGCGGACCAGGAACCCGGATAGAGGGAGGCGGTGGGGACGCCGATGAGTTCGAGGGCGAGGAGGTCGTGGCAGGCGGTGACTCCGCTGCCGCAGTAGACGATCACCTCCGTATCGGGCGGGACGCCCAACGCGGTGTAGTGGGCGCGCAGTTCGGCCGATGGGGTGAAGTGGCCGTCGGCGGTGAGGTTGGCGGACCAGGGGGCGTTGCGGGCGCCGGGGATGTGGCCGGAGCGGATGTCGGTGGGCAGGACGGTGGCACCGGAGTAGCGGTCGGGTGCGCGGGCGTCGAGGACGACCGCGGTGCCGTTCGCCGTGGCGGACGCGACCTCGTCGGCCGAACGGAAGAACTCCTTCGGCCAGTCGACGGGCGTGTGCGGCACCGGATCGGGCGTGACCCGACCGGTCTCCAGGTCACCGTCCGGCCAGGCGGCGATTCCGCCGTCGAGCAGGGCCGCCGCCCGGCCGGTGCGGCGGAGCAGCCACACCAGTCGGGCCGCGTAGGCGCCACCGTTGTCGTCGTAGGCGATCACAGTGGAGCCGTCGCCGATGCCCAGCCGCCCCAGCGCCTCCGCGAAGTCGTCGGGGTCCGGCAGCGGATGCCGTCCCGCGGCGTCGGTGGGCGGCGCCGAGAGCACGGTGTCGACGTCGACCCAGACCGCTCCGGGCAGATGTCCGGTGAGGTAGGCGTCGAGGCCGCTGCGACCGTCCAGATACCAGCGCACATCGGCGAGGACGACACCACCGCCGTCACTGCCCTCGCGGTGCTCGCGGTGCTCGCGGAGCCAGGAGGTGTCCACCACCGGGGGGAGCGTGGGTTCAGGGACCGTCATGGGTGGAGCCTTTCGGTCGGGCCGTGGCTGAGGAGACGGGGTCGGCGGGGTCGGGGTCAGTCCTTGCGGTGGACGTGGTCCGGTACGAGCCGGAGCAGCACGCGTTCGCCCTCGGCCTGGCGCACCTGCTCGCTGCCGGTCCATTTGCCGAAGGTGGTGCGGGCGAGACGGTGGGCGGCGTCGCCGGGTTCGATGGCGACGACGCGGGCCCGGATCTCGATGTAGCGGCGGCTGTTGTCGGAGTCGAGGAGGAGGATGTTGACCCGCGGGTCGGCGACCACGTTGCGGTACTTCTGGCGCGAGGTGTTGGTGCCGACCAGGACATGGTGGTCGTCGGCGTGCGGCCAGACGAGGCTCGTCTGCGGCCGGCCGTCGGGCATCAGCGTGGTGAAGACCCCGAGGGTGCGGGCGGTGGCGAGGGTCCGGATGTCCTCGTCAAGCATCGGCGGCGACCTTCCCCGGCACCGGCGTACTGTCCCACTCCCCCACCTGGGGAAGAACATCGGACGCGACCAGTTCGGTGGCGGCGCGCACCTCGGCGTACGGGATGCCGCCGACGTCGATGGCGAGCAGATGCAGGTCGTGGCCCCACGCCTCCCGGAGGCGGCCCAGCTTGTCGACGACCTCGGCGGGGCTGCCGCAGATGGCAGGCCCCTGGTCGCCGATGTAGGTGGCGAAGTCGGGCGGGGCGGCGATGCCGGACGAGCCGGGTTTCTTCACGGTGAGGTAGCTGTTGATGTAGGACTCCCAGAGGGTCCGGGCCCGTTGCGAGGTCTCGGCGACGAACACATGGCTGGCGGCGCCGAGGCGTCCCGGCGGCCCGGGGCGGCCCGACTCCTGCCAGAGGGTGCGGTACGCGTCGAAGACGGGTGTGAACACGGCGGGCTCGCGGGCCGTCGTGCCCAGCACCATCGGCAGCCCGTGGTCGACGGCGAGATGCACGGAGTCGAGTCCGGTACCGCCGCTGATCCAGAACGGCGGCTGTTCCTGGACCGGCCGGGGTTGGAGGAGTACGTCGTCCAGGGGCGGGCGGAACTCGCCCCGCCAGGTGACCCGTTCCTCGGTCCAGAGGCGGATCAGCAGTTCGGTGTTCTCGCGCTTGCGGGCCGCCTTGCTCGCGGGTGCCTGGTCGAAGACGGCGTACGGCTCGGGGAAGAAGGAGCCGCCGACGATCATCTCCAGGCGTCCGCCGGACAGCAGGTCGAGGAGGGCGTAGTCCTCCGCCACGAGTACCGGGTCACGGTTGGCGACCAGGGTCGTGCCGGTGGCGAGCCGGATGGTCGAGGTGTGTTCGGCGACGGCGGCCAGCACCAGGGCCGGCGAGGGAATGACGTCCCGGTCCCCGAAGTGGTGCTCGCCGACGGTGTACCAGCCGAAGCCGAACTCCTCGGCCTCGCCCGCCGCCCGCACCACGTCCCGCAGGCGTTCCCGCTGCGTCAGTGTGGTGCCGGTGAGCGGATCGGGCAACAGACTGCCGAAGGTGATGAGCCCTAGCTCCATGCGCTGTCCTCCATGCGTTCGGGACGTTCACGTTCAGGTTGTTCGAGGTCAGGTTTTTCGTGGTCAGGTCGTTCGGGGTCGGACAGGTCGCGATCGGGTTCCGTACGGCTGCCGGGGACGGCGGCGAGGAGTTCCCGGGTGTACGGGTGCCGGGGTGAGCGGAGGATCCGGTCGGTGTCCCCGGTCTCCACGACGCGGCCGTCCCGCATCACCGCGATGCGGTCGCTGATCTGTCCGACGACGGCGAGATCGTGGGAGATGAAGAGATAGCTGAGGCCGTGCCGTTCCTGGAGGCCGACGAGGAGTTCGAGGATCCGTGCCTGGACGGTGACGTCGAGTGCGGAGACGGGTTCGTCGCAGACGAGGAGTTCGGGGTCGAGGGAGAGCGCGCGGGCGATGGCGACGCGCTGCCGTTGCCCGCCGGAGAGTTCGGCCGCCTTGCGCCGCAGGACATCGGCGGGCAGGGCCACGTCGTCCAAGAGCCTTCGTACCGTCGCGGCGCGTTCGAGGCGGTCGCCGACCCGGAAGTTGCGCAGCGGTTCGGTCAGCAGCTCCTCCACGGTGAAGCGCGGGTTCAGGGACGCGTACGGGTTCTGGTAGACGAGTTGGACACGTCGGTGCAGGCGACGTCGGGCGGCGCCGCGGGCCGTGGTGATGTCGTCGCCGTCGAGGCGTACGGTGCCCGAGTCGGGGTGTTCGAGTCCCAGGACCATGCGGGCCGTGGTCGACTTGCCCGAACCGGACTCGCCGACCAGGCCGAGGGTCTCACCGCGCGCGATGTCGAATCCAACGCTGTCGACGGCGACGCGCCGGGGGTGCCGCAGCCCGGGTCCCCGGGTCGGGAAGGTCTTCACCAGGTCCCGTACACGCAACAACGCCCGACCCGAACCCTCCTCAGGGACTGGACCCTCCTCACGGACCCGTCCCCCGAATCGCACCGGCACCTCCCGCGCCGACGACACCCGCACCCTCGCCCCCGAAGCCGACGCCCCCGGCACATCCGCCAACAGCCCCCGCGTATACGGATGTTGTGGATCCTCCAGCACCTGCCGCGTCGGGCCCGATTCCACGGCCCGTGCCTTCGACATCACCACCACGTGCTGCGCCCGGTCCGCGACGACGGCCAGGTCATGGGTGATGAGCAGGATCCCGGTGCCCGTCGAGGTGACGACGTCCTGGAGGTGGTCGAGGATCTGGCGCTGGACGGTGACATCGAGGGCGGAGGTCGGTTCGTCGGCGACCAGCAGGCGCGGACCGGCGGCGGTGGCCATCGCGATGAGAACCCGCTGCCGCATGCCGCCGGACAGTTCATGCGGGTACTGGCGGGCGCGGAACGCCGGGTCCGGGAGGCCCGCTTCGGCGAGCAGTTCGACGGCGCGGCCCGCCGCGGCCCTTCCGGTCGCTGCCAGACCATGGACGCGGAGCACCTCCGCGACCTGGCGGCCAACCGGTTTGACCGGGTCGAGGGCGACTCCGGGATCCTGCGGAATCAGTCCGATCCGACGCCCGCGCACCCGGCGCCACTCCTTCTCGCCGAGCGTGGTCAGTTCCTCGCCGTCGAGCCGGATACCGCCCGCCTCGACACGGCCCGTACCGGGCAGCAGCCCGACGACGGCGTGTGCGGTACTGCTTTTGCCGGAGCCCGACTCGCCGACGACGGCGGTGATCTGCCCGGCCGCCACCTCCAAGTCGAGTCCGTCGACGGCGACATGGGTGCCGGTCGCGGTGTGGTAGGCGACGCGCAGACCGGAGACGCGCAGGAGCGGTGACGGGAGGTACGTCACGCGATCCGCCGAGGAATTCACCGAGCGCTCCTCTCCGACTCCAGCACCCGCGACAGCCGGTTCGCCGCGAGGACGACCGCCGTCACGGCGAGGCCCGGCAGTGTCGTCAGCCACCACGCCGTCACGAGGTAGGTGCGGCCGTCAGCGACGAGGGCGCCCCACTCGGGTGCCGGGGGCGGCTCCCCGTAGCCGAGGAAGCTGAGCCCTGCCACGGCGAGGACGACCAGGCCGAAGTCCAGTGCGGCCAGGGCGAGTACGGGGCCGACCGCGGCCGGCAGGATGTAGCGGGGCAGGATCCGCCACCAGCGGGCGCCGCACAGGATCGCCGCTTCCACGTACACGGCCGTGCGTACCCGCAGCACCTCGGCGCGCATCACCCGGGCGAATCCGGCGACGCTGGTGACCCCGACGGCGATGGCGACCTCGGTGGTGCCGAAGCCGAGCGCGGTGACGATGGTCAGCGAGAGCAGTACCGGCGGGACCGACATCATCACCTCGACGGCCCGCATGATCAGGGCGTCCGCCCAGCGCCCGAAGAAGCCGGCGACCAGGCCGAGTACGGTTCCGGCGGCCAGCGCGATGAGGATCGCGATGACGGTGGCGCGCAGCGACAGGGACGCGCCGTGCACCACCCGGGCGTACACGTCCCGCCCCAACTGGTCGGTCCCGAAGAGGTGTTCACCGCTCGGTGGCAGGAATCGGTCGGCCGCGACCCCGGTGAGCGGATCGCGCCCCGTGAACCATTCGGGGACGAACGCCCAGCCGAGGACGGTGAGGAGGACCAGCACGGAGAGCGTGACGCCGGGTCTGCCGATGACCACCCCGCGCACGCCGGACACGGTCGGGAGGAGGCGGCGCCGGTCGGCGGGGCGCGGCGCCTTGGTCAGGGTGTCGGTCATGCCGCCACCAGCCGTCCCGTCGACCGGATCCGCGGATCCAGCACCGGATACAGCAGGTCGACCGTCAGATTGACCACGGCGAAGGCGAGCGCGGCGACCACGACCACGCCCTGTACGACGGGCAGGTCCTGCGTGGAGACGGCGGTCTGGGTGATCCGGCCCATCCCGGGGCGCGAGAACACGGTCTCCACGATGACCGCGCCGCCGATGAGATAGCCCACGAGGAAGCCGACGACGGTCACGGCGGGGATCGCCGCGTTGCGCAGTCCATGGCCGAGCAGCAGCCGCGCGGGACCGGCGCCGGTCGCCCGTACCGTGTCGGCGTACGGCTCCTGAAGGGTGGTGTGCAGGCTCTTGCCGAGCACCTGCGCGACCAGCGCGGCACCCGGGATCGCGAGAGTGCACGCGGGTAGGACGAGGCTCGACGCGCCGGAGTCCCCCAGCGACGGGAACAGATGCCACTGGAACGACAGCAGTTGGATGAGGATCAGGCCGACCCAGAAGGACGGCAGGGACACCGCCAACGACGGTACGGACCTCAGGAGTTGGCGTCCGGTCCGGGAGCCGACGAGATGCGCGAGCAGGGCGAGGAGCGTGCCGCCGGTGAGGGCGAGGAGCAGCGCCGCCGTGCCCACGGCGAGGGTCGGCGGCAGCGCGTCGGCGATCATCGTGGAGACCGGCTGACCGGTCTGGAGGGAGTTGCCGAAGTCGCCGTGCGCGGCGTCGGCGAGAGCGGATCCGTACTGCTGCCACAGCGGCCGGTCGTAGCCGAGTTCCGCCGTGGTCGCCGCGATCTGCTCCGGTGTCAGGGTCTCGAAGCCGCCACGCCCGCTGAGCATCAGGGCGACGGGGTCACCGGGCAGCATGCGCAGGGCCACGAAGGTGAGGGTGAACGCGGCCCACACCACGAACAGCGCGCGCAGGGCGCGTCCACCCACGTACCAGGCTGTGGTCATGTCGCGTCACCTGAGCCAGGCGTCATGCAGGTCGAGCCGGGTGGAGGCGTCCAGTTCGAGGCCGCCGACCGCGTCGGCGACGCCGTGGACGAGGGCACCCTCGTAGAGCGGGACGGTGTCGGCGTGGTCCAGGATCCAGTCGACCGCCTTGGTGACGGCTTCCTGGCGGGCCTTCTCGTCGGTGGCGGACGCCTGCTGTTCCAGATAGGTGTCTAGGGTGCTGGGCGGGAGGTGCCAGAGGTTGGCGCCCTTGGAGTAGAAGATGTTCCGCAGCACGTCCGGGTCGGCGCGGGTCACGGCGACGGCGGTGATGTCGAAGGCGCCCTTCTGCTGCTGCTCCACGTAGGCGGCCGGTGCGACGGCCTTGAGCTGGACATCGACGCCGATCTCGCGCAACTGCTGCTGGACGTACTCGTTGACCGGGGGCATCGGCGCGGGGATCAGCCAGTTCAGCGTGAGCCGTTTGCCGTCCTTGACACGGATGCCGTCCTTGCCGGGAGTCCAACCCGCGCTGTCGAGAAGCTTCCTGGAGCCGTCGGGGTCGTAGCGGAGCCGGTCGCTCTGGTCGGTGTAGAGCGGTGTGGTGGACGACAGCACGCCGGTCGCGGGCTTGTAGAGGGGGCTGAACACGGTGTCGACGAGCTGCTTGCGGTCGATGCCCTGGAGCAGCGCCTGGCGTACCTTCCGGTCGGCGAGGATCCCTGAGTGGTTGAGGGACAGCGGCGGTACGAGGCCGGGCGCGGGTTTCGACAGGAGCCGGAAGCCGTTGCCGTCGAACTGGCCCTGGTCGGTGGGCTGGACGCTCTTGCCGACCTGGATCTGCCCCGAGCTGAGAGCCCCGGTTCTGGCGCCCGATTCGGGGATGAACACGAACTTCACGGAGTCGAGACGGGCGGCGCCCTTACTTGATGCCAGCGATGACGGCCAGCGGTAGTCCTTCCGCTTCTTCAGGACGACTTCCTGGTTCGCGGTGTAGTGGTCCAGGACGAACGGGCCCGATCCGATGAACTCGCCACGGCAGCGGTCCGCCGCCGGTCTGTCGAAGGTGGCGGGCGACAGGATGCCCAGGCCGACGCCCGAAGTGGCCTGGAGGAACTGGGCGTTGGGCGCGGAGAACTTCACCGTGAGTTCGGTGGGGCTGGTGATCGTGGTGCCGGTGTAGCCGCGGAGGTAGGCGGGCGCACCGTTGGCGGGCTGCTTGATCAGGTTGTCGAAGGACACCTTCACCGAGCGGGCGTCGACCGGCTTGCCGTCGCTGAAGGTGACGCCGTCACGCAGCACGAAGGTGAAGTCGCGGCCGTCGGTACTGGCCTTGAAGGACTTGGCGAGCCACGGCACGATCCGGCCGGTCTTCGGGTCCTGGTCGGTGAGCGTGTCGACCATGGACCGGGTGATGTCGACCGCCGCGAGCTGGCCGGTCTGCTGCGGGTCCAGACAGGTCGGGTCCGCCTCCGCGCCGACCACCAGGGCGCCGCCGTCCCGCGGCGTGCCAGCCCCCGCGCCGCCCGAGGGCGTACCGGAGCCGCCGGAACAGGCGGCGACGGGCAGGGCCACCACGAGCGCGGCGAGCGCGAGCCGCAGCCGGGCGCGGCGCGGCTGACGGCCGAACGGGTGGCTGTGGTGCGGGTGGGTGTGGTGCGGGTGGCGGTGGAGGACTCCGACTCTGCTGCTGGACATCCAGGGCCCTTTCTCGGTTTCGCTGTTTGCCGGAGAAGCGCGTGGTGGCGCTTGTCCGTGGTGCGGTTGATCTGTGTCCGGGTGCGGTCGATCTGTGTGTTCGGGTGCGGTTGATTCGTGTGTCGGGGTGCGTGGGACCGTGCGGGCTCCGTACTCGCCCCGGTAACGGCCCCGCCCCGGTCACAGCCCCTCTGGGTTCAGCCCTTGGCGACCGCCTCCCGGACGGCGGGCACGATGTCCTCGGCCCAGCAGGCGAGTCCGGCGGCTCCCGACGGGTCGCCGGACGCGAAGTACACGAACCCCGAAGCGCCGTGGTCCAGGACGGCCGCGGTCAGTTCCTCGATCCACTGCGCGACCGATCCACCGGTCCAACGGCCGGACGGATCACGGGGGTTGGCGACCGGCGATTCGGTGATACGGGCCGGCAGGTTGAAGACGGTCGCGATCGCGGCGGGGTCCCGGCCCACGGACGCGGCGGCCTCGTCCACGATCGGGCGGGACTCGCGGTAGCGGGCGCTGTGCCAGTCGGCGGCGTTGCCGGGTATCCAGCCGTCGGCCAGTCGGCCGGTGACGGCGAGGGACTTGGGGCCGACCGAGCCCGTCCACACCGGGGGCGCCGGAACGGGCGCCGGGTCCACCGCGGTCACCTGCGAGAACTCTCCGTCGAAGGTGACCGGAGGGCCACCGCCCGCCAGCGCCCTGACCAGCCCGATGGCTTCGTCCAGGGCGCGGACGGCAGCGGCCGGATCGAGGCGCGGTATGCCGAGGCGGACGATGTCGTCCCAGTAGCCACCGGCGCCGAGTCCGAGGACGACCCGGCCGCCGGACAGCGCGGACAGGGTGGTGAGCGTGCGGGCGAGCAGCGGTACGGGACGCGTCGGCAGGTTGGTGACGGTGACGAGGCCGGTGATGTCCCTGGTCCTGCCGAGCAGCAGCCCCAGCGCCGCGTACGCCTCCAATCGGCTGCCGTAGTACGGGTGGTCGGACACCGTGAAGAAGTCGAGCCCCGCGCGGTCGGCGTGCTCGACACCGTCCAGGATCCCGGGCACGTCACCGACGCCCACCCCTGGGGCGAATCCGAACCACAGCTTGCGATCGGGCTGTTCCGGCATGGCTGCCGCCCACCTCTTTCCGTGTCGTGCCGTTGACTGATCTGTGGGACACCGTTCACCGGGGGTTGCCGGTCAGGCGCGGACCGCTTCGACCACGGCGCAGTGGCCGCCGGGGACGATCCGGGAGAGCTTGAGCCCGGACTGACCGAGCAGGGTGTCGAACTCCGCGGCGGTACGCTGCCTGCCGCCGGCGACGACCAGCATGTCCAGGTCCATCAGGGAGACCGTGGGGGCCGGCCGGGGCCGATCGGGGAGCACGGCCTCGACCAGCAGGACCCGACCACCGTCGGCCAGCGCGTCCCGGCAGTTGCCGAGGATGCGCCGGGACAGGTCGTCGTCCCAGTCGTGGATGATGTTGGACAGGACATAGGCGTCGCCGCCCTCGGGGACCGCGTCGAAGAAGTCGCCGCCGACGAGGTCGACACGGTCGGCGACCCCGGCGGCCCGCAGGGGTTCACCGGCGCTCGCGATGACCTCGGGCCGGTCGTAGAGGACGCCCCGGGTGCCGGGGTACGCCGCGAGTACGGCGGCGAGGAGCGCGCCCCGGCCGCCGCCGACGTCCACGACCGTGCCGAACGCGCCGAAGTCGTACGCGGCCACGACCGGCGAGATGATCTGGCGTGACGCCTCGGTCATCGCCTTGTCGAACACGGTGAGGACGTCGGGGTGTTCGCCCAGGTAGTCCCAGACGGGTGTGCCCAGTACGTCGGCGAAGGCGGTCCGGCCGGTGCGTACGGCGTCGGCGAGTCCGGCCCAGGCGTGGCGCTCGGCGGGCAGCCCGGTCCAGATCGCGAAGTGCCGTAGGGATGTGGGGCTGTCGTCCCGCAGCGCCTCGCCCAACTCGGTGAGGGAGAAGACCTGTTCGTCGTGTTCCTCGAAGAGCCCGATGTCGGCGCAGGCGCGCAACAGTCGGTGGACGCTGGGGGCGTGGGTTTTGGTGGCGTCGGCGATGTCACGCACGGATCGGGGTCCGGCGGCGAGGGCGTCGGCGAGGCCGAGTTCGGCGGCGGCGCTCACGGCCTGCGCCAGCCATCCGCCGGTGACGAGCTGGAGCAGCCTTACGGGGACGGGGAGTTCGGCGGGGCCAGGGGTGTGGGCGGTGCCGTGCGTGGTGCCGGACGACCGAGTGTCTGACGGCATGAAGAAACGTCCTCCTCTGTACCGGATGGGGCGCGACCGGGACGCACCGACAGGCCCGTATGAAGCCTCTTCGCCCGGGGTGGCCGGTTCAAGGCGCCCCTGTGTCAGGTTTTGGTGAAGTCGTGTCAGGACTTCGCAGGTGCGGCCGGTCCGTGGCCCTGGGGTCCCTGCCCCGCGTGCCAGACCAGGTCGAACACGAACCTGCTGATCCGCCACCCTTCGGGGGTGCGGACGGCGTCGGCGTCGTAGTGCCCGCCGATATCGAAGTGCTCGCCGGGTTCGGCCGCCCGGCGCACATGGACGGCCGTGAGGTGGGCCCGGATCCGGGCATGGTCGCCGTCGACGGTGACGGTGAGCGCGGAGGCGGTGTGATGCGTCCGTTCGAAGGTCTTGCGGGCCATCTCCTGGAACTCGGCGAGGCCGGACGTGCCCTTGAACTCACCCATGGGGAAGGTGAGATGGGCGTCCTCCGTGAAGACGTCGCCGAACCAGTCGTCGCGGTGCCGGTCCCGGTCGAGGTGGGTGAGGTAGCGGTCGGTGAGTGCGGCGATCTCGGACCGGTCGGTCAGGACGCGGACCTGGTCCTGGAGGACGGCGAATGCGGCCAGGGTGTCGGGGGCGGTCATTCGGTGATCCCTTCGGGGTGGGTGATACGGCGGCGGCCCGGTGCTTCGGGGTGCCGTGGGGCGCTGGTTCGGAAAGCCGGTTCGGGCACTGATTCAGGCGCCGGTTCGGATGCCGGTTCCGATGTCGCCAGGCGCTGGTTCCGGTCACGGCAGGTCAGCCCGCCACGCTCCCCACCGGCGCCCGCACCATCCGTGCGAGCGCAGGACCGACCTCCCGCGCGGCCCGAGGCCCGTACGCGTCCTCGATCCGTCGGACCAGGTCGTCGGCGGTGAGCGCGTACTCCTGTGGTCCCACGGACTCCAGGACGACGGTGGCCAGGGCACAGCCGAGCCGGGCGGCGCGGGCCCGCGGCCAGCCCCGGAGCATGCCGGCGAGGAACCCGGCGCGGAAGGCGTCGCCGACACCCGTGGGCTCGGTCGCCGCCCGGGTGGGCACGGCGGCGAGACGCAACGGCTCCCTGGCGGCGCGCGCGAGGGTGACGCCCTCGGCGCCCCGGGTGACGATCCAGGTGCCGGTGCGGGCGAGGATCCCGTTCTCGGTCCAGCCGGTGCGTTCGGTGAGCAGGGCGGCCTCGTACTCGTTGGTGAACAGCAGCCGGGCACCGTCGACCAGGCGCCGGGCGCCTTCGCGGTCGAGGCGGGCGAGTTGCTGCGAGGGGTCGGCGGCGAAGGGGATACCGAGGTGCCGGCACTCCTCGGTGTGCCGGAGCATCGCCTCGGGGTCGTTGGGGCCGACCACGACGAGCGCGAACGGGCCGGTACGGGCGGCCACTTGGGGGATGCCGATACGGCGTGCCTCGGCCATCGCACCGGCGTAGAAGGTGGCGATCTGGTTCTGGTCGGCGTCCGTGGTGCAGACGAAGCGGGCCGTGTGCAGGGTGTCGCTGAGGTGGACGGCCGAGATGTCCACGCCCTCCGCCCGCAGCCACTCGCCGTACCCGGCGAAGTCCGTGCCGGCCGCGCCCACGAGGACCGGCGAGTGACCCAGGCGGGCGAGGCCGAGCGCGATGTTGGCGGCGACTCCCCCGCGCCGTATCTCCAGCGAGTCGGCGAGAAAGGACAGGGAGACCCGGTCGAGCCGGTCAGCGATCAACTGCTCCGCGAACCGGCCCGGGTACGCCATCAGATGGTCGGTGGCGATGGAACCGGTGACGAGGACGCGATCGGCACCGGGAAACAGGTCGGTCGCGGCGGACCCACCGGTCACGTCCGGCGGTGTGTTCACACCCCTGCCGCCGTCCGCAACGCGTCCACACGGTCCGTCTTCTCCCAGGTGAAGTCGGGCAGTTCACGGCCGAAGTGCCCGTACGCGGCGGTCTGCGCGTAGATCGGGCGGAGCAGGTCGAGGTCGCGGATGATCGCGGCGGGACGCAGGTCGAACACCTCGGTCACGGCGTTCTGGAGGGTGTCGGCGGGCACGGTCCCGGTGCCGAACGTCTCGATGAACAGACCGACCGGCTCGGCCCTGCCGATCGCGTACGCCACCTGCACCTCGCACCGGGACGCCAGACCCGCCGCCACGACGTTCTTCGCGACCCAGCGCATCGCGTACGCGGCGGAGCGGTCCACCTTGGACGGGTCCTTGCCGGAGAAGGCACCGCCGCCGTGCCGGGCGTATCCGCCGTACGTGTCGATGATGATCTTCCGCCCGGTGAGCCCGGCGTCGCCCATCGGACCGCCGATCTCGAAGCGTCCGGTCGGATTGACGAGGAGGCGGTGGCCCTCGGTCTCCAGCTTGATGCCCTCGCCGACGAGGGCCGCCAGTTCGGGTTCCACCACGAAGGCACGGATGTCCGGGGCGAGGAGCGAGTCCAGGTCGACGTCCGACGCGTGCTGCGTGGACACCACGACCGTGTCCAGGCGCACCGCCCGGTCCCCGTCGTACTCGATGGTGACCTGCGTCTTGCCGTCGGGCCGCAGATACGGGACGCGCCCCTCCTTGCGGACCTGGGTGAGGCGGCGGGACAGCCGGTGGGCGAGCTGGATCGGCAGCGGCATCAGCTCGGGCGTCTCGTCGCACGCGTAGCCGAACATCAGGCCCTGGTCGCCCGCGCCGCCGGTGTCGACGCCCCGGGCGATGTCCGGGGACTGGGCGCCGATCGACACGGAGACACCGCAGGACGCGCCGTCGAAGCCCTTCTTCGACGAGTCGTAGCCGATCTCCAGGATCTTCTCGCGCACCAGTCGCGCGATCGGCGCGTACGCCGTGGTCGAGACCTCACCGGCCACATGCACCTGGCCGGTGGTGATCAGGGTCTCCACGGCGACCCGCGCCCCCGGGTCCTCGTGCAGCAGCGCGTCGAGGACGGTGTCACTGATCTGGTCGGCGATCTTGTCTGGGTGGCCCTCGGTCACGGACTCCGAGGTGAACAGGCGTAGGGCCATCACGCTTCCTTCGTCAGGGGCGGGCCCAACGGCGAATCCAACGGCGCATCCAGTGGCGAATCCTGCGAGGAGCCGGTGGCGGTGTCCTGGGACGGCAGCGGCGGTCCGAACCAGCGGCGCAGCGCCTCACCCGGATCGCCGGCGACGGGGGCGCGATCGCCCGGGGCGACGGAACCGGGACCGGAAGCCGGACCGTAGGCCGCCCACGCAACATGGCCGTCGGGCCGCAGGAGCAGCGCGGTCGTTCCGGTGAGCGGATCGATGCCGTCCACCGGTTTCGGTACGGCTGTCGTCACCGTCACCCGGTCGTGCCAGGGCGCCGCGGCGGCCCGGAGCACGGGGTCGTCGGCGAGATCGAGGAGGACACCGCGCGCGGGGTGCAGCAGTTCGGTGGTGCTGGTCCCGCCCCGGGCGTCGACCAGGTGGCGGTGCGCGAGACGGCGGCCGAGGAGCGGATGCGTGCCGTCGCCGACGTCGTAGCGGACGTCGAGACCGCTCACCACTCCCGCGAGGTGCCGCTTCACGTCGTCGTACGCGACGAGTTCGGCGAACAGCGCGCGCAACGGGTCGGCTTCGGCGCCGCCGAGGAACACACTGCCCTGGGCGCGCGTGTTCATCAGCAACCGGGCGCCCACCGGGTGGCGTTCGTCGTGGTACGAGTCGAGCAGGCCGTCGGGAGCGGTGCCCCGGACGGTGGCGGCCAGCTTCCAGCCCAGGTTGGCCACGTCCTGCACACCCGTGCTG
Organism: Streptomyces sp. NPDC058001; assembly: GCF_042886315.1. Classification (NCBI taxonomy): domain Bacteria; kingdom Bacillati; phylum Actinomycetota; class Actinomycetes; order Kitasatosporales; family Streptomycetaceae; genus Streptomyces; species Streptomyces sp. NPDC058001. The sequence goes on from NZ_JBHVQT010000006.1 coordinate 51,513, forward strand.
AGGCCCTGTCCCCCGGCCGGCAGATGGACATGCGCGGCGTCACCGGCGAGCAGCACCCGGCCGCGCCGGTACGCGGACGCCTGCCGTGTCGTGTCCGTGAAGGAACTCACCCAGGCGGCGCGGCCGTGGTGGATGTCCTCGCCCGTGAGGTCCTGCCAGGCGTCGGCGACCCGCGCGAAGGTGACGGGCCCGTCGCTGTCGTCGGGTGGCGGGGTGCCGTCCGGGCAGACGATGACGCGGTCCACGCCGTCACCTAGCGGCGCGGCCATCACCATGCCGCGCGCGAGCCGTTCGCCGAGCAGCCGGGGCCGCAGCTCGCAGCCGACGACATCGGCGAGGAACATCAGGCGGGTCGCCGGGGTGCCGGGGAAGCCGATTCCGGCGGCGGTCCGTACGGCGCTGTGTCCGCCGTCGCAGCCCACCAGGTAGGAGGCGCGGAGACGACGCGGTCCGTCGGGGGTCCGTACGGCGACCTCGACACCGCGACCGCCGGAGCCGGCACCCCCGTGACTCCCGTAACTCCCGTCCCCGTCTCCGTCCCCCAACTCCCCCAGTTCCTCGAACCCTTCGAACTCCCAGCCCCTGCGGATGTCGGCGCCCAGTGCGGACGCCCACTCCTCCAGGACGGATTCGGTCTGCGACTGCGGGATGCCCCGGGCCCCGAAGTGGGCGCCCTCCAGAACCGTGTAGTCGAACCGCACGCCGCCGAAGTGCCCGACGGGGCTGATCTCCACGGTGTCGCCCTGGCCGAACCGGGGCAGCAGTCCGCGCTGGTCGAAGATCTCCATGGCGCGGGCTGTGAAGCCCAGCCCACGGGACTGTCCGGTGGGCCGCGTCAGGCGTTCGACGACGATGACGCGGGCGCCGCCGAGCCGCAGTTCCCCGGCGAGCATCAGCCCGGTGGGCCCGGCGCCGACCACGACGACATCGGTGGTCCCGGTCTCCGGAGTCACTGGCATGGGTCCCCCTCGTCAGTTCTCGGCGGAGCGTGAGTGGACGACGCTGTACGTGTTGGCCTGACGGCGGGTGACCAGGGCACGGGCCCGCGCCCGGCCGTCCCTGACTTCGGAGGGCCGCTGCTCCTCGGGAAGCGTGTGGAACGCGTCGTACAGTTCCTTGCTGTCCCACTGGGCGTAGTTGACGACGAAGGTGCCGTCGAGTCCGCGCAGATAGGTGTGCGAGCGGTAGCCGGGCACGTCCTTGATCCACTCGTCGGGCTCGGCGAGTGTGTCGAGGAGTTCCTTCTGCTGGTCCGGGGCCGTGTCGAGCACGATCAGGACGGTGTAGTCGTCCCGCTTGGGCGAGATCTCGACGGCGCCGTCCAGCGCGGGATGGTGCTGTGTGAAGGTGACCTCGGTCTTCAACAGCCTTACCGTGCGGGCGAGTCGGTGGAACTCCGGAACGGTCTTGGTACGGAACTTCCGGCCCGCGTACCGGGCTTCCAGGTCGTCCAGGCTGCGCCACTGGATGTAGTTCGCGGTGCCGGGCGCGTCGATGCCGGAGTGCAGCGTCGACGAGATCCAGCCCGGGTAGTTCGCGTGGTCGATGATGTCGCGCATCGCGATGAGGACGTCGTCCTGGAGGGCGGTGGTGTCGGTCTCGAAGAGGTTGAAGACGGTGAGATAGCCGTCGTCGGGCGAGATGAGGGGCATGGGATTTCCTTTCTGCGGTCGATGAGCCGGCGGTACGCGGTCAGGGCCGGTCAGGGCCAGGGCGGGACGGGGGGCCGAACCACCGCTCCAGCGCCGGGCGGAGGCCCGACACATCGCCGCCGCGCTTCGACCCGGCCCACACGACATGGCCGTCCGGGCGGACGAGGAGCGAGCCGGTTCCGGGCGGGGCGGTGCGCGGTGGGGGGCGGAGCGCCGTCACCGCCGTGATCCGGTCGTCCCGGCCGGCGGTGCCCGGGACCGGTGTGCCGTCGAAGCCGATGAGCAGGCCGCGCCCCGAGCGCAGCAACTCCGTTGTGGTGACGCGCCCTTGGGTGGTACTGAGTGCCAGGTCGGGTAGGCGTGCGCCCAGCCAGGCGTGGGGCGGCCCCCCGATGTCGTACCGGATGTCGAGTCCGCTGATGACACCCGCGAGGTGGGCGCGGACCGGTTCGTGGGCGATGAGTTCCGTCAACAGCGCCCGCAGAGGCTCCACTTCGGGGCCGCCGAGGAGGAGCCGTGCCTGGGCCCCGATGCCGGTGAGGACCCGTTGTCCTACCGGGTGACGTTCCGCGTGGTAGGTGTCGAGGAGGCCGGGGTGCGCCAGGTCCCGGACGTGGAGCGCGAGTTTCCAGCCGAGGTTGACGGCGTCCTGGAGACCTAGGTTGAGCGCCTGGCCGCCGATGGGCATCTGACGGTGGGCCGCGTCGCCGGCGAACAGGATCCGGCCGTGGCGGTAGCGGGTGAGCTGCCGGTGCGCGTCGCCGAAGGCGTTGACCCACAGGGGGGTTCCGTTACTGATGTCCTCACCGGTGACGCGTTTCCAGACTTCGGCGACCTCCGTGAAGTCCGGTGCGGCGTCCGGCTCGCGGACCGGGGCCCGGCCGCCGTCGAACGCGTGCACCATCACCCGCGTCACCCCGTCGTCGCGGCGCGCGGCGATCGCGAGGCCGTCGGGCAGCCGCTCGAAACGGCGGTTCGGGACGGTGATCCCGTCGACGTCGGCCCGCAGGAGTTCACGGCGGGCGTCGTGCCCCGGGAAGTCCGCGCCGACCAGCCGACGTACGGTGCTGTGCTCGCCGTCGCAGCCGACGAGATACCGGCCCCGAACCCGTAACTCTCCTTCGGCACACGCCACTTCGGCCTCGACGTACTCCCCGTCGGCGCCACCCCCCGCCGCCCGTACTCCCCGCACCGCACACCCCCGCCGTACATCCGCCCCGAGCGACCGCGCCCAGTCCTCAAGCAGCCGCTCGGTCCGGAACTGCGGGACCTTCCACTGCCCGGGATACGCGCTCGGCAGCGTGAGGTCGAGCGGTATCCCGGCGAAGTGGCCGCGCGGTTCCCGGGGCGGGGTGCCCAGCGGGGCCAGGAGTCCCCGGCTGTCGAGGATCTCCATCGTGCGGGCGTGCAGGGTGGATGCCCGGGACTCCGTGGTGGGCGCGGCCCGCTCTTCCAGTACGACCACGTCGGCGCCGCCGAGCCGCAGCTCACCGGCGAGCATCAGCCCCACGGGCCCCGCTCCGACCACGATGACCTGGGTGGTGACCAGGCGGTCCGGTGCCACGGTCACCGCTTCTGTTCGGCGTAGCTCTTGGCGTGGGCGAGAGTGGCGCCGCTGTTGGTGCTCAGCGCGCCGTGGACATAGGCGCGGGCGTCGGCGACGGTGGCGTCCGGGCCGAGGATCCGTGCGATGTTGGCGGTGTTGAGTGTGACGGTGTGCTGCGAGGACGCGCGCGTCCCGTCGGGCCCCTCCTCGAAGGTCCAGACGCCGGTATGCAGGGTCATCAGCGCGGGCAGCGTTACCTGCTTGTACGCGATCCGGTGCGGGGAGAACGTGACGCGGTACGACTTGGTGGTGTGCGTCGAGCCGTCCTTGGCACGGGTGTCCATCTCCAGGGTCTGGAGGCCGGGGGTGTCCTCGGTGAGGCGTACGGACGCCACATGCGACAGCCGCTCGGACCAGAGATTCGCCTCGTTGACGAAGTCGAACAGGTCCTTCGCCGCACCGTCGACGGTCACGGCGTCCTCGAAGGAAAACGTCAACTCCTCGTCGGCGTGGGCGCGTTCGAGGTTTTCCTTGAGTGCCGCGAGTTCGGAGATGCTGTTGCGGTCCACGGCCTCGTCGATCCAGGCGAGTCCCGCCGGGTCGTCATCGACGGCCCGGTAGTCGTGCAGCAGCCGGACGCGGGACGCCGTACCGTTGACGGACTCGATGATCCAGGTGCCACCCATCGCGGCGACCGGGGGCGTGGTGACCTCCTGGCGGAACGTGATGCGCAGGGCCTCCGGGTCGAGGGTGCGGCGCGAGGTCCAGTTCTTCGCCTCGCCGCCCGCCGTCGCCCAGATCCGGATACGTTCCACTGCGACCGGACGCCCACCGGTGCCGGTGCCGCCAGTGCCAGTGCCGCCGGTCTCCTCGGCGGGCGTGTACTCGACCTGGTCCACATGAATCGTGGGCGGAAAGATGCGCGGCCAGTTCACCACCTCCGCCAGCAGCCGGTACACGGCCGTGGCGGGGGCCTCGACGGTGATCTCGTGCTCGACCTCGCGGGTCGTCATGACCACTCCTCCTCGGGGTGCGGTGCGTGTCGTCACTACCTGTGCGCGGTGCCGGCTCCGGTCAGAAGTTGCCGAGGCCGCCGCACACGTTGAGGGCCTGGGCCGTGATGGACGCCGCCGTGTCGGACGCGAGATAGCCGACGAGCCCGGCGACCTCGTCGGGCGTGGAGTAGCGGCCGAGCGGGATCTTGGCCTGGAACTTCGCGAGGATGGCGTCCTCGGTGGTGTCGTAGGCGGCGGCGTATCCCTGCCGTACGCGCTGCGCCATCGGCGTCTCGACATAGCCGGGGCAGACGGCGTTCACGGTGATGCCGGTGGGCGCGAGTTCGTTGCCGAGAGCCTTGGTGAAGCCGACGACGCCGTGTTTCGACGCGGAATAGGGGGCGCCGAGTACGACGCCCTGCTTCCCCGCCGTGGAGGCGATGTTGATGATCCGGCCGCGGTCCTTGTGCCGCATGCCGCCCGCGTTCAGCACCTCTCTGGTCAGCCGGAACACGCTGGTCAGGTTGGTGTCGATGACGTCGTCCCACAACTCGTCGGCGAGGTCGGCGGTAACTCCGCCGCCGGAGCGTCCAGCGTTGTTGACGAGGACGTCGACGGTGCCGAAGCGGTCGACGGCCGCCGCGACGAACGCGGTCACCGCCGCCGCGTCCCGTACGTCGAGGACCGTGCCGTCCACGTCGAGTCCCTCGGCGCCGAGTTCCTTGACGGTCGCGTTGACCTGGTCGGCGCTGCGGGCGCCGATGAACACGCGGTGGCCCTGCGTGGCGAGTAGACGGGCGACGGCAAGACCGATGCCGCTGGTGGCACCGGTGACGAGGGCGACACGCCCGCCGCCACCGGCGGTGACGGTGCCCGGTTCGGTGTGCTGCTGTGTCATGGCGGTCAACTCCTCTCAGGCGGCGCGGACTTCGGCGAGCCGGGCGTTGACGACGTCGACCAGGGCGCGCGGTGTCACGGCGTCGGTCAGCGTGTCGTCGTCCAGCGAGATGCCGTACTCGCGCTCGATGTGACCGCCGGTCTCCAGGAGGGCGAGGGACTCGTATCCGAGGTCCTGGAACGCGCTGTCCAGGATGTCGCCGTCGAGGTCGACGCCTTCTTCGGCGCCCGCGGCCTCCAGCAGGATCCGCCTCAGATCGTCCAGGGTGAACAGATGGGTGGCCACGGGGGTCCTTCCGGGTCGGTGAGTGGGGGTGGTGCGGCCTCGGCGGGCCGTGTCGGCGGTGCGGTGAGGTGGCGGCTCACGGGTCGGTGGCCCGGACGACCACGGCGGAGTTGAAGCCCCCGTGGCCCCGGGCGAGGACCAGTGCGGCACGGACCGGGACGGGGCGCGGCCGGCCGACGACCAGGTCGATCTCGTACGCGGACGACGGCTCCACATGCACCGTGGGCGGGACGATCCCGTCGCGGATCGCGAGGAACGCGGCGGCCAGGTCCAGGGGCGCCGCTCCCGAGTAGAGGCGTCCGGTCATCGTCTTGGGCGCGGTGACCGGAACGCCGCGCGGCCCGAACAGGGCCGTCAGCGCGTCGGCTTCGGCGGCGTCGAGCGCCGGGTCGGCCGCCGCGTCGGCGAACACCACGTCGATGGCGCCCGGGTCCACGCCCGCGTCGGCGAGGGCGAGTTCGGCGGCCCGGCGCAGCCCCGGTTCGCGTCCACTGCCGGGCCGGGGGTCGAAGGTGGCGCCGTACCCGGCGATCTCGCCGTAGCTGCGGGCGCCCCGGGCGCGGGCCGCTTCGGCGTCCTCCAGGATGAGGATCGCCCCGCCCTCACCGGGCACATGGCCCCGGGCGGCACGATCGAAGGGCAGATAGGCGCGGGTGGGGTCGTCGCTGGTGCTGAGCCGGCCACCGGCGAGTTGGGCGACCCAGCCCCAGGGGCAGATCGAGGCGTCGACGGCGCCGGACACGATGAGCCGGGTGCCCTTGCGGATCTGCCGGCGAGCCTGCGCCACGGCATCGAGGCCGCCCGCCTGGTCGCTGACGACGACACCGCTGGGGCCCTTCATGCCGTGCCGGATGGAGATCTGGCCGCTGTTGACGGCGTAGAACCAGGCGAAGGACTGGTAGGCGGACACGTACTGGCTGCCCTGGCCCCACAGTTTCCGCAGCTCGCCCTGGCCGAACTCGAAGCCGCCCGACGCGCTGGCGGTGACCACGCCCATCTCGAAGGCGTCGCGTTCGCCGGGCCGTACATCGGCGTCGGCGAGCGCCCAGTCGGCGGCGGCGAGCGCGATCCGGGTCATCCGGTCGGTCTGCGGGATGAGCCGGCTCGGCAGATGGTCCTCGGCGACGAAGCCGGGGATCTCCCCGGCAAGGCGGGCCGGATAGCCGGACGGGTCGAAGCGGGTGACCCGGCCGATGCCGCTTCTGCCCTCGCGGGTCGCCGCCCAGTAGTCCCGGGTGCCGAGCCCGTTCGGGGACGCGACACCCAGCCCCGTGACCACGACGGAGGTGCTCACGCGAGGCTCCGGTCGGGCCGGGCGAGCACCATCGCGCTCTGGAAGCCGCCGAAGCCGCTGCCGACCGTGAGGACCGCGTCGGTCAACTGGTCGCGGGCGACGAGCGGCACATAGTCGAGGTCGCACTCGGGGTCCGGTGTGTGCAGGTTCGCGGTCGGCGGGACCGTGTCGTACTCCATGGCCAGCGCGGACGCGGCGATCTCGATCGAGCCGATCGCGCCGAGCGAGTGCCCCACCATCGACTTGATGGAGCTGACGGGTGTCCGGTACGCGTGCCGGCCGAGGCTCGTCTTGAACGCGGCGGTCTCGTGCCGGTCGTTCTGGAGGGTGCCGGAGCCATGGGCGTTGATGTAGTCGAGGGTCTCGACGTTCATCCGTGCCTCCGCCAGGGCGAGCCGGATCGCCTCGGCCATCTCGGCGCCGTCCGGGCGCAGTCCGGTCATGTGGTAGGCGTTGCTGCGGGTCGCGTAGCCCGCGATCTCGGCGTACACATGGGCGCCGCGCCGCCGTGCGCTCTCCCACTCCTCCAGGACGAAGAGGGCGGCGCCCTCGCCGAGTACGAAGCCGTTGCGGGTGCCGTCGAAGGGGCGTGAGGCGTGTTCGGGGTCGTCGTGGCGGGGGGTCGTCGCCTTGATCGCGTCGAAGCAGGCCATGGTGATCGGGGAGATCGGCGCGTCCGACGAGCCGGCGACCATCACATCGGCGGTGCCCTCCCGGATCAGTTCTGCCGCGTAGCCGACCGAGTCGATTCCGGAGGTGCAGCCCGTGGAGACGACGGTGGCCGGCCCCTCGGCGCCGACGGCCCAGGCGACCTCGGCCGCGAACGAGCTGGGCACCAGGTGCTGGTAGAGATGCGGCGCGGCGTAGTGGTGGTCGACGAGGTCGAGCCGGCCGCCGTCGCTGACGACGCGGTACTCCTCGTCCAGGCCCATGGTCGCGCCGACCGCGCTGCCCACGGTGACGCCGACGCGGTGCGGGTCGAGTGCCGCGCAGTCGATGCCGCTGTCCGCGACCGCGCCGCGCGCGGCGACCACGGCGAACTGGGCGGCGCGGTCCATCCGCCGGACCTCCTGCGGGGTCAGCCCGTGCTCGTAGGGATCGAAGTCGATCTCGGCGGCGACCCGGGAGCGGAACGGTGTGGGGTCGAAGAAGGTGATGCCCCGGGTGGCGGTGCGGCCGTCGCTGAGCAGGTTCCAGAAGTTCTTGGTGCCGATGCCGCCGGGCGCGAGCACCTCCATCCCGGTGATGACCGCGCGGCGGGCCGTCACGCCGCCTCCCAGGAGTAGAAGCGGGCGGCCAGCGCGTCGGCAGGTGAGCGCCAGGTCGCCGGGTCGTACGCCTCGATGAACGGTTTCAGTTCGGCGCTGACCCCGACGAACCGTGGATCGGACCTGGCGCCCTGGATCCGCTCGCCGCCGTCGTCCGCGTCGAAGTCCTGAAGGTGGAAGTACAGTCCCCGGAACGAGAAGAGCTGGCGCCGTCGGGTGCCCATGCGGTGGGGCGTCTCGGTGGCGTCGAACCCGGCGAACACGCGCGCCACGTCGATACTCGCGGCGGGGTCCATTCGGGCGACGATCAGCGTGCTGTGCATGCGGATTCACTCCCAGAGCGACAGAAGCACCGGATCTTGTGTTCAAGGCTCTTCGGATCCGCACATCCGTTCAAGGCACATTTGTTCAGGTCCGTGTCAGGTTCCACAGGGGCCCGCAGGAATGTCCGGGGACCCACAGGACGAGGTCGGCGGCAGGTCGGCTGCGTGTCAAATGCCCTGCGGCGAGCGCCACTTGAAGTTCGAGACCGAGCATCCCGTGGTCCGGGTGCGCCCCGTCACCGATGAACGACATCTGAGCTGAAGGGCGAGCGCGTGGGAAGCGGCGCCCCGACCCCGTAACGCCTCCCCGGAACCCGGATTTCGGGCTCGCCGCACTCCTCCTGCCGGGCCGCGCACACCTCTTGAAGGAATGCACGCCTCTTGAAGCGCACGCGTCACGCTGCATAGGATCCTAAGCCAGGGAATGAAACGTTTCAAGTCATAGGGCCGCAGCACCCGCATCCGTAGTCGTGCTTCATGTGATCAAGGGACGTGTGATGACCAAGGGTTGGAACCGCCGGGTCTTCCTCCGCAGCTCCGTCGTGGGCGCCGGGGCCGTGGGGGTCGCCGGGCTCGGCGCCACCGCTCCGGCCGCCGTGGCCGCCGGGCCGGGCTCCGGCAAGGAGCGACATGGACCGTTGCGCATCGAGCGCACCACGGTCGAGTACGCCGAGACACTGCTCGGTACCGAGGTCGAACGGCCCCGCCTGGCCTGGGAGTTGGCGGCCGAGGGGCAGAGCGGCGCCCGGCAGTCCGCCTACCAGGTGCGGGTCGCCCTGTCCCCCGCCGATCTCGGCTCCGCGCGCCGGACGGTGTGGGACTCGGGCCGGGTCGCGTCGGACCGGACGTTCGGCGTCGCCTACGGGGGTTCCGCGCTGCGTCCCCGGACGCGTTACCACTGGCAGGTCAGGGTGTGGGACGGCGCGGGCCGGCCGTCCGCGTGGAGCCCGGTGCGCTGGTGGGAGACGACCCTGCCGGGCGACGCGTGGCAGGGGCACTGGATCGGCGCGGCGGGCGCGGAGCGGCCCCCGGGCTTCGACGGCGCTTCGTGGATCTGGTCGCCGGGGGCGACGGCGAACGGGGCTCCTCCCGGGCAGCGTTGGTTCCGTGCCGTGCTCGATCTGCCGTCCGGTGCGGAGGTCCGCAAGGCGACGCTGGTGGTGACCGCCGACGACGACTTCACGCTGTACGTCGGCGGGCAGCAGGTCGCGCATCAGCCGGAGCGGACGGACGCCTGGCGCACGGGACATCTGGTCGACGTCACCGAGCGGGTACGGGCGGCGGGCGGTGGCCGGGTGGTACTGGCCGCGCTCGCGACGAACCGGGGCGGCGCCTCGGTGAACCCGGGCGGGCTGCTCGCCCGGCTGATCGTGGACGCGGGCGGGACAAGGGAGTTGGTGACGGGCGCGGGCTGGCGCTGTACCGATCGGGAGCAGCAGGGCTGGGAGGAGCCCGGCTTCGACGACACGGGCTGGGACCCGGCCGTGGTGCTCGCGCCGTACGGTCAGGGCCCCTGGGGTTCCGGGGTCTCGGTGGCGGTTCCTGAGCAGCCCGCGCCGCTGCTCCGCCGCGCGTTCACGGTCCGTAAGCCGGTGAAGCGGGCACGGCTGTATGTCAGCGGACTGGCCTACTACGACGCCGAGATCAACGGCGGGCGGATCGGCAGACAGGTGCTCGACCCGGGGTTCACGGACTACGACGAGACCGTCCTGTACGCGGTGCACGACGTGACGGACCGGATCCGGCGCGGCGAGAACGCGATCGGTGTGACGCTGGGGCGCGGCTTCTTCGGGATGACGACGCCGAATGTGTGGAACTGGCACACACCGCCGTGGCACGGCGAGCCCAGGCTGCTGGCCCAGTTGGAGATCGACCATCCGGACGGCACCCGCACCACGGTCGCGTCGGACGGTTCATGGCGGATGACCGAGGGGCCCACGCTCACCAACTCCCTCTACGCGGGCGAGACCTACGACGCCCGCAAGGCGCCGAAGGGCTGGACGCGGACCGGTTTCGACGACGGCGGCTGGCGGGCGGCCGAGCGGCAGGACGCCCCGAAGGGCACTCTGCGGGCGCAGCCGCACGACCCGATCGAGATCATCGACACGATACGGCCGGTCGGCGTCAAAGAACTCACGCCCGGTGTGTGGGTGGTCGACATGGGCCGCACCATGGCGGGCTGGACGAAGCTGACCGTGCGCGCCGCCGCCGGGACGACGGTACGCCTGGTGCACGGCGAGAAGCTGCGCGCGGACGGCAGTGTGGTGGCCGAGACGGGGCATGTGCCGGGGCGGTTCCAGACCGACGAGTACGTGTGCGCGGGCGGCGGCGCGGACGAGGTGTGGGAGCCCAAGTTCTCGTACAAGGGCTTCCGTTATGTGCAGGTGAGTGGGTTCCCGGGGAAACCGGAGCCGTCGCAGGTGCTGGGGCGGATCGTGCACACGCCGGTGGACGAGGTGAGCGACTTCCGCTGCTCGGAGGAGTTCTACGAGCAGTTGGACCGGGCGATGCGGCGGACAGTCCTGAACAACCTGCACGGCATCCCGACGGACACCCCGATGTACGAGAAGAACGGGTGGACGGGCGACGCTCAGCTCGGCGCGCCGGTCATGACCTACGCGTTCGGGATGCACCGCTTCCTCAGCAAGTGGCTCGACGACCTGAAGGACAGTCAGAACCCGGACGGACAGCTCCCGGTGATCGTGCCGAGCGGCGGCTGGGGGTACGGGGACCTGGGGCCCTCGCCGGAGTGGACGACGGTGTATCCGTTCCTGGTGCGCGAGATGTACCGCGTGTACGGCGACGACCGGGTGGCGCGCGACCACTGGCCGACGCTGACGCGCTATCTCGACTGGGAGATCGCACGGCTGCGGGACGGCCTCGCGGTGACCGCGCTCGGCGACTATCTGCCACCGGGGTACGGCGGCAACCCGCCCGAGGACACCCGGCTCACGGCGACGGCCTATCTGCACCGAGCGCTGACGGACACGGCGGAGCTGGCGGATGTCCTCAAGGAGACCGCGGTGGGTCGCCGTTACCGGTCGGTCGCCGATGATCTGAAGTCGGCGTTCAACGCGGCCTTCCTCGCCCCCGAGGGCCACTACCGCACGGCGAAGGATCCCGGCTACCGGCAGACCAGCAACTGCATACCGCTGGCGTTCGGCCTGGTCCCGGCCGGTGCGCGGGCGAGCGTCGCCGCCTCGCTGCTCGCCGACATCGCGGCGCGCGGCAACCACCTCAACACCGGCGCGCTGGGGACGAGTGTGCTGCTGCGGCAGCTCTCGGCGCAGGGCCATCCGGAGGTCGCGCACGCCATCGCGACACAGCGGACGTATCCGAGCTGGGGCTACTGGTTCGACAACGGCGCCGACACGATGTGGGAGATGTGGCAGGTCGACTCCCGCTCCCGGGACCACTACTTCCAGGGGACCGTGGCGCAGTGGCTGTACGAGAACGTGGCGGGCCTGCGCCCCGGGGACGCGGGCTACGGCACGTTCACGGTCCGCCCCGACGCCCGGACCGGCGTCAACTGGGCCCGTACGTCGATCCGTACGGTGCGCGGTGAGGCGGGCGTCGCCTGGTCGGTGATCGACGGGACGACACGGATGACGGTACGGGTGCCGGTCGGCGCGACGGCGGAGGTACACGTACCGGCGGCTGCCCGCACCGATGTGACGGCTCCGAAGGGTGCCGAACAGGTGCGTACCGAGCCGGGGTTCGTGGTGTACCGGGTGCCGCAGGGGCGGTGGGAGTTCGCGGCGCGCGGCTGACGGGGTGCGCGCCGCCGGCGGGGTGCGACGCGGACGGAGTGCGATGCTGTCAGCGCAGACCGACTGAGGGAGAACGTCCGTGCTGAAGGCATTCGCCGAACTGTCCACACCGCTGGTGGCCGACGCCTGTGTCCGGGGTGGTGTGCCGCTGCGTGCCGCGCCGCCCGGCATCGGCGCGGTCACCGGCGGGCGGCGGATCGCGGGGCGGGCACTGCCGGTGCGGCACTACGGCAGCGTGGACGTCTTCCTGGAGGCGTACGGCGGGGCCGCGCCCGGCGATGTCCTGGTCATCGACAACGGCGGCCGGCAGGACGAGGCATGCGTCGGCGACCTCGCGGTGCTTGAGGCCCGGACGGCGGGTGTCTCGGGCCTGGTCGTATGGGGGCTGCACCGGGACACACCGGAGCTGGTGGAGATCGGGCTTCCGGTGTTCAGCTACGGGAGTTACCCCCCGGGTCCCGTACGGCTGGACGAGCGGGAGCCCGAGGCACTGGTGTCGGCGCGGTTCGGCCCGCATCTGGTGACGTCGGACGACGTGGTGTTCGGTGACGAGGACGGCGTCCTGTTCGTCGCCGCCGCGCACGTGGACGAGGTCCTGGCGACGGCCCGCCGGATCCGGGACACCGAACGCGAACAGGCCGTCAGGATCGGGCAGGGCGACACACTGCGGCGGCAGACGGACTTCGCCGCGTATCTGGAGCGACGCGCCGCCGATCCTGCGTACTCGTTCCGGCAGCATCTGCGGAGGGTCGGCGGTGCCATCGAGGAGTAGGGCGCGCGCCGCCGGGGCGCCGCCGGCCGGTCCGGCGGCGGCCCCGTCACACCGCCGCGAACGGCGAACCCCCGGCGGCCAGGGTGGTGTCGAGGGTCGAGGTCCCCGGTGCTGCCGAGCATGCCGCCGAGGACGATGGGGTTGAGCAGGCTGGTCGCATAGGCGAGCGCCTCGCCGAGTACCCGCCCGGCGGACCGCTCCGAGGTGGAGACAGCCGTGGCCGCCGCACGGGACCTCGCGGACGACGGCATCCGCGCGCGGGTCGTCTCGATGCCGTGCCGCGAATGGTTCGACGCACAGGACGCCGCGTACCGGGACCGGATCATTCCGCCGGGCGTGCGGCGGCGGATCGCGGTGGCGGCGGGGGTGGGCCAGAGCTGGTACGACCTGGTCGGCCTGGACGGCCGGACGATCGGCGTCGAGGAGTTCGGCGCGTCGGCGTCGGCCGCGGAACTCTACGAGCACTTCGGCATCACGGCCGACGCGGTCGCTCGGGCGGCCCGGGAACTGCTCGGATTCCAGGTGGACTTCGCGGTACGCCCCTGAGTGCTCGGCTCGGCTCGACGCGGGTGGCCCAGGTGTTCCGGGGTCCGCACTCTGGTAGGAAGGAACGATGCAGGAAGAAGCGGCCCAGTCGGCCATCGACACGTTCATTTCGGCGTTCAACGCGTCGACGGACAGCTATGTGACGGAACTTCTCTCCCAGGCCCTCACCTCGGACGTGGTGTTCTGGGGTCCGCTGGGGCGCAGTGACACCGTGGAGTCGGTGGAGCGCTTCGTCCTGGAAATGCGGCGCCACCCGGCCGGGCCGGGCGTCATGGAGCGCTGCTCCAGGGTGGACGCCCCGGGCGAATGGGCGCGCTACCGCTGGATGTACCGCACGCCCGACGACGGACCCACGCTGGTCGGCACCGATGTGGTCCACCTCCGGGAGGACAGGATCGACCAGATGATCGTCTTCGCGGGTGACGTGTCCGGGACGGCACCCGGGCGCTGACCGGGGCGGCCTCTCAGCCCGAGCGTCGTGCCAGGTCGTCCAGCAGGGTGACGGCCTCGGTGGCGCGTTCATGGGGGACGAAGAGATGGTCGTGGTGGTAGCCCGCCACGACATTGCAGCTCAGCCCCGCCGTCGCGAGTTCCCGCGCGACGGCGGCGGTGAGGCCGACCGCGTCCAGCGCGGAGTGGACACGCAGGGTGATCCAGCCCGCCACATACGCGTACGCGAGTCCGGCCGTGTCGGCGTCCTCCTGACGGACGACGAGGGTCAGGCCCTCCGGCTCGGCGACAGTGACGACGGGCGTGACCCCGGATGGAACTCCGGCCTCGGTGAAGGTGAACACATAGCGGCCCGGGTTCAGTTCCGGCCGCATTCCGCTCAGCAGTCTTCGCAGGTCGCGCTCACCGCTCACGGGCCGGTCCGGGGGCCGGCCCGCGGTCTCGTCGGGCGGTCTCACCAGCGGTACCAATGGGACCTCGATCCACCCGTCCTCGAACCGTGAAAGAGGAACCCGATTACCCAGACCACCAGGAAGGCGAGGGCGATCCACCAGAGAATCTTGATCGCGAACCCGAGTCCGAAGAGGACCAGGACCAGCAGGAGAACCAGCAGGATGGGAATCACAGTGTCATCTCCTTTCACGACACCGGGTGTCCTCGAATCCGCTTCCTGCACGGGCCGCTCCCGGACATCCACCGAGGGGGCGGAGGGAGCCGGAAGACCGTGCTGGTGGCGGTGAGGAACTGACCTGCCGCCCCCAGATTACGCCGATCACCGGCACGGGGCCCGCCCCCACCGGTTCCGATCTTCGACCTCTCCTCCGGGCTGTTTCTCCTCGATACTGGAGAAGTCTCGACAGGGGAGAGAGTGGAGCACCACCCCCAACCGACAGGCCGGCACCGCTCACCGGCCGGCTCACCCGGAGGTACCCATGAAGATGCTCATCAACGTGGCCGAGACCGTGGTCGCCGATGCCTTGCGGGGGATGGCGGCGGCGCACCCCGAGTTGACGATCGACGTGGAGAACCGGGTGATCGTGCGGCGGGACGCCCCCGTCGCGGGCCAGGTCGCACTGGTCTCGGGCGGTGGCTCGGGCCACGAGCCGCTGCACGGCGGATTCGTCGGGCCCGGCATGCTGTCGGCGGCCTGTCCGGGCGAGGTGTTCACCTCACCGGTACCCGACCAGATGCTCCGGGCCGCTGCCGCCGTCGACAGCGGCGCGGGTGTGCTGTTCATCGTGAAGAACTACACGGGTGACGTCCTCAACTTCGACATGGCGGCCGAACTAGCCGACGACGAGGGCATCCGGATCGCCAAGGTCCTGGTCAACGACGACGTGGCCGTGCAGGACAGTCTCTTCACGGCGGGGCGGCGCGGCACCGGGGCCACCCTCTTCGTGGAGAAGATCGCGGGCGCCGCCGCCGACGAGGGCATGCCGCTGGACCGGGTCCAGGAGATCGCGGTACGGGTCAACGAGAACTCCCGCAGTTTCGGTGTCGCCCTCAGCGCCGTCACCACACCCGCCAAGGGCAGCCCCACCTTCGACCTGCCGGCCGGTGAGCTGGAACTGGGCATCGGTATCCACGGAGAGCCCGGACGTGAGCGGCGGGCCATGATGACCTCGCGGGAGATCGCCGACTTCTCGGTGGACGCCGTACTCGACGACCTCGACCCGAAGGCACCCGTCCTGGTCCTGGTCAACGGCATGGGGGCCACCCCGCTCCTGGAGCTGTACGGCTATACGGCGGAGGTGCACCGGGTGCTCGCCGAGCGGGGCGTTCCGGTCGCCCGCACGCTGGTCGGCAACTACGTCACCTCGCTCGACATGGCCGGCGCATCGGTGAGTGTCTGCCAGATCGACGAGGAGCTGCTGCGGCTGTGGGACGCGCCGGTGAGCACGCCGGGTCTGCGCTGGGGCCGCTGACCCCGACCCGCCGGTCCCGGCCCGCTGACCCCGGACCCGCTGACCTCCGCCCCGCCGGTTCGGAACCGTTGTCGCCGGCCCGGACGCACACCCGCCCACCCCGACCTCACCCCCGCTCGCTAGGAGTTTCCGTGCTCGATGCCGACTTCTTCCGCCGCTGGATGACCGCGACCGCCGCGTCCGTCGACCGTGAGGCGGACCGGCTCACCGCCCTGGACTCGCCGATCGGCGACGCCGACCACGGCGCCAACCTCCAGCGCGGCTTCACCGCCGTCGCGGCCACACTGAAGGAGGAGGCACCGGCCACGCCCGGCGCGGTCCTGATCCTGGCCGGGCGTCGGCTGATCTCCACGGTCGGCGGCGCGTCGGGGCCCCTGTACGGGACGCTGCTGCGACGCACCGGCAAGGCGCTCGGCGACTCCCCCGAGGTGTCCGATACCGATCTCGCCGCCGCGCTGCGGACCGGTGTGGACGCGGTCGCCACACTCGGCGGCGCGGCGCCCGGTGACAAGACGATGCTCGACGCGCTGGTGCCCGCGGCCGACGCGCTCCGCGACTCCTTCGAGGCCGCGCGGGACGCCGCCGATAAGGGCGCGCTGGCGACGACGCCGCTCCTGGCACGTAAGGGCCGGGCCAGCTATCTGGGTGAGCGCAGCATCGGTCACCAGGACCCGGGCGCGACCTCGTCGGCGCTGCTGATCGCGGCGCTCGCCGACACCGCCCAGGCCGCTTCGGGAGGCAAGGACGGTGGTTCCGGTGAGTGACACCCCGTTGGTCGGGATCGTGCTGGTGTCGCACAGCGCCGCGGTCGCCGAATCCGTCGCCCAGTTGGCGACCGGTCTCGCGGGCGGCGGCGTCACCGCGCCGGTGGCGGCGGCGGGCGGTACCGAGGGCGGTGGCCTCGGTACCAGTTCCGAACTGATCTCTGCCGCCGCCACCCGGGTCGACCAGGGCGCGGGCGTCGCCGTCCTCACCGACCTGGGCAGCGCGGTCCTCACCGTCAAGGCCCTGCTGGCGGAGGGCGACGAACTGCCCGACGACACCCGGCTGGTGGACGCGCCCTTCGTGGAGGGCGCGGTGGCCGCCATGGTGACGGCGTCGGCGGGCGCCGACCTCGACGCGGTCACGGCGGCGGCGACGGAGGCGTACAGCTACCGCAAGGTGTGAAACCGCCGCACGCCCACCGCCACTTGTCACGCTCACCGCTACTTGTCGCGCTCACCGCTACTTGGCACGCCCGCCGCTGCTCGCCACGCCCCCCGCTACTTGCGGCGCACGAACTCCCGTGCCAGCCGCTCCCCTTCCGCGACGGCGGCCCGGTGGCTCTGGATCGGGGTCACCTTCGAGTTCTTGAACACGATGTAGGTGACCCCGGACGCCGCCCCGCCCATGCGCGGGTGGGCGGGAATACCGAGGGCCTTCGCCGTCGCGTACGACGCCTCGCCGATGATCCCGGTCGGGCCGGTGTCACCGACGACGGCGTACGTGAGACGGCCCCGGTACAGAACGGCGGCGACGGACCCTCCGCGCACGCCGTGTGCCTCGTGGTTCCAGACGCGGCTGCGGCCCGGGACCACGATGTAGGGCAGCCGGTCCGGGCTGAGGTACTTCCCGTCGGACTGCTGAAACGCCGTCATCCGCGAGAACAGCGGGTCGGCACGCCTGTTGCAGTTGCGGCCCGGCCGGCCGTCGCAGTCGATGTCCATGTCGGCCTTCCAGTACACGGCGCCGCGCCTGCCGCACACCGGGATGGTCGGGCGGGTGCCTTCGTCAGTGCGGTACCTGCCACGGGAGACGGGCGTGCAGCCCCGGACGGCGGCGAGCAGGTCGGCGGCCGACACGGAACCCTCCTGGACGGCGGCGGGACCGGCTGGGGCGGCGGCGGGACCGGCTTGGGCTGGAGCGGGCGCGGCTGGGGCGGCGGGCGCGGCCTCCTCCCGGAGTGCGGCGTCCGTAGGCAGCGGTAGCCGGGACTGGGCGTCGGCGAGTGGCGTGGGGGCGAGCAGGACGGTGCCGATGGTGGCGGCGAGAGCCACCGTTCGGTTGCGCACGATGAGCGGACCCTCCGTCGGGGACAGTACGGTCGGGGACCAATCTGCACGTTCCGGGCCGCGTGACCGGGGTTCGAGGGCCGGACGGCGGACGCCGCCGCGTGTCGCGGACCCCGGTCGGTACCCCCGTCTCCAGCCCCCCGGACGTCCCGTCGGCGCCTCCTCACGCGCCCCGTCGGCACGCCCTCACCCCGGTCCGTTGCCGACGGCCTCTTGATGTGTACTCACCATCCGTGCCATACAGGTCTGTACCAATGCCGTGACCCGCGACCGGGAAGGCCCGCCAGTGCGCCGCATCCCCCCACCCGCCCGCCGCACCCCCCGTTACGCCCTGCCGCTCACCGCCACCGCGTTCCTGCTGACCTCCTGTGCCTGGGGCACCGCCGAGACCCCGGGCACCCAGCCGCCTCCCCCACCGCTGGGCGTCACCGCGCAGGCGGGCAGCGCCACGACCGTGCACGTGATGTGGAGCAGTCCTGGTGACAGCGGCACCGCGATAGACGGCTACGAGGTGTACCGGGGCGGCAAGAAGGTGAAGGAGGTCCCGGGCGCCGAGTACATGGTCGACATCACCGGCCTGAAGCCCTCGTCCACGTACACGTTCACCGTGCGGGCCCGCGACGCGAAGGGGGTGCTCGGGGAGCCCAGCAAGGGGGTGTCCGCCACCACGCCGAAGGCGGTCGCCGCGGACGACCGGGCCCCGACACGACCGGCGAAGCTGACCGGAAAGCCCGCCGGAAGCCGTGCGGCATCCCTCACCTGGGGCGCGTCGAAGGACAACAGCGAGGTCGTCTCGTACGACATCTATCAGGGCGAGACGAAGATCCACAGTGTCGGCGGGGACGTGACCCGGACGACGGTCACCGGGCTGCGGCCGGGGACGGCCTATGTGTTCACTGTGAAGGCGCGGGACGCGGCCGACAACTCCTCGCCCGCGAGCGGCGCGGTGCGGCTGACCACGGCGGGGGCCGCCGACGACGGCCGGGCCACGGCGCCCCGGGACTTCCGCGCGTCGACCCACCGGGCGGACGGCGGCTACTTCCTGGACCTGACCTGGGATCCGCCGGAGACGGACGGGACGGTGATGCGCTACCAGATCCAGCTCGACCGGGAGCAGGTCACCACGCTGGTCTGGGGCACCGCACCCCGGAAGGGCCGCGCCGAGCACAGTTTCTACGTGGACCGGGAGGCGGGCGTGACGCACCGGGTGCGGATCCGGGCGATGCTGCCGGACGGCACCTGGGGCGGGTACTCGGCGGAGCGCACGGTCGTCACCGGGCAACCGGAATCCCCGGCGCCATAGTTTCCTGCCCATGGCATCCCGGATGGGCCGGACGGTGGAGTCCGTCACCTGCCCGGCGGTCGCCCGCAGGCGCGCGGGCTCCGGAGCGCGTTGGCTCGTCAGCAGGCAGCACGGACGATTCCCGACCTCGGCGGCGCATGGGACGTACCGCCAACCGTGCCGTCGGAGGGCAGACACATGCGCACCATTCAGATATCCGTCCGCGAAGTCGTCCGCTCGGCCGTCCACTCCACCGCCCGCTTCACCGGCCGCTCCGGCCTGACCGTCGCAGCCGCCGCCGCGCTGCCCCTGACCCTGGCGGCACCGGCGTTCGCCGGCGGCACCGGGCTCTCGGGCATCACCGTGTCCGCGGCGGGCACCACCGTCCAGGTCAGTACCGTCGCCTGCGCCACCGGCGGCACCGCGTCCCTGATGTCGAGCGGCCAGGTCTTCACGCAGGGCCGTCAGATCACCCTCGCCGGCGGCACCATGATCCAGAGCGCCTCCTGGCCCGGCGTCGGCGCGGGCACCTACACCGTCACCGTGATCTGCGCCAACGGAACCGCCGTGGGCACCCGGTCGGTGACCGTGGGCGCCGCCCCCACGACCGCCCCCACGACCGCCCCGGCGATCTCCGCGACGACGACGCCCGCACAGGGCGTACGAGGCGGCCTCGGCGGCTCCACGCAGGACTACGGCACCCTCACCAAGGTCGGCGGCGGCGCCCTGGTGGTCGCCGGTGTCGGCGGCACCGTCTGGTATCTGCGGCGCCGCGCCCGTCACCAGCGCTACTGACCTACCGCCCCGCCCGCACGGCCGCCGTCTCCCCTGTTCCCCCGCAGGCCGGAGGCGGTGGTCGTGTGCGGCGCCGGGGCTTTCGCCACGGCACTCTGTCGGTCCCGTGGCCGAGATGGCATCGTTGTCGGCGCGATCGGGGCGTACATATCGTCCTGGCGTCGGCGCACCGCCGGCGACCGACCGTCGACAGGGGGCCCGGGTCCATGTCACGACCGCTCAGCGTTCAGCTCTACAGCGTGCGCGACGCGCTCGCCGCGGACCGGGAAGGGACCCTGGCGCGCCTGGCCGCGATGGGCTTCGGCGCGGTCGAACCGTTCGATGTGCGCACCGACCCCGACGGGCTGCGGCGCTTGGCCGATGACCTCGGTCTGACGGTGTCGAGCACACACGCCGGGCCGCTTCTCGACGCGGATCCGGAGCCCGCGCTGGAGGGCGTGGCCCGGCTCGGTACGGATCTCGCGATCGTGCCGGGAGGCATTCCGCACGAGGAGTTCACGAGCCTCGACGGGCTGAAGCGGACCGCCGACCGGCTGAACGGCATCGCGGAGCGGGCCGCGCCACTGGGTATCCGGGTCGGCTATCACAACCACTGGTGGGAGATCGAGCCGGATGTCGACGGGCGGCACGCCCTGGAGGTGCTGGCGGACCTGCTGGCGCCGGACGTCTTCCTGGAGGTCGACACCTACTGGGCGGCGGTGGGTGGCGCGGACGTTGCGGCGCTGCTCGGCCGGCTCGGGGACCGTGTCCTCGCCCTGCATGTGAAGGACGGTCCGGGCATCAAGGGCGAACCCCATGTGGCGGTCGGTACCGGTGCGATGCCGGTGCCCGACATCCTCGCGGCCTCGCCGGGCACCTGGCGGATCGTCGAGTTCGACGCGTGCGCGGGCGATCTGTTCGCCGAACTCGCCGCGAGCCGCGCGTACGTGACCGCGTTGGAGGCGGCGTGAGCGCCGGGGCGGGAGCCGGACGGGACGAGCGGGTGAGCGGCGGTCCTGTCGGGGTCGCCCTCGTCGGCGCGGGCGTCATCAGCGGCCAGTACCTCCGTACGCTCGCGACCTTCCCGGACGTCCGCGTGATCGCCGTCGCCGACCTGGATGTGGAGCGTGCCCGCACGGTCGCGCGGGAGCACGGTGTGCCGGTCGCCGGGGACCTGGCCACGGTCCTCGCGGTGCCGGAGGTCGAACTCGTCGTCAATCTGACCGTCCCGGCCGCGCACGCCCAGGTCGCCACGGCGGCGCTGCGGGCCGGGAAGCACGTCTACGGCGAGAAGCCGATCGCGTTGACCGCGGCCGAGGCCGAGAAGCTGCTCGCCGAGGCGTCCGAGCGGGGCCTGTTGGTGGGCAACGCGCCGGACACCTTCCTCGGCGCGGGCCTCCAGTCGGCGCTACGGGCGCTGCGCGCGGGGCACATCGGGGAGCCGGTGGCCGCGACCACCGTCGTCCAGAGCCTGGGACCGGAGTCCTGGCATCCGGACCCGGCGTTCTTCTACCAGCCGGGCGGGGGGCCGCTGTTCGACCTCGGCCCCTACTATCTGACGTCGCTGGTGGCCCTGTTCGGCGGGGTGTCCCGGGTGGCCGCGACGGCGGCGACGGCCCGGACCCGGCGGGTCGTGGGATCGGGGCCCCGGGCGGGCGAGGTGTTCCCGGTCGCCGTGCCGACGCATGTCTCGGCGCTGCTCACCTTCGCCTCGGGGGTGCGGGCCACCTCGACGTTCAGCTTCGACTCGTCGCACCCGCGCATCCAGTTCGAGGTCATGGGCACGGAGGGCATGCTCGCGGTGCCCGATCCGAACACCTTCGGCGGCCCGCTGCGGCTGCGGGCGAACGGCTCCGACGGGTGGCGGGACCTGCCCGTCGACGGCCGGACCGACGGACGCGGGCTCGGCGTCCTGGATCTGGCACGGGCGATACGCGGCGGGAGCGCGCCCCGGGCCTCCGGCGGGCTCGCGCTGCATGTGCTGCACACGATGGCGGCGATCGGTGAGTCGGCCGAGCGCGGCGCGTTCACGGACCTGCCGGACCTGCCGGAGCGGCCGGTACCGCCCGCTCCGGTCGGTGCCGACTGGGACCCTGGCGCCGCCACCCTCGGGCCCTTGTGACCGGGCGCCGCGCGCTCACACGGGTGCGGTGCCGTCCGTGGACAGGTCGTCGAACTCCGTGAGCGCGTGGTCCAGCCACTGGACCCAGAAGGTCTCCAGGTCGATCCCGGCCCGCAGCACCAGATGCCGCAGCCGGTCCTCGGGGGTGTCGCGTCCGGGCGGGAAGTCTTTCTTCTCGATGGTCCGGTAGGTCGCCAACTGGCCTCGGTGCAGGTCGAGATGGCGGCGCAGGTCGGACGCGATGCCGTCCGTGCCGACCACCGCCGCCGCCCGCAGTCGCAGCAGGAGGGGGTCCCGCAGCGGCCTCGGGTCCTGGGGTGCGGCGGTCCAGCGGGCGAGTTCGGCACGGCCTTCGGGCAGTACCTCGTACTCCTTCCTGCGACCCTGGGCCGGGCGCTCCGACGGCAGGGCGCGGATGTGGCCGCTCTGTTCGAGCTTGCCCAGCTCGCGGTAGATCTGCTGGTGCGTGGCCGACCAGAAGTAGCCGATCGACCGGTCGAAGCGCCGGGTCAGTTCCAGTCCTGACGACGGCTTTTCGAGTAGGGCGGTGAGGATCGCGTGCGGCAGGGACATGCCCGCATCCTAGGTTTGCCGGCGGGGATGCCGGGCGGGGTGCCGGGGGGTTACAGGGCCGCCGCGACCTGGGTGCCCTGGCGCACCGCCCGCTTCGCGTCGAGTTCGGCGGCGGCGTCGGCGCCCCCGACGAGGTGCGGTCGCCGTCCGGCGGCGCGCAGCGCCTCGTACAGGTCGCGGCGGGGTTCCTGGCCGGTGCACAGGACGATGGTGTCGACCTCGATGAGCCGGGCCATGCCGTCGACGGTGAGGTGAAGTCCGGCGCCGTCGATGCGGTCGTAGCGGACGCCCGCTGTCATGGTGACGCCTCGGTGGCGCAGTTCGGTGCGGTGGATCCAGCCCGTGGTCTTCCCCAGTCCCGCGCCGGGCTTGGTGGTGGCGCGCTGGAGGAGGTGAACCGTGCGCGGCGGTACGGGCCGTACGGGTGCGGCGAGTCCGCCGGGCGCCCGATAGTCCATGTCGACGCCCCATCTCCGGAAGTACGCGGCCGGGTCCAGGCTCGCCCCGTCGCCGCTGTCGGTGAGGAACGCGGCGACGTCGAAGCCGATCCCGCCGGCGCCGATCACCGCGACCCGGTCCCCGACGGGCGCGCCGTCGCGCAGGAGGTCGAGGTAGCCGAGGACGCTCGGGTGGTCGACGCCGGGTATGTCGGGGGTGCGGGGCAGGACACCGGTGGCGACGACGATCTCGTCGTACGTCTCGGCGCCGAGCAGGTCGGCGGTGACCCGGACACCGAGGCGCAAGTCCACTGCGTGGTCGGCGAGTTGGGTACGGAAGTAGCGCAGCGTCTCCGCGAACTCCTCCTTGCCGGGGACCTTGCGGGCGACGTTGAGCTGTCCGCCGATCTCGGTGGCCGCGTCGAAGAGGGTGACGTGGTGGCCGCGCTCGGCGGCGCTCACGACGCAGGCGAGACCGGCGGGACCGGCGCCGACGACGGCGACGCGCCGGGCGCGCCGGGTCGGGGACAGGACGGGTTCGGTCTCGTGGCAGGTGCGCGGGTTGACCAGGCAGGAGGTGATCCGGCCGCTGAACGTGTGCTCCAGACATGCCTGGTTGCAGCCGATGCAGGTGTTGATGGCGTCGGAGCGTTCGGCGCGGGCCTTGGCGACGAAGTCCGGGTCGGCGAGTAGCGGCCGGGCGAGCGACACCAGGTCGGCGTAGCCTCCGGCGAGCAACTCCTCGGCGAGTTCGGGCGTGTTGATGCGGTTGGTGGTGACGAGCGGGATCGACACCGCGCCCATGACCTTCTTCGTCACCCAGGTGTAGGCGCCGCGCGGTACGGAGGTGGCAATGGTGGGGATGCGTGCCTCGTGCCAGCCGATGCCGGTGTTGATGATGTCCGCGCCCGCCGTCTCGACCGCCCGCGCCAGCGTGACGACCTCGTCGAGGGTCGAGCCGCCGGGGACGAGGTCGAGCATGGAGAGCCGGTAGATGACGAGGAAGTCGGGCCCGACGCGCTCGCGGACACGCCGCACGATCTCGACGGGGAACCGCATGCGGTGCTCGTAGGGGCCGCCCCAGCGGTCCTCGCGGTGGTTGGTGTGCGCCGCGACGAACTCGTTGACGAGGTAGCCCTCGGAGCCCATGATCTCGACGCCGTCGTAGCCGGCGCGGCGCGCGAGTTCGGCGGTACGGACGAAGTCGTCCACGGTCCGCTCCACCTCGTCGTCGGTGAGCGCGCGGGGCGTGAAGGGGCTGATCGGTGCCTTCAGCGCGCTGGGCGCGACGAGGTCCTGGTGGGAGGCGTAGCGGCCGAAGTGCAGGATCTGGAGGGCGATTCGGCCGCCTTCGCGGTGCACCGCGCCGGTGACGACGGTGTGTTGGTCCGCCTCCGCCTCGGCGGTCAGCCTGGCGCCGCCCTCGTAGGGCCTGCCCTCGTCGTTTGGGTGCGATGCCGCCGGTGACGATGAGTCCGACACCGCCGCGTGCCCGGGTGGCGTAGAACTCCGCCATCCGCGCGAAGCCGCCCTCGGCCTCTTCGAGGCCCACGTGCATGGATCCCATGAGGACCCGGTTGGGCAGCGTGATGAACCCCAGGTCGAGCGGGGTCAGCAGGTGCGGGTAGCGGCTCATACGGGGCCCTCCGTACGCGGTGAACGCGGCGTGCGCGCTGTCGTTCCTCCTGTTGTAGACGACCTCGAAAGCCTTATGCAACTAGTTGCATAAAAGGGAGGGGGTCGGCTCCGTCACACGCGGGCATCCGTGGACTCAGGGGCCTCAGGCGTCCACGGGCCTCAGTCGTCGCAGGGGTCGCCGGGGTCGGTGAGGTCGTTGGGCTGGTAGCGGGCCCGGACGTGGAAGCGTTCGCCCTGGGGGCCGAGGATGCTCAGGAACTCCACCGGACGGGCGTCGGCGTTGCCGAACCAGTGCGGAAGGTGGGTGTCGAACTCGGCGACCTCACCGCCGGCGAGGACGAGGTCCTGGTCACCGAGGACGACGCGGAGCCGCCCGCTGAGGACGTACAGCCAGTGGTAGCCCTCGTGGGAGCGGGGATCGGGTTCGCGGCCTTCGGTCAGTCCGGCGGGGAGGATGTGCTTGAACGCCTGGAGCCCGCCGGGGTTGCGGGTGAGCGGGACGACGGTCATGCCGTTGCGGGTGAACGGACGCGGATGAACCCGGGGGTCCAAGTCGGTTGGGGCGCCTACGAGTTCATCGATGGGCATCCGGTACGCCTTGGCCAGCGGTAGCAGCAGTTCCAGTCCCGGCCTGCGCTGTCCGGACTCCAGCCGGGACAAGGTGCTGATCGGGATGTCGGTGGCCTCCGACAGCGCGGCCAGGGTGGCTCCTCGACGGCGCCGCAACGCCCGGAGCCTCGGTCCGACCGCCGCCAGCACAGCCTCGTACTCGTCACTCATACGGCCACTGTGCCCAGGCTTTGCGATTTCCGCAAAGAACTTTGCCAGGTCGCCCGGGGGTGGGCCAGGTTGGCAGTGCCTGCCGACCAAGGAGAGAAGAACGATGGACGCTCAGTTCTGGGACGAGATGTATCGCGGCCAGGATCAGGTCTTCAGCGGTGCGCCGAACGGCGTGCTCGTCACCGAGGTCACCGGCCTGCCGCCGGGGCGCGCGCTGGACGTGGGGTGCGGTGAGGGAGCCGACGCGCACTGGCTGGCCCGGCGGGGCTGGCGGGTCACCGCGCTCGACATCTCCCCGACCGCCCTGGAACGCGCCGCCGCCATCGACACCACGGGCCGGGTGGCTTGGACACGGTCCGACCTGACCACCACGCCACCTCCGGCCGGCGCCTTCGACCTGGTGTCCGCCCAGTACTTCCCGCTCCGGCAGCAGCCGGACCACACCGCGCTGCGCGGCCTCCTGGACGCGGTCGCACCCGGCG
Organism: Streptomyces sp. NPDC058001; assembly: GCF_042886315.1. NCBI lineage: Bacteria > Bacillati > Actinomycetota > Actinomycetes > Kitasatosporales > Streptomycetaceae > Streptomyces > Streptomyces sp. NPDC058001. Next base: position 77,376 of record NZ_JBHVQT010000006.1, read on the forward strand.
GCACCCTGCTCTTCGTCAGCCACGACCTCGCCGATCTGCCGCCAGGGCACAGGAATGGCTTCGACCCGGCCGACTACTACCAGCCCGACGACATCAGCAGGCTCCTCGACCACGACTGGGCCGTCCTGATCGATGAGACCCGCCAACGAACCGCTCCCGCACCACCCGGCACCTCCCACACCCACGACACCGTCCTGCGGGCACGACGCCTGCGGTGAACCCGGCGGTACGCGCGCCCCGGCCGGGCACGCACGTGCAGGCCGGGCACGCACGTGCAGGCCGGGCACGCGGGCGCTAATCGGGCACCCGGGCCGATCCAAACTCGGTCGTGCGGCGCAGCCAGAAGCCGAGTGACTCGTAGAGCCGGATCGCCCCGGCGTTCTCGGCCCCGGTGTGCAGGAAGGGTGTGTCGCCCCGGTCGTGGATGCCGGCCACGACCGCCCGCACGAGCCGCGCGGCCAGGCCGAGCCCCCGGAACGCGGGGTCCGTGCACACCGCGCTGATCTCGGTGTGCCCCGGCGGACGCAGCCGCTCCCCCGCCATCGCCACGAGGGCGCCCCCGCGCCGTATCCCGAGGTAGGTACCCAGCTCGATGGTGCGCGGCAGGAACGGGCCGGGCTGGGTCCGCTCCACCAGCTCCAGCATCTCCGGTACGTCGGCGGGCCGAGCCGCACCGCCTCCTCGTCGTACGCGGCGTCGATCCCGTCGCCCACGAACTGGACCCCGGGGATCGAGACGGTCCGCACCCAGCCTTCGGGCAGCGGTACCCGGATGCCCAGGAGAGGCACGTCGGCGCCCGGCCCGTAGAGCGCCGCGAGGTCGGCCCAGTCGGCCGGGCCCGGGTCGTCGGGCAGCGCCAGCCAGGGCGTGACGTCGACCGGGTAGCGCACCAACCGGCCCCGGTGCTCCGCGAGGTGCGCGTGCGGGCCGTGCAGGGCGGCGTGCGCGGGGTTGTCCAGGACGTGCGGCGCGGGGTGGGACCTCGCCCGGGGGATGTCCGGCGCCCCGGGGGTATGCGGCACCCCGGGGGACTCCGACGTCCCCTGCCGCACGATCCGTTGCGTCGACGTGTCGCTCACGCGCCGACCTCGATCACGATCTTGCCCTGGGCGTGGCCCTCCTCCACGGCGTGCAGCGCGTCGCCCGCCTGCTCCAGCGGGTACGTCCGCGTCACATGCGGGTCGAGCGTCCCCTTCCGTGCCAGGTCGGCCACCGCGTCGAGTACGTCACTGGTGCGGGCGCGGGCGACCGCCGCACCGCCCAGTTCGGTGGCCGTGGTCACGTCCGCCGCGGTGATGACCTTCGCCGGATCCGCGACGACGGCCGCCGCCTCTCGGAGCACGGTGCCGCCGACCAGGTCGAACAGGGCGTCCACGCCGTCCGGGGCGACCGTCCGCACCCGGCCCGCGAACCCGGGACCGGAGGACACATGGACCGCGCCGAGGGACTCCACGAACTCCTTCTTGCCCTCGCTCGCCACGCCCACGACCCGTACGCCCTCCGCGCGGGCGATCTGGGCCGCCGCCGCGCCGACCCCGCCGCCGGCACCCGTGACGAGCAGCGTCGCGCCCGGGGCGAGGGCGAGTTGCCGTACGCCGTCGTAGGCGGTCGCGGCGGCGACCGGAAGGGTCGCGGCGACCGTGAAGGACAGGTCGTCGGGCTTGTGCGCGGTGAGCGCGGCGGGGAGCAGCGTGTACTCGGCGTATCCGCCGGTCACCGGGTTGCCGAACACGGCGTCCCCGACGGCGAAGCCCGTCACGTCCTCGCCGATCGTCGCCACGACCCCGGCGACCTCGTTGCCGAAGATCTGGGGGAACTCGGCCGGTGCGTCGCCGGCCCTGCGGTAGCCGCCGCGCAGCTTCCAGTCGACCGGGTTGACGCCGGCCGCCCGCACGGCGACGAGGAGCTGTCCGGGGTCGGGCCTGGGTGTCTCCCGGTCGACGAACGCCTCGACCTCCGGACCTCCGTTCCGGGTGAATGCGTATGCCTTCGACATCTGGACCCCTCTTTTCCGGTTCCGGTGTTTCCCGTCGTTCCCATGCTCGTCGTCCTGGCCGCCTCGCGCGCGGGGCGGCGCCGCGACCGGCGACATCCGCACAAAGGACGATCAACGCGTCACTATTCCCGGCCCTGGGACGTGTTCATGCAGCCGCAACGATGCAGGTCCGAGGGGAGGGGTGAGGTCGGGTCCGTGGCGCCATGGCAGTGGCGCACCGCGCGTGACCGAGGGAGGTGTCCGGGACTTTCTCGAAGATCAAATCAAGAAACTTAAGATTCGCGCGTTGACGCCTTAAAAATCTCAAGGTACAAATGAATGGCGGGCATGTCATCGAGAGCGGTCACCGAGCGTGAGGGAGTCAAGAGTGGACTGGCAGGAACTGACGGACCTGACGCAGGGGCGGCCGTTCGTGGTCGAGCGGGTCCGCCTCGCCGACAGCGGCGTCGCGGTCGAGGGGCAGTTCGAGCCACCGCAGCTGGCTCAACTCAGCGCCGACGACCAGGTGTTCGTTGCCGCGTTCGTGCGGTCGCACGGTTCGATCAAGGAGATGGAGCGGATCTTCGGGGTGAGCTACCCGACGATCAAGTCCCGGCTGAAACGGATCGCCGAGCACCTCGACTTCGTCGACACCGACCCGGCACCCACCGGCGCCGCCGACGTCGTCGAGCGCCTGCGGCGCGGGGAGATCAGCACCCAGGAGGCGCTGGCCGAGCTGGAGGGATCCCGGTGATCCCCCAGCTGGTGACGGTACGTCATCGCCGTCCCGACGGCCGGTGGCGGCGGCTGTACGTGCCTGTCCTGCCGGTCGCGCTGGTGCTGTCACCGCTGCTGCTGCTCGCCGTGTTGGCCGGACTGGTCGCCTGCCTTGTGTTCCGGGTGAGCCCGTTGGGCGCGCTGCGCGGCACCGGGCGACTGCTGTGGGCGCTGCCCGGCACCCGGTTCGAGATCGAGGACGACCACACGGGCGTACTCGTAAGCGTCAGATGAGTCAGATGAGTTGAGTTCAGAGGAGAAGGAGCAGCAATGAACGAGCAGCGCCGCCAGGTACTGGAAATGCTGGTCGAGGGCAAGATCACCGCGGGCGAGGCCGAGCGGCTGATCGACGCCCTCGAACGAGAACAGCCCGAGTCGCCGCGGGCAGCCGCGTCCCGCCCGAAGCCTCGGCCCAAGTACCTGCGCGTGATGGTGAATTCGGTGGACGACTCCGGCGACGGGTCCAGCCGGGTCAACGTCCAGATCCCGCTCCAGCTGCTGCGCGCCGGGGTCCGACTCGCGAGCCTCATCCCACCGCAGGCGCTCACCAAGGTCAACGCGGAGCTGAACAAGTCAGGGGTCCCCATCGACCTCACCGAGATCAAGCCGCAGCACATCGAGGACCTCATCGAGCAGCTCGCCGATGTCAACATCGACGTCGATGACCCCGAGGCCACGGTGCGAGTTTTCTGCGAGTGACACCGCCACCGCGCCGGATACCCGCCCGGATCACGGGGACGGACTCCCGGCCGGCCGGCGCCCAACCCGTCGCGACGGGTGCCGGAGAATCCCCAGCCGATAGGGCTGCGGTCTGAGGTCGCACCAGGGCGGCCGGTTGCCTGATCTGGACTTCGACGTCCCACGGCAGCATTCGCATCGCGTCGCATCGGCGGGACAGTCCACAGTTCGGTCGCCCTCGGGACCTCGTGCGGTGATCTGGAGTCGGCACCACCGAACCAGCCTCAACTCATCTACTCCCCCAGTCACTTCATCCCTCGAATTGGTAGAGCCCCATGCCTTCATCTGTCATGCCCACATCACTTACAGGCGACGGTGACGCGTCTCCTGTCGCCGTCTCCGCCGTCGGTCTGCGCAAGTCGTACGCCGACAAGACCGTCCTTGACGGCATCGACCTGCGTATCCCGGCCGGGTCCGTGTTCGCGCTGCTCGGCCCGAACGGCGCGGGCAAGACCACCGCCGTCAAGATCCTCTCCACACTCATCACCGCCGACAGCGGGCAGGCCCAGGTCGGGGGGCACGACGTCGCCACGTCACCGGACGGGGTGCGCGCCGCGATCGGCGTGACCGGGCAGTTCTCCGCCGTCGACGGCCTGATCACCGGCGAGGAGAACATGCTTCTCATGGCGGACCTGCACCACCTGTCCCGCAGCGAGGGCCACCGTACCGCCGCCGAACTGTTCGAGCGCTTCGACCTCGTTGACGCCGCGAAGAAGCCCGCCTCCACCTACTCGGGCGGCATGAAGCGCCGCCTCGATCTCGCCATGACGCTGGTCGGCAATCCGCGGATCATCTTCCTCGACGAGCCAACCACCGGCCTCGACCCGCGCAGCCGCCACAACATGTGGGGCATCATCCGCGAGTTGGTCTCCGACGGGGTGACCGTCTTCCTCACCACCCAGTACCTGGACGAGGCCGACGAACTCGCCGACCGCATCGCGGTCCTCAACGACGGCAAGCTCGCCGCCGAAGGAAGCGCCGACGAGCTGAAGCGGCTCGTCCCGGGCGGGCACGTGCGGCTGCGGTTCACCGACCCGGCGGCGTACCAGGCCGCCGCCTCCGCGCTGCGCGAGGTCAGCAGGGATGACGAGGCACTGTCACTCCAGATCCCCAGCGACGGCAGCCAGCGCGAACTGCGCTCCATCCTCGACTGGCTGGACGCGGCCGGCATCGAGGCCGACGAACTCACCGTGCACACCCCCGACCTGGACGACGTGTTCTTCGCCCTCACCGGCGGAGCGACCGGCGGCACCACCGTCCCCAACCAGCCCAAGGAGAACGTCCGATGAGCGCCCTGTCCCTCGCCGTCCGCGACTCGCACACCATGCTGCGCCGCAACCTGCTCCACGCGCGCCGCTACCCGTCCGGGACCCTGAACCTGCTGCTGACGCCGATCATGATGCTGCTGCTCTTCGTCTACATCTTCGGCGACGTGATGAGCGCGGGCATCGGAGGCGGCGGCGCCGACCGTTCCGCATACATCGCCTACATCGTCCCCGGCATCCTCATGATGACCATCGGCAGCACCGTGATCGGGGCCGCGGTGTACGTCTCCATGGACATGACCGAGGGCCTTATCGCCCGCTTCCGCACAATGGCGGTGTACCGCGGTTCCGTGATCATCGGGCACGTGGTCGGGAGCGTGCTCCAGTCGGTCGCGAGCGTGGTCCTCGTCGGCGCCATCGCCGTCGCCATCGGTTTCCGGTCCACGGACGCCACCGCCTTGGAGTGGTTGGCCGCGTTCGGACTGCTCACACTCTTCGCCCTCGCGCTCACCTGGATCGCGGTCGGGATGGGTATGGCCAGCCCGAACCCGGAGGCGGCCAGCAACATGGCGATGCCGCTGATCCTCCTCCCGCTCATCTCCAGCGCCTTCATCCCGGCCGAGACGATGCCGGGCTGGTTCCAGCCGATCGCCGACTACCAGCCGTTCACCCCGGCCATCGAGACCCTGCGCGGCCTGCTCCTCGGCACCGAGATCGGCAACAACGGCTGGCTCACGCTCGCCTGGTGCGTCGCCCTCACCGCCCTCGGCTACCGCTGGTCGACAGCACTGTTCAACCGCGACCCGAAGTAGCGGGAGCAAGGACAAGTACCCCCGGCACTCACGACTCGATCAGTCGAGGTGTCGTCTCCAGTGCTGCCCCCACATGGTCGGCGAGGGTTACGGCCACCACTCGGGACTGGAGCGAGGGTATGGAGCCGGGTGTGGGTTCCATCATGAAGCGGCCCACGTATCGGCCGGCCGCCGAGGCGCGCAGTTCGATCTCGCCGTCCGGCCAGCCCGCCTTGTCGACGTCCCAGTCCCGGCCGTCGACCGTCACCCAGCCGTCCTGACCGAGCCGTGCGGGCCGGCCGAGCAGGGTGCCGTACTCGAAGCGGCAGCCGCGCAGGCCGAGTACGGCGACGAGTTGGCGCCGCACACCTTCCACGACGGCGTCCGGCGAACCGGACTGGACGAGCCGCGCGGCGTCGTGGAGCGCCGTGAGATGGGCGGCGTCGTTGATCGTGACGACCCTCAAGTTACGGGCGCGGGCGGCGAGTTGGGACACGGCCAGACCGACGGCAAGGAGCAGGACGGCGGCAGTGATGTCGTCGCCCGCGCCGATGGAGAAGGTCTGGTAGGGCCGGGTGAGGAAGAAGTCGAACCAGACGGCGGCCGACACTCCGGCGAGCGCACCCGCGACCCGGTTGCCGAGCGCGGACACCGCGACGACGGCCACCACGAGGATCAGGGCGAGGTTCGCCGCGGCGATATGCGTACGGAACGGCGCGAGTACACCCGTGACGGCGAGCGGCCCCACGAGTGCCGCGCCCAGGGCGATTCGGTCACGGAGCGGATAGGTCATGACGCACCTCCGGCGCGACGGTGTCCGCGCCACACTCCCAGCGTCCGCCCCAGGGACGGCGGCCGGAGAGCGCGCCGGTGCTCCTTGACAGTTCCCTGACGGCGCCGGGCCGTCCCTTGACAGACCGCTGACACGCCACCGTGATCGCGGCGGCCCAGGGGCCCGGAAATGGGTGCGCCCCGGCACCCGCCGGGTGATGGAATCAGGCACGATGAATGTCACCGACGACCCCGGTCTCGCGGCCCACGCCGAACGTAATCTCGCAGAGCACGCCTGCCATCTGCACCGTTCCCTCACGGGCGCCCGCGTCACCGAGACCGACGACCTGGTCATCGCGGACAGCGGCCTGGCCGACGACACGTACAACATGGTGGCCGCCGCCGACTTCGCACCGGACTCGGCGCCGGCCCGTATCGACGCGACAGTGCGGCACCTGGCCGCGACAGGGCGACCGTTCTCCTGGTGGGTGGGGCCCGGCTCGGCGCCCGGCGATCTGTCCGCGCGGCTGGCGACGGCCGGACTTCCGGTGGCCGATCGGGAACCCGGCATGGCCCTGGCCCTGGACGACGAGCCCGCGCCGCCGCACGCCGACGGTCTGGTCGTCCGCGCGGTCAGCACGCCCCGGCAACTCGCGGACTACGCCGCCGTGGTGGCCGCCAACTGGGATCCCCCGTCGGCCACCGTCCGCACCTTCCTCGACCGGGCCGCCCCGCGCGCACTGTCCCCCTACTGCCCGGCCCGCCTGCTGGTCGGCCACGCGGACGGCCGCCCGGTCTGCTCGGCCGAGGTGTTCCCGCACGCCGGAGTCGCCGGGATCTACAACGTGTCCACAGTCACCGCGTACCGCCGGCGCGGCTACGGAGCCGCCATGACCCTCGCGGCGCTGCGCACGGCATGGGACATGGGCCACCGGACCGCCGTCCTCCAAGCCTCGGCGCAGGGCGAACCGGTGTACCGGCGGCTGGGGTTCCGCACCTTCGGCCTGTTCACCGAGCACGCCGTCGCCCCCGGCGACTGATATCCCGCTCCCCCGATTTGAACCTATTCGAACCTGTTCGAACTACTCGAAGTCGAGTACGTCTCCTGCCGCGCGCCTCGGTGTCGAGGGACCGTGCGGCCCGTAACCGATACGGAGCACCATCTGGACGTTTCCCCGGCCGGAGACCGGGTCCCGCAGTGGCCAGCGCAGATCGGGCCACTCGACGGCCTGGGTGAGAAAGGAGCTGGCCAGGCCGGACCGGGCGGCGAGCAGCAGGACGCGTTCCATCGCCTGGCCCGCCCGCAGCCAGTCGTGGGCGCCGTCGCGCGGGGTGCTGAGCAGGACCAGGTGAGGATCGCGTTCGAAGGTGGCGGTGTCCCGGACCGGTAGGGGGGCGCCAGTATCGCTCTCATAGTCCGGCCCCGGCACCCTGCCCCCGCGCTCGCGCGGCCCGAACGCGTACCGGGGCACCCCGTCCTGCGGGGCCCCGCCGTCGCCGCCCGGCGTCTCGGTACGGGTCCATGCCGCGCGGTCGGCCCTGGCACCCTCGTCGGCCCGGTAGCGTTCCTCACCGGTCCGGATCAGGTCCAGGACCAGGTCCAGATGCCAGCCGGCCGGGAAGGCCAGGTCCACGCCCTCGCACCGGGACGCCTCGGCGAGCGCGACCTGCACGGCGGCCGGTATCGGGGTCTCCTCGAAGGGGAAGCGACTGGAGTTACGGATGTGAACAAAGGGGTGAAGCAGGGCCAGGTCGTCGGAGCCGGCGCCGGTCTCGGATTCGGTACCGGTCCCGGAGCCCGCACCGGTCGCGGCGGGGGCGCTCCCGCGCGGGTCACCGCCCGCCGCCGCGCGACCCGCTGCACGGGCATCGCTCAGCGGCCCGCCGCCCCCACCCGTGGGCCGCTCCAGCCGTACCGAGGCCAGTAGTTCCTCGTCCGCCGGGTCCGGCAGCAGCGTCGTCATCACGGCCAGGCCCTCCTCGGCGACCGCGACCCGCAGGTTCAGCAGCGCCGCCCCGCACGCCATGTGCAGGGCGCGCAGCTCCGGGTCGTGGTGCGGCATCACCCGGGTCAGATCGGCGCGTAGCTGGAAGGTGCGCTCGGCCCGGAGGTAGCGGAAGCGCCACGGCTGGGTGTTGTGCATGGACGGGGCGGCCGAGGCGTCGTCGACCAGGCGCGCGACCATGGAGTCGTCGACCGTGCGGTCACCGATCGCGCGGTCACCGACGGTGTGGTGGAGCCCGTGTGTGCGACCGGTGCCCATGGGGACCGCCTCCCGTCCCGACCGAGCCGAAAAGCGCAGGGCGCGCCATGCCGTGCGCGCGGCTCTCGTTCCAGAGTGCTCCCGTGCCGCGTCCCCCGCACGACGGACGTCCGGCGCCCTCGGGGCCTGTTACGTTGCAGGCCGCGCGCCTCACGTCCGGGCGCCGGACGTGAGGAGGAGACGTGAGCCCGCTGCCTCTCGAAGGCGTCACCGTCGTGAGTCTGGAGCAGGCCGTCGCCGCCCCCTTCGCGACCCGTCAGCTCGCCGATCTCGGCGCCCGGGTGATCAAGGTCGAACGGCCGGGCCGGGGCGACTTCGCCCGGGGCTACGACGAGACGGTGCGCGGACAGTCGAGTCATTTCGTCTGGGCCAACCGCTCGAAGGAATCCCTGACCCTCGACCTCAAGACCCCTCAGGGCCGCGAGATCCTGGAGAAGCTGCTCGCGGACGCCGACGTGTTCGTCCAGAACCTCGCCCCCGGCGCCACCGGTCGCCTCGATCTGGGCACGGACGAGCTGACCCGGCGGTATCCCCGGCTGATCGTCTGCGACATCTCCGGGTACGGCGGCGACGGACCGTGGGCCGACCGCAAGGCGTACGACCTGCTGATCCAGTGCGAGACGGGTCTCGTCGCGGTGACCGGCACCCCTGAGGAACCGGTCAAGGTGGGGATCGCCGTCGCCGACATCGCGGCCGGGATGTACGCGTACTCGGGCATCCTCACGGCTCTCTACGAGCGCCGGGCCACCGGCGTCGCCCGGTCCGTGGAGGTGTCCCTGTTCGAGGCGCTGTCGGAGTGGATGGGCCACCCCGGGTACTACACGGCCTACTCGGGCGGGCCGCCGCCCCGGGTCGGCGCCCGGCACGCGACGATCGCGCCGTACGGTCCGTATCCGACCCGGGACGGCGCGACCGTCCTGCTCGCCATCCAGAACGAGCGCGAATGGGCGTCTTTCTGCGCGGTGTTCCTGGAGGACGCGGACCTCGCGTCGGACGCCAGGTTCCACCGCAATTCGGCGCGGGTCGCGCACCGCGCGGAGCTGGACGCCATCGTCACGGCCCGCTGCGCGGAGCTGACGGCGGACGACATGGTGAAGGCCCTCGACCGTGCGAAGGTCGCGAACGCGCGGCTCAACTCCGTGGCCGAGTACTGGGATCACCCGGTGCTCACCGGACGCGACCGCTGGCGGGACATCGGCACACCGGGCGGGCCGGTCCGCGCCCTGCTGCCACCGGCCACGCTCTCCGGTGTCGAGCCACGCATGGACGCGGTGCCCGCGGTCGGCGAACACACCGACCGGATCCTGCGCGCCCTGGGCTACGACGAGGAGACCGTCGCCGCCCTGCGGTCGTCCGGCGCCGTCTGACCCGGAGCGCGGTCCCCCGGAAGAACACATCCGGCGTACGTCCACCGATCGGACCGCCCGACGTCAGTGCGCGTGGGCCACGCCCGTCATCTCCGGCTTTCCCCGGGGCACGAGGCCCAGGGCGACCAGGGCGCCGACGGCCGCGGTGACGGCGGCGAGCGTGAAGGCATCCGCGAATCCGCCGCTCTCGCCGCGGTCAATGCCCGCGGCTGCGACGGTGGACACCACGGCGACGCCGATCGAACCGCCCACCTCGTGGAAGGTGTTGACGACGCCGCCTGCCAGACCCGACTCGTGCGGGTCGACCATGGCCAGCGCGGTCGCCATGGCGGTCACGAAGACGGCGCCGATACCGACCGACGCCACGGCGAGCCCCGGCAGCACAGCCGCGTACACGCTCGTCCCGCCGTCGAGCCGGGCGAGCGGCACACACCCCACGGCGGTGAGGACCATGCCAGTGACCGCGACCGGCCGGCTGCCGAGCTGTCCGACGAGGCGCGAGCCGAGGTGGGCGCCGAACGCGGTGCCGACCGCCACGGGCAGGAACAGCAGTCCAGTCTCGAAGGCGCTGTAGCCGCGTACGTGCTGGAGGTACACCGACCCGAGGAAGAAGGCGGAGAGCAGCAGGGCCGTCGCGATCAGCATGAGGAAGGCACCCGCGACGACCGGGCGCCGGGTGAACATCCGCAGATCCATCAGCGGGGCGCGCCCGGCACGTTCCACGGCGGCGAACGCGCCGTACAGCACGGCGGCGCCAATGAGCGGCAGCAGCGCAAACCGGCTGGCCCAGCCGGTGTCGCCGGCCTGGACGAGGCCGTAGATCAGGGCGCCCGTGCCGCCCGTGACGAGCAGGGCGCCGGGCAGGTCGAGCCGGGCGGGCCTGCGCGCGCTCGCCGGTACCAGGGTGGGCAGGGCGGCGAGGACGGCGAGGCCGACCGGCACATTGACGTAGAAGATCCAGCGCCAGCCGGGGCCGTCGGTGAGGGCGCCGCCAAGGAGGACGCCCGCGGCGGAACCGGTGCCGCCGATGGCCGCCCAGACGCCGAGCGCCTTGTTGCGCTCGGCGCCGTGGAACAGCGTGGTGACGAGGGAGAGCGCGGACGGTGAGAGCAGTGCCGCGCCCACACCCTGGGCCATGCGTCCGCCGAGCAGCAGGGGGGCGCTGGCGGCGAGTCCGGTGACGAGGGAAGCGGCGGTGAAGAGCACAAGGCCGGTGAGCAGGGTGCGGCGGGCACCGAACGCGTCGGCGAGCCGTCCGCCGAGCAGCATCAGACCGCCGAAGCAGAGGGTGTACGCGGTGACGGCCCAGGTCAGGGTCGTCCGGTCGAGGCGCAGGTCGGCGGCCATGTCCGGGAGCGCGACATTCACGACGGTGACATCGAGGATCAGCATGAACTGCGCCAGGCAGATCACCGCGAGGGCGATCCAGCGACGGGAGTGAGGCATGACGGACATGACGGGCTCCTGGGACGACGTACCTGAGGGGAAGGCGCCATGGACGAGAGGGCGCCGCTGACGAGGCGGTGCATGTGACGAGGCAGTGCATCTGAACTGTACGGTGCAGTTCACATGAACTCAACTGTTCAGTTCAGTTGCCCTGTTAGGCTGGCTCCCATGAGCGCAGGACCGAAGCAGACCGCCGCGCCGAGCGGGCCCCGGGCGGAGCGGAAGCGGCTGGACATCGTGCGGGCCGCGCGCACCCTGTTCCTGCGGGACGGCTTCGGCGTGGGCATGGACGCCATCGCCGCCGAGGCGGGCGTCTCGAAGGTGACGGTCTACAACCACTTCGGCAGCAAGGAAGCACTCTTCACGGCGGTCGTGACGGGGGCGCTGGACGAACCGCTGGGGGACGGCGACACGGCGTCCGCGCTGGCCGGACTGGCCGACGCGGAGGATCTGCGCGGCGCCTTCGTGGACGCGGCGAGCACCTGGGTGCGCGCGGTCCGCGGCAACCCGGACGTGATCGCGCTGCGCAATCTCGTCCTGGCCGAACAGCACCGGTTCCCCGAGCTGGGCCACGCCTGGCAGGAGCACGGTCCGACCGGTCACCACCCGGCGGTCGCCGAGGCGCTGAAGGCACTCAACGACAAGGGCCGCCTGGCCGTCCCGGACATCGAGACGGCTCTCATCCAGCTCTACTCGCTGCTCGTCTTCCCGCATCTGGTCTTCAGCCACTACGGGACCGCTCTGGACGATGTGTCGACCCGCCGGCTCATCACCCATGGCGTCGACATGTTCCTGGAGTACTACACGCCGAAGCGCCCGTTCTCGGCGCTCACCCGCCGACGTGGCCGGGCGTCCGGGTTCCCGTCGCGGCCGGGGCCCGGCGCGTCAGGGGCGTAGCGCGTCCTGCGCACCGGGGCGAGTGCACAGGATCTGGTCGACTCCTCCGAGCCGGTCACCGAACTCCCCCGCACCGCCCGCCAGTTGGAGCTGCCAGGCCCGCGCGGTCTCCGGGCCGACGAGCTGCGCGAAGGCGTCCCCGTACCGCTCCAGGGTGCGGTGCCAGGCGGCGACCGTGCGGGCGTAGTGCTCGCGCAGCGACTCCACCGAACGCACCTCAAGTCCGGATGAGTCCAACAGGATGACGGCCCGCCGGACCGGCACGGACCCCAACTGCTGCACCAGGACCCGCCCGCCGGGCCGGACCCTGTCGTGGAGGGCCGCCGCGAACTCCGCGTACGCCGACTCCGGGTCGCCGACCCCGCCCCCGCCCCGCGCGACCGCCGCGACCGCGTCGAAGGCGCCATCGGTGACGTCACGGTACGAGCCGCACCGCACGTCGATCCGGTCCTCAAGTCCCTTCTCCCGCGCGGTCTGCCGTACGTGCGCGGCCTGTTCGGGGTCGGCGGTGACCGCGGTGACGAGGGTCTTGTGCCGTTCGGCCGCGTACAGCGAGAGCGTGCCCCAGCCGCAGCCGATGTCGAGGAGGCGGGTGTCCGGGGCGAGGCGCAGTGAGCGGGCGATCAGATTCAGCCGGTCGCGGCGCGCGTCGACCACCGTGTAGCCGGGCCGGTCGCTCGTCCAGTAGCCGCAGGCGTAGGTCCTGGTGTCGTCCAGCAGCGCGCCGAGCCGTGGGGCGGCTCCCTGAGGGGCGGATCTCATCGGCGATGCCCTCCCTGACAGTCCGTCCGACCACCTGGTGCGATGGGTCGGTTCCCAGGGGATTCGGAGCCGAGAGGGTTCCGGATGGGTGGCAGAGGCGATGAGTTCGGGTAAGGGGTGCGGGGCGCCGCTCCGGGGGGCGGGAAGCAGGAGCGCCCGGGGGGGCGGTTCACCCCGGGCGCCCGCTGGTCATCGGCCGTTCAGCGCGGGCGGGACGGGCCGCCCGGCGCTCCTAGCAGTAGAGGTTGTTCCCCGGCGTCGTACCGAGGATCTGGACGAAGCGGTTGTACGCGTCCACGCGGCTCTGCACCTGCGCCGGGTTCCTGCCGTCGCACTCCAGGGAGCCGTTGATGCTGCGGATGGTCTGGCCGAAGCCCGCACCGTTGACCATGGCGTTGTGGCCGGTCATGGTGCCGGGGCCGGTCTGGGTGTTCCAGTACCATAGGCCCGTCTTCCAGGCGATGGCCGAGTCGTTCTGCACCAGCCAGGGGTTGCCCAGCAGATCGATGCCCAACGCGTCGCCCGCGGCCTTGTAGTTGAAGTTCCAGCTCAGCTGGATCGGACCGCGCCCGTAGTACGCCGCCTGCCCTGCCGGACAGCCGTAGGGCTGGCTCCAGTCGCAGTAGTGCGGGTAGTTGGCGGTGTTCTGCTCCACGACGTACACCAGGCCGCCGGTCTCGTGGTTGACATTGGCGAGGAACGCCGCCGCCTCCTGCCTCTTGACCGTGTCGCTGCCCGTCTTGGCGAACGCCGGGTACGCGCTCATCGCGGCCGTCAGACCGCTGTACGTGTAGAAGGAACTCCGGTTCGGGAACATCTGGTTGAACTGCGCCTCGGACACCACGAACCCGGACGGGTCCGAGCCGCCGTCACACGCGTACGGCTCCCAGAACCAGGTGCTGATGGTCGGGTCGTAGCCCGGGTTGTCGTGCTCGGCGATGTACGCCTTGCCGTCGGTGTAGCGCACGATGTTGCCCGTGACGTAGGACTTTCCGGCGACCCAGGCGGGGTAGCTGGAGCAGGCCGCGGCGGACGCCGGGGACGACGTGGGCCCGAGGACCGAGATGCCGCTCGCGATGACGGCGGCGGCCAGCAGGGCGGTGAAGCGTCGCTTGGACATGCGATCAACTCCTTGAACGCAGCACGGTCGCCCAGGTGGTGAAGACAGTGGGGGGCCGTGCGCGCACACCGGCAGGGCCGGCCACTGGCGCACCGGGCGGGCCGCGGTGGGGGTGGGGAGGCCACTCAATCGCTTTGGTCTGTACCAGTCAAGGGAGTAGACCAATCAAAACGCGCCGAAGCGGGGGGAGTTCACGCCAGGCGGGCACGTCACGGAGTCGGGCGCCTCACGGGATCGGGCGCGTCACGAGGTCGGTGCGACCGGCCTTGGAAACCCCGTGCTGTACGCCACGTCGCCGGCCTCCGAGACGGCGAGGAGTTCATATCCGTCCAGGTCTTCGATCCAGTCCAGGGCCTCGGGTCCCATGACGACGGCCGCGGTGGCGTAGGCGTCGGCCCAGGTGAGCCGAGGGCCGATGACCGTGGCCGAGAGAAGACCCGAAGCGGGTGCGCCGGTGCGGGGGTCGACGATGTGCGCGCCGCGTTCCGCGCTTCCCGATGTGGCCACGGCGAGGTCGCGTCCCGTGACGACGGTCAGCAGCTCCCCCGCCCGGGTCGGGTCGGCGATCCCGACCCGCCAGGGCCGCCCCGGCGACGGCTCGGCGCCGAGTTGGAGATCACCGCCGCCGTTCACGTACGCGCGGTCGACACCCGCCGCGGCGAGGATGCGGCACGCCTCTTCCACCGCCCAGCCCTTGACCAGACCCGAGGGGTCGAGGCGGCCCCCGGGGTACGCGGTGAAGCACCCGCGCGAGCGCCGCTCGGCCCACGCGCACAGGTCGAGCACGTACCGGACCTCGTCCCCCATCTCCTCGACCAGCTCCTCCAGAGTCGCCTCGCCCCGCCCGAGTCTGCTGATGGCGCTGTCGGACCTGTACGTCGAGAACACCCGGTCGACGTGGTGCAGCCAGGCCACCGCGTCGCGTACGGCCCGGTCGACGTCCGGTGTCGCGGGGTGGCGCAGGTCGAAGGAGAACACGGTGCCCATCACCTGCTCGACATGCCGGACCCCCGTCTGCCGCTCAGCCATGTGCCTGGTCCAATGCGCTCTGGAGGGACCTGATGTAGCCGTCGCTGGTGTAACTGGCCCCGGACACGGCGTCGATCTGGGCGCTGTTCGCCTTCAGGGCCGCGCTGGTGAGCCGTGGCACGGCGGTGGCCACGATCTGCTGTTCGCGACCGCCCTGGTCAGGCACCTGGAGCACCTTGACGGCGGTGAGTCGGCCGCCCGCGAGAGTGGCCCGCACCTGCACGGGTCCGTAGCGCGTGTCGATCGCGTCCCCGGTGAAGGTCCCGCTGCGGCCCGCGCCGCTCGACGCGCCGGGGGCGGGAGTGGCGGTCGACGTTCCCGGGCCCGTGGTGCCGGCCGGCGGGGCGGGCGCGGCGACGGCGGGCGAGCCGCCGCCGTGCGGTTTCAGGGACAGCAGCAGCACGACGCCCGTGACGGTCGACAGGACGGTGACGGCTACTCGGCGCACGATGTGCTCCTTCGACTGCGGAGGGATCGGAGGGTGCGGGGGGATCGGGGGGTGCGGGATGGGTGTTTTCGCAGGTGGGCGGCGGCGCGGTCAGAACGCGAACGACTCGTGGTGCACGCGCGCGCCGGGCACCCCGGCGGCCCGCAGCGCCTTGCGGGCCGCCTCCGTCATCCCGGGCGGCCCGCACAGGTACACGTCCCGCCGCGCCACATCGGGGACGAGCCGCGTGAGGGTGTCGGCGGAGAGCGGCAGCCGGTACTCGGCGGGGGTGTCCACGGAGTAGTGGACGCGGGCACCGCGCGCGGCGGCGATGGCGTCGAGTTCGCCGCGCAGCGCGAGGTCCTGCGGGGACCGCGCCCAGTACACGAGGACGGTGTCGCCGGGCAGGGTCTCGAACAGGGCGCGCATCGGTGTGATGCCGACGCCACCGGCGAGCAGCAGCGACTTCCCGGCACGGGCGCGTTCCGGGATGAGAGCGCCGTAGGGGCCCTCGGCCCATATCCGGGTGCCGGGGGTCAGCCGCGCGAGCGCGGCGCTGTGGCCGCCGACGGACTTGACGGTGATCCGCAACCCGCCGGAGCCGGCGGGCGCGGAGAGCGAGTACGGGTTGGCCGTCCACCACAGTCCCGGGGCGAGGAAACGCCAGCGGAAGAACTGCCCCGGCCGGGCCGCCAGCTCCTCCAGCCGCCGGCCCGTGATGTGCACCGACACCACGCCCGGCGCCTCGGGGCACACGCCCGCGACCCGCAGCCGGTGGCGCCACGCTGCCCGTACGGGGGCGAGGAACCGGAACCACACGATGAGGGCCGCCGCACCCAGGTAGAGCCCGTACCAGGCGAGCCGCGCGGGCTGGTTGCCGACGAAGTCCGCGCCGTTGGCGAGCTGGTGACCGAAGGCGAGGAAGATCGCCGCGTAGGTGGCGAAGTGGAGGTAGTGCCAGGTCTCGTAGCCGACGCGGCGGCGAGCCGCGCGGGCCGAGAGGACCGCGGTGAGCAGGAACAGGAAGAACGCCGCCGTGGCTTTGAGCATGTCCGGGTAGTTCAGTACGACGGTCCTGGTCTCGTTCACGATGCCGGTGCCGCCGGTGAGGGAGTAGCCCCAGAGGATGAGCAGGGTGTGCGCGAGGACGAGGGAGATCGTGTAGCGACCGCCCATGGCATGCCAGCGGGCCAGCCGGTCGGTGCCGAGCGCACGGTCCAGCGGGGGTATGCGGGCCATCAGCGCGACGAGGACCGCGCAGGCGTATCCCGCGAGCAGACCGGTGATGCGTCCGGCGTCGGTGAGCCAGCCGGCCAGACCGACCACGGACGGTGTGTCGGACCACCACAGAGCGAGCACGGCGACGGCGCCGGCCCAGATCACGCTCTGCGCGACGAGCGGCGCCGCCCGGGTGCCGGGCCCGCGCGGTGCGGCCCGGTGCGGATGCGCGGCGGGGGCGTCAGCGGTACGCGTGATGCCTGCCACATGTACTCCGATTCTCGCGGTGGCCCGGAGCGACCGCTGTTCGTGGGGAGCGCCTGGCGCTCCACACTCACGGCGCTTTCTCTGAGAACCCTCTGAAGCGGATGCCGATGAGGGGATTCAGAAGAAACTCAGAGGCAAGGTGGCGCCCTCCGCACGGCTTGAGCGACGATGCTGGGACGACCATGCAGACACCTTCTTCGTTCCCTGCGCCTTCTCCCTCGTCCGCCGCGTCTCCCGCTCCCTCGCTGCGCAGGCCGGACGGCGGCTCCGTGCGGGTCCTGGTCGTGGACGACGAGCCGGATCTCACGGATGTCCTGGGTGCCGCGCTGCGCTCCGAGGGCTGGGACGTACGGACCGTGGGCGACGGCGCGGGGGCGTGGGCGGCGGCCGAGGCGTTCCGGCCGGACGCGGTGGTCCTCGACTGGATGCTGCCCGACATGGACGGCCTGGCCGTGCTGCGCGGGCTGCGGGAGCGGTCACCGGGTGTGTGCGTGCTGTTCCTGACCGCGCGGGACGCGGTGGAGGACCGGATCGCGGGGATCACCGCGGGCGGCGACGACTACGTCACCAAACCGTTCAGTCTCGAAGAGGTCATCGCACGGCTGCGGGGTCTGCTGCGGCGGGCCGGGATGACCCGCGAGGGCAGCGAGTCGCGGCTGATCGTCGGGGACCTGGTGATGGACGAGGAGGCGCGCGAGGTGACCCGGGCGGGGCGTGCCGTGGACCTGTCCCGTACCGAGTTCGAACTGCTGCGGTTCCTGATGCGCAATCCGCGCCGGGTCCTGTCGAAGGAGCAGATCCTGGACCGGGTCTGGTCGTACGACTTCGGCGGCCGGGCCCATGTGGTCGAGCTGTACATCAGCTATCTGCGCAAGAAGATCGACGCCGGGCACACCCCGCTGATCCACACGGTGCGGGGTGTCGGCTACGTACTGAAGCAGGAGCCGTCGTGAGACGTCGGCTGCTGCGCGCGCCCAGCTCGCTGCGGACGCGGCTGACCGCAGGGCTCGTGGTGCTGCTCGCGCTGGCGTGTCTCGCCGTCGGAGTCACGACGGTCGTCGCGCTCGAAGGGTTCCTCGTCGGGCGGCTCGACCAGCAGCTCCAGTCGGCCCAGGGCAAGTTCGCCGCGAGCCTGGAGCAGGAGGCGCACCCCGACGGGGACAACGTGCCGGACACCCGGGGCCAGTCCGAGAACACCTTCGGCGCGTGCATCATCGGCGGGCGGATCCAGCGCGCCGCCGTCGTCAAGGACCGGTCCGACGCGGCGGTGCCGCTCACCGAAGCCGACCGGACCACCCTCAACCATGTGCCGGTCGACGGCAAGGGCCACACCATCGAGCTGACGGGCATCGGCCGCTACCGGGTGGTCGCCGTCCTCGGGGACGAGTCCGACACCCTGCTGACCGGGCTTCCGATGCGGCCGGTCGAGGAGACCGTGAGCAGGATGCAGCTCATCGAGGCGGCCGTGTTCGGTTCGGCGCTCCTCGTCACGGCCGTCGCGGGCGCCCTGTGGGTACGGCTGTCCCTCACACCGCTCCAGCGGGTCGCCCGCACGGCGACCGCGGTGACCCAACTGCCGCTCGCGGCGGGCGAGGTGGCGATGCCCGAACCGGTGCCGCAGGGCGATCCCCGTACCGAGGTGGGGCAGGTGGCGCTGGCGCTCAACCGGATGCTCGGGCACGTCGGTGACGCGCTCACCCGGCGGCACGCCAGCGAGGAGCGGCTACGGCGGTTCGCGGCGGACGCCAGTCATGAGCTGCGGACGCCGGTGGCGACGGTCCGCGCGCACGCCGAACTGGCGCTGCGGCACCCGGGTCCGGTACCGATCGAGGTGCGGCACGCCCTGGAGCGGGTGCAGTCCGAGAGTCAGCGGATGAGCGGTCTCGTGGACGATCTGCTGCTGCTCGCCCGGCTGGACGCGGGGCGTCCGCTGGCCCGGGACCCGGTGGATCTGACGCGGCTCGCGATCGACACGCTGGACGACGCGCGCGCGGTGTCGCGGGACCACCGGTGGCTCCTGGACCTGCCGCTGGAGCCGGTGTTCGTGACCGGTGACGAACACCGGCTGCACCAGGTCGTGGCCAACCTGCTCGCCAACGCCCGCCTGCACACCCCGCCCGGCACCACGGTCACCCTGTCCCTGACGGACCACGACGGACTCGCCCGGCTGACCGTGTCGGACGACGGGCCGGGGATCCCCGCGTCGATCCTGCCGCAGATCTTCCAGCGGTTCACCCGGGCCGACCCGGGCCGCTCCCGCACGGCCGGTGGCACCGGGCTCGGCCTGTCCATCGTCGAGGCGGTGGTGATCGCCCACGGCGGCACGGTCGACGTCACCAGCCGCCCCGGCCACACCACGTTCCTGCTGAACCTGCCGAGCACGGCCCCGAAGCCGGAATGAGCCGGCGCCGTGGTCTGCGACTCCAGGAGGTCGGTGCCCCGGTCGGGGCGTGACACCGTGCCGGTCGGGCCGGTGGCGGCCAGGGGTCTCAGGCTTCCCCCGGACTCCCGGGAGCTTCCTTGTCCGGGGCCGGGGGTTGGGCGCGGGCCTTGACGTCCGCTTCGACATCGCTGCGCGACATCCCCTGGTCCCGCGCGAACTCCGTCACCGCGGACTGCACGTCCCGGGCCAGGTCGCGCCAGGCGCGCCACGCGGTCTCGTACGTCGCCGTCTGTGTCTGTGTCCAGCCGGAGCCTTGGGTCGGCGCGTCGTAGGTGTCCCGGAGCGCGAGGACCTTCGCGTGTGCCTCGTTCGCTACCTGCTGCTTCTCGATCAGCTCTTCGATGGTGTGTGCCACGCGCCCGGAGCGTACGGCCGTCCATCGGCCGGTCCCCGCCGCGACCCGCGCGGCGGGGCTCCGGACCGTCAGGCACCACCCGGGTGGCCGCCGGACTACAGGGTGCGTTCCAGGCGGTCCGCCATCAGCTTGACGAAGCGCGCGGGCTCCTTCGGCTGGCCTCCCTCGGCGAGGACCGCCAGGCCATGGAGGAGTTCGGCGGTCTCGGCGAGGCCGGTGCGGTCCGCCCGCTCCGTGAAGCCCTCGTTCAGGCCCTTGACCAGCGGATGGTAGGGGTTGAGTTCAAGGATCCGCTTGGTGGACGGCACCTCCTGGCCCATCGCCCGGTACATGTTCTCCAAGGCGGGCGTGATGTCGTGCGCGTCCGAGACGACGCACGCCGCGGAGACGGTGAGACGCGAGGACAGACGCACCTCCTTGACGTCGTCGCCGAGTTGCTCGCTCATCCAGCCCAGCAGCCCCGCGTACTCCTCGTTCCGCTTCTCCCGGTCCGCGTCGGCCGTCTCCTCCTCGCTGTCGCCGAGGTCGATCTCACCCTTGGCGACGGACCGCAGCGGCTTCCCCTGGTACTGGGCGACGGCGTCGACCCAGACCTCGTCCACGGGGTCGGTGAGGAGCAGCACCTCGATGCCCTTGGCCTGGAACGCCTCCATGTGCGGGGAGTTCTCGATGCTCTGACGGGTGTCGCCCGTCATGTAGTAGATGTCGTTCTGCCCGTCCTTCATGCGCTCGACGTACCGCTCAAGGGTCGTCGGCTCGTTCTCGTCGTGGGTGGACGCGAAGGAGGAGACGGCGAGGATGGCGTCGCGGTTGTCGGAGTCGGTGAGCAGGCCCTCCTTCAGGACCGCGCCGAACTCGCGCCAGAAGGTGGCGTAGCGCTCCGGGGCGCCGGCCATCATCTCCTTCACCGAGGACAGGACCTTCTTCGCCAGCCGACGGTGCATCAACTGGATCTGGCGGTCCTGTTGCAGGATCTCGCGCGACACATTGAGCGACAGGTCCTGGGCGTCGACAACACCCTTGACGAAGCGCAGATACGGGGGCAGGAGCGCTTCGCAGTCGTCCATGATGAAGACACGCTTCACATAGAGCTGTACGCCGCGCTGGTGGCCCCGGTGGAACAGGTCCTGCGGGGCCCGCGCCGGAATGAAGAGCAGCGCCTGGTACTCGAAGGTGCCCTCGGCCTGGAGCCGGATGGTTTCGAGCGGGTCGGTCCAGTCGTGGCTGATGTGCTTGTACAGCTCGTGGTACTCGTCGTCGGACACCTCGTCGCGGGAGCGGGCCCAGAGCGCCTTCATCGAGTTCAGCGTCTCGGGTTCCGGCGCGCCGGCCTCGTCACCCTCCTCCGCCGCCGGGGGCGCCGGGGCGGCCGTCCTGATGGGCCAGGTGATGAAGTCCGAGTACCGCTTGACGATCTCCTTGATCTTCCAGGCGGAGGTGTAGTCGTGGAGCTGGTTCTCGGGGTCGGCCGGCTTGAGGTGGAGCGTGACCGACGTGCCCTGCGGGGCGTC
This sequence comes from Streptomyces sp. NPDC058001, assembly GCF_042886315.1. Lineage (NCBI taxonomy): Bacteria > Bacillati > Actinomycetota > Actinomycetes > Kitasatosporales > Streptomycetaceae > Streptomyces > Streptomyces sp. NPDC058001. The sequence goes on from NZ_JBHVQT010000006.1 coordinate 98,799, forward strand.
GTCCAGGGTCTCCAGGGTGTAGGTGCCCGCACCGCGCGAGCTCCAGCGGGTGCCCTGGGTCTCGCCGGCGTGCCGGGTGACGAGGGTGACCTCGTCCGCCACCATGAAGCTCGCGTAGAAGCCGACACCGAACTGGCCGATGAGCCCTTCCGCTCCGGCGGTGTCCTGGGCCTCCCGCAGTTCCTTCAGGAACGCCGCCGTGCCCGAGTTGGCGATCGTGCCGATGAGCTGGGACACCTCCTCGTACGACATCCCGATGCCGTTGTCGCGCACCGTCAGGGTGCGGGCGTCCTGGTCCGTCGCGATCTCGATCCGCAGCTCGGACACGTCGGCGTCGAGCGTGTCGTCGCGCAGGGCGGCGAGGCGCAGCTTGTCCAGCGCGTCGGAGGAGTTGGAGATCAGCTCACGGAGAAAGACATCCTTGTTCGAGTAGATCGAGTGGATCATCAGCTGGAGCAGCTGGCGGGCCTCTACTTGGAACTCAAACGTTTCGATCGGCATGGTGCGCGTCTACCTCACAGGTCCCACAGTCGCCGTAACGGTCGGCGCCACTCTAGATCAGCAAGTCCCGTCAAATTCATGGACTTTCGGCCTTTTACGCGGCTCGGGTGCGCGGCACGGCGGGGCACGGACCGGTGTGCTGCGGGACCCGGGGCCGGAAAGTGTAGGGATGTGCGGGTGGTCGGCCGACTTGAATGAGCGGGCTCCGGCGCGTGGCACCTGGCACGCGCCGCCCCGAGGGACCCTCTGGAAAGGGATGCCATGTCGCGTATCGCCGACGACGCCACCACTGCCTGGATCCGCCGCTACCATCCGTCCACCGGCAGCGCCGTACGGCTCGTCTGCTTTCCGCACGCGGGAGGTTCGGCCAGCTTCTACCACCCCGTCTCGGTGCGCTTCGCGCCGGAGGTCGACGTGGTCGCCCTTCAGTACCCGGGGCGTCAGGACCGCCGCAAGGAACCCTGTGTCGATGACATCGCCGTCCTCGCGGACCGGCTCGCCGAGGAGATCGGGGCACTGAGCGAGAAGCCCACCGTCCACTTCGGGCACAGCATGGGCGCGGTCCTCGCCTTCGAGACGGCGCTGCGGCTCGAAGCGGGCGGTGTCAACCCGCCGCGGGCGATCGTCGCTTCGGGCCGCCGTGCCCCGTCGAGGCGGCGCGACGAGCGGGTCCATCAGCGCGACGACAACGGGGTCATCGCCGAGCTGCGGCTACTCAACGGCACCGATTCGGCGGTGTTCGGGCACGACGAGCTGCTGCGGATGGCGCTGCCGGCGATTCGGGGCGACTACACGGCGATCGAGACGTACACCTGCGCTCCGGAACGTCGGGTGCGGTGCGGCGTCACGGCGCTCACGGGCGACTCCGATCCCTGGACGACTCTGGAGGAGGCCGCGGCCTGGAAGGAGCACACGGACGGCGCGTTCCGCCTCCAGGTGTTCCCCGGTGGCCACTTCTTCCTCACGGATCACCAGAACGCGGTGAACGCCGAGATCCTCAAGGAGTTGGACGCGGCCCGTGCGGCGGTGTCCTGAGCCCTGTGCTGCCCTGCGGCCTCCGAGTCGAGGTGCGCGGTCGCCTCGTCGAGGACCACGACCGACGGCGGCTTGAGCAACAGCCGGGCCATGGCGATACGTTGCTTCTCCCCGCCGGACACTGCGGCTTGCGGAAGGCATTCATGAGGTCTGTGTGGTGGCATGAGTTCTATGTGGTGGCCAGGGCTTCGGTGGGAGGCAGTCGGGCGGCTCGCACCGCGGGACAGAAGCCGGCCAGACCGCCGATGACCAGGGCCGCGGAGTCGAGGTCGGGGACGAGTTCGTGCCGGGTCCTCGACCCCCGCGCGCGCGGCCACCGGGAACTGTCGGGTCCTCGACCCCCGCGCCTTCCGGCGGAAAACGTGCCGCTCGGGTTCGTAGCGTTTCCCCCTGCCACGAACCGCACCGAGCCGTGCCGATCGGGAACTGATGAACACGGCCGCAGCCGCCGGTTGTCCGGTCAGTGCCGCGCAGTTGGAGCGCTGGCGTGCGCACGGGCTGCTCCCGCGCCCGCGGGTCGAGTACAGGGGGCGGGCCGGCACCAGGACCGAGTACCCGCCCGGCACCGAGGAGTTGGTGCTCTCGCTCGCCCGGCACGCGGGCCCGCGCCGTACCGTCGACGACCTCGCTCTGATGGCGTTCTTCGACGGCGCTCCGGTGCCCGAAGACGCCCTCAAGCTCGCGCTGGCCCGTACGTATTTCACCGGCCGCCACTCGCACGAGGACGAGGTCGCGAAGGTCGCCGCGACCGTGCCTCCTGAGTGGCGGGACGAGCTGAGTCCGCGGTACGAGGAGGCCGAAGCCGAGGCTCGGCTCGACCTCGAACGGGGTGGCCGGGCCATCCGTCAGATGCGTGTCAATCTGCGTCATCTCCCGGAGCTGGCGCGGGCGCCGAGGCGGACGCACGCCTGCTCGGAGTTCTCACCGGTCTCAATCTCCCCGAACTCCCCGACCACGACCTCGACTTGGCCGATTTGGAAGCGGTACTGCGGTTGGATGCGGACGGGGAAGGCGACGATCTGCTCCCGGTCTGGGAACTGGCCGCCATCAGTCACGCCTCCCAGATGGCCCGATACGAAGAGACCTCGCCCGAGGAACGCCTGACCCGTCTCGTCAACGCGAGCATGGCCGAACTCGACGCCCTGCGCGGTGAAGTACGGGACGCGTTCGACCAGACGCGGATGCGCGCGACCGGAGGCCGGGAGACCACGGCCCGGATCGACCGCCGGTAGAGGACGCGACCCGCGAGCTGTGAGCCGGTGACCACGCCCAGCGCCTCGGGGAAGGTGCACAGCCCCGCGGCCAGCGGTGTCATGCCCCGTTCGTCCTGGAAGTAGAGGGTCAGGGTGAACAGGCTGCCGAGGAAAACCACCGACTCCACGGTCATCACGGTCGTACCGGAGGCGAACAGACGGTTCGTCAGCAGGCGTACGTCGATCATCGGAAGCCGTCTGCGGAGTTCGACGGCGACCATCGCGGCGACCAGGACCGCACCGCCGGCCAGGGCGGCGGCCACCGAGATGGTGGTCCAGCCTCGCGCGGGCCCCTCCGAGACGCCGTACATCACCAGCCCGAACCCGGACGCGGCGAGCAGGAAGCCGGTCAGGTCGAACCGTTCGGCGGGCCGGGCGGGCTGGTCGCGCAGGCACAGCGTGCCGAAGACGGTGGCGAAGACGCCGACCGGCACATTGACGTAGAAGATCGCCCGCCAGGAGACCTGGGTGACGAGTACGGCGCCGAGCACCGGTCCCATGGTGGGGGCGAGGCCGTTGGCGATGCTGAGGACGGACGAGGCCCGAACCCGTTCATGGGGCGCGAAGGTGCGCAGCAGCATCGCCATGCCGACCGAGGCGAGCATGCCGCCGCCCGTGCCTTGCAGCACCCGGTACACGACCAGTTGGCCGAGGCTGGTCGCCGTACCGCACAGGGCCGAGGCCACGGTGAAGACGGCGACGGCGAGGCTCACCAGGTACGAGATCGACACCGTGTCGACGGCCGTGGAGGGAACGTCGAAGGCACGGCCGATGGTCGGCAGCGCCACATTCACGATGGTCATGTCGAGGGTGCTGAGGAACAGCCCGGCCACATAGACGACGCAGACGGCCACCTTCTGGCTGACGGCGACGCGTGGGCCGCGCCGACGGCGGGACACGTCGGCGGCGGACGTCTCGGCCGGGTGCGTGCTCATCCGATCGGAGTGGTGGGCATGGCTGACCTCCGGTTGCTCATCCGCTGCTCATCCAGTTGCTCGTCCGTTGCTCAGTCGTCGAGGACGACGCGGTTCTCGACGGTTCCGAGCCCCTCGACCTCGCCGCGGACCAGGTCACCGGGGTGTACGGAGCCGTGGCCCGGCGGGGTGCCGGTGGAGAGGACATCGCCGGGCGCCAGGGTCAGCGCGGCGGTGAGCCAGGCCAGTTGCTCGGGGACGGTGTGGAACATCTGGGCGGTGCTGCCGTCCTGACGTGGCTCGCCGTTGACCCACTGGCGGATGCGCAGGGCATGCGGGTCGGGGATCTCGTCGGCGGTCACGAACCAGGGGCCGCAGATGCCGTACGTGTCGAATCCCTTGCCGCGGTCCATGCGATGGTTGTCCAGCTCCGCGACGTCCCGCGAGCCGACATCGCAGAAACCGACGTAACCGGCCACCGCGCGCAGGGCGTTGTCCGGAGTGAGGAAGCGGGAGCGGGGCCCGATGACGACGGCCAGCTCCATCTCCGGGGCGACCTGCTCGCTGATGACGGGGTGCCGCAGATCGTCGTACGGGCCGGCCAGGGCACCGGGAGTCTTGAGGCAGCCCTGAGGGCCGCGCCGGGGCGGGGATTCCACACCGGGGGCGGCCGGGCGCCGGGGATAGTTGGCGAGCATGCACCAGATGGTGTGCGGGCGCCCGATCGGCGGGCCGAGCCGTTCCGGTTCGTCGGACCAGAGGCAGTCCGCTTCCAGGTCGCCACTGTCCGCTTGCTCGACAGCCCAGTCGAACGTCCTTCGTACGGCGGTCAGTTGGGGGTCGGCCTGGAGCAGCGCCGGCAGGTCACCACTGGGGATGTCGAGCCGGGCGCGGGCGAGCGCGTCGTCCCGGTGGACGCCCTGGGTCTCCAGGCGTCGTACGGCGGCGGCCTGGATGTCGATGAGGTGGCGCGGAACGACTTCGGCGAGACAGAGCCGGTCACCGAAGGGGGTCCGCCGCGAGGCGATCTTCATGAGTTCGGGGAGCTTTCCGTCGTGGCGGGTGCGGGGGTGGCGTGGCGCGGGGTTCCGGTCCGGGAAGTCCGGAAGACGACCCGGGGAGCCCGGACTTCAGCCGTTGTCGGCGTCCTTGGCGTTCTCGAACCGGATGCCGCCGTCGGTGACGACGGTGACAAACTTGTCGTCGTCGGGCTCGACCGGGACCTGGATCGGCGGCAGGCCCACGGTGTACAGCACGAGTTCCTCGGTCACGAGGAATCGCTCGTCCACCAAGAAACCTTCTTGGTAGGTTGGTGTCAAGGTAGGTTCGGAGCCTTGAACGAATCTTGAAGGAGCTCGGAGATGACCGACACGGATCTGACGGGGACGGCCTCGCTGGTCACCGGCGCGTCGAGCGGCATGGGCGCCGCCGTGGCGCGCGACCTGGTCGCCCGGGGATCGGCCGTCGCCCTGGTGGCCCGTCGCGAGGACCGGCTCGACGCACCCGCGGCGGAGCTACGGGACGCGGGCGGGCGCGCACTCGCCCTGGCCACCGACGTGACCGACGCGGCTCAGGCGCGTACGGCGGTGGAGCGGACCGTGGACACCTGGGGCCGCCTTGACATCCGCCCCCCCAGCGGACGCGGCACGACCCGACGACCCGGCGCGCCTACGAGCGACTGAGCCCCGCCGACGTCGCCGACGCGCTCGCCTACGTCGTGACCCGCCGCCGCCCCGCGCACGCGGCGGTCAGTCACCTGCTGATCCGTCCCAGCGAGCCGGAACGCCGAGCCCCGAGGTCGCGGCGCCAACAGCAACGCCCGACAGCGACCACCCGACAGCAACGCCCAACAGCAACGTCCGCAAAGACCACGACGGCTTGAATCAACCTACTAGGTAGGTTACCTTGTCTCGTGAGTGGACCATCCGCGTCCCGGGCGCCCCGGCGGCCCGGGAACACCTTGGGAGCGACATGTCCGTGCCTCACACCCCCGCGAAGATCTACCGCGGCCGGGTGGCCGACCAGATCGTCGAAGATCTCCGTACGCAGATCCTCAGCGGCGCCCTGCCGGACGGTTCGCGGCTGCCGGCCGAACGGGAACTGGCCGCGTACTACGACGTCAGCGCCCCGACCGTCCGCGAGGCGGTCCGGGTACTGACCGCGACGGGCCTGGTCAACACCCGTAACGGCAGCCGGGCGACCGTCACCGCGCAGGGCGACACCCTGCTCGCCGTGTCCATCGCCTCGGTCGTCCAGGTCGAGAAGGTCGGCGCCCGGGAAGTGCTCGGGTTGCTCGGCGCCCTCAACGCCTACGGGGCCGAACTCGCCGCCGAGCACGCGTCCGACGAGGAGATCGCCCAACTGCGCGCCGCGGCCGAGGCCGTCCCCGCCGCCGACGGTGTGGAGCAGTCCGCCGCCGCGCTCCAGCATTTCTTCGCGACCCTGTCCGAGATCTCCCACAACTCGCTGCTCGCCGCGCTGAGTCGGTTCATCACCGAAATGCAGATCGGGCTCGCCGTGAAGCTGTCCGGCGGCGAGGGCGGCGACTGGGGGCGAGTCGCGGGCGCGCTCCACGCGGAACGGATGCGGATCGTGGCCGCGGTCGCCTCCCGGGATCCGGGGCGCGCGGCCTCCGTGGTCCGCGACTACCACCGCCAGGCCGTCGAGCGCATCACCTCGGTCCGCAAGGAGGGTGGGGCCGCTCCTTCCGACGCCGGACTCACCGAAGCCCTCACCGCCTGGCTGCGCTCGAACGTGACCTTGGGCGGCGGCCAGTCCGCGGGGCGTCGGGGTACGCCGTCGTGACCGGCGCGACGACCGGGGCCCCTACCGTGCGCGAGGCCGCCTTCGACATCCTGCGGCTGCACGGACTGACCACTGTCTTCGCCAACCCCGGCTCGACCGAGGTCTCCCTGCTCACCGACCTGCCCGAGGACCTGGAGTTCGTCCTCGCGTTGCACGAGGGTTCCGTGGTGGGGGCCGCCACCGGCTGGGCACTGGCCCGCGAGCACCCCGCGCTGGTCCTCCTGCACACCACCGCCGGGCTCGGCAACGCGGTGGGCGCGCTGGCCACCGCCCGGGTCAACCGCGCACCGATGGTCGTCCTCGTCGGCCAGCAGGACCGTCGACACCTCGCCCAACAGCCTTTCCTCGCCGGGCAGTTGGCGGGTCTGGCCGGAGACTACCCGGTACGGGTGGAGTCGCCGGTGCGCGCCCAGGACGTACCGGGCGCGATCGGCCGGGCCGTGCACGCGGCCCGCGAGGGGCGGGGACCCGCACTGGTACTCGTCCCCATGGACGACTGGGCGGAGCCGGCCGAGGACCTGCCGGTGCCGGCGCCCGTCGAGGTCCGGCGCCCGACCGTCGCCGACCCGCGCGCCGTCGCCGAGGTCGCCGACCTCCTGGCCCGCGCCGCGTCACCGGCCCTGGTCGTGGGCGCGGGCGCCGATCACCGGGACACCTGGGCCGCGCTCACCGCCCTGGCGGAACGGCTCGACTGCCCCGTATGGCAGGAGCCCTTCGGAGCGCGGGCCGGGTTCCCGCAGGACCACCGGCTCTTCGCGGGCCATCTGTCGGCCGACCGGTCCCGGCTGCGCACCGCGCTCGCCGCGCACGACCTGGTGCTGTGCGTGGGCGCTCCCTTTCTGCGCCAATACCCCTACGCCCCGGGGAAGTTGACCGACGCACGGGTGGTCGTGGTGACCGACGACCCGGCCGAGGCACACCACTCCCCCGCCGAACTGGCCGTCGTCACACCCCTGCCGGACTTCTGCGACCGCCTCGCCCACCGCACACCGCGCCGGGTTTCCGAACGCCAAGACCCTGCACGCCAAGTCCCCGTACGCCAGGCCCCCGTACCCCAAGTCCCGGCAGCGGGTGAGCCGTTGAGCCCCGCCCAGGTGCTGGCGGCGCTCGCCGAGCGGCTGCCCGTGGACACGGTGATCGTGGAGGAGACCCCCTCCTCCCGACCCGACCTGCACGCCCTCATCCCGGCCCGCGCGCCGCTCGGTTTCCTCAGCGCCGCCATGGGCGGCCTCGGCTTCGCGCTGCCGGCGGCGATCGGCGTACGCATGGGGCAGCCGCGCCGCCCGGTGGTCGCCGTCGTCGGTGACGGCTCGTCCCTCTATCAGATCCAGTCCCTGTGGACCGCCGTCCACTACGGCGTCGGCGCCGTCTTCGTCGTCCTCGCCAACGGCCGGTACGCGATCATGGACAAACTCGCCGAACAGTGCGGGGGCAAGCCTCCGTGGCCCGCGTTCGAGGAGATCAGCGTGGCGGGACTGGCCGAGTCCCTGGGCTGCTCCGTCCGCCGCGTCACCGAGTACGCCGACCTGTGCGTCACGCTCGACACCGTCTGCCCGACCCTGGCCGACCGCACCGAACCCCTGGTCGTGGAAGTCACCGTCACGGTCGGCGACGACTTCCGGCCCTGAGCCCCCGGAACCACCGGACCACCCCCCTCACTGCCCCTCCCCTCCCGCTCCCTCTCTCTGGAGGCCGTGATGTCTCTGCTCGATCCCTCCCTCTGGTCAGGCAAGGTCGGCGTCGGCGGCTGGACGGCATCCACCGGGGGCACATCGCCCGTGGTCGAGCCCGCCACCGGTGAAGTCCTGGACGTCATAGGCGTGGCGACCCCCGAGGACGTCGCCATCGCCGCCGAACGCGCCGCCCGCGCCCAGGCCGCCTGGTCCCGCCTCCCGTACACCGAACGCGCCACCGTACTGCGGCGCGCGGGCGACCTGTTCGTCCGGCACGCCGACGAGATCCAGCGGTGGCTGATCCGCGAGGCGGGCAGCATTCCCGGCAAGGCGGCCTTCGAGTCGAACACCGCAGCCCAGGAGTGTTACGAGGCCGCCGCGCTCGTCTCCCGCCCACTCGGCGAGGTACTGCCCTCCGCCGAACCCCGGCTCAGCCTCGCGCGCCGGGTGCCCGCGGGTGTGGTCGGCGTCATCGCCCCGTTCAATGTGCCGCTCGTGCTGGCCATCCGTTCCGTCGCCCCGGCCCTGGCCCTCGGCAACGCCGTTCTGCTCAAGCCCGATCTGCGCACCGCCGTGTCCGGCGGGGTCGCACTCATGCGGGTGTTCGAGGAAGCCGGGCTGCCCGCCGACGTGCTGCACCTTCTGCCGGGCGGCGCCGACACAGGAGCCGCACTGGTCGTCGCGCCCCAGGTGCGGGTCATTTCCTTCACCGGTTCCACGGCCGCGGGCCGCAAGGTCGGCGCCGCCGCGGCCCAGCACCTCAAGCGCGCCCACCTCGAACTCGGCGGCAACTCGGCGCTGATCGTGCTGCCGGACGCCGATCTGGAGCTGGCGGCGTCCACCGCCGCCTGGGGTTCCTTCTTCCACCAGGGCCAGGTGTGTATGAGCACCGGCCGCCATCTGGTGCACGCCTCGATCGCCGACGAGTACGTCGAACGGCTCGCGCACAAGGCGGAGCACCTTCCGGTCGGCAACCCGGCGAAGGAGCAGGTGGCGCTCGGCCCGATCATCGACGCCGGTCAGCGCGACAAGATCCACGGGCTGGTGCGCTCCAGCGTCGAGGGCGGCGCGAGGGTGGTGGCGGGTGGCACATACGAGGACCTTTTCTACCGCCCCACCGTCCTCACCGGTGTCACGGACGCCTCACCCGCGTACGCGGAGGAGGTCTTCGGCCCGGTCGCCCCGGTCCGGGCCTTCTCCGACCTGGACGAGGCGGTCGCGCTGGCCACCGCCACACCGTACGGACTGTCGCTGGGCATCCTCACCGCCGACGTCATGCGCGGCCTGGACCTCGCCGAACGCGTCCCCACCGGCCTGGTCCACATCAACGACCAGACGGTCAACGACGAGGCCGTGGCCCCCTTCGGAGGCGTCGCGGCGTCCGGCACCGGAGCGCGATTCGGGGGCGCGGCGAACATCGAGGCGTTCACGGAGACCCGCTGGATCACCGCTCGGACCACCCAGGCGACCTACCCGTTCTGACCACAGCTCATGAGTCCGACGAGGGCACGGCCCACTTGAGACGCCACCGTGCCCTCGTTCAGGGCCAGTTCACCTCCCTGCATGACGTCCATGACGTCCATGACGTACGTGGCAATGGCGTGGACCCTCGGTCGGCCAGAGGGCATTCTTGGGCCATGACGACAACGCGCCGCAGTCAGGCCGAACGGGACGAGATCACCGTCGAGATCGGCTATGCGTTGCTCAGCGGATGCTTTCTCGGCGCCGTCGTGTTCGCGACGGTCGCCGGTCCCGCCGCTGTCTGGCACCTTCCGCCCACCGTCGAGAAGCTGTTGCTGATCACCGGAGCCTCGGTCGCCGGCGTTCTCGCGGTGTTCCGTGTCGTGCATGTCCTCTGGCGACACGCGGGCCGACACCGCTGACGGTCGGCTCGGCCACACAGACCAACAGCGAGTTGCTGCGCGCCCGGGGGGCCTCCAAGTAGCGGGCTCCACATGGCAGGCCCGTCCCGCTCCCTGGGCCAGGCGTTCTCGGACACCCGGCCCAGGGCTCGAACGCGAGGGGTCAGCCCATGTGTGCGGGTGCGGCTGCCTCCGGGTCCATGGGCTGCTGCCTGCCGGCGTTGATCGCGAACGCGGTGACGGCCAGGCCGGCCAGGAACATCGCCGTGGCCGCCAGGAAGGCCATCGTGTAGCCGTGGGTCAGTGCCTCACCGGCCCTCGACACCAGGGTGAAGTCCTTGGTGGCGAGGCCCTGGTAGAGCGCACGGGCCGCCTCCGGGACCCGGTCGTCGGCCGCCGAGGTGGCAATCGTCGACAGCACGGCGAGTCCGATGGCGCCCCCGATCTGCTGTGCGGTGTTGAGCAGTGCGGAAGCGATGCCGGTGTCCTGATGGGCGACTCCGCTGACAGCGCCGAGCGTCATCGGGACAAAGCTCATGCCCAGACCGAGGGCGGTGACGAACATCGCCGGCATCAGATGCGCGGCGTACGAGGAGTCCGGCTCCAGCGTCGAGAACCAGACCATACCGACGGCGGCGACCAGCAGGCCGGGGCCGGCGATCAGCCGGGGAGCACAGCGGACGACCAGCTTGGCGCTGATGCCCGCGGCGGCTGCCATGCCGAAGCTGAACGGAAGATAGGCGAAGCCGGTCTTGACCGGGCCGTAGCCCAGGATCAGCTGCATGTAGAGGGTCAGGAAGTAGAAGGTCGCGAACATGCCCGCGCCGATGAAGAGCATGGTGGCGTAACTGCCCCACCGGTTACGGTCCTTGAACAGTCGCAGCGGCATCATCGGGTGCGCGGTGCGGGATTGCAGCATGAGGAACGCCACGAGCAGCGCGGCGGCGGTGGTGAAGGAGATCAGAGTGAAGGCGTCGGTCCAGCCGTGTTCGCCGCCGCGGGTGATGCCGTAGACCAGGGCGATCAGGCCACCCGTGCCGGTGATCGCGCCGGGGATGTCCAGACGGCCCGGGTGACGTTCGGCCTCGACCAGGGTGCGAGTGCCCGCGAGAACGGCCAGGCCGATGGGGATGTTGACGAAGAACACCCAGCGCCAGTCCAGCACGTCGGTGAGGACACCGCCCAGCAGCAGGCCGACCGTGGCACCGAGACCGCCCATGGCGGCGTACACGCCCATGGCCTTGTTGCGTGGCTTGCCGGCCGGGAACGTCGTGGTGATCAGTGCGAGTGCGCTGGGCGCGGCGAGTGCCGCGCCGATGCCCTGGAGGATGCGCGCGCCGATCAGCAGGCCCTCGTTCGGGGCCAGCCCGCCCAGCAGCGATGCCACGGTGAAGACGGCGATCCCGGCCTGGAACATCCGCCGGCGCCCGAACAGGTCACCGGCGCTTCCACCGAGCAGCAGCAGACCGCCGAAGGCCAGGGCGTAGGAGTTGACGATCCACGCCAGGCCGGAGTCGGAGACGCCGAGGTCGGTCCGGATGGCGGGCAGGGCGATGTTGGTGATGGTGGCGTCGAGGACCACCATCAGCTGGGCCGCGGCGATCACGAAGAGGGCCAGGCCCAGATGCCGGCCTCCGGGTGACCCACCGCCCAGCGAGGTGTCGGGCGGCGCGGAACTGGCGGAGGCGGAAGTGGCCGAGGTGCCGGTGGCCGAGGTGGTGGTGCGAGCTGACATGGAACGTACTCCACGTAGTTGGCTGGACAGTCCGGACAGTGCCGGGACCCGGGCGGAAAACAGACAGCGAATTCCGACTTCCCTACCGAGAAAGAAAAGGGTGAAAAGGAAGCGGGCTATGCAATCCGGGCGAGGGATACCGACAGGCATGCGACCTGGACCCGGGACGAAGCAGAACGATAACACTCTCAGGCGCGGGGATTTGACGAGCGGATCCCACTCCCGGTGTTCCCATTCTCCGCTTGACAAAAGCGTTCAGCGTGTGGGCACACAAAGCGAAATACGCGGCCGATTTAATTTGCTTTTCCGGCCGAAGTATGGGCACCGGGCAGAGCTTGATCGGCGCCGTACGGGCTCTTCGAGGCCCCCGACACCCGGTGCCGTATCGAGGCAGACAGCCCCATGCTGCGGGGACTCCGCCCTCTGCCGCACCAGATTGTCCGTCAGCTGGAGCGGTTTCCTTTCGGACGTGAGGTCGTTACGAGTCTTCAATGCCTCCGCTGTCTCGACCGACCCGAGACTCATCCGCTCGACCAACATGGCAAGCCGTTCTCCTTTGCTCGTCACATGTCGGTGAGGGGCGGTACGGGAAACGCCGACGGCTGCGGCGAGGTCCTGGAGAGTGGTGGTTTCGCACTCCTTCTCAGCAAGGAGCAGTGCTGCCTTCTCCGGCAGTCGTCGGGACACCCGGTCGGCTGACTAAAGTGGCCGCCATGAGCGATCGAGCCGGATCACGGCAGGTGTCGCCGGGGCTGCTGGGCGCGGCCGGTGGCGAAGGTGGCTGGCGGACCGTCACCGCGGGCGAGTCGGAAGCCGACGTCTTCCAGAGCGCGGACGGCACCCGGTACGCCAAGTGCGTGGCCGCCGATGACGTGGCCGACCTCAAGACCGAACGGGACCGGGTGGCATGGCTGAGCGACCAGGGCGTCCCGGGGCCACGGGTACTGGACTGGCACTCCGACGACGCGGGCGCCTGCCTGGTGACCAGTGCTGTCCCCGGCGTACCCGCAGACCAGGTGTCCGCCGATGACCTGCGGGCCTCCTGGGACCGGATCGCGGACGCGGTCCGTGCGCTGCACCAGGTACCCGTACAACAGTGCCCGTTCCGCAGGGACTTGGACGGGATGGTCGCCGTGGCGCGCGATGTCGTGGCCCGTGGCGCGGTGAACCCGGAGTTCCTCCCCGTCGAGCAGCAGCACATTCCGCCGGCGGAACTCCTGGCCCGACTCGTCCCACAGGTCTCGCGGCGACGGGAACAGGAGGCCGTAGACATGGTCGTCTGCCACGGAGACCTGTGCCTGCCCAACATCATCCTCGACCCGCGCACCCTGGACGTGTCGGGCTTCATCGACCTGGGCCGGCTGGGACGGGCCGACCGCTACGCCGACCTGGCGCTGCTGCTCACCAACGCGCGGGAGACATGGACGGACGAGGAGGGCGCGCGGGCCGCGGACACGGCGTTCGCCGAGGGGTACGGCATCACCCTCGACCACGACCGCCTGCGTTTCTACCTCCATCTCGACCCGCTCACCTGGGACTGAGCCGGTTCCCGTATCTGTTCGACGATCTCCCCACGCTCTTCGCCGTGCGGGCAGGTCCGAGCGCGCCCCTCAGCGACACCCGCGGGCGTTGAGCCGGGCGGCCTGGCGCGTCAGGTGGTCGCGCTCGGCGAGATCATGTGCCTTGTGGGCCGCCTCGGCGTACAGCCGTGCCGCCGTCGCCAGGTCGCCGTCGCGCTCGTGGAGGTACGCGGCGACCGCGGTATGGCGGGGCAGTGAGTCGTCCAGCGCCGCGAGCGCCGCCAGGCCGGCGCGCGGTCCGTCGGCCTCGCCGACGGCCACCGCGCGGTTGAGCCGGACGACCGGGCTGTCGGTCAGGCGTGCGAGTTCGTCGTACCACTCGACGATCTGCACCCAGTCGGTCTCCTCGGCGGCGGGCGCGTCGGCGTGGAGTGCCGCGATGGCGGCCTGGGCCTGGTACTCGCCCAGCCGGTCGCGGGCGAGGGCCCTCTGAAGGATCACCACGCCCTCGGCGATCGACCCGGTGTCCCACCGGCCGCGGTCCTGCTCCGCGAGCGGCACCAGACTGCCGTCGGGCGCGGTCCGGGCGGCGCGCCGGGCATGGTGGAGCAGCATGAGGGCGAGCAGCCCCGCCACCTCGGGGTGGTCGATCGTGGCCGCGAGCTGCCGGGTGAGCCGGATGGCCTCGGCGACGAGGTCGACGTCGCCGGAGTAGCCCTCGTTGAAGACCAGGTAGAGGACGCGCAGCACGGTGGCGACGTCGCCGGGCTGGTCGAACCGCACCCGGGAGACGGTGCGCTTGGCGCGGCTGATGCGCTGCGCCATGGTCGCCTCGGGCACCAGATAAGCCTGCGCGATCTGGCGGGTGGTCAGCCCGCCGACGGCACGGAGCGTGAGCGCCACGGCGGACGACGGCGTCAGCGACGGGTGGGCGCACAGGAAGTAGAGCTGGAGGGAGTCGTCCAGCGCGGGCGCGGCCGTGGGGGCCGGCTCCTCGTCCACGAGGTCCTCGCGTCGCCGGCGGGCGGCGTCCGCCCGGGTCGCGTCGAGGAACTTGCGCCAGGCCACGGTGACCAGCCAACCCTTCGCATCCCGCGGAGGGTCGGCCGGCCAGACGCGGACCGCCTCGACCAGCGCGTCCTGAACGGCGTCCTCGGCCGCCGCGAAGTCGGCTCCGCGGCGGACAAGGATGCCGAGCACGCTCGGCGTGAGGCTCCGGAGGAGGACCTCGTTCACCTCAGGGCTCATTCCGTGATGGTGGGCGGCGCGCCCAGGAACGGGCGCAGCTCCAGCCACTCGTGGATCGGCTTGCCACCCGCTCCGGGGGCGGCCGACAGTTCCCCGGCCAGTTCGAGGGCGCGCTCGTAGCTGTCGACGTCGATCACCATCCAGCCGGCGATGAGGTCCTTGGTCTCGGCGAACGGTCCGTCGGTGACCGGCGGGCGCCCCTCGCCGTCGTACCGGACGAAGGTCCCCTCGGGAGCGAGTGCCTGACCGTCGACGAACTCGCCGGTCCCTTCGAGCCGGGCCGCGAAGTCGTTCATGTACTGCACATGGGCCGAGATCTCCTCCGGCGTCCACTTGTCCATGGGCACGTCGTTGAACGGAGTCGGGGCGCCGCGGTAGTGCTTGAGCAGCAAGTACTTGGCCATGGTGTCTCTCCTTGGTGCTGGTGCGACCCATTGTGGTCGCGTTCACCACGGGGACGGAGCCGAGGACGGGTTCTCGACATCACCGTGCAAGTTTTTTTATCTCTGTCCGAGTCTTCTTTGACTGTCAGTGTTCCGTCGCCGCCCGGACGGCGCGGCGCTTGCCGGTGACCGTGGCTGCCGGGAGGCGTCCGGCCTTGGAAGTGCCGGTCAAGGTGTCGCCTGTGACCGTCACGGCGAAGGCCAGGTTCAGACGCATGGGCTTGGTGACAGCCTGCTTCCAGGTGAGCCGGTCACCGTCAAGGGTGACGTCGCTGAGCGGGACTTCCTCCCCCGCCCCGTGAGCGACTCCGGTCAGGACACCGTCCTGGCGCAGGAAGTCGGCACTGGCCTTGATCGTGCCGACAGGGGTGGAGATGGACAGGTCCCAGGTGCCTTCGACAGACATGCTGTTGCTGCTTCCTCGTGATGCGGTGCGAGCAGAGACGTGCAAGCAGAGATGTGCGAGCAGAGATGTGGGGGGCTACGCGCCTGATCAGAGGCCCGTGGGCGCCGGGCCCTGATGGCGCCAGACGGTGCCGCGGCGTTCATGAGCGAACAGTTCTTCGACGGCGTGCGCGATCCGGGGGCCCACTTCGCGCTCCAGCAGGTACAGCCCGAGATCGAGCCCGGACGTGACACCGGCGCCGGTGACGAGGTCGCCGTCATCAACCACGCGGGCGTTCACCGCGTGTACGCCGGTGGCGTCGAGCATGTCCAGGCCCAGGTGGTGGGTGGTGGCATGGCGGCCCTCCAGCAGGCCGGCCATGGCCAGCACGAGCGAGCCGCCGCACACCGCGCTGACCACGACCTCCGGGTTGTCCATCGCCGCCTTCAGCAGCGTGGGCAGCTCGGTGGTCAGGGTGCGGGCCAGCAGCACGGGGATAAATTCGTCCTGCCGGTAGTCCCCGGCACCGGCACCGGCACCGGCACCGGCACCGGCACCGACGTCATGGTCGGGGACCTCGCCGGGCTCCCCGACCCGGCCCGAGGCACCGGGAACCAGAATCAGGCCCGCACGCCCGGGGTCGAGGGCGCCCGTGGCGCGTAGCACCAGGCCCCCGGTGCCGCTGACCACCTCGCGCGGTCCTTCGGCGGAGACCAGGTCCACGCTCACCGCGCCGCCGGAGGCGGTGCCGCCGGCGTACAACACCTCGTAGGGGGCGATGACATCGAGCGGATCGAAGCCGTCGAAGAGGACGATCTGGGCGTGCATGACGGGTTCCTTCGGATGCGAAAGGTCCCGGCTGCGCCGGGCTCGCCCTTGACGCTATGCGGCTGCCGATGCCTGTCCCAGTGGCATTAGTGACACCTTCCAACGGGATAACGCCACCCCTCGCCAGAGCCACGACAGAGCCACGCCGGAGCCAAGAAAGAGGCATCTGAGCTGGGCGAACAAGGCGTCGCAGGAACTCTGGGACCAAGTGTGGGCGCCTGGTGGGCAGGCATCTGACAGGTACCTTCTGGCCATGCACACTGTCGCCGTCCTCGCCCTGGACGGGGTGATTCCGTTCGACCTGTCCACCCCGATCGAAGTCTTCACCCGCACCCGCCTCCCGGACGGCCGCCCCGGCTACCAGATGCGTGTGTGCGCGGAAACCCCGGAGATCGACGCGGGCGCCTTCACCCTCCGGGCGCCCTGGGGACTGGAAGGGCTCCAGGGCGCCGACACGATCATCGTGCCCGGTACTCACTCGCCTGCGAGCCCGCTCACCCCCGCCGTCCGCGACGCGCTGCGAGCAGCGGCCGAACACGGCACCCGTATCGCCTCCATCTGTTCGGGCACCTTCCCGCTGGCCGCCACCGGGCTCCTCGACGGCCTGCGAGCCACCACCCACTGGATCGCGGCCGACCTCCTCGCGACCGCCTACCCGGACATCGAGGTCGACCCGGACGTCCTGTACGTCGACAACGGCCAGATCCTCACCTCGGCCGGCGCCGCCGCCGGCCTGGATCTGTGCCTGCACATGATCCGTAGGGATTACGGCTCGGCCGTCGCCGCCGACGCGGCCCGGCTGTCCGTCATGCCCCTGGAACGCGAGGGCGGGCAGGCGCAGTTCATCGTCCATGACTACGCGCCCACTCCCCAAGGCTCCACTCTCGAACCGCTCCTCTCCTGGCTTCAGGAGAACCTCGGCGCCGGCCTCACCCTCGCCGACATCGCCGCCCACGCCGGGACCAGCACCCGGACCGTGATACGCCGCTTCCGCGAACAGACCGGCACCACCCCGCTCCAGTGGCTCCACCGCGCCCGTATCCGCCAGGCCCAGCACCTGCTGGAGACCACACACCACTCCGTCGAACGCATCGGCGCCCAGGTCGGATTCGGCTCCCCCACTGCCTTCCGTGACCGCTTCAAGCGCACCACCGGTGTCAGCCCTCACACCTACCGCCGCACGTTCAGCTGATCGCGGACCGCCTTCATGGTGGGCCAACGCACTCCTGCACCCGGAACTATGGTGTCTCACCACATGTGCCTGCGATCTGGGTGTTCCTACGGTGTGGCGACACGAAACCGTCCCCGCCCTCCGCTCGGAAGTGGTGTTCATGGCCGCCTCAGCAACCGCTCCTCCCCCGCCCGCGAATCTCAAGCGCATCGTCGCGGCGAGCCTCATCGGCACGACCATCGAGTGGTACGACTTCTTTCTCTACGGATCCGCCGCCGCACTCGTGTTCAACAAGGTGTTCTTCCCCGACTCCGATCCGCTCGTCGGCACGCTGTTGTCCTTCCTCACCTACGCGGTGGGCTTCGCCGCCCGGCCCCTCGGCGCGCTGGTGTTCGGGCACTACGGCGACCGTCTTGGCCGTAAGAAACTGCTGGTGCTGAGTCTGCTGCTGATGGGCGGCGCGACCTTCGCCATCGGGCTGTTGCCCACGCACGCGATGGTGGGCAGCGCCGCTCCGGTACTGCTGACGGTGCTCCGGCTCGTCCAGGGTTTCGCGCTCGGCGGCGAGTGGGGCGGCGCCGTCCTGCTGGTGTCCGAGCACGGTGATGCCCGGCGCCGTGGCTTCTGGGCGTCCTGGCCGCAGACCGGCGCCCCGGCCGGGCAACTCCTCGCCACCGGTGTGCTGTCACTGCTGACCGCGCTCCTGTCGGACTCGGCCTTCGAGACCTGGGGCTGGCGCATACCGTTCCTCCTGTCCGGAGTGCTCGTGATCGTCGGCTTGTGGATACGTCTGTCCGTCGATGAATCGCCCGTGTTCAAGGCGGCGTTGGCGCGGGCCGAGGCACGCAAGCAGGCCGCCCTGGCGGAAGACGGCACGGCAAGGGACGGGGACACGGCCGAGAAGGCGCCCCTCGTCGCCGTACTGCGCCACCACTGGCGCGACATCCTCGTCGCCATGGGTGCCCGTATGGCCGAGAACATCAGCTACTACGTGATCACCGCCTTCATCCTCGTGTACGCCACCACCTCCGCCGGGGTGTCGAAACAGACCGCGCTCAACGCCGTACTCATAGGCTCCGCCGTGCACTTCGCGGTGATCCCGGCCTGGGGTGCCCTCTCCGACCGGATCGGGCGCAAGCCGGTCTATCTGATGGGCGCCGCCGGCGTCGGGCTGTGGATGTTCCCCTTCTTCTCGCTGATCGACACGGGCACCTTCGGGAACCTCCTGCTCGCGGTGACCGTCGGACTCGTCCTGCACGGCGCGATGTACGCACCGCAGGCCGCCTTCTTCTCCGAGATGTTCGCGACCCGGATGCGGTACTCGGGAGCCTCGATCGGCGCGCAGTTCGCCTCGGTCGCCGCCGGTGCCCCGGCCCCGCTCATCGCGACGGCACTGCTGGCGAAGTACGACAATTCGACACCCGTGGCCCTCTATGTGATCGCCGCCGCCGTCCTCACGCTCGTCGCGGTCGGCGTCGCCCAGGAGACCCGCCATCGCGATCTGGACCGCATTGGCGCCGATCCCACGGAGCCCGCCGAGCCCTCGCCCGAGCGGACGGGCGCGGACGCGCGCAGCGTCTGACGCGGTGACCCTTCCCTGACCCCCGTACGCACCGCGTGTACGGGGGTCAGGGTATGAGCGCCGACGACAACCGGTGCAGGCGCAGGGCTAGTTGGATCTCCAGCGTCCGGCTGGGGCTCAGCCAGTCGGGGCCGAGGAGCCGGGCGATGCGATCGAGGCGCTGGGCGACCGTGTTGACGTGGACGTGCAGATCGTCCTTGGTGCGGGCCGGGCTCATCCCGGAGGCGAAGTACGCGTCGAGAGTGCCGACCAGGTCCGTGCCCCGGCGCTCGTCGTACGCGATGACCTCGCCGATGCTGTGCCGCACGAAACCGGAGATGTCCCGGCTCCCCGTGAGCAGCAGCCCGAGGAATCCGAAGCCCTCGGCGGCGGCGCCCTCTCCGACGCGGCCCAGGAGCCGTAGCGCTTCGAGGCAGCGCTGCGCTTCCGCGTAGGCCGCGGCGACCGTGTCCGGGCGGGCCGCGAGGTCGGCCACCGGGGCGGAGGCACCGACCGTGACCGATTCGTGCAAGGCGGCGCCGAGTTGTTTGGCGGTGCGTCGGGCCAGCTCGGCCGCCGTGTCGCCGTCCCTGAGCGGGAGCAGCAGGACCGTACCGCCGTCGCGTGCCGCCGCGAGGCCGTGGCCGGTGGCCGCGAGGTGGGAGGCGGCGGACCAGAGGCGCCGGCGCGCGTCGGCCTCCGCTCCGGCGTCGGCGGTCATCGGGCCGCGGGCGTCGGGGGTGGCGCGAGGCCCCGGGGCGTCGGAACCGGTACGGGTATCGAGGCCGAAGGTGGCAGTGGCAGAGGCCGGTGCGCCGAGGCGGGCGGCGAGCACCGTATGCGTCGCGTCGAGGTCCGCGCGCAGACGGGTCGCCCGCTCACGCAGCAACCTCGGGTCCCGGTCCCTGGCTTCGATGAGGTCGTCCAACAGCTCCCCACGGACCCGGTGTTCGGCCTCGGACGCGGAGCGGCGTGCCAGCATCAGCAGCGAAGTGACCATCGCGGCCCGCTCCAGGGTGCGTTGGTCGACGGGGTCCAGGCCCGGGTGGCCGCGCAGTACCAGGGCGCCCAGCACCTCACCGCCCGCGGAGAGTGCCGCGACCCAGTCGTCGCCGTGACGCACCGACCGGCCCTCCCCGGCCGACGCCTTCAGCGCGGTGGCCGGTGCCGCCGCCACCTCGGCGAACTCGACGGTGCCGTCGAGGACTTGGGAGACGGCCGCCGCCACGTCATGCACTCCGCCGCCGCGCAGCACCAGTTCGGCGAGCCGGTCGTGGACGTCGGACGCGCGCTCGATGACGGCGCTGCGGTCCCTGATGATCTCGCTGGCGCTCTCCAGGCGGGCCAGGGCCTCGCGGGTCTCGGTGAGGAGGTTCGCCGTGTCGATCGCGGCGGCGGCCAGCGCGGCGAACGAGCCGAGCAGGGCGATCGACTCCCGCTCGAAGACCCGCGCGCGGCGGTCCGCGGCGAACAGCACCCCGATGACATCCGGTCCCAGCATGAGCGGCACGCCGAGAATCGCGACCAGCCCCTCGTCCCGTACCCCCGCGTCGATCGAGTGGGTGTGCTGGAAGCGTTCGTCGTGGAAGTAGTCCTCGGTGACATACGGCCGCGCCGTCTGCGCCACCAGACCGCCCAGGCCCTCGCCCATGCCGATGCGGAGCTGCTGGAAGCGTGCCGCGACCGAGCCCTCGGTGACCCGCATATAGGTGTCGCCCCGGGCGGGGGCGTTGAGGCTCAGATACGCGACGTCCGTGCCGAGCAGGGAGCGGGCGCGCTGCACGATGGCCCGCAGGACCGCGTCGAGATCGCGCAGTCCCGCCAGGTCGTGCGCCGTCTCGAAGAGCGCGGACAGCTCGGCCTCGCGACGTCGTCTGCCCTCCAGCTCCGCGCGTACCCGCAGCGCGAGCAGCCTCGCGTGCTCCAGGGCGGCGAGGCGCTCGGGCGGGTCGCCGTCGACGCGGGCCCGGAGTATCGGCTGCTCGTAGGCATCGGCGGTCGCGCCCCTCGCCAAGAGTTCGAGGAACGGGGTCTCGGCGCTCATGGCCGAGCGCTCTGCGAACTGCACCTGATCGCGATCCATGCTCACCAGAATGACCTACCGGGCCGACACCACCGCCGGACCTGTGGACAACTCATCGGCACCACCACATCTGTGGACAACTCCCCCACCCCTGCGGGGGGCCTCTCTCCCCTGCGGGGCCTCTGGCCTGCGGGGGCTCTCACCCCTGCGGAACACCTCTCCCCTCACCGGGCTCCTACGCCCCTCAGCCGGGATCGGGATCAGTGTGCGGTCCAGCCACCGTCCAGCGCCAGGGATGTGCCGGTGATGAAGGAGGCCCGTGGGGTGCAGAGGTACGCGACGGCTTCGGCGACCTCGTCCGGTTCGATGAGCCGCTTGACCGCGATGTCGCGGAGCATGACCTCGCTGAGGACGCGTTCCTCGGGGATACCGTGTGCCGCCGCCTGGTCGGCGATCTGGCGCTCGACCAGCGGGGTGCGGACATAGGCGGGGTTCACGCAGTTCGAGGTGACTCCGTGGGCGGCGCCTTCGAGTGCGGCGGTCTTGGAGAGCCCCTCCAGACCGTGTTTGGCGGCCACGTACGCGGACTTGTAGGCGGAGGCACGCAGTCCGTGGACGGAGGAGACATTGACGATGCGGCCCCATCCCTGCTCGTACATGTGCGGGAGCGCGCCACGGATGAGCCGGAAGGGGGCTTCCAGCATCACGGTCAGGACGGTGTGGAAGACGTCCGGCGGGAATTCCTCGATGGGGCGCACATGCTGGAGCCCGGCGTTGTTGACGAGGATGTCGGTGCCCGCCGCGCACGCCTCCGCGGCGTCGAGGTCCGTGAGGTCGAGATGCCGGGGTTCGATCCCGCCTGGCAGGTCCGCGCCCGCCTCGACCAGGGCGCCGAGGCCCACGTCGTCCCGGTCCACGGCCCGCACCTTGGCCCCGGCCGCCGCCAGCCGCAGCGCGCAGGCCCGGCCGATCCCGCCCGCCGCACCGGTGACGAGGGCGGTGCGGCCGTCGAGTTCGGTGCGGCCGTCGAGGACCAAGGACACGGGCGACGGACCGCCCCGGGCGTCGGCCGACGTACCGGCCGGGGTGCTGAAGGTCGTCATGACACCGACCCTAGGCAGGGCCTCTCCCCCGCCCCATGTGGTCAGAAGCCACACTTCACCGTCACAGCATGGGGTCGAACCATGTGGGGTCGCCGGTCATGGCCTGCTTGATCCGGAAGCGACCGAACTCGTCCAGCTCCGGCAGCGCGTCCACCGGGAACCAGGCGACGTCCAGCGACTCGTCGTCGTTCACGCGCGCCTCGCCGCCCACCGCGCGGCAGCGGAAGGTGATGTCCATGAACTGGCAGGTGTCGTCATTGGGGTAGGTCATGGGGTCCAGGGCCTGCACCAGGACGACGCGTTCCGGCACACACCGCACCGCCGTCTCCTCGTACACCTCGCGCACCGCGCACGCCGCCGGCTGCTCCCCCGGGTCCGGGATTCCACCGATCACGGACCACTTACGGGTGTCGCTGCGCTGCCCGAGGAGCACTCTGCCGTCGTCGTCGAAGACGATCGCGGTGACTCCGGGCAGCCAGAGCAACTGGTGACCCGCGCTGGCACGAAGGGTGCGGATGAAGTCAGGGGTAGCCATGCGACGACCCTAACGGGGACATCCGGGCAGGCTAGCCCTGGCGGGAGCGCCGGGCGCGGACGGCGCCGGTCACGGACCAGCCGAGTCCGGCGGCGGCGATCAGGACCAGGACCGCTTCCGGCAGGACTCCGAGCCGGGTGGCGGGAGTCTGCGACGACCTGAGCGGGACCTTCTCGACGAGCGACGCGGCGGTGAACATGCCGGTCCTGTCGACGATCCGCCCGTCGGGCATGATCACCGCGCTGACGCCGCTGGTGACCGGAACAGTCACCGTACGGCTGTGCTCGACGGCACGGATCCGGGACATCGCGAGCTGCTGGTACGTCATCTCGCTGCGGTCGAACGTGGCGTTGTTGCTCGGCACCGAGATGATCTGGGCGCCGTGTGTGACGGTGTCCCGCACGGCCCAGTCGAAGGCGGCCTCGTAACAGGTGGCGATGCCGACCTTGGTGCCCGCCATGGTGAACACGCCCGGTTCGGTGCCCCGGCTGAAGTCCTGCCGGACCATGCCGACGTCCTTGCTGAAGACACTCATGACGGAGCGCAGCGGGATGTACTCGCCGAAGGGCTGGATCTGCCGCTTGTCGTACGTGGCGACGGGGCCCTTGGCCGGGTCCCACAGGACCTGCTCGTTGAAGAGCCTGCCGTCGTCGGTCTCCACGACAGCGCCCACCGAGAGGGGCACACCGATGGCCTTCACGGCGGCTTCGATGACTCCGCGCGCGTCCGGGTTGCGGAAGGGGTCGATGTCGGAGGAGTTCTCGGGCCACAGGACGAAGTCGGGGCGGGGCACCTCACCGGCGTTCACGCGTGCGGCGAGGCGTTCCGTCTCCCGCGCGTGGTAGTCCAGTACGGCCCTGCGCTGGGCGTTGAAGGCGAGTCCCGCGCGCGGGACGTTGCCCTGCACGACGGCGACAGTGGCCGTGCCGTCCTCGGCCGCGTCACTGACCAGCGGGCGCGCCGCCAGGGCCGCGGCCACGGGAAGGACAACGGTGAGCGCGGCGACCGCCGCCGTACCCCTGCGCAGAGTCCGTGTGTGCCGGACGTCCAGCGCCAGGCGTACGGCCTCGTACAGGCCGAAGCCGCACAGGACGACCGCGAAACCGAGAACCGGGGTGCCGCCGAGCGCGGCGAGCGGCAGGAACACACCGTCGGCCTGGCCGAAGGCGATCTTGCCCCAGGGGAAGCCGCCGAACGGCACCCGCGCGCGTGCCGCCTCTCCGGCGATCCAGAGGGCCGCCGCCCAGAGGGGCCAGGCGGGCAGCCGGGACATGGAGGCGACACCGGCGCCGACGAGTGCGACGAACAGGGCCTCCACGGCCACCAGCGCGAGCCAGGGACCCGGGCCGACCTCGACGCCGGTCCACACCAACAGCGGCAGCAGGAAGCCGAGCCCGAAGACATAGCCGAGTCCCAGCCCGGCCTTCCAGGACCGCCCCCTCAGACACCAGCCGAACGCGGCGAACGCGGGCAGCGCCAGCCACCACAGGGTGCGCGGCGGAAAGCTGACGTAGAGCAGCACTCCGGAGAGTGCCGCCGCGACGAACGGCGGCAGCCCGCGGGCCAGTCGCATCCCGCGTGAAGCGGGCGCCGGCGGCGGACCGAGCTGTTCCGGCTCGTCTACGGGGGTGGCGATGGCGGTCACCCGGGGAGTCTACGGCGCGTGTCCACCGGCGGGGTACGGCGGTCGCGCCCCCGGATCCCCCCCCCCGCCCGCGGGCAGGGCTCGTGGCGCCGGCGACATCGTTCCCGCGCAACTCGTCCACACTTCGCCGCACCAGCCATTACCGTGTGCCCAAGTCCCAGACGTGCGGCCCGGTCCGGCCATGCGGTCGGGGCCCGTCATACGTCGGGGGGCGACGGGTGGGGTCTTCGGGGAAGGTGAACGCTGTCGGCCGTGCGGCGCCGGACGGCCGCGGCAGCACGTCCGACGCCGTCGGCATGGTCCTGCTGGCGGCCTGTTCGACGTGGTCGGTGATCACCGCGACCGCCGGTGCGGGCCGGCCCGAGGGGGTACTCCTCGCGGTTCTGGCGGTGGCGGCGGCGTACGCGTGCGGTCGTATCTGCGGTGCGCTCCTCCCGGTGTCCGCGCCCGGCGTGGGCGCCGTCGCCGGCGTCTCCCTCGCCTTTCTGCTCCCTCACACCCGGTTGATGCCGCAGGAGGCGTCGCCGCTGGGCCGGGACGGGGCCACGGCCGCCCTGCTGGCCCTGGCCACGGGTGCCGCCTGCTGCGCGGCCTGGGCGGCCCGGCGCCCGGCGGTACGTCTCGTACTGCGGCTGGCCGCCGTCGGGGTGGTCGTGACGGCGGCGGTGCTGGACTCGACCGCGGGTCTCGCGGTCTGCGTCGGTGTGCTGCTGTGCTCGCTGGCCGCTGCCCGGATGGGTAACCGGGGGCTCGGTCTGGCGGGTCTCGGGCTCGCCGCGGCTCTCTCGGCCGGTATGACGTGGGCCGTGGCCGGCGGTGTGCTCCCGGACGGCCTGGAGTCGTCGTTGGAGGGGCAGCTGACGCCGTACCGGGTGCTGCTGTGGCGGGACGCCCTCGACATGGCCCAGGCGCATCCGGCGCTCGGGGCGGGACCGGGGCGCTTCGGTGAGCTGAGCCCCACGGTGGCGGAATCCTTCGTACCGACCGGGAGACCCCATTCGGCGGTGTTGCAGCAGGCCGCGGAGCAGGGGGTGGTGGGCGTGGCACTGCTCGGGGCCGTCTTCTGCTGGCTGCTGTACGCCCTGTGGCGCTCGTCGCGGCCGACGCCGGTGGTCCTCACGGCGGGTGCGGCACTGACGGCGGTGGCGGCGCTGGCGACGGTCGGCAACGCGCTCAGCTTCACCGCGGTGACGGTGGGTGCCGGACTCCTGGCGGGCATCGCGACGGCGAGGCCGCTGGGCTGGGAGCTGCCTGAGGAGACCGAAGGGGCAGGGGTGCCGTCACAGAGCGAGGTGGCCTAAGCACCGACGTTCCCGGCCCAGGGAGCCTGACCAGGACACCTGACCAGAAACAGGAGCCAGGCCAGAACGCGATCCAGGTCAGAACGGGTCGAACAAATGGGCCCACTGACTGAGCCGAACGGGTGGGAGGCCGGTCAGATCACCGGGCTGGACGCGGACTTCGGACGCAGCCGGTCGCGGATGATACGGACGGCCGATTCCGCGTCGTCCACGGTGACCGTGAACTTGCGTCCGTCGCCGAGGCTGAGGACGACGCCCTCTCCGCGCCGGACCACGACGGCGGTGCCTATGTCGGGCCGCCAGCGGTAGCCCCAGCCGCCCCACTGGCGCGGTGTGACCGTGGGCGCGAAGTCGGCGTCGACGACATGGGCGAGCGGGATGCGGCGGCGCGGCACCCCGATATGGCCGCAGCGCACCTCAAGGGAGTCCTTGTCGACCTTCACGGCGACGTGGACAAAGGCGAGGGTGCCGAACAGCACCAGCAGACCCACGGCGATGCAGCCGACGACGGACATGACCAGTGGGGCGATGCCCGTGGTCCATGCGGAGACGACGGCCAGTTCGACGCCGAGTGCGACGCAGGCAACTCCGACGAGCGCGAGCAGCCACTGAACGCGGTTGCTGGCTCGTCCGGTCCAGATTTCAAGGGGGGCCTCAGCGGGGCCCCGATCGCCGTGAGCGTGGTGCCTCATGCTCATGAGACTACAGATGTTGCGCCCCGCGGGCACCGGGCTGCGCGGCGTTACTCCTCACACTCGGCCACTCAGCGCGCGGGGGTGACGGCAGCCAGTAGCTGTCCTTCGGCATAGGTGAGGGCGGCGTCCGGCAGGGCGGACTCACGGCCGCTGAGCAGCACGGTCACCACGCCCGTCGCGGGTGCTTCCGGGGCGGGCGCCGCGCCGATCCGACGCAGTGCCTGGGCGGCGACGGCGCCCGCCGAGCCGTGCAGGACCAGCGGCGGCCGGTCGGCCCGCTGGACGGCGGCCCGAATACGCTCCGCGCGCAGTTCGTAATGGGTGCAGCCCAGGACGACGGCCCTTACATCGGGCGGTGTGAGGGCCGCGGCGGCGGCGATCGCCCGGTCGACGGCCGGCTCGTCGGCGTACTCGACGGCGTCCGCCAGGCCGGGGCAGGGCACCTCGGTGACGGCGGCGCCGTCCGCGAATTCGGCGATCAGTCCTCGTTGGTACGGGCTGCCCGTGGTGGCGGGCGTCGCCCAGATGGCGATGCGACCACCGCCGGCCGCTGCCGGCTTGATCGCGGGGACGGTACCGATGACGGGCAGGGACGGTTCGAGCCGCGCGCGCAGGGCGGGCAGCGCGTGGACCGACGCGGTGTTGCAGGCGACGATCAGGGCGTCGGGCGCGTACGTGGCCGCCGCTTCGGCGACGGCGAGGGCGCGTGCGGTGACGTCGTCGGGGGTGCGGGGCCCCCAGGGCATCGTCTCGGGGTCCGACGAGAGCACGAGGTCGGCGTCGGGTCGAAGGCGCCGTACCACGGCGGCGGCGGCGAGCAGTCCGAGTCCGGAGTCCATGAGCGCGATCTTCACCCGGTCACCATAGAGGATCGGTCTCCCGCGGCCCGGCCCGGTGGGGCAGACTGCGCGGGTGAGCGTGATTGTGTGGGCCGCCGCCGGATCCCTTGCCGCCTGGCTGTGGTTGCTGCTCGGGCAGGGTTTCTTCTGGCGTACCGATGTCCGGTTGCCGGCGAGGGCGGTCCCGCGCGCGTGGCCGTCGGTCTGTGTCGTCGTCCCGGCGCGCGACGAGGCGGCGGTGCTGCCGATGAGTCTGCCGTCGCTGCTGGCGCAGGACTATCCCGGCCCGGCGGAGGTGTTCCTCGTCGACGACGGCAGCTCGGACGGTACGGGGAAGCTGGCGCGCGAACTGTCCGAGCGGTACGGCGGTCTGCAGCTCACCGTCACCTCGCCCGGAGAGCCGCCCGCCGGCTGGACCGGCAAGCTGTGGGCGGTCCAGCACGGAATCGCCCTGGCACGCGCGCGGGAGCCCGAGTATCTGCTCCTCACGGACGCCGACATCGCGCATGAGCCGGACAGTCTCCAGGAGTTGGTCGCGGCGGCCAGGACTGGCGACTACGACCTTGTCTCGCAGATGGCGCGGCTGCGCGTGGAGAGCGTGTGGGAGCGGCTGGTCGTCCCGGCCTTCGTCTACTTCTTCTCGCAGCTGTACCCGTTCCGCCGGATCAACCGGCGTGGCACGCGGACGGCCGCCGCGGCCGGGGGCTGTGTGCTGCTGCGCGCGGACGCGGCGCAGCGCGCGCGGGTGCCGGACTCCATCCGGCACGCCGTGATCGACGACGTCGCGCTCGCGCGCGCGGTGAAGGGCAGTGGCGGACACATCTGGCTGGGGCTCGCGGAACGCGTCGACAGCGTGCGTCCGTACCCGCGGCTGCGCGATCTGTGGCGGATGGTCTCGCGCAGTGCCTATGCCCAGTTGAGGCATCAGCCGCTGCTGCTGCTCGGGACCGTGCTGGGGCTCGCGCTCGTGTATCTGGTGCCGCCGGTGGCGTTCTGCGCGGGCGTCGTGACGGACAACTGGCTTCCGGTGCTGCTCGGCGGGCTCGCCTGGCTGGTGATGACGGCGACGTACATCCCGATGCTCCGCTACTACCGGCAGACCCTGTGGCTGGCGCCGCTGCTGCCCGTCACGGCCTTCCTGTATCTGCTGATGACCGTCGACTCGGCGGTGCAGCACTACCGGGGGCGCGGCGCGGCCTGGAAGGGCCGCACCTACGCGCGCCCGGACACGGCGTCGGGCCCGGCACCCGAGCAGCGCTGACCACGGACCCGAGCAACGCCGCACCGCCGTCCGCCGAGGGCGGTCACTTCCGGCCGGGCGTCCAGTTCATGCCCCACCCGTACGCGTGGTCGATGGTGCGCTGAGGACTCACGCCACGCTGCGGCACCAGATAGCGGGCCTCGCGCTGTACGACGAGGTCGCTGCCGGTGTTGGTGATGAGCGCGAGGGCGCAGACGGTCGACGGGACGGTGCACTCGTCGAGGAAGAACTCCACCGGTGCGCCGTGCTGCGGTTGCAGCGTGACCGTGGCGTGCAGATCCGCGAAGGACCGGGCGCCCTCGTAGATCGTCACGAAGATCAGGACACGGCGCAGTTCCGCCTTGCGGTCGAGATTGATCGTGAGGTTCTCACCGCTGTCGACGGCGCCGGTGCGGTCGTCGCCGTCGAGGTGGACGTACGGGGGCTGGTGGAGCGCCCCGAAGGCGTTACCGAGCGCCTGGACGACGCCTTTGCGGCCGTCGGTGAGTTCGTAGAGGGCGCACAGGTCGAGGTCGAGGTCGCCGTGCATGGCGACGGCACGGCCGAGTTTGCTGCCCCAGCCCTTGAACTGCTTGCGCACCTGCCAGTTGAGGTTCACGCGCATCGCCCCCGAGGTGCCGCCCTGTTTGGTCAGCGAGACGGACGGCGACTCCTTGGTGAGCGTGACCTTGCTCAGCCGCACCGGGCCACCGGAGGGGGGCGGCGGATACGCCCCGCCGGACATCGTGGGCGGTCCCGTCGGCGCGGCGGGCGGGGGCGGGTAGGGCGCGGGGGCGGCCGGGCCGGCGTAGGGCTGTGTGGGGGTGCCGTACGGCTGGGTGGGCGCGGCATAGGGCTGCGTGGGCGCGGCGTACGGCTGGGTCGGCGTGCCGTAGGGCTGTGCCGGGGTGGCCGGCTGCGGAGACGGCTGCGGCACGGGCTGTGGAACCGGCGGATAGGGCTGCTGGGCCGGAGCCGGCTGCGGCGCGGGCGTGGCGGCGGCCGGTGGTTCGTCGACCGTGATCCCGAAGTCCGTGGCGAGGCCGACGAGCCCGCTGCCGTAACCCTGGCCCACGGCGCGGAACTTCCAGGCGCCCTGCCGTCGGTACAGCTCGCCGAGGACGAAGGCCGTCTCGACGGTGGCGTCCGTGCTGTCGAAGCGGGCGATCTCGGCGCCGCCCGCCGCGTCCAGGACGCGGATGCTCAGCCCCGGCACCTGCCCGAACGTGCCGCCGTCGGTCGAGGCCACCACGACGACGCGATCGATCCCGGGCTCCACGCGCGCGAGATCGACGGTCAGCACATCGGTGAACCGGCCCCCGGCGGCCTGCTTGCCCTCCCGGCGCACCGCGCCCGACGCGTGCACCGGCTGGTTGTAGAACACGAAGTCGGCGTCGGTGCGGACCTTTCCCGCGGCGGTCAGGAGAAGCGCCGAGGCATCCGCGTCCGGCACCCCCGGGCCCGAACTCCAGGCCAATTCCACGCGCACGGCCGATGCCGGCACGGCAACATTCGATCCTTTGGACATTGACATGTTCGCCCCCATCGCGCCCCGTGACGGCCCCGCAGCCATCCATCCGTTCCCGGCCAACCTATTCCCCTCACGCGCCTTCGCGCCCCCGGGCCGCCGTCAACCGCCTCTGAGCGGCCGTCACGATCACTGGTCAACCCCCGGTAACCTGCCGGGAACTCGGCCTTTACACGATTCATAGGTCCCTTGACGACCGATTTTCCCAAGTTCGCTCGCATTGGGGATCCACAGTCACTGCGAACACGCAAAACAACCCTCTTATCGGTCTCCCCAACCAGCACATCGTGGGCTTAACTTATGTGCCATGACCTCCCCCCGCTCCACCTATGGCGGCGGTTACTACTCCGCGCCGTCCTTCCCGGACACTCCGATCTACGATTCTCTCGTCGCAGAGCGGGGAACGCCTCAGATCGCCCCGATCCGGGTCCCCTCCGCGTACGACACGGGCAGCCATCTGCCCGCCCTGCCGTCGGCGCTGCCCGCGCTGCCGGCCGCCCCCTCTCCGCAGCCTCAGCAGCACTACGGCTACGTCCCTGCCCCGCAGCCCGCACCGCTGCAACAGGCCCACGCGCCGTACATCCCGCAGCAGACCGCCGGGCCGCGTGGCTACCCCGGCGCGCATCAGCAGCAGCCCCGCCCCGCCCAGAGCACCGGCTACGAGGCGATGCGCCCCGCCGCGCCGCGCCCCGCGCCGGCCCCTGGCCCGTACGAGGATCCGTACAACCGGCAGCAGTACCGCGGGTACTGATCGCGCGGGCACGGGTGTCGGAGCCGCCTGGCAGGATGGCTCCATGGCAGAACCCGTGCTCGCGTCGATCCACGTCTACCCGGTGAAGGCGGCCCAGGGCCATGCGCTCCGTGCGGCCGTCGTGGAGCCATGGGGTCTTGCGGGGGACCGCCGGTGGATGCTGATCGACGCCTCGGCCAAGGCGATCACCCAACGTCCGCATCCGCGGCTCGCGTTGACCGCCGTCGAGGCGCTGCCCGACGGCGGCGTCCGGCTGTCCGCACCCGGTCGTGAGCCCCTGACCGTGGCCGTGCCGGATCCGCCGGGGACGACGGTGGTGGACATCTGGAAGGACAAGGTAGAGGCGGTCCCGGCGGACGAGGCGGCCCATGTGTGGTGCAGCGAGTGGCTGGACACGGACGCGCGTCTGGTGCACATGGCCGACCCGGCGATGAGCCGCCCGATCGACCCCGCCCACGCGCGCGCGGGTGAGACCGTCAGCTTCGCCGACGGCTATCCCCTGCTCCTCACGACCCGCTCGTCGCTGGACGCGCTCAACTCCCTGATCGCCCAGGGCGACCACGCCGACGAGGGTCCGCTGCCGATGGATCGTTTCCGGCCGAATGTGGTCGTGGAGGGGAGCCCGCCGTGGGCGGAGGACGACTGGACGCGGGTCGCCGTCGGTGATCTCACCTTCCGGGTCGCCAAGCGGTGCGGGCGCTGCGTCGTGACGACGACCGACCAGCGCACGGCCGAACGCGGCAAGGAACCCCTGCGCACCCTCGCACGCCACCGCCGCTTCGGCGACCAGCTGGTCTTCGGGCAGAACCTGGTACCGGAGACCACCGGCGTCCTCCGCGTCGGGGACCCCGTCACGATCCTCGAATGAGCGACACCGCACGCGTCGGTGGGGAACTGCTGTACGGGGTGCGGACGTTGATCCGGACGAAGCGTCCGCAAGAGGGGTGATTTCGCTCTCTTTTCGCCGACTCCGCGCGTGAGAGGGGCGATTCGGGGCTATCACGGACGGAGAAGGGGGTGTGGGGCCCGTGCGTGCGATCGTCGGACTGTGGCGTTGGCGGCACAATCCGCTGTGCCGCGCCACCGATCTCACCGAGGCGTGGCTCGCCCTCGTCGCCCTGGTACTGATCGTCGTCGCGACGCCCCTCGTGGGCTTCGCCGTCGGTTCGGCCACGGACCGTGCCCTGACACGGTCGGTGGAGCACCAGCACGCGCAGCGCCACGAGATATCCGCCACGGTGGTCAGAAAGCTCTCCCGGGCGCCGATGGACCCCGACCCGGAGACGGTGACCGCGCGGGACGCCCACAGCCGTGTGGCCGCCCGCTGGACGGCACCGGACGGCACGGTCCACCACGGCAGGGTCATGGCGGCGCTCAGGTCCCCGCGCGCGGGCGATCGTTTCCCGCTGTGGACGGACGCGCACGGCAGGCTCGTCGCCAAGCCTCTCGACCCGGCGACGGCAGCCACCCACGCGGCCCTCGCCGGGATCGGGGCGGCCCTCGCGTCGGTCGCCTTCGTCGAGGGCGCGCGACGGTTGATCGTATGGCACCTGGTGCGTCGGCGGTACACGCGGTGGGACCAGGCATGGGACAAAGCCGGCCCGGACTGGGGCAGGACCGGCGCCGGCAGCTGAGAACCCTTCGGCTCCGGTCAACTCGCCTGCCGCGTACACGCTACGGTGGACCGGCCGAAGTCTTCGGCATCTCTCGCGACACCCGCGTACGACGAGGTGGGGGCTCTACAGCGCCATGGCACAGGGCACGGTCCAGGTGACGCACACCGGTACGTCGCGGTGGCGGCGCCGCACGGGCGAGTACGCCTCCCTCGCCGCAGCCCTGGAGGCCGCGGCCGACGGTGACGTCCTCACCGTCGCACCCGGCACCTATCGCGAGAACCTCCTCGTGCAGCGGGCGGTCACGCTCCGCGGCCCCGAGGGTTCGTCGGGTTCGGTGCGGATCGCGCCGGTGGACGGGGTGCCGCTGACGGTCAGGGCGTCGGCGTCCGTGCAGGACCTGCTCCTGGAGGGCCAGGACTCGGCGGCGCCCGCGCTGCTCGTCGAGGACGGCACCCCGGAGCTGACGGACCTGCGGATCGTGACG
The DNA here is from genome assembly GCF_042886315.1 of Streptomyces sp. NPDC058001. Taxonomy (NCBI): domain Bacteria; kingdom Bacillati; phylum Actinomycetota; class Actinomycetes; order Kitasatosporales; family Streptomycetaceae; genus Streptomyces; species Streptomyces sp. NPDC058001. Next base: position 131,493 of record NZ_JBHVQT010000006.1, read on the forward strand.
CGGTCCGCGGTCGGGATCGAGGTCCGCGGCAGCGCCCGTCCCACGGTCCGGCGCTGCACCGTCGACAACCCGGCGGGCATCGGCATCGCCGTACTCGACGGTGGCGGCGGGGTGTTCGAGGAGTGCGAGGTCGTCGCGGCGGGCCAGGCCGGTATCGCGGTACGCGGCGGTGGCCACCCCCGGCTCGAACGGTGCCGTGTGCACCACGCGTCGGGCGCGGGCCTGTCCGCGACCGGCGAGGGCACCGGCCTTGAGGCCGTCGGCTGCGAGGTGTACGAGGTCAAGGGCGCCGGTGTACAGGTCACCGGGCGGGCCGCGGCCCACCTCACGGACTGCGATGTGCACCGCACGGCCGGGGACGGCGTCACGCTCGACACGGACGCGGTGCTGACACTCGCCGACTGCCGTATCCACGACGTCCCGGAGAACGCGGTCGACCTGCGGTCCCGCTCGGTCCTGACGCTGACCCGCTCGACGGTGAGCCGGTTCGGGCGCAACGGCCTGTCGGTGTGGGACCCGGGCACCCGCGTGGACGCCAACCAGTGCGAGATCCACGACAGTACGGGCGACTACCCGGCGGTGTGGGTCAGCGACGGCGCGACCGTGGTCCTCGACTCCTGCCGGGTGCACGACGTGCCGGACGCGCTGTTCGTGCTCGACCGCGGTTCACGGGCCGATGTCGTCGACACCGACCTGTCGCAGGTGCGCAACACGGCGGTGTCGGTCAGCGACGGCGCGACGGCACAGCTCGACGACTGCCGTATCCGTGAGGCGGCGACCGGCGCGTGGTTCCGTGACCACGGCAGCGGCGGCACCCTGGCGGGCTGCACCATCGACGCCACACAGACCGGCGTGATCGTCACCAAAGGCGCCGATCCCACGCTGGAGCGGTGCACGGTCACCTCGCCCGCCGAGGCCGGCTTCTACGTGTCCGCGGGGGGGCGCGGCAGTTTCCACGGCTGCCGGGTCACGGGCAGCGGCGGCTACGGCTTCCATGTCATCGACGGCTGCCGTACGACGCTGAAGAAGTGCCGTACCGAGCGCTGCGCGCGCGGGGGCTTCGAGTTCTCCGAGGACGGCCCGGTCGTCGAGGACTGCACCAGCGACGAGAGCGCCCAGGTGCGGCCGGCCCCGGCGCAGGAGGCAGCCGTGCAGACGGCCGCCCAGCCCGTCGGTCTGCTCGGCGCCATCCCGGGACAGCGGACCGCCGAGCAGAGCGCCCCTGCGGCCCCTCAGACGCCCGCTCAGGAGACGCGTACGTCGCAGGCGGTACTCGGTGAACTCGACGCGCTGGTGGGCCTGGAGAGCGTCAAACGCGAGGTGCGCGCCCTCACGGACATGATCGAGGTCGGCAGGCGCCGCCAGGAGGCCGGGCTCAAGGCCGCGTCGGCGCGCCGCCACCTGGTGTTCACGGGCTCCCCCGGCACCGGCAAGACGACCGTCGCGCGCCTGTACGGCGAGATCCTGGCGTCGCTCGGCGTACTGGAGCAGGGTCATCTCGTGGAGGTGTCCCGGGTCGATCTGGTCGGCGAGCACATCGGCTCCACGGCGATCCGTACGCAGGAGGCGTTCGACCGCGCGCGCGGGGGTGTGCTGTTCATCGACGAGGCGTACGCGCTGTCGCCGGAGGACTCCGGGCGGGACTTCGGGCGTGAGGCGATCGACACGCTGGTCAAGCTGATGGAGGACCACCGGGACGCCGTGGTGGTGATCGTCGCCGGGTACACGGCCGAGATGGAGCGCTTCCTGTCGGTCAACCCCGGTGTCGCGTCCCGCTTCTCACGGACCATCACCTTCAACGACTACGTTCCGGACGAGCTGTTGCACATCGTGGAACAGCAGGCCGAGGAGCATGAGTACCGGCTCGCCGACGGCACGCCGGACGTGCTCCTGAAGTACTTCACGGCCATCCCCAAGGGGGCCGCCTTCGGCAACGGCCGTACCGCGCGCCAGACGTTCGAGGCGATGGTCGAGCGGCACGCGGGCCGGGTCGCGCAGTTGGCCGACCCGACCACGGACGACCTCACCCTGCTCTACCCGGAGGACTTGCCCGAACTCCCCTGAGAGGGACGGCCGGTGGACTTCTCGGTGCCGACCGACCCCTCCGTCGGCGGGTGTTGCGGACGCTGGGCCGGTACGCCCGGCCTGAGCCGTTGCAGCAGCCGCTCCCGCTCCTCGGCGAACGCCGGGTCGGCCTGGTAGTCCGAGTGTCCGAGGATCGGTGCCGGAAGCGGGTGTTCGGGTGTCCGTCCGTAGGCGAGCGGGTCCCTGAGCGGTGGGTGGTCGACGGCTTCCGCGGTGTGCTCACCCGGCACGCGGACGGGCCCGCCGATCGGGTCGGTGGTCCGGTACAGGTTGCGCCAGCAGTCGACGTCGCGGTGCAGCCCCCTCAGCGCGGCGGGCCCGAAGTGGGCGGGGAACCAGCGCCCGTAGAGCCGCTCCAGGGGGGAGCCGTAGGTGAGCAGGGCGACGCGTTTGCGTACCGCGGGGGTGAGTTGCCAGGCCGCGGCGGCGGCGAGGACACTGCCCTGCGAGTGACCGGAGATCACCAGACGGCCGCCGGTCGCCCGGGTCCAGGTGGCCATCCGCCAGGTGAGGTCGGGCACGGCGCGCTCCGCGTAGCAGGGCGGTGCGAAGGGGTGCGCGGCGCGCGGCCAGAAGGTGCCGACGTCCCACAGGATGCCGATGGTGCGGCGGGCGGAGGGGTCACGGTAGGCGCGGCGGCCCCAGGTGACGAACAGTATGAAACCCAGCCCGATCAGCCAGGAACCGACCGCCTGCGCCGTCTGCGCCCCGCCCGAGACGACGGCGTACGTGCCCCGGGCCGCCTCGCCGGGCACCTCGGCGGTCCCCCAGGCCCCGACGAGCGCGCCCGCGCCCAGGAGCAGCGTGACGGCGGAGGTGATGCCGACGAGGAGCGGCGCCTGGTCGGTGAGAGCGGCACGCGCGCGGGTGCCCGCGATACGGCGGGTGCGTGCCGTGTCCTCGGGCTCGCCGGGATGGTCGAGCCGTACCTCGGTAATGCCCTGCCGGGTGCGCTGCCAGGTGCGTACGCCGAGCCAGCCGGCCAGGGCGACGAGTACCAGCAGCAGGGGCGGGATCACCGACGCCTGCCAGGTGAGCAGAACGGGCGGTCCCGCGATGCTGCCGTCGGCGCCGGGGGTGCCGGCGCCGTCGAGCCAGTCGGCGACACGCTGGGCGACCCCGCCGGTCATGACACCGCCGAGCGCGCAGGCGAGCATGGCGACGGCGGGCCCGCCGAGACCGCGCAGCGCCGTCCGCGCGTCGGGCACCGTCCGGTGCAGAAGGTGGGCGACCACGCCGAGCAGGATGACGAGCAGGCCCTGCGTCAGGACGACGCCGCCGAAGGTCTGGTCGCCGGGGAGCCGGTCGCCGGAGTGCCAGCCGGGGCGTGACCAGCCCGCGTATACCAGGGCGAGCGCGAGCAGCCCGGCCGCGGCCAGGGGAAGACGGCGCACCAGGGCCTCGTCGAGGGTCCGGTCGAGCCGGTTCTCGCTGCGGCCCCTGCGGCACACGACGACCAGCACCACGAGGAACCCGGCGACCAGGGCGGCATCCAGGACGCGGCCCAGGACGTCGAGCGCCAGGGGTCCGCTCGCGCCGCGGTCGAAGCGGGCGGCCGAGGTCCCGACGGCGGCGGCGACGGTGAGCAGTCCGGCCGCCGTGTGCGCGGCCCGCAGCCGGGCCACCAGGCGCCGCCCGTACCAGAACCCGGGCCTGCCCAGCGGGGTCCGGCCGGTGGTGTCGTCCGGGTCGGGGCGGTGCGGTACGGGCTGCTGCGACTCGTAGGCGCTCCAGGTGCGGTGGGACAGGTACCAGAGGAGGCCGGTGAGGGCGATGGGGACCACGGCGGCCAGGGCGAGGCGGCGGCCCGGCTGGGTCCACCAGCCGCCCGGCGAGAGGTGCGGCGAGAGGAAGCCGAGCCAGGAGCGGTCCACGGCGCACGCGCGCGTGCCCGCGCACTGCCAGGCCACGAGATCGAGGGCGACCTCGCACGCGGCGGCCACGAACAGCACGGTCAGGGTCAGTCCGGTGAGCCGCACGAGCAGTCCGTAGAAGCGGACGGTACGGGGCCTGCGGCGAGTGCTGGGGCGCATCCAGTGGGCGAGGTTGACGACCATGAACGGCAGCAGCAGGAGCCACAGGGCGCGGGCGCCGTTGCCGGAGGTGAGGTTGGACCAGACGTACGCCTCGGCGACGGGTTTGCCCCGGTGGTCGCCGGGGCGCTGTTCGGCGTCCACGTCGTCGATGCGGCGGTACACGGCCGCCGTCTCGTCGCCGGTGATCCGGACGGTGCGGGGGTCGTCCAGCATCTCCTGCGGTGTGGCGCCGCCGACCCCGTGGACGAGGAGTTCCAGCGCCGTCCCGTCCCCGTGTGGTCCCGCAGTTTCCCGTTCTCCGGCGTGTTCCCGTTCTCCGGCAGGCTCCACTGTTCCGCTCCCCCGTGTCCGCGCGTGTGTCCTGGGCGGGCACAAGGATCGCGGTTCCCGCGCGCGTGCGCACGCGTTGTCACCGAATCTCCCCGATCCGGGTGACCAGGGGCAGCCGTGGTCGTCCGGGCACTGGCGCGACTGTCGGTGCCACGTGCGAGGATGAGATGTCCTCGGGAGAGGATCGACCAGCCGCGGGTGGAACGCGTGTGACGAGGCGAAGGGACCGGAGCCGACGTGAGTGAGAATCAGAACCTCCTCGCGGAGCAGCGCCGCGCCCTGATCCTCGACGAGGTGCGCAGACGCGGCGGGGTCCGGGTGAACGAACTCACGCGGCAACTGGGTGTGTCGGACATGACCGTGCGCCGCGATCTCGACGCGCTGGCCCGCCAGGGTGTCCTGGAGAAGGTGCACGGCGGGGCGGTGCCCGTCGTGGAGGCGAGCACCCATGAGCCGGGCTTCGAGGCGAAGTCGGGGCTCGAACTGACCGCCAAGGAGGACATCGCGCGCGCGGCGGCGGCGCTGGTGACCCCCGGTACGGCCATCGCGCTCTCGGGTGGTACGACGACGTATGCGCTCGCCCACCATCTGCTGGACGTGCCGGATCTGACCGTGGTGACCAACTCCGTCCGGGTCGCCGATGTCTTCCACTCCGCGCAGCGCAGCTCCGGCCAGCGGCAGGGCGCGGCGACCGTGGTCCTCACGGGCGGGGTGCGCACCCCGTCGGACTCACTCGTCGGACCGGTCGCGGACCAGGCGATCGGCGCGCTCCACTTCGACATGCTCTTCCTCGGCGTGCACGGCATATCGGTCGAGGCCGGTCTGTCGACGCCGAACCTCGCGGAGGCCGAGACCAACCGCCGTCTGGTGCAGTCCGCGCGGCGCGTGGTCGTGGTCGCCGACCACACCAAGTGGGGCACGGTGGGTCTGAGTTCGTTCGCCGCGCTGGACCAGGTGGACACCTTGGTGACGGACGCGGGACTGCCCGCCGACGCGCGTGCCGAGATCGCGGAGCAGTTGCGGCGCCTGGTCGTCGCGGGCCTGCCCATGGATGACCGCGCCGACGCGGGCGGTACGGACACAGGCAGTACGGACACAGGGGGTACGGACACAGGCGGTACAGACATCTGATGGCCCGCCAGCTAAGGTAAGCCTTGCCCGGCGTCGGGCGGTCACCCTCCCCGGCGCCTCGGCCCGGCTCTCTTGGCGCGCGTGACCTTCGCGTTCCGGTTCTGTCCCTGGGGGGTTTGTTCCATGGCACGCCGTCTGAGCCCGGTGGGGCTCGATTTCCTGTCGAAAGCGCCGCTCTGTCTGGTGTTCGCCCGTGAGATCAGCGCATCGCCCGAGAGCGTCCACCGGGCGCTCACCGAAGACGTCGCGAGCCTGCCCGAGTGGTTCAGGGCAGTGACCTTCGCCCGGCCGACGCAGGACGGCGCGGGACGTGAGGTGAAGCTGCGGGGCGGGGTCCACTTCGAGGAGACGATCCTCGTGTCCAAGGCGCCCGAGGAGTACGCGTATCGGGTGGACACGACGAACACGCCGGGACTGCGGGCCCTCCTTGAGGAGTGGCGCCTGACGCCGACGGCGGACGGGACCCGGGTGCAGTGGACGTTCGCCGCCGACGGGTCGGCTCCCTTCCGGTTCGCGCTGCGGCTGGGGCGGGCGGGGCTCGGCCGGGCCTTCCGTGACGCGGTGTCGACGCTGGACCGGCGACTGGCCTCGGCGAACGCGTGAGGCTCGGCCGGGCGAACGCATGGCGGTTCAACTGTCGGCCGCATGACGGTTCAGCTATCGGCCGCGTGACGGTTCAGTGGACGGCCGTGTGAGGCTCAGTGATCGGCCGCGTACCGCCAGAAGTCCCGCAGCAGTGGGGGCGACGTGGGCCCGGCCATCTCCTGCTGGGTGAGGAGCAGCGCGACGCTTCCGGTGGACGGGACGAGGTGGCCGGAGGTGCCGGTGCCGCCGACCCAGCCGTAACGGCCGGGCACGTTCCAGGGTTCGATCGGGGCGATGTCGACGGAGGCGCCGTATCCCCAGCCCTGGCCTTCCAGGAACAGTTCGCCGGTCTCGCGCTGGGGCGGCGTCAGATGGTCGGTGGTCATCTGTCGCACCGCGTCGGACGACAGGAGCCGGCGGCTGCCGATGGTCCCGCCCGCGAGGATCAGACGGGCGAAGGCGAGCCAGTCGTCGGCGGTGGAGACGAGTCCGCCCGCGCCGGACGGGAACGCCGGCATACGGCTCCATTGTCCGTCGGGCGCGTCCACGAGTTCGAGTCCGCCGGCGGAGCCCGTGCGGTAGTAGCTCGTGAACCGGTCCCGCTTGTCGGCGGGGACGACGAAGCCGGTGTCGGTCATCCCGAGGGGCTCGAACAGCCGCTCGGCCAGGAAGTCGGGCAGCGTACCGCCGGTGACCCGGGCGATCAGGACGCCCTGGAGGTCGGACGAGGTGTTGTAGAGCCAGGTCTCGCCGGGCTGGTACAGCAGCGGGATCCGGGCCAGGGTGGCCAGCCACTCGTCGGGCGCCGAGAAGTGCTGTGGGTGTCGGCCGTCCCGCTGCACGTCCTCGAAGAGCGGTGCGACCGCCGGCAGGCTGAAGTCGGACGCGAAGCCGTACCCCGTGCGGGAGGTGAGCAGGTCGGCCACGGTGATCGGGCGGACGGCCGGGACCACGTCGTCGACCGGACTGGCCGGGGTGCGGACGACGACGGGCGAGGCCAGCTCAGGCAGCCATGTCCCGATCGGGTCGTCCGGCGCCAGCTTGCCGTCCTCGACCAGCATCAGCACGGCCGCCGCGACGATCGGTTTGGTGAGCGACGCGATACGGAAGATCGAGTCCCGCGCCATGGGGGCGGTGCCTTCGGCGTCGAGCGTGCCCACGGCTTGGAAGTCGGTCCGGTCACCGTGGGCCAGCAGGCCGACCGCTCCCGCCACGGATCCGTCACTGACGTACGGCTGAAGGGTGTCGCGCAGGCTGGTCATCCGGTCCGTCTCTCCTCGGTCCCACCGCTGCGTCGACGCACAGCGGCACTCGTCTTCAACACTCCACAGCGGCACTCGTCCTCATCGATCCACGGCGCCCCCTCGTCACGCCGACTCCCACTCCAACCCACCGCTCGGAGGTCGCCGGCGCAATTCGGCGGGCCCACCCGTCCGCCGCCAAGGCTCCAACGCGTCGCGCGCAGGCCCTGGTCCGCGCTAGTCCGACCACACCCCCGTCGCCAGCAGCGTCGTGATCGCCGTCAGATACGGGTCGATGTCCAGGCCCTGTTCGGCCAGCCACGCGTCCGAGTAGTACTTGTCGAGATAGCGGTCGCCGGGGTCGCAGAGCAGGGTGACGACGCTGCCCGTGCGGCCGTCCGCGACCATCTCGGAGACGATCTTGAGCGCGCTCCACAGGCCGGTGCCCGTGGAACCGCCCGCCTTGCGTCCGATGGCCTGCTCCAGGGCGCGGATAGCGGCGACGGACGCGGCGTCGGGGACCTTCATCATGCGGTCGACGGCACCGGGCACGAAGCTCGGCTCCATCCGGGGCCTGCCGATGCCTTCGATACGGGAACCGCAGTCGGAGGTCACCTCGGAGTCGCCGGTCGTCCAGCCCTCGAAGAAGCAGGAGTTCTCGGGGTCGGCGACGCAGATCCGGGTGTCGTACTGCATGTAGTGCACATAGCGCGCGACGGTCGCCGACGTACCGCCCGTGCCCGCCGTGGCGACGATCCACGCCGGTTCGGGGTAGCGCTCCAACTCCAGTTGCCGGTAGATCGATTCGGCGATGTTGTTGTTGCCCCGCCAGTCCGTGGCCCGCTCCGCGTAGGTGAACTGGTCCATGTAGTGGCCGCCGGTCTCCACCGCGAGGGCCGCCGACTCGGCGTAGATCTCCCCGGCGTCGTCGACGAAGTGACATCGGCCGCCGTGGAATTCGATGAGCCGGCACTTCTCGGCGCTCGTCGTGCGCGGCATGACCGCGACGAAGGGAACACCGATGAGCTTCGCGAAGTACGCCTCGGAGACGGCCGTCGAGCCGCTGGACGCCTCGATCACCGGGCGGCCGGGGCGGATCCAGCCGTTGCACAGGCCGTACAGGAACAGCGAGCGGGCGAGCCGGTGCTTGAGGCTGCCCGTCGGATGTGTCGACTCGTCCTTGAGGTAGAGGTCGATGCCCCATGCCTCCGGCAGCGGGAAGCGCAGCAGATGGGTGTCCGCCGAGCGGTTCGCGTCGGCCTGGACCTTGCGTACGGCCTCCTTGAGCCAGGTGCGGTACGCGGTGTCCGTGCGGTCGACGTCCAGCGTGGCCGCCGGGCCGTGGGACCGTGCGCCGGTCGATGCCTGCCGGGTGCTGGTCATCACCCGCCTCCTTCGTGTCGCGCCGGCTCTTCCCGAACCGGCCGGACACCTCGATCATAAGCACCACTCCACCTGCTCCTCACCTGCATAAACACGTCTTTGAGAACCTCAAAGGCAACCCTGGTGAACCTTGTGCGGCATCGCGCACTGGCCCTCGTCCTGCCGTGCGGGCAAACTGCTGGAGAGGGGAACGACAAGGCCGGCGTGCGAGGGGCGGGACACCATGACGGAGCCGGAGTTCACGGCCAGAGGTGTGCGGATCGGAAAACGACTGCGGTCACTGACGCGGGCGGGACAGGTCCGGATCGTGGGCGGCAGACTGGAGTTGCTCACCAGCTACGGCACCGAGATCGACAGCGCGCCGGTGCGGACGGTGCGGGCCGCGAAGCCGTGGTTCGCCTCCGCCGACCGTGCGACGGCCGAGCTGAACGGCACGCGGTACACGCTGACGATGGGTGCGGCACTGCCCGCGACGGGCACCTCCGCGCCGCCCGCTTCCGGGCCCACCGCCGCACGCCGTTTCATCGAAGCGGTCCGCCGCGCGGGCGGCCGTCGGAACTGACCCCACGTACCGCACTGACCGCCGTACCGCACTGATCCCCGCACGGCACCGATCCCGTACGGCACTGCCCCCCGGACCACCGCCCGGTCCGCCCGCCGACACCCCCCTGCCCTCTCCCGCCCTCCCCCGGCGCCCAGCCGGCTCCCCCGGCGCCCACCCTCCCTGAGCCCCCGAGCCCCGCGCGCCCGCCGCGAGTTGCGGCCTCGTACCCCCTGCGTCACTCTGGTCTCACATCACTCAGGGTTTACCGGCGATAACGCTGCGAACCAGCCCGCCGGACATGCAGCAGGCGGTCGCACGGCGGTACAGCGCAGCCACCCTGCTGGATCCACACTCCGCTTCTTCCGGACCTCACTTCGGGGAGTCGCAGCCGTGATCAGCGAGCCAAGCAGGCACTGCGCGGTGGAGCTTCAAGCCCTGCCGTCGCGGATCGGACAGGTCCGCAGAATTCTCTCGGCGCAACTGCGCTACTGGCATCTCGACCCACTCATAGACCACGCGGCACTCGGCGTGACCGAGCTGCTGACGAATGTCCACCGGCACGCCCAGCCGGACAAGACCTGCACCGTCGAGATCGAGCTGCTGCTCGACCGGCTCACGGTGTCGGTGTACGACCACGATCCGCGGCTGCCCGAGGTACGGGTAGCGGAGTCCTTCGCCACCTGTGGGCGGGGCCTCGCGATCATCGCCGCGGTGAGTGAGAGCTGGGGGGCCAGGCTCCGGGGCACCACGGGCAAGGTCGTGTGGTTCACCCTTCCGGCCCCCTCCCACTCCCCGGCCGTGGCGCTGGCCGCGTACTCCGTGTACGGGGCGGTGACGACCGGACCGTTCGGGAACATCGTCCCGGTGGCGCTCGTCGAGCCTGTCGCCGCCGACCTGCCCGGACATGCTCCCGCCCGGCCGGCCGTTGTCGGCTGACCGGGCGGTGACCACTTCCGGCGCGGCGGACGTGTCGCCGCGCGGGGCGGCGGCGCGCTACTCGGCGGTGATGGCCCGCAGTACGTCCAGACGTGCCGCGCGCCGTGCCGGGCGGAGCGCCGCGAGGGCTCCGGCGGTGAGGCCCACCAGCGCCACCACGGCGAGCCGGCCCGGCGGAAGTGCGAACGCGAAGGCGCTGTCGGACGCCCCGTCGGACGCCTTGACGAGCACCCAGCCGAGGAACCCACCGAGCACCAGACCGCCCGTCGTACCGAACGCGGCGACGAGCACCGACTCCCAGCGGACCATGGCCCGCAGTTGGGACCTGGTCTGGCCGACGGCCCGCAGCAGACCGAGTTCGCGGGTGCGTTCGTGGACCGCGAGGGTCAGCGTGTTGGCGATGCCGAGCATGGCGATCAGGACCGCGAGGGCGAGCAGCGCGTAGACGAGGGTGAGCATCATGTCGATGCCGCCCGCCGACGACTGCGCGTACGCGTCCCGGGTCTGCACCTCCGGGTTGCCGTACCGGGCGGCGACCTTCTTCACGGCCGCCGTGCCGTCGCCCGTGCTCACGCCGGGCCTGAAGGACACCGCGACGAGGGTGTCGGAGTCCTGGATACGGTGTGGCGCCCATGCCTCGCGGCTGATGACGTAGTCCCCCACCAGCTCCGACCGACCGTAGACGGCGCGGACCGTGAAGGGTTCCTTCTTGCCGTCGGTGAAGGTGAGTTCGGCGGTGGATCCGGGTTGCAGGCCCTGGCGTACGGCCTCCTTCTCGTTGATCGCGATGCCGTGGGCGCCGAGTCCGTCCAGGGAGCCCTTGACGGTGCCGAGGTCGAAGGTCCGGGCGAGGGCCACCGGGTCCGTGACGGTCAGGGCGCGTCCCTCACCGTCGACCTCCGCGACGCCCCGGCCGAGTCCGACGGCGGTGGCCACCTCGGGCAGCCGCCCGACGGCGGGGGCCAGTGCGGGGCTGAGGCCGCTGCCTCCGGCGCCGAACGACGGGGTGCTTACGGCGACATCGCCCGCGAAGGACCGGTCGACGGTCTGGTTCATGGTGGCCTTCAGCGAGGCGCCGAACACGGTGAACAGGGAGACGACGGCGACCCCGATCATCAGGGCGCCCGCGGTGGCGGCGGTGCGTTTGGGGCTGCGCAGCGCGTTGCGCCGGGCCAGGCCGCCGGTGATGCCGCGCAGCATGTCGAGCGGGCCGCCGATGACCCGTACCGCGGTGGACGACGCGACGGGGCCGAGGACCACGAAGGCGGCGAGGGCCAGGACCGCGCCGAGACCGGCGAGCCAGACCGAGGGGGTGACGAGTACACCGGCGAGTGTGGTGCCCGCGGCGAGCGCGACGAGCGCGGTGCCTGTGACCGCGCGGGACCGGGACGCGCCGGACTGGTCGACGGCGGTCTCGCGCAGCGCGGCGAGGGGCGCGGTGCGTCCGGCGCGGACCGCCGGGAGCAGTGCGGAGCCGAGGCAGACCAGGATGCCGACGGCGAGCGGAAGGCCCATCGACAGGCCGCTGATCACCAAGTCGCCCTCGGGGAACGGGAATCCGATCGCCGGGAACAGGACCTGGAGTCCGGCGGCGATCCCGATGCCGCCGGCGATGCCCACGGCGGACGCGGCGACGGCCACGGCGGTCGCCTCCACCAGTGTCGACATGGTGACCTGGCGGCGGGACGCGCCGAGCGCGCGCAGGAGCGCGTTCTCGCGGGTGCGCTGGGCGACGACGATCGCGAACGTGTTGTGGATGGAGAACGTCGCGACCAGCAGGGCGATGCCGGAGAACACCAGCAGGAAGGTGGTGAAGAGGTCCAGGAACTGGCCGGAGATCATGTCGGTGTTCTCCTGCGCCGACTCCTGCCCGGTCAGCGCCTCGACCCCGGCCGGCAGTACGGGCCGCAGGGCGTCGACGAGTTCCCGCTGGCCGGTGCCCGGCGCGGCGCGCACCTGGATGCTCGCCGCCTCACCGGGCTTGGGGGTCAGATACTTCTCGGCGTCCGCCTGTGTCATGCCGGTGAAGGTCACCTGGGCCATGCCGTCCGCGCCACCGAAGGTCGCCAGGCCGACGATCCGTACCCGTACGGGGCCGGGGGTGCGCAGCGTCGTCGTGTCACCGATCGCGAGGCCGCCCTGCCGGGCGGCGCCCCGGTTGACGACGACCTCGCCGGGCTTCGACGGCGCGTGTCCGGCGGCGAGTTGATACGGGTTCAGCCGCGGGTCTGTGATCCAGTTGCCGGCGAGCGTGGGTGGGCCCTGACCGCCGATCGGTGTGCCGTCGCCGCCGACGAGCTGTCCCGCGCCCTGAATGTTGGGGACGGCGGCGGCCACGCCGGGCACCTTCTCCAGCGCGCCGACGAGCGAGGTCGCGACGGGCCGTCGCACGCCCTGGCTCTCGCCGGGCGTGGTGATGGTGTCGGCGCTGCGTACGACGGCGTCGGTGCCGCTGGTGGCGTTGCCGAACATGGTGCTGAAGCTCGCGCGGAGCGTGTCGCCCATGACGAGGGTGCCCGCCAGGAAGGCGACGCCGAGCAGGACCGCGAAGAAGGTGCCCGCGAAGCGGCGTTTGTGGGCGCGCAGCGAGGCGACGCTGAGGCGGGCGGCGGTGGAACCGGCACTCATGACGCGCCCTCCCCGAACACGCCGGCGGTACCGGAAGCCCCAGCGGCCCCTGAGACTCCAGCGGCCCCGACCATTCCAGCGAGCCCGGCGGCTCCGGAAGTGGTCCTCGTACCGGCCGCGTCGAACGCCTTCAACCGGTCGAGCACCCGCTCGGCGGTGGGTGCCTCCATCCGGTCGACGAGGCGCCCGTCCGCGAGGAAGACGACCTCGTCGGCGTGGGCGGCGACGACCGGGTCGTGGGTGACCATGACGACGGTACGGTCCATCTGCCGCACGGCGCGGCCGAGCAGCCGTAGCACCTCGTCGCCGGAGCGTGAGTCGAGGTTGCCCGTCGGTTCGTCGGCGAAGACGACCTCGGGCTGCCCGGCGAACGCCCGTGCCACGGCGACGCGTTGCTGCTGTCCGCCGGACAGCTCGGACGGCCGGTGGTGGAGCCGGTCGCGCAGGCCGACGACGTCGATCAGGGCGTCGACCCATTCGCGTGCGCCGCGGCGGCCCGCGAGGTCCATCGGGAGGGTGATGTTCTCCGCGACGGTCAGCGTGGGCACCAGGTTGAACGCCTGGAACACGAAGCCGACGCGGTCGCGGCGCAGCAGGGTCAGCCTGCGGTCGTCGAGGCTGCTCAGGTCGGTGTCGCCGATGAAGGCGGTGCCCGAGGTGAGCGTGTCCAGCCCCGCCGCGCAGTGCATCAGGGTGGACTTGCCGGACCCGGAGGGCCCCATGATCGCGGTGAAACGGCCGGCCGGGAAGCCGACCGTCACCCCGTCCAGGGCCCGCACGGCGGTGTCCGACGAGCCGTACACCTTGACGGCTCCTTCGACCCGGGCGGCCGTCCGAGTGGCGGTGACCGTCATGCCGCACCGCCCTTGGTACGGCCGTACGGGTCGCTCTGGCGGCCGAACTGCTCGTCCAGGACGGAGAGCCGGCGCCAGTACTCGTCCTCGTCGATCTCGCCGGAGGCGAAGCGGCGCCCGAGCACCGCGATGGGTGCGTCACCGGTGGGGCGCTCGCCCGGGGGCCGCCCCTCGCCGGTCGGGCGCCACGGGCCGCGACGGCCGCGCCAGACGGTGCGGCGCAGCACGGTGACGACGCCGATGACGACCGCCGCCCAGATGAGCGGGAAGAACAGGATCCACGGGCCGGGCCCGCCGTTCCAGTCGGCCAGGGTCTGCATGGGAAGTCATCTCCTCGGGAGCGGCCCCGGTCGATGCCGGGTGTCCGGTGGTTTCTCGATGCTTCGAGACTCGCTCCGGAGGGGGGTCGACGTCGTCGTACGGCCAGCGGCAGTGCGCGTACCTCCGCGGGAGTACGGAGGGGGGCCGGGGGCTGCTCCCGAGGGCCCTGTTGGAGGTGCGAGGCTGCTCCGGCGGGGCGTGGCAGGGCGTGCGCCGGAGCGAGTTCCTGCTCGTGTGCCGGAGCGAGTTCCGGCTCGTGTGCCGGAGCGGCTTCTACCGGGGCGCCCTCAGGTCAGCGCCGCGAGCGGGTCGTCGAGTACCGGCTGCCACGCCAACTCGGCCGCGCCCACCAGGCTGTTGTGGTCCAGCGTGCACGGCAGGATGGGCACGCCCCCGCTGCGCCCCCACAGACTGCGGTCGGCGACCACCGCGCGCAGGCGTTCCGGGTCGGCGTCGAGGAGCGCCCGGTGCAGGCCGCCGAGGATGATGCGGTCCGGGTTGAGAATATTGACCAGGCCCGCGAGTCCGAGGCCGAGCCGGTCGATCAGCGCCTCGGTGGCCATCCGGATCGCCGGGTCGTCGTACCGCGTGGCGATGAGGTCGAGCGACTGCCGCAGCAGGGACTCCTCGGGTCCCGGCCTGCGGCCCGCCTCGGTGAGGAAGGCCAGCGGGTCGGTCTCGACGTCGAGACAGCCACGGCTGCCGCAGTGGCAGGGGCGGCCCTCGGGGTTGACGGTGAGATGGCCGACCTCCAGGGCGAGGCCCGAACTGCCGGTGTGCAGGCGCCCGTCGAGCACGAGGGCGCCGCCGACCCCGCGGTGCCCGGTGGCGACGCAGAGCAGGTCGCGGGCGCCGCGGCCGGCGCCGTGCCGGTGCTCGGCGAGCGCGGCGAGGTTGACGTCGTTCGCGGCGAACGCGGGTCCCTTGAGGCCGGCCGCGCGGACCTGCTCGGCGAAGATCTCCCGCACCGGCGCACCGGCGGGCCACGCCAGGTGCAGCGGATTGAGAGCGGTGCCCTCGGGTTCGGCGACGGCGGACGGCACGGCGAGTCCGGCGCCCACGCAGCGGCGCCCGGTGTCACGGAGCAGTTCGACACCGGCGGCGACGACGGCGCCGAGTACCTGGGCCGGGTCGGCGTCGACGGTCTCGCAGCCCGGTGCGGTGGCGACGATCCGGCCGCCGAGTCCGACGAGCGCCGCGCGGAAGCCGTCGGCGTGCACCTGGGCGGCGAGTGCCACGGGCCCCTTGTCGGCGACTTCGAGCCGGTGCGAGGGGCGGCCCTGGGAGCCGGCCGCCGCGCCGGGGTGGGAGTCGACCCGGATGAGGCCCAGCGCCTCCAGTTCGGCGGCGACCGCGCCGGCCGTCGCCCTGGTCACGCCGAGTTCCGCGGTGAGGACGGCACGGGTCGGGGCGCGCCCGGTGTGGACGAGTTCCAGGGCGGGTCCGAGCGCGCTGCGCCCTCGCTCCAGCCGGGTACGCGTGGACACTTCCCCCGCCGTTCTCGGCGCCGCCTTGCCGTTCATGGGGGCGAGTCTCCCATGATCGTGCGCTGTTGCCTCCTCGGGTGATCGCACCGTCATTCCCCCTCGGTGAACCCGCTCACGCGCAAGGTGACGTTCAGTCGCCCGCGCAGCCCCAGCCCGGCGGGCGCGGTGCCCGCGTGGACGCGCGGCACCCCGTGATACGCGAGTCGGCTCTCGCCGCCGAAGACGAACAGGTCACCGCTGTGCAGGGGCACGTCCGTCCAGGGCCGCCCGCGCGCGTGGGCGTTGCCGAACCGGAAGACGCAGGTGTCCCCGAGGCTCAGGGACACCACGGGGTCGTCGGCGCGTTCGTCGCTGTCCCGGTGCATGCCCATCCGGGCGTCCTCGTCGTAGAAGTTGACGAGGGCGATGTCGTAGGCGGCCGTGCACGGGCCGTCTCCGTAGGCGTCGCTGACTCCTTGGCACGCGAGGTCGCCGAGCCAGGCGGGGAACGGTTTCACCGGGGAGCCGTCGCCGTCCACGACCGTGTCCGCGTAGCCGTACGGGTACCAGTGCCGGCCGAGGCAGACCTGCCGGGCGCTCATGGTGCCGCCGCCCGGGGTGCGGACGGTGCGCAGTCCCGCGGGCGGGCGGGCCCAGTCCCGGCAGGCGGCGACCAGGGCGCGCTGGCGCTCGGCCGACAGCCATCCCGGGACGTGGACCGCCCCGGGGGCGATCTCCGCCATGGGGCGGGGAAAGAGTGCGCCGCTGCTCATCGGTGCCATCCTCGCACCGGGGGGCACGCCGGGGGCGGTCGTCGCGTCAGCCGCTGCTCGGTGCCGGGTCCTGGGGCACGGTCACGTCGCGCTGCGGCGGCATGCGGGACTCGACCACATGCGGGCGCAGGGCACCGCGGGGCCGGGCGGGGCCGCCTCTGCCGGCGGGCTGCCGGGCGGCGCGCAG
This sequence comes from Streptomyces sp. NPDC058001, assembly GCF_042886315.1. Lineage (NCBI taxonomy): Bacteria > Bacillati > Actinomycetota > Actinomycetes > Kitasatosporales > Streptomycetaceae > Streptomyces > Streptomyces sp. NPDC058001. The sequence goes on from NZ_JBHVQT010000006.1 coordinate 147,993, forward strand.
TTCCCGCAGCTCTCGTTCCGTGGCCAGTAATCGCTGGTGTGCCGCGTACAGATAGCCGACCTTGGTGCACAGGGTCCAGGGGTCGATCGGCTTCAGCAGCAGGTCGGCGACGCCGAGCTGGAAGGCTTCGGACGACAGTGCCGCGTCCAGTCCGAACCCGGTGAGCAGGACGACGGGTATCGACTGGGTCTGCTCGACCCTGCGCATGTAGCGCACGACGTCCAGGCCGCTGACGCCCGGCATCCGGACGTCGAGGAGGAGCAGTCCCACTTGTCCGCGCAGGACTTCCTTCAGGGCCGCGTCACCGCTCGTGGCGCGGGTGATCTCGTGTCCGAGCGGTGCCAGTGCGTTTTCGAGCGCGTAGAGCGTGTCCTCGTGATCGTCGACGATGAGAATCTTGGCGTCCGACGGCATGCCGCATTTCCCCTCGCTTGGGGCCACCAGCTTATGCCCAGTGCGATCGGGTGCCTACAGAGCGTGGGACATAAGGCTGGTTCCGTTCCAGGTCCGCACCCGGAACGGAATCATGACCTCCGCGTCACCACGGTGCTCGGCATGCCGTCGGGTCGGCTGCCGTTCAGGGCGAGTGGGTTCCGCTTGTGTCCGGTCCGGGGGCGGTCCGTACGACGGTGAGCAGTCGGGACACGGTGTCCGCCATCGCCTCGCGTCCCACGCTCAGGTACTTGCGTGAGTCGACCGCCGCCGGGTGGGCGGCGAGGAATTCCCGGATGGCCCGGGTCATCGCGGCGTTCAGGGCGGTGCCGACATTGACCTTGGCGATTCCGCCGGCGACGGCCCGGGTCAGCTCGCCGTCCGGTACGCCCGACGAGCCGTGCAGGACGAGCGGGGCGTCCACCGCGAGGGCGAGCCGGTGCAGCAGGTCGTGGTCGAGGGTGGCGGTGCGGCTGGTCATGGCGTGCGAACTGCCGACCGCGACGGCCAGTGCGTCCACACCGGATTCGGCCACGAAGGCGCGGGCCTCGTCGGGGTCGGTACGGGCGCCGGGCGCGTGCGCGTCGAGCGGCGCCTGCCCCGCCTTGCCACCGACCTCGCCCAACTCGGCCTCGATCCACAGCCCTTGGGCATGGCCCCAGTCGGCGGCGGCCCGGGTCGCGGCGAGGTTGTCGGCGTACGGGAGGTGCGCCGCGTCGTACATCACGGAGCTGAACCCGGCGTCGGCCGCCTGCCGCAGCAGATCGTCGCTCTGTACGTGGTCGAGGTGCAGGGCCACGGGGACGGTGGCCTGTTCGGCGGCGGCGACGGCGGCGCGGGCCAGCGGGAGCAGCCGGCCGTAGCGGAACTTGACGGCGTTCTCGCTGATCTGGAGGACGACGGGAGCGTCCACCGCTTCGGCGCCCGCGACGACGGCCTCGACGTGTTCCAGCGTGATGACATTGAACGCGGCGACGGCGGTGCGGGCTTCGGCGGCCTGGGCGACGAGCGCGCCGGTTGCTGCGAGGGGCACGGCCCTTCCTTCCTCTGGGTCGAGTTGCTCTGGTCCGGACCGGTCAGGGGGAGGTGAGGATCACCGAGCGGGTGAGGTGGCGCGGGCTGTCGGGGTCCAGGCCCCGCGACGTGGCGACGGCGACGGCGAGCCGCTGGGCGCGGACGAGTTCGGCGAGCGGGTCGAGACCCCCCGCGATCCACAACCCGCCGGTGGCCCGCACCTGTTCGGCCAGTCCGTCGGGCGCGTCACCGAGCATCCAGGTCGCGGTGCCGTGGGTGGTGATGCTGATGGGTCCGTGGCGGTACTCCATCGCCGGGTACGCCTCGGTCCAGGCGAGGGCCGCTTCGCGCATCTTCAGCCCGGCCTCGTTGGCGAGCCCGACGGTCCAGCCGCGGCCGAGGAAGGTGAACTGGGTGCAGTCGACGAGTTCCTGGGGCAGCGGATCGGCGAGCGCGGTACGGGCGTCGGCGACCGCCGCGTCCGTGTGCAGTCCGGCGTGGGCCCGCAGCAGGGTGAGAGCGGTGGTCGCGAACCGGGTCTGGACGACCGACCGTTCGTCGGCGAAGTCCAGCACGACGACGTCGTCGGCCGCGCCCATGACGGGCGTGTGCGGGTCGGCGGTGATCGCGGTGGTACGGGTCGTGCCGCGCAGCCGTCCGAGGAGGTCGAGCACTTCGGTGGTGGTGCCGGAGCGGGTGAGCGCGACGACCCGGTCATAGGTACGGCCCTCGGGGAACTCCGACGCGGCGAACGCGTCGGTCTCGCCCTGGCCCGCGCCTTCCCGCAGGGCGGCGGCGGCCTGCGCCATGAACAGCGAGGTGCCGCAGCCGACGACGGCCACGCGCTCCCCGGCGGCCGGCAGCGCGGCGCCGTGGTCCGCCGCGATGTCCGCAGCGCGGGTCCAGCACTCGGGCTGGCTGTTCAGTTCGTTCTCGACATGGCTCATGCCGTGCCCACTCCCCTGGTTGCTTGTTTCTGCAAGATATAGCCTACTTTCGCGCACAATCAAGCATTCCAGAGAACACTCTGCGCTAAGGTCACCGCAACGCGAACAGACGAGGAACGGAGCATGCGGATGTCACGCGACGCCCGGTGGAAGTCCCTGCTCGACCTGCTCGTGGAGCGCGGCCGGCTCGATGTCGAGGAGGCGGCGACCGAGCTGGACGTGTCGGCGGCGACGATCCGGCGCGACTTCGACCAGCTCGCCGAACAGCAGATGCTGGTGCGCACGCGGGGCGGCGCGGTCGTGCACGGGGTCTCGTACGAACTGCCGCTCCGGTACAAGACCGCCCGTCGCGCGTCGGAGAAGCAGCGCGTCGCGAAGGCGGTCGCCGATCTGGTCGCGCCCGGCGAGGCGGTGGGGCTGACCGGGGGCACGACGACGACGGAGGTGGCGCGGGCGTTGGCCGTGCGCACCGATCTGGCAGCCGGTTCATCGGGTTCGCCCGTCGGGTCGTCCACGCCGTCGGGGCTGCCCGCGCTGACGATCGTGACGAACGCGCTCAACATCGCCAATGAACTCGCCGTACGGCCCCAGTTCAAGATCGTGCTCACCGGCGGCGTCGCCCGCCCCCAGTCGTACGAGCTGATCGGCCCGCTCGCGGACGGGGTGCTGAGCCAGATCACGCTGGATGTCGCGGTACTCGGCGTCGTCGGCTTCGACCCGGTCCAGGGTGCCAGCGCGCACGACGAGGCCGAGGCGGCGATCAACCGGCTGCTGTGCGAGCGCGCCGAGCGGGTCGTGGTGGCGGCCGACTCCAGCAAGCTCGGACGGCGCGCCTTCGCCCGGATCTGCGCGGCCGACCGGGTGGACACCCTGGTCACGGACACGGCGGCCGACCCGGACACGGTGGCCCGCTTCGAGGAGGCGGGGGTCACGGTCGTCACGGTGTGACGGGCGCGAGCCCGCCTGATCCGGCCGATGCGGCCGATCCGTCCGATGCGGGCGATGCGGCCGATCGCGTGGGCGGGAGTCGCGGTGACGGTGCCGACGGAAGTGTGGTGGCCGCGCCCGCCGGGGTCAGCGGGTGGTGTCGGTCCCGGCCTCGCCGACGACCCCGCAGGTGCTGCCGGAGGCCACGACGGGCGCCGCGTCCAGGACCCAGCGGTCTTCGTCCTGGACGGCGGACCATGCGCTGCACACCGGTCCCTGGCCCGGCACATCGGCGACGACCGTGATCACGGGGTGCGTCCCGCCTTCCGACACCGTGGCGCGGATGCGCTGGGGTCCGGCGTCGTCGAGCCGCTTCAGATAGTTCTTCGCATAGTTGTCCCCGGCGCTGTCGGAGTCGACCAGGCGGCCCAACTCGTCGTCGTCGCGGTCCGTGAGGGCTTGTTCCACGGCGGCGGTGAGGCCCTTCACCGTGGGTTCGCCGCCGGGCTCCTCGCGCACGATGGACACCACCACGACCGTCAGCCACGCGACCAGAACGGCCCCGCCGATCAGGGGGATCACGAGGGACGGCTGCTTCAGCCTGGCCCGCCACTTCTCGGCCATGGTGCGTCAACTCTCATAGCGGGATCCTGGTGCGAGCCGCGACAGTACCATCCGCGCTTCGACCCCTGTACCGAGGGCGCGAACGGGACAGCGTGTCCCGCGTTCCGTGTTCGGTGTTCGGTGTTCGGTGTTCCGAGGGGGGCCGCTTGCCCGCTGCCCTATGGCTCCCTACTCTGACTTTGTGCCGCTAATAAACAAAGTGCGACCGCGCAGCGCCGCGCGGAACGCCGACGACCTCACCCGCCTCCGTGCCGCCCTCACCGTCTTCTTCGCCATGGACGGCTTCGTCTTCGCCGGCTGGGTGGTACGGATCCCCGCGATCAAGGAGCAGACGGGGGCGTCGGCGAGCACGCTCGGTCTGGCGTTGCTCGGGGTCTCGGCCGGAGCGGTGATCACCATGACGCTCACCGGGCGGCTGTGCCGGCGCCTGGGCAGCCACCGGGTGACCCTGGGCTGCGCGGTGCTGCTCGCCCTGAGTGTCGCGCTGCCACCGCTGACGCACTCCCCGCTCGCGCTCGGCCTGGTGCTGTTGGTGTTCGGCGCGGCCTACGGCGGTCTGAACGTCGCCATGAACAGCGCGGCCGTCGATCTCGTGGCCGCGCTGCGGCGGCCCGTGATGCCCAGCTTCCACGCGGCGTTCAGCCTCGGCGGCATGCTCGGCGCGGGTCTCGGCGGCCTGGTCGCGAGCCATCTGTCTCCCACCCGGCATCTGCTCGCGCTCACCGTCGTCGGACTCGTGGTCACCGCGGTCACGGGCCGCGCCCTGCTGCGGTACGAGGCCCCGTCGCGGCCCGAGCCGCTACGGAAGGGCGCCGCCCCGCGCCGACTCGACCGCCGCACCCGCGGGTTGGTCCTGGTGTTCGGGGTGATCGCGCTGTGCACGGCGTACGGAGAAGGGGCCCTGGCCGACTGGGGAGCGCTGCACCTGGAGGAGGACCTGGCCGCGCATCCCGGGGTCGCGGCGGCCGGGTACTCGTGCTTCGCCGGGGCGATGACGATCGGCCGGCTGACCGGAACCACCCTCCTGGAACGGCTGGGGCGGACCCGGACCCTGGTAGCGGGCGGCGCGACGGCCGCGGTCGGCATGCTGGTCGGGGCGCTGGCCCCCTCGGTCTGGGCCGCCCTGGTCGGCTTCGCCGTCACCGGTCTCGGTCTGGCCAACATCTTCCCGGTGGCCATCGAGCGAGCCGGAGCCCTGGCGGGCCCGACCGGCGTGGCCGCCGCGTCCACGCTGGGCTACGGCGGCATGCTGCTCGGCCCGCCGGCGATTGGCTTCATGGCCGACTGGTTCTCCCTCCCGACCGCACTGACCAGCGTGGCGGTCCTGGCAGGAGTGGCCGGGGCGATCGGTTACCTGACGCGGGGGGCCGCGCGGGAGGAGCCGGCGGGGGCGTGACCGGAGAGCACGGGTGCGATCGCGGTGCGGTGCTCACGCGCGCCGGGTGAGCCGTCGAGGCCGGAGAGCACTGGCGCCGATGAGGTCCGGTGCTCACAGGTACCGTGGTCTACGCGTTCAAGAGCCCGCGAGTGTGTCTCAGGATTCGGCGAGCATCCGGGCGAGCACCGCTCTTTGGAGTGGCCGTACCTCGGTGGCCAGATCACGGCCCTTGGTGGTGAGACAGACCCGTACACCCCGGCGGTCCTCCTCGCACATCGCGCGCTCCACCAGACCGTCCTTCTCCAGTCGGCCGACGAGGCGGGACAGGGCACTCTGGCTCAGATGGACACGGGACGCGATCTCCTGCACACGGTAGGAGCAACCGCCGTCTTCCGAGTCGCCCTCGGCGAGGATGTCGAGGACCTCGAAGTCACTGGCGCCCAGACCGTGCCGGTGCAGTTCCCTGTCGAGTTCGCACATCGTGCGCGCATGTACGGCGAGGATGTCCCGCCACTGGTCCACGAGCACATGCTCGGCACTCTTCGCCGCCATGACGGCACGGTAGCAGAACATCGATGAATGTTGCATCGGAATTAAATGCACTTGCATTCAATGCACGCGCATGTACTGTGCTGCGCATGACCTCTCCGCTCACCGCAGCCGTCCCCAAGTCGGCGTCCGCGGAACGCTGGACCCCGCGCCTGTGGGGCACCTTGCTCGTGCTGTGCGCCGCGATGTTCCTGGACGCGCTCGACGTCTCGATGGTCGGCGTCGCCCTGCCGTCCATCGGTTCCGAACTCGACCTGTCCACCTCGACGCTCCAATGGATCGTCAGCGGCTACATCCTCGGCTACGGCGGTCTGCTGCTGCTCGGTGGACGCGCCGCCGACCTGCTGGGACGGCGCCGGGTGTTCCTGATCGCGCTCGGCGTGTTCGCCGTGGCCTCCCTGCTTGGCGGGCTCGTCGACTCGGGTCCGCTGCTCATCGCGAGCCGTTTCATCAAGGGCCTGAGCGCCGCGTTCACCGCGCCCGCCGGTCTCTCGATCATCACCACGACCTTCGCCGAGGGCCCGGTCCGCAACCGCGCGCTCGCCATCTACACCACCTGCGCCGCCACCGGTTTCTCCATGGGCCTGGTCCTGTCCGGCCTGCTCACCGAGGCCAGTTGGCGCCTGACGATGCTGCTGCCCGCGCCCATCGCGCTGATCGCGCTGCTGATCGGCATCAAGCTCATCCCGCACAGCGAGCGCGACGACACCCACCGCGGCTACGACATACCGGGCGCCGTCACCGGCACACTCTCGATGCTCCTGCTCGTGTTCACCGTGGTCCAGGCCCCGGACGTCGGCTGGGGCTCCGCGCGAACACTGCTCTCGTTCCTCATCGCCGCGATACTCCTCACCGTCTTCGTCGCGATCGAACGCCGTACCGCGAGTCCCCTGGTCCGGCTCGGCGTTCTCCGCTCGGGCAGCCAGGTCAGGGCCCAACTCGGTGCGATGGCGTTCTTCGGCTCGTACGTCGGATTCCAGTTCCTGGTGACCCTGTACATGCAGTCGCTGCTCGGCTGGTCGGCGCTGCACACCGCGCTGGCCTTCCTGCCGGCGGGCGCCCTGGTGGCACTGTCCTCGACCAAGGTCGGTGCGATCGTCGACCGGTTCGGCACGCCCCGGGTGATCGCGGTCGGCTTCGCCCTGATGGTCGTCGGGTACGCGCTCTTCCTCCGCGTCGATCTGAATCCGCACTACGCGGCCGTGATCCTGCCGACCATGCTGCTGATCGGCGCGGCCTGCGCGCTTGTCTTCCCCTCGCTCAACATCCAGGCAACCAACGGCGTGGCGGACCATGAACAGGGCATGGTGTCGGGCCTGCTGAACACCTCCGTCCAGGTGGGCGGCGCGATCTTCCTCGCGGTGGTCACCGCCGTCGTCACCGCGAACAGCCACGAGGGCGCCTCCGCGCGCGAAGTGCTCGACAGCTACCGCCCCGGCCTGGTCGTGATCACCGGAATCGCCCTGACCGGCCTGCTGGTCACGGTGACCGGGCTCCGTACCCGGCGCGACGGACAGCCGCGGCAGCACACGGTTCTGGTCGCCTCGTCGGAGCGGGACGCGGCGCGGCGGCGCGCGGAGGAAGCGGAGCGTGAGACCGCCGACGCCGAGTCAGTGGCGGCGCGCGACTGAGCCCTCAGGAGACGGGGAACCGAGCCAACCGAAAACGGGGGGGCGGGCCCGGCATACGGCGACCGCGACCGTACGCCGGGCCCGCACATGTCCGCGCCGACTCGGCGTCGGCCCCGATTCAACGTCGGCCCCGGCTCGCTGTCCGTCCCGGTTCAGCCCAGCCAGCCGGGCCTTACGAGGCCCGATTCGTAGGCCAGGACGACCAGTTGGGCCCGGTCGCGGGCGCCGAGTTTCACCATGGTGCGGCTGACGTGGGTCTTTGCGGTGAGCGGGCTGACGACGAGCCGACGGGCGATCTCCTCGTTGGAGAGTCCGATGCCGACCAGCGCCATCACCTCCCGCTCCCGCTCGGTGAGTTCGGCCAGCGAATCGGCGGCGGCCGGTTCCTTGGAGCGGGCGGCGAACTCGCCGATGAGCCGCCGGGTGACACCCGGCGACAGCAGCGCGTCCCCGTCGACCACGGCCCGTACCGCGCGCAGCAGTTCCTCCGGTTCGGTGTCCTTGACCAGGAAGCCGGAGGCACCCGCGCGGATCGCCTCGAAGACGTACTCGTCGAGTTCGAAGGTGGTGAGCATGACCACCTTCACCTGACGCAGGTCCCCGTCGCCGGTGATACGGCGGGTGGCGGCGAGTCCGTCGAGCAGCGGCATCCGGATGTCCATCAGGACGACATCGGGGCGCAGTTCGCGTACCGCGCGGAGCGCCGCTTCCCCGTCGGCGGCCTCGCCCGCGACCTCGATGTCGGGCTGCGCGTCGAGCAGTGCCTTGAACCCGGCCCTGACCAGCGACTGGTCGTCCGCGAGCAGTACACGGATCACCGCTCTCCCTGTCACCGGTCCTCCCTTCACCGCTCCTCCTGTCACCGGTCCTCGCGTCACCGGTCCTCCTTGCGCGGCAGTACGGCGGACACCCGGAAACCACCGTCGGGACGGGGACCCGCCTCGATCGTGCCACCGAGCGCGGCTGCACGCTCCCGCATTCCGGCGAGCCCGTTGCCGCTGCCACCCGCGTCGGCCCCGGTCGCGGGACCGTCGTCGTCGACCTGGATCCGTACCCCGCCGGCCTCGTACCGCACCACCACGCGCGCGTGCCGTGATCCCGAGTGGCGGACGATGTTCGTCAGCGCCTCCTGGACGATACGGAACGCGGCCAGGTCCATGCCCGGCGGCAGCGATCCCGTACCACCGGGTGCGCCCTCCGTGGTGACCCGCACGGTGAGTCCGGCGCTCGCGGCCTGTTCGACCAGTTCGGGGAGCCGGTCGAGGCCCGGCGCGGGCGCGCGCGGGGCGTCACCGGGGGTGCGGAGCGTGTCGAGGACCTGACGGACCTCGCCCAGGGCCTCCTTGCTGGCCGCCTTGATGGTGGTCAGCGCCGAGCGTGCCTGTTCCGGGTCGGAGTCGAGGAGCGCGAGGCCCACGCCCGCCTGCACATTGATGACGGAGATGCTGTGGGCGAGGACGTCGTGCAGTTCGCGCGCGATGCGCAGCCGCTCCTCGTCGGCCCGCCGGGCGGCGGCCTGGCGCCGCTCGGCCCGGTCGCGCTCCCACTGCTCACGGCGGACACGGCCCAGCTCCGAGAGCGCGACGACGGCGACGAGCCAGGTGGCGATGACCGCTTCCTGCCCCCAGGACGCCGGGTGGTCGCCCGCCGGGGGCAGCCAGCGGTAGAGCCAGTGCGCGATGAGCAGATGCCCCGCCCACCACATCCCCGCCGCCGACCAGGCCGCGACGCGATGTCCGGTGACGACCGCGCTGAAGCAGCCCACGACGAGCGTGAGGAAGACGGGTCCGTACGGGTATCCGGCGCCGAGGTAGACCAGGGTTGTCGCCGCCGTGCCGTAGGCGACGAACACGGGGTGGCGCTTGCGCCACAGCAGCATGGCCGTGCCGGCGACCAGGAGCAGCCGGGCGTAGACGTCCAGTTGCTGACGGTCCGTCTGGCCGTGTGCGGCGAAGGTGGAGCCGACGAGGACGAAGACGGTGACCAGCAGTGTCGAGCGCCAGGGCCACTTCTTCGTAGGGTCCTCGCCGCCGTCGGAGTCGTCGCCCCGGCCGCCCCACCACGGCGGCCCCGGCCATCGCCGGTGCGACGGCCCGCCCCTCGCCCAGGGCGGACCGCCGCACCGGCGCGCGCGCAGCTCTTCCATGTCGGCCACGCTAGACGCCGTGGGCCGCCCGGGGCGTCAGCCGGACGTGGCGATCACACGTACTCCCCGGGGAGTACGTCGGCCTGTCTCCACGTGCCGGTCCTGCCGGCCCTGTCGGCACCCGCCGGTCCTGTCTCCGCGCCCTACGTGGGCGGGGCGTCGTCGTCGACCGGCAGTCCCACCCCGTGCGCGAGGCGCGTGACGGCGTACGTGAAGAACGCGTCCCGGTCCTCGACGACCTGGTCGAACTGTCCGAACACCTCGAAGCCGACCAGGCCGTACAACTGCGCCCACGACGCGACAAGCGCGGTCATCACCTCGGGGGGCAGGTCGGGCGCCAGGTCGTCGGCCATGCGCTCCGCCTCGGGGCGCAGACCGGACGGCAGCGGCGGCAGCGTCACCCCTCGGCCGAACCGGGCCTCCCTGACGACGTCGATGAGCAGCAGCCCGACCCGGGCGGCGGACGGAATCGTCGTCTCGGGAGCGGTGTAGCCGGGCACGGGCGAACCGTAGATCAGCTCGTACTCGTGCGGATGCTTCAGCGCCCAGCCGCGCACCGCCTCGCACACCGCGACCCAGCGGCGCGCGGGTGGCTCCTCGTCCGTCTTCGCGTGGGCCGCCTCCGCCGTCACACCGAGGGAGTCGTAGGCGTCGATGATCAGGGCCGTCAGCAGGTCGTCACGGCTCGGAAAGTAGCGGTAGAGGGCCGACGAGACCATGCCGAGTTCCCTGGCCACCGCGCGCAGCGACAGTTTGGCGGCCCCTTCGGCCGCGAGCTGTCTGCGCGCCTCGTCCTTGATGGCGGCGGTGACTTCGATACGGGCTCGTGCGCGGGCTCCTTGTGTGGTGCTCATGGGAGGAGTCTGCCATGTCGCGAGAGCGGCGCGCACAAACGAGATCGTCGTACGCAAATGTGTTCAGTGCATACGTTCGAGAGCACTGCTCTTGCTTTGGGGCGCCGAACTGTTCCATACTGACGTCAGGAACCGAGAGCAGCGCTCTCGATCGGCGCTCTTGTCGAGCGTTCTCGTTCCGGCTCTCGTTCTCGCTCTCGCTCTGCACCTGGAAGGCGCCATGTCCACGACCTACATCAAGCCGAACTCCTTCGACCGGATGCTCAACACGTCCATCGGCTGGCTCGCGCGACGGGGCGTCAGCCTGATGGGTACGGCCGAGCTGTCCGTGATCGGCCGCAAGAGCGGCGAGTGGCGCCGTACGCCGGTCAATCTGCTCCCGTACGAAGGGGGGCCGTATCTGGTCTCGGCGCGCGGCCACTCCGAGTGGGTGCGCAACATGCGGGCGGCCGGCGGGGGACGTCTCCAGGTCGGGCGCCGGACGCAGGAGTTCACGGCGGTCGAGCTGCCCGACGAGGAGAAGCCGGAGATCCTGCGTACCTACCTCAAGAAGTGGGGCTGGGAGGTGGGCCGCTTCTTCGGTGACGTGACCGCCGACTCGACGGACGACGAACTGCTCGCGGCGGCGCACCGGCACCCGGTCTTCCGGATCACCGTGAAGCACTGACCGTCACCGACCGGCGCTCCCACCCCCGCGCGCGCCCCCAAGACCGGCTGCTACCGGCCGCTACCGGTCGATGGACGACAGGACGCGGCCCGCCATCGGATGCGTGCGTACGATCTCGCCCAGGGTGGTCGAGCCACGGGTGATGCGTGCGAATGCCTTCCAGGCGGGACGGAAACCGGTGATGGCGGCGTGCAGGATGCCGGGTCTGCGCTCGAACACCGTCAGCATGCGCTTGCCGACGCTCATCTCGACACCGAGTCCCGCCTTCACGGCGAAGGCGTAGTTCAGCGCCTGGCGGCGGGCGTCCACCGCGTCGTGGGACTCGGCGATCCGGACCGCCCACTCCCCCGCGAGCCGCCCCGACCGCAGGGCGAACGAAATGCCCTCACGGGTCCAGGGCTCCAGCAGCCCCGCCGCGTCCCCGCACACCAGGACCCGCCCGCGCGACAGCGGCGAGTCGTCGGCGCGGCAGCGCGTGAGATGCCCGGACGAGATGCTCGGCTCGAATCCGGCGAGACCGAGGCGGGCGATGAAGTCCTCCAGATACCGCTTGGTTGCGGAGCCCTCCCCGCGCGCGGAGATGACGCCGACCGTCAGCGTGTCGCCCTTGGGGAACACCCAGCCGTAACTGCCGGGCGTGGGGCCCCAGTCGATGAGGACGCGGCCCTTCCAGTCCTCGGCGACGGTGGGCGGCACCGGGATCTCCGCCTCCAGACCGAGGTCGACCTGGTCGAGTTTCACCCCGACATGGGCCCCTATCCGGCTGGCGCTGCCGTCCGCGCCGACGACCGCGCGCGCGAGCAACGTCTCGCCGCCCTGGAGGATCACCGCGACCGTGCGCCGGTCGGGGACGGCCGCGCCGTGCTGCTCGACCCGTGAAACGGTGGCACCGGTACGGAGTTCGGCGCCCGCCTTCTGTGCGTGCTCCACGAGTTGCTGGTCGAACTCCGACCGGTTCACCAGGCCGAACAGGATCTGCTTGGAGCGGCGGGTGCGGCTGTACTTGCCGTCGAGTGTGAATGTGACCGCGTGCACCCGGTCGCGCAACGGCAGGTCGAAACCGGGCGGCAGCGAGTCGCGGGAGGGGCCGATGATGCCGCCACCACATGTCTTGTAGCGGGGTAGTTCGGCCTTTTCGAGGAGCAGGACCCGGCGTCCGGCGACCGCAGCCGCATAGGCGGCGGACGCTCCCGCGGGTCCCGCCCCGATCACGACCACGTCCCACACCTGCCGGGCGTCGTCCGAAGAGTTCTCGCTGCTCACGTTGGTATACCGCTCCCGATCCCACAGCCTGCCGCGCTTCTTCCGGGCATCCTACGGCGGGCGCCGACGGTCCCCGCTGTGGGAGGATCGACGACACTTGCGCCGTGCACACAAGCACGCGCGAAACGCCCACACGTACCCGTACTCACCCAGGTACAACGTCGCACCCATGAGGAGCGTGCCCATGTCGCCGAATCCGATGTCCGAGACCGTCGCCTCGCTGCTGCCGAGGGCCCGTACGGAACTCGCGGAGCTGGTGGCCTTCAAGTCGGTTGCGGACTTCGAGCAGTTCCCGCGCAGCGAGAGTGAGGGCGCCGCGAACTGGGTCGCGGACGCGCTGCGCGCCGAGGGCTTCCAGGACGTGGCCCTGCTCGACACCCCGGACGGCACCCAGTCCGTGTACGGGTTCCTGCCGGGCCCCGAGGGCGCGCCGACGGTGCTCCTGTACGCGCACTACGACGTGCAGCCGCCGCTCGACGAGTCGGCGTGGCAGTCCCCGCCGTTCGAACTCACCGAGCGGAACGGCCGCTGGTACGGACGGGGTGCCGCGGACTGCAAGGGCGGTCTGATCATGCACCTGTTGGCGCTGCGCGCGCTGAAGGCGAACGGCGGGGTCCCGGTGGGCGTGAAGGTGATCGCCGAGGGCTCCGAGGAGCAGGGCACGGGCGGTCTGGAGCGGTACGCGGAGGAACACCCCGAGCTGTTGAGGGCCGACACGATCGTGATCGGTGACACGGGCAACTTCCGGGTGGGGCTGCCGACGGTGACCTCGTCGCTGCGCGGTATGACCCTGGTGCGGGTCGCGGTGGACGCCCTGGAGGGCAATCTGCACTCGGGTCAGTTCGGCGGGGCGGCGCCCGACGCGCTGGCGGCGCTGGTGCGGGTACTCGACTCGCTGCGCGCGCAGGACGGTTCGACCACGGTGGACGGGCTCGCGTCGGACGGGGTGTGGGAGGGGTTGCAGTATCCGGAGGACGACTTCCGCAAGGACGCGAAGGTACTCGACGGGGTGGAGCTGATCGGTTCCGGCACGATCGCCGACCGGCTCTGGGCGCAGCCCGCGGTCACCGTCCTGGGCATCGACTGCCCGCCGGTGGTGGGTGCGACGCCGTCCGTGCACGCGCACGCACGCGCGCTGGTGAGCCTTCGAGTGCCGCCGGGCGTCGACGCCGGCCAGGCGACCAAGCTGCTGATGGCCCACCTGGAGAGCCGTACGCCGTGGGGTGCGCGGGTGCGGGTGGAGCAGGTCGGTCAGGGTCAGCCGTTCCGCGCGGACACGGAGAGCCCCGCGTACGCCGCGATGGCCGAGGCGATGAGTGTGGCCTACCCGGGTGAGGAGATGCAGTACGCGGGTCAGGGCGGCTCGATTCCGTTGTGCAACACCCTGGCGACCCTGTACCCGGAAGCGGAGATCCTGCTGATCGGCCTCAGCGAGCCGGAGGCCCAGATCCACGCGGTCAACGAGAGCGTGTCACCGGAGGAACTGGAGCGCCTGTCATTGACGGAAGCACTGTTCCTCCAGAACTACGCGACCAGCACCCCCACGACCAACTGACCCGACGTATCGCCGACATCCGGGGGCGGTGCCGGGGAGCCAGAACGATCCAGCCGGGGTCGGCGCCCGCCCGCCGGTCATGTGGGAGGAGTTCTCGGCCGGCTCCGGTTACGCTCCGGCTCCGGTGCCCTTCTCCGTGTCGGCCACGGCGATGGCGAATCCGAGGGCTTTGGTCATGCGGGTCGCTGCCGCCATCACCCGGGCCGTACCGACGACGGGCGCGATGGCCACCAGGACGTCCTGCACCTGGTCGGCGGTCACGCCGACCTCCGTGCCGGCGCCGATGTGGGCGACGTACGAGATCTCCGGCGCGTCCATGGCGACCAGGGCCGCGATGCGCGTGAGGACCAGATGGTCCGCGGAAAGGCCACAGCGTTCGACCGAGTCGAGGGTCATGGCCGCGAGAGTGTCGAGAACGGGGGTATCGGATGCTGTCGTCATCAGGCTCATCTCCTGGGGAGGGGTCGGGAGCCGACGCGAGTGTCGAAGGGAAGCAGGGTCCTGCTCCGCACGCCGGACACCCTCTGTTTCGACCATAGACCAGTCCCACCTGCGCGCATCCCGATAGCCCTGCGGCACCCGAGGGGCCGACCACATGCGCCGTTTCGCGCGGACCGGCCGCCAAATGGCGTGACCTGGGTGACGGAACATGAGCGCGCGGTCCGCCCGGCCCCGGGGCCGTTCGGACGGAAAGTGCGGCATGGACGGCCGCGCTTCTTGTCCGCGGGGCGCGGCGGTGCTGCGGTGTATCAGCTACTGGCACCGTCTCGCCGGGTTCAGGTCGGCGTGGAAGCGGCAGAGGGGCGGCGCCGCGCATGCCGCCGGGGCGGTCCGGACAGTGCGCCGGTTCCTCGCACCGCAGGAGAGTCGCGGTCTGTCCGGCAGGGACAGGAGGGGCGGCCTCGCCGCTGACCGGTACCGCACTCCGGCGTCCTACCCACGACGGCGAGCTTCGGAGCGTGTGATGGTCCTTGACTTGTTGCTGATCGGCCTGGGGATCACCCTGGAGCCGTTCCCGCTCGTGGCGTTCGTCCTGGTGCTGTCGGCCGAGCGGGGCGTGCGGAAGGCGCTCGCCTTCATCCTCGCCTGGCTGGCCTGTCTGGTCGGTGTCATCGCCGCGGTGCTGCTGCTGACCGGCGGTCATCCGCCCGCCCACAAGACGGGTGGATCGACAGCGGCGATCACCGTCAAGCTGGTGGTGGGCGTCGGGCTGATCATGTACGGCGAGTACAAGCGGCGAACAGCCGGGCGTCCACGCAAGACGCCGAAGTGGCTGGCACGGCTGCACGAGGTGAATTCCTGGACCGCGGCCGGGCTGGCAGTCCTGCTCCAGCCGTGGGGGCTGGTCGCCGCCGGCGCCGCCACGGTGGTCGAGGCGAACCTCAACCACGGCGCCACCTACCTCGCCCTGCTCGGCTTCTGCCTGGTGGCGACGGCGAGTCAGCTCACGCTGGAGCTCTACGCGGTCTTCGCCCCCAGGACCGCGGGCGCACGACTTGAACGGCTGAGCAACTGGTTGGACAACCACCATGACCAGGCCATCGTGGTTCTCTCCCTGCTCATCGGCTTCTGGCTGGTCGGCAAGAGCATCTCGCAGCTCGTCTGAGCGCGGCATGGGTCGGTCCTTCGCGAAACCGGCTCCGGTTACACCTGTACTCCCGTTACACCGGTACTCCCGACTCCAGGTAGATCGCCGCCCCCCGCTCCCGCGCGCGCAGCGCCCACCGCAGGCGTTCGTAGCGCACGGGCGGCAGGAGGTGTCGGGCCTCCTCCTCGGTGGCGAAGCGGCAGCCGCGTAGTTCGGGTCCCGGCAGCAGCAGGTCGGTGACCCTGGTCGCGTCGAGTCGGCCGCCGTCGAAGAGGAGGCGCAGTCCGCCGTAGGCCGGGGGTGACGGGGGTTCCCAGTCAAGGACGAGCAGGCGCGGTACGTCGGCAAGGCGCAGGCCCGTCTCCTCGGCGACTTCGCGCAGTCCCGCGCGCGCGGGTGCCTCACCGGGCTCGACAACGCCGCCGGGGAACTCCCAGCCCGCCTTGTACGTGGGGTCCACGAGGAGCACGCGGTCCTCGGCGTCGAAGAGGAGGACCCCGGCGGCGACGGTCTCGCCGGTGGGTTCGGGTGTCTGGACGATGTCGCTGACGGGCGCGTCGCCGGTGCGGACGGCGTCGGCGATCCGTACGGCGGTGTCGTAGGGGGTGAGGGCGCTGGTGTCGATCAGGTGGGCGTCGGCGGCGAGCCATCCGGCGAGGGCGGTGCGGTAGGGCTCGATGTGCTCGTAGCACCACTGTCGGACGCGTATCTCGCCGTCGGGCAGGTCGGGTGGTATCTCGCGTGCGGCGATGCGTCCGCGCAGGATCGTTTCCGCCGGGGCGAGGAGCAGATGCCGTACGGAGATACGGCGGGCGGCGAGACCACCGAAGATCTCGTCGCGGTACTCCTGGCGCAGCAGGGTCATGGGGACGACGAGGACTCCGTCGACCTCGGCGAGCAGTGCGGCGGCGGTGTCGACGACGAGGCGTCGCCAGATCGGCAGGTCCTGGAAGTCGCTCACCTCGGCGAGGCGCTTGGGCGGCAGCAGGTGGGCCAGTGCGCCGCCGATGACCTCGGGGTCGAAGAGCGTGCTGTTCGGGATCAGGTCGATCAGTTCCCGTGCGGTGGTCGTCTTGCCCGCACCGAACGCGCCGTTGATCCAGACGATCACGGTTCCCCCTCTTCTGTTGGCCCCCTGTGGCTTGCCCGGAACACCCTGCCACGGAAACCAGGGGTCGAAGAGGGCTCCCTTACCGGCTCCTTACCGGCCACTTACCGGCCAAGTTGTGTCCCGCCCGGTTTCCGGGGCCTCCCGGCGGTTCTCGTCACTGACCTGGGGCGTCCCCCGGGGGCGTCACCCCTTGCTCGACCCGAGGGTGAGTCCGGCGATGAAGTGCCGTTGCAGGAGGAGGAAGACGAGGATCGTCGGCAGGGCCACCAGCACCGAGCCCGCCGCGAGCATGTTGTAGTCCGTAAAAAATTGGCCCCTCAGGTTGTTCAGTGAGGAGGTGATCGGGAGTTTGTCCGGGTTGGAGATGAAGATCAGGGCCCAGAGGAAGTCGTTGTAGATCCAGGTGAATTCGAGGGTGCCGAGCGCGGCGAGCGCCGGGCGGCACAGGGGCAGGGTGATGCGCCAGAACTGGGTCCACACGCCGGCGCCGTCCATGACGGCGGCCTCCAGGATCTCCTGCGGCAGGGTCCGCATGAAGTTCGCCAGGACGAAGACGCAGAAGCCCAGTTGGAAGCCGATGTTGACGATGATCACGGCCCAGTACGAGTCGTAGAGCATCAGCGAGTCGGACATCCACCAGGGCAGCGGGATCTTGTTGAACAGGACGTACAGCGGGGTGACGATGACCTGTTGGGGCAGCAGATTGCCCGCGGTGAAGAACACCAGCAGGACCACTCCGCCACGGATCTTCAGCCGGGACACGGCGAAGGCGACGAACGACGCGAGGAACAGTGTGATCAGCACGCCCGGCACGGCGATGAGCAGTGTGTTGACGAAATACTTGCCCATGCCCGAGTCGCTGTAAGCCTGCCGGTAGTAGTCGAACGACAGGTGTTTCGGGAAGGAGAAGTAGCCGTGCTGGGCGGTCTCCTCGTACGGGCGCAGGGACGCGTACACCGCGAGGAGCAGTGGGGCGAGGAACACGAGCGAGACGGTGAGCAGGAAGGCGTGCACGCCGAGGCGTCCCGGGCGGACGCGGCGGCGCGGCGGCGGGGGCGCGGTGGGTCGTACGGGGGTTTCGGCGGGGGTGGCGCGGAGGTCGGCGGTCATCGGTCGCGTGCACCTCGCAGCTCTTGGACCAGGAAGGTCACGATGAATCCCAGGGAGACGGTGAGCAGGACGACCGCGATGGCGGAGCCGAATCCGATGCGGCTGGCCTCGCCGATGATGTTGTCCGTGATGAGGACGGAGAGCAGTTCCAGGCCGTTACGGCCTTTGTTGACCGCGTAGACGATGTCAAAGGCGCGCAGGGCTTCGATGACGGTGATGACGCCGACGATGACGTTGACGGGCCGCAGGGTCGGGAAGACGACGCGGAAGAAGGTCTGACGGGCGTTGGCGCCGTCGATCGCCGCGGCTTCCTTGAGGGTGGGGTCGACCGCCTTGAGGCCCGCGAGGTAGAGGATCATCACATAGCCGACGTGTCGCCAGCCGGCGGCGAGCAGGATCATCCAGATGTTGAGGTTCGCGTTGCCGAGCCAGTCGATGGGGTCGTCGTGGTTGGCGAGGATGGTGTTGAGCGCGCCTTGGTCGGTGCCGAGGACGAGTTGGGCGATGAAGCCGACGATGGCGAGCGAGAGCACGACCGGCATGTAGAGCGTGGACTGGTAGAAGCGGCTGAAGCGCACACCCCGGTCGATGATGACGGCGAGCAGCAGTCCGAAGGGTGTGGCGACCAGGCCGAGGAAGGCGAGCCACAGGAGGTTGTGGCGGGCGGCGGGCCAGAAGGCCGGGTAGTTGTCGACGAGGTTCTGGTAGTTCTCACCGCCCACCCAGTGGATGTCGCCGATGCCGTCCCACGAGGTGAACGACAGGCCGATGGAGGCGAGTGTGGGCCCCCAGATGATGACGATGTCCAGCAGGACGGGTATGCCCAGGAGCACGCCGAAAACGGCAAGGTCACGGCGGGTGAATCGCCGTGGGCCTCGCCGCCCGGCGCGCCGCGCGGTGTTCAGCGGCACGGATCCTCTTCCCCTTCTGGCCTCGATGGTCGGCTGGTGGCGGGCGGTCGCGGGGTCAGCCGACGGGTGAGGAGAAGATGGTCTTCTTCTGCCGCTCGATGCTGTTGCAGAGACCGTCGACGTCCTTCGGGTTGCCGATGAAGTCCTGGATCGCCTTGATCATGACGGTCGACGCGAAGTCGGGACGGGTGTCGCGGTCCAGGAACTGGGAGATCTGCTGTGCGCCCGCGACCAGTTCGGCGGACTTCTTCTGCAGAGCGGTGTACGCGGAGGTGTCGGCGCCTTCGTTGACGGCGACGTTGTTGGGGTCGCCCGCGAGGTAGATGTCCTCGGCCTGGGGGGTGCCGAGCCAGGTGAGAAGGTCCTTGGCGGCGGTGACGTTCTTCGACTTCTTGGCGATGAGGAATCCGTCGATGGGGGCCTCGACGGCGTCCTGCCCGAACTGCGGGTCGATCTCCGGGAAGGCGAAGAAGTCGATGTCCTCGCGCTCGCTCTCGGGGAACTGGGAGCCGGGGTGCGGCATCCCGAAGACGGCCATCCCGGTCCTGCGCTGCTGGAGGCCCTGCCCGGCCTCTTCCCAGGTCCGGCCGAGCGCGCCTTTCTGGTAGTACGGCATGAGTTCGCGCCAGAGATCGAAGACGTTCTTGACCTTGGGGTCGGTCCAGGACTCCTCGCCGGCCATCAGCGACTTGTGGAAGTCGTATCCGTTGGCGCGGAGGTTGATGTAGTCGAAGGTGCCCATCGCGGGCCAGCCGTCCTTGTCGCAGAAGGCGACCGGAATGCCGTCCTTGCTCATCTTCTTGGCGAGGGCGATGAAATCGTCCCAGGTCTTGGCCTGTTCGTAGCCCTGCTTCTCGAAGAGGCTCTTCCGATGGAAGACGGCCCACGGATAGTAGTAGTACGGCACGAAGTACTGCTTACCGGCGTGGGTCGACTGGTCCTTGAGTGCCTGGGAGAAGCCGGTGAACTTCTTCCAGACGTCGCCGATCTCGACGAGGAGGCCCTTTTCCGCGAAGTACTGCATGCGGTATCCGGCGAACCACATGAAGACGTCGTCCGGTGTGCCCTGGAGATACCGGTTGATGTTCTCCTGGAAGTCGTTGTGGTCCTTTGTGTTGACCTTGACGGTCTTCTTGGACTCCTTCTCGTACGCGTTGAACGCGTCGGCGAACGCCTTCTTGGGCACCGCGTCCGAGGCGTTGGAGCCCACGGTGACCGTCTTGCTGTCGCCGCCGGGTCCGCTCCCGCAGGCGGTGAGCAGGGCCGGCAGGGTCACGGCGCCCGCTCCGACAGCCGCACCACGCAAGAGATTCCGTCGGGACATCCGATGTCCGACGACGCCGTGCGGCGCGACCGGACCGTTGAACGATGACTGAGCCATGTCCCCCTCCTCGGGGTGCAACCCAACACAACCGAACGCGAGGATTGGATCTCACTGCCAACTGGCACCGCCGTCAAGGGTTTTGGCACCTTCATAGGCAACCGTTACCTCTTCTCTTCCAACAGAGTCCAACACGCTCTACCGTAAACGCGCGTCCCCTGACGCGTACATGCCGTCATCCCATCTTTCGCGAGTACGGAGGAACGTCACCATGCGTCATCTCTCCACCCGCAGTACCCGACGAAGAGTGGTCGGAGCTGTCGCCACGGCGGTGCTGTGCTCCACAGGGCTCGCCGTACCCGCCGCGGCAGGCGAATCGGCAGGCCCGGCGCGGGACTCGACACCGGCGGCGCGCGCCGCCGCCCCGGAAGCGGTCACCGCGGGGCCGAAGACCGACGACGGCCTGGCCCTCACACCTCCGATGGGTTTCAACAACTGGAACTCCACGCACTGCCGTGCCGAGTTCAACGAGGCGATGGTCAAAGGCATCGCCGATCTCTTCATCGAGAAAGGTCTGAAGGCGTCCGGCTATCAGTACGTCAATCTCGACGACTGCTGGGCACTCCAGGAGCGGGACGCGAACGGCAAGCTGGTCCCCGACCCGGAGCGATTCCCGAACGGAATCAAGGCCGTCGCCGACTACGTCCACGCGAAGGGCCTCAAACTCGGCATCTACACCAGTGCCGGTACCAAGACATGCAACAGCGCGGGTTTCCCGGGCGCGCTCGGCCATGAGTACAGCGACGCGCAGCAGTTCGCGGACTGGGGTGTCGACTACCTCAAGTACGACAACTGCAACAACCAGGGCGTGGACGCCAAACAGCGGTACAACACGATGCGGGACGCCCTCAGGGCGACCGGTAGGTCCATCGTCTACAGCATTTGCGAATGGGGCGAGAACAAGCCGTGGGAATGGGCCGGGGACATGGGCCATCTCTGGCGCACGACCGGTGACATCAGCGACAACTGGGGCTCGATGCTGTCGATCCTCAAGCAGAATCTGCCCCTCGCCCCGCACGCGGGCCCCGGCCGCTGGAACGACCCCGACATGCTGGAGGTCGGCAACGGCGGCATGACGGACACCGAGTACCGTACGCACTTCTCGATGTGGTCGATCATGGCGGCGCCGCTGCTCATCGGCTCGGATCTGCGCAAGGTGCCCGAGTCCACCTTCGACATCCTGGACAACCGTGAGGTCATCGCGGTCGACCAGGACCCGCTGGGCAAGCAGGGCACCGTCCTCACCTCCGAGAACGGGCGCTGGGTCGTCGTCAAGGAGATGCGGGACGGCAGCCGCGCGATCGCGCTCTTCAACGAGACCAACACCGCGCAGCGCATCTCCACCACCGCGACCGCCGCGGGCCTCCCGGGCGCCTCCGCGTACACGCTGCGCGACCTGTGGAAGCACCGGAGCTACAACACCGCGGGCGCCATCTCCGCGACCGTGCCCGCCCACGGCACCGTGCTGTTGCGCGTGACGGCCGACCGCAAGTGGTCCGCGTACCCGCCCGCCGTCGAACTCCGCGCGGACGGCGGCACGCTGGTCGAGGCCGGCAAGCGGACAGTGCTCACTTCGAAGGTCACCGATCTCGGCCGGACACCCGCACAGCAGGTGTCCGTACGGCTCACCGGTCCGGCCGGCTGGAAGGTCCAGGCCACCTCGCGGACAACGGCACCCAGCCTGCCCACGGGAAAGTCCCTCACGACGAGTTGGGCGATCACCGCTCCGGCGGGGACGCCCACGGGCGACCACGAGTTCACGCTGACGACGACATACCACTCGCCCCGAGGAGACCGCGCGGAGAGCGTCGTACCGCTGGCGAGCCGGGTCGTGGTCCGGCCGCCCGCGGGCACCTCACAGCTGAGCGACCTGCCGTGGCTCTCGGCCGTCAACGGCTACGGGCCCGTCGAACGGGACACCAGCAACGGCGAGGACCAGGCGGGTGACGGCAACCCGATCACCATCGGCGGACAGGTCTTCGCCAAGGGCATCGGCGCGCACGCGCCCAGCGACATCGAGTACTACACGGCCGGGGCGTGCGACTCCGTCACCGCGCAGGTCGGTGTCGACGACGAGAAGGGGGACAACGGCACGGTCGTCTTCGAGATCTGGGCGGACGGCAAGAAGGTCGCCTCCACCGGGACCCTCACCAACGCGATGCCCGCGCAGCCGATCTCGGCCGATGTGACGGGCGCCCAGGTGGTCCACCTGATCGTCACGGACGCCGGGGACGGGGTCAGCTACGACCACGCGGACTGGGCGGACGCCAAACTCACCTGCTGACACCGGGCCGCGACGGCGACGACGGAACAGCGACGGAACGGAGATGCGGGGGCGGGGGTCGGCGGGCGCCCAGCCCCGCATCGCGCGCGCCGCCGCCGCATCGCCCCCGCCACCCGGCCCACCGGATCACTGCTCCGGGTTCCACTCCCGTACGTCTGCTCCGGGCTCAATTCGCGGATCAGCGCTCACCGTTCCCTATTCAGCCCCGCATCCCGGCGGCCGTCGCCCGGCTCGGTCCGCTCAGCGCCGCCGCTGCCGCGCCGACCAGACCGGCGTCGGTGCCCATGGTCGCGGGGGCCACCGTGAGGCGCTGCACGAAGGACAGCGTGGCGTAGTCACGCAGGTATTGGCGCAGGGGCGCGAACAGGACCTCGCCCGCCTTCGCCACTCCCCCGCCGATCACCGCGATGTCGATCTCGACGAGCGTCGCGGTGGCGGCGATACCCGCCGCGAGCGCCTTGGCCGCGCGTCCGAAGGAGGCGAGCGCCACCGGGTCGCCCGCGCGCGCGGCCTGGGCGACCGCGGCCGCCGATGTGTCACCGTCCGGGCCCGGTTGCCAGCCGCCGTCCAGAGCGCGGCGGGCGATGTTCGGTCCGCTCGCGATGCGTTCGACGCAGCCACGGGCACCGCACGGACACGGGTCGCCGTCGAGGTCGACGCTGATGTGCCCGATGTGCCCCGCGTTGCCGGTCGGGCCCGGGTGCAGCTTGCCGCCGAGGACGAGTCCGCCGCCGACACCGGTCGAGACGACCATGCACATCGCGTTGTCATGGCCGCGTGCGGCGCCCTGCCAGTGCTCGGCCGCCGTGATCGCGACGCCGTCCCCGATCAGCTCGACGGGCAGCCCGCCGGCCGCGGAGCGCACCCGGTCGACGAGCGGGTAGTCCCGCCAGCCGGGTACGTTCACCGGGCTGACGGTTCCCTTCGACGCGTCCACGGGTCCCGCGCTGCCGATGCCGACGGCCCGCACGGAGGCCCACAGAGGAGATTCGGCCAGTTCGCCGACGACCGCGTCGACGGCCCGCATCACGGTGTCGCCGTCCTCCCGCGCGGGCGTCGACCGCTGCGCCCGCAGCAGGATTTCTCCCCTGTCGTCCACAAGGGCTCCGGCGATCTTGGTTCCGCCGATGTCGAGCGCGGCGACGAGGTCGGTGTGCATCAGTGTCAGATCTCCTGGTGAAGGGCAGTCCGCAGAATGCGATGGACAGTCTCTCCCGCATCTGACAACGTTGTCCAGGCTCTATGCTCGATGCCACATCTTCCTACCATCCCGGACGACAGGACAGGACAGCGCATCGTGGCCGAGATCGCCCGCCGATCCGAGAACCGTTACGGCAACCGTCCGACCATGAAGGACGTCGCCGCGCGTGCGGGAGTCGGCCTGAAAACGGTCTCGCGCGTGGTCAACGGGGAGCCGGGAGTGACCCCGGACACCGAGCGCCGCGTCCAGGAGGCCATCGACGCCCTCGGCTTCCGGCGCAACGACAGCGCGCGCGTGCTGCGCAAGGGACGTACGGCCAGTATCGGCCTGGTCCTGGAGGATCTGGCCGACCCGTTCTACGGCCCGCTGAGCCGTGCCGTGGAGGAGGTCGCCCGTGCCCATGGCGCCCTGCTCATCAACGGGTCGAGCGCCGAGGACCCGGACCGGGAGCAGGAGCTGGCGCTCGCCCTGTGCGCCCGCCGGGTCGACGGTCTGGTGGTGATTCCGGCCGGTGACGACCACCGCTATCTGGAACCGGAGATCAAGGCGGGCGTCGCCACCGTGTTCGTGGACCGGCCGGCCGGGCGGATCGACGCGGACGTGGTCCTCTCGGACAGTTACGGCGGGGCGCGGGCGGGCGTGGCCCATCTCATCGCCCATGGTCACCGCAGGATCGGCTTCATCGGCGACCAGCCGCGTATTCACACGGCGGCCGAGCGGCTGCGGGGCTATCGCGCGGCCATGGAGGACGCGGGCATCGTGGTCGAGGACGCCTGGATGTCGCTGGGGCTCACGGTGCCGGAGCGGGTGCGCCCGGCGGCGGACGCGATGCTGTCGGGCCCCGATCCGGTCACGGCGATCTTCGCGGGCAACAACCGTGTGACCGTGACGGTCGTACGGGTGCTCGCCGAGCGGGAGCGGCCGGTCGCCCTGGTCGGCTTCGACGACTTCGAGCTGGCCGATCTGCTGAAGCCGGGGGTGACGGTGGTCGCCCAGGACTCGGCCCAGCTCGGGCGTACGGCGGCGGAGCGCCTCTTCCGCCAGCTCGACGGCGCCTCCATAGCTCCCGAGCGCATCGAAATCCCGACCCGGCTCATCACCCGTGGATCGGGCGAGATCCCGCCGTCGGCCTGAGGCGCCGCCGCACGTCAGTGACCCACTCCGCTGCTCAGAACTGCGGTACTCCGTACTCCGGTACGAAGTGTTCGCGTTCCCGCGCGCGTGCGGGGTCTCGGCGGACGGACAGGCGCCGTCCCGCCGTCCTTGTGCATGGGTCTACTGCGCGGGGAGGGTCAGGTCGCCTCGGCGCGGCGCCGCGAAGCTCTCCAGGCCGACCCGGTCGAGACCGGTGAGCCGGGTGACCTCGTCGCTGTCGAGGGCGCCGCAGTCGAGTCCGCGCAGCAGATAGCCGCTGAGTGCCTTCGCGGTCGCGGGTTCGTCCATGACGTCGCCGCCGGTCCGGTTGGCGTAGGCGGCGAGGCGGGCGGCGGCCTGCTCGAAGCCCTCGCGGTAGAAGGCGAACACGGCCGCGTACCGGGTGGGGAGGTGGCCGGGGTGCATGTCCCAGCCCTGGTAGTAGGCGCGGGCCAGGGCGCGGCGGGTGAGGCCGTAGTGCAGCCGCCAGGCGTCGTGGACCTGTGCGGTGGGGCCGACGGGCAGGACGTTGGTGGAGCCGTCGCAGACCCGGACTCCGGTGCCCGCCGCGGCGACCTGCATGATCGCCTTGGCGTGATCGGCGGCGGGGTGGTCGCTCGCCTGGTAGGCGGCGCTGACGCCGAGGCAGGCGCTGTAGTCGAAGGTGCCGTAGTGGAGTCCGGTGGCGCGGCCCTCGGCGGCCTGGATCATCCGGGCGACAGTCGCGGTGCCGTCGGTGGCCAGGATGGACTGGCTGGTCTCGATCTGGATCTCGAAGCCGATCCGGCCGGGCTCCAGGCCGCGCGCCTTCTCGAACTCCTCCAGGAGCCGGACCATGGCGGTGACCTGCTCCGCGTAGGTGACCTTCGGCAGGGTGAGGACGAGCCCGTCGGGCAGACCGCCGGCCGCCATCAGGCCGGTGAGGAAGATGTCGAGGGTGCGGATGCCCCGGTCGCGTACCGGCGCCTCCAGGCACTTCATACGGATGCCCATGTACGGGGCCGCGGTGCCGTTCTCGTACGCCTCGGCGACCAGGCGGGCTGTGCGGGCCGCCGCTTCGTCCTCCTCGGCGTCCGGGCGTCGGCCGTATCCGTCCTCGAAGTCGATACGGAGGTCCTCGATCGGCTCGCGCTCCAGCTTGGCGCGCACGCGCACGTGGACGGGTTCCGCGAGGTCGTCGCCGAGGCCGAGGACGGCGGCGAAGGCGTCGGCGTCCGGGGCGTGTTCGTCGAGCGCGCGCAGCGCCCGGTCGCCCCAGGAACGGAGGGTGTCAGCGGCAAAGGCGTCGGCGGGGACGTACACGGTGTGGACGGGCTGGCGGGTGCCCGGGTCGCCGGGGTAGCGCCGCTCCAGCTCCGCGTCGACCGGGGCGAGGGAGGCGCTGATGCTCTCGCTGACCGTGCCCGCGATGCTGGTCGCCACCGTCTCCTGCTGACCCATCCCACACCCTCCTGTTTTCCGATGCACGGAATCGAGAATCCGTATGGTGAAGTTATCCGTGGACCTTTGTGTGGGTCAACACCCGCTTGGCGCGCGGGACACTTCCGGCACCCGGCGTGTTCACTCCCGTCCCGGTTCCCTCTTCGACACTGCGGACGCACGCTGCATCGTGCACCCCGTTCGTCCGAACCGTTCACCGTGACCCGCGACCGAAGGAGCACGCGTGCCGAACACCAGCCGAGTGACGCGCCGCCTGGGACTGAAGACCGCCGTGGCAGCGGCGGTCGCCGGGCCCCTGTCCAGTACAGCACTGTCCGCCGCACCCGCGTCGGCGGCCACCGGGCGCGCGGACCGCCGCCTGGACGTGATGTCGTTCAATCTCCGTTACGCGAGCACCACCGAGCCGAACAGCTGGGCGCGGCGCCGTCCCGTCATGCGGGAGTTGCTGCGCAGCGAGCGGCCCCATGTCGTCGGTACCCAGGAGGGCCTGTACCAGCAGGTGCGGGACATCGAGGCCGATCTCGGGCCGCACTACGACTGGATCGGCACCGGCCGGGCGGGCGGCAGCCGGGACGAGTTCATGGCGGTCTTCCACGACACCCGCCGTGTCGCGCCCGTCGCCTACGACCACTTCTGGCTCTCCGACACTCCCGATGTGATCGGGTCCAACACCTGGGGCGGCGGTTCCATCCGCATGGTGACCTGGGTGCGGTTCCGCGATCTGCGGGATGACGGACGGGAGTTCCACTTCCTGAACACCCATCTCGACAACGCCAGTCAGTACGCACGCACCCGCGCCGCATCACTGATCGCCGAACGGATCACCGCTCTCGACCCTTCCCTGCCGCTCGTGGTGACGGGCGACTTCAATGTGGCGGCGCACGGCGATCCGGTCTACGACACGATGCTCGGCGCGGGACTCATGGACACCTGGGACACGGCGGCCGAGCGGAGCGCGCT
The DNA here is from genome assembly GCF_042886315.1 of Streptomyces sp. NPDC058001. Lineage (NCBI taxonomy): Bacteria > Bacillati > Actinomycetota > Actinomycetes > Kitasatosporales > Streptomycetaceae > Streptomyces > Streptomyces sp. NPDC058001. The sequence continues at coordinate 175,100 of NZ_JBHVQT010000006.1, forward strand.
GTACGCGACGTTCCACGGGTACCGGCCACTCGTGCCGGACGGTGACCGGATCGACTGGATTCTCGCCACGCCCGGGGTGAGCGTGCACCACGCGTCGATCAACACATTCTCGTCCGCGGGCCAGTTCCCGAGCGACCACCTTCCGGTGCTGGCGTCGCTGACCCTGTGACTCCCGGCGCCCGCGTGCCCTGAACGATGTGCGTGCGCCCCGAACGAGCCGAGGCCCCCGCCGACCGGACCGGTCGTGGGGGCCTCGTGCGCGGGAGGGTTCAGCCCTTGCGGGTCTTGATCTCCTCGGTGAGCTGCGGGACGACCTCGAAGAGGTCACCGACCACGCCGTAGTCGACGAGGTCGAAGATCGGGGCCTCCGCGTCCTTGTTCACCGCGACGATCGTCTTCGACGTCTGCATACCGGCACGGTGCTGGATCGCGCCCGAGATGCCGTTGGCGATGTACAGCTGCGGCGAGACGGACTTGCCGGTCTGGCCGACCTGGTTGGAGTGCGGGTACCAGCCGGCGTCGACCGCGGCGCGCGAGGCACCCACGGCAGCGCCGAGGGAGTCGGCCAGCGCCTCGATGATCCCGAAGTTCTCCGCGCCGTTGACACCCCGGCCACCGGAGACCACGATCGCGGCCTCCGTCAGCTCCGGGCGGCCCGTCGCCTCCCGGGGCGTACGCGCGGTGACCTTCGTACCGGTCGCCAGCTCACCGAACGTCACCGACAGGGCCTCCACCGCGCCGGCGGCCGGGGCCGGCTCGACGGGCGCCGAGTTCGGCTTGACGGTGATGACCGGAGTGCCCTTGCTGACCCGGGACTTGGTGGTGAACGCGGCGGCGAACGCCGACTGCGTGGCGACCGGACCCTTGCCGTCGGCCTCCAGGTCGACGGCGTCGGTGATGATGCCGGAGCCGATGCGCACGGCGAGGCGAGCGGCGATCTCCTTGCCCTCGGCGGAGGACGGGACCAGCACGGCGGCCGGCGAGACGGCGTCGTACGCGGCCTGGAGCGCGTCGACCTTCGGCACCACGAGATAGTCGGCGTACTCGGGGGCGTCGTGCGTGAGGACCTTCACCGCGCCGTGCTCGGCGAGCGCGGAAGCGGTGCTCTCGGCGCCGGGGCCGAGGGCGACGGCGACCGGCTCACCGATGCGGCGGGCCAGCGTCAGCAGCTCCAGGGTGGGCTTGCGGACGGCGCCGTCCAAGTGATCGACGTAGACGAGAACTTCAGCCATGGGAATGGTCTCCTGCGGATTGCGAAGTCTGAGGGGGCGGCGAAAGGGGTGGGGTGGGCCTTAGATGAACTTCTGGCCCGCGAGGAACTCGGCGAGCTGCTTACCGCCCTCGCCCTCGTCCTTGACGATCGTGCCCGCGGTCCGCGCCGGACGCTCCGTCGCCGAGTCGACCATGGTCCAGGAGCCGTCCAGACCGACCTCGTCGGCGGCGATCTCCAGATCCTCCAGGTCCCAGGACTGCACCGGCTTCTTCTTCGCCGCCATGATCCCCTTGAACGAGGGGTACCGCGCCTCACCCGACTGGTCCGTCACCGACACCACGGCCGGAAGCTCTGCCTCCAACTGCTCGGACGCCGTGTCACCGTCACGGCGGCCCTTGACGGTGCCGTCCTCGACGGAGACCTCGGAGAGCAGTGTGACCTGAGGGACGCCGAGGCGTTCGGCCAGGATCGCCGGGAGCACGCCCATGGTGCCGTCGGTGGACGCCATGCCGCAGATCACCAGGTCGTAGCCGGTCTTCTCGATGGCCTTCGAAAGCACCAGCGAGGTGCCCAGCGCGTCCGTGCCGTGCAGATCGTCGTCCTCGACGTGGACGGCCTTGTCGGCGCCCATCGACAGCGCCTTGCGGAGCGCGTCCTTCGCGTCCTCGGGGCCGACGGTGAGAACGGTGATCTCGGCATCGTCGGCTTCATCGGCGATCTGTAGCGCCTGCTCGACCGCGTACTCGTCCAGCTCCGACAGCAGACCGTCCACGTCGTCACGGTCGACGGTGAGGTCATCGGCGAAATGCCGGTCACCGGTGGCGTCGGGCACGTACTTCACACAGACAACGATCCTCAAGCTCACGCCGGCTCTCCTACTGCATCGTCATTTCTGAGCTGCCTTCTTCCAGGCAGCATAGGCGCCTGGAGCGGCGGATCCCGGTCGGAGGCGATCCGCACACCCACCGAAATATTACTCACCAGTACACCCACAGCATTCCCCCTGAGCAAGCGCTTTGAACTGTGACGTTCGCAACGCTGCGTAACCAGTGATGTCACGCGCGCGGCGTGGCATGAACGACGCGCGCGTACGGGGAAGAGCGGGGGTTGGCCCGGCAGGGACGGGTCACTCCTGGAGGGAGGTGTAGCGGCCCTGGTGGTAGAGCAGGGGGCGACCGGGGCCCGTGGGATCGCCCGTGACGACTTCGGCGATCACGAGGTGGTGGTCACCGGCGGGCACCCGCGCGCGGACACGGCAGACGAGCCAGGCGGGTACGTCGTCGAGCAGCGGGACACCCTGCGGGCCGTGGCGCCAACGGGTGGGCGGGCCGAAGCGGTCGGCGCCGCTGCGGGCGAACGCGGCGGCGAGATCGCGCTGGTGATCACCGAGCAGATGCACGCCCACATGGGTGGCGTCGGCGACCGCGGGCCAACTGGAGGCGCCCGTACCGATCCCGAAGGACAGCAGCGGGGGTTCGGCCGAGACCGACGTGAGCGAGGTCGCCGTGAAGCCGGCGGGACCCGACGGACCGTGAGCGGTGATCACGGCGACACCGACGGCGTGCCGGCGGAAGACGGAGCGCAGCAGGTCCGACGATGCCGGCGGGGTCGCCTGGGCCGCGAGCCGGGCGGGACCGATGTCGGGCGTGGCCGTCATACAACTGCCAGGATTTCCGGAGGCATAAGGTCAGGCTGACGATAGGTGGTGCGTGCAGTCAAGTGCCGTCCGCCCTCTGGGAGATGCGTCACCGCGAGCACTGTGTCTCCGAATCGACTCATCGGGCGGCGGATCACAGAGCAGCGCTCACAGGGCAACGGCTCATACGGCCTCGCCGAGTGCGGCGATCACGTCGGCCTTGCGCGGCTGGCCGGTGGCGCGCCGCACGATCCGGCCGCCCGCGTCGAGCACCAGGACCGTGGGGGTCTTCAGGATGTCCAGTTCGCGCACGAGGTCGAGTCGGTCCTCGGCGTCGATCTCCACATGCCGCACTCCGGGCACCATCCCGGCGACCTCGCCGAGCACCCGTCGCGTGGCACGGCAGGGCTGGCAGAAGGCGCTGGAGAACTGCACGAGGGTCGCGCGCTCCCCCAGGCTCTCGCCCAACTCCGCCGTACCGAGCCGCTTCCCGCCGTCGCGTCCGCGCACTCTCACCCTCCCGCTCCGGCGCCGGTGCACGGCTCCGTACGCCGCCGCCAGCGCGAGCACCACCACACACACCACAAGTCCCGTCATCCCCGGCTTCAGCGTTCACGAGACCGCAAAGATTCCCGGCACCCCGGAACGCCGGTCATACGGAATGCTTGATTCATGGACATCGACGTGAGGGGACCGCGGTTCGGGGCCGCGGTGACGACGCTCGTACTGGCGGTCGTGCTCATCACCGGCAGCGTCTGGCTGCTGGCCTGGCAGACGCTCTGCTTCGCGCTGGGCGCCGCGGGGGGCGTGCGGCGCTCTCCGTACGGGTGGCTGTTCCGGACCGTCGTACGGCCACGGATCGGTCAGCCGACGGAGTTCGAGGCGCCCGAGCCGCCCCGCTTCGCCCAGGCGGTGGGTCTCGTCTTCGCGGTGGTCGGGCTGATCGGATACGCGGTCGGGCCGCAGTGGTTGGGGCTCGCGGCGACGGCGTGCGCGCTGGCGGCGGCCTTCCTCAACGCGGCGTTCGCCTACTGCCTCGGGTGCGAGGCGTATCTACTGCTGCGACGCGCCACGGCACGGGTGGGCTGAGAGCGGCGATACCGGCAGGCCGGGACGGGAGCGGTGATTCCCGCGGGCCGGCCGAGAGCGAGAGCGGTGATACCGGGGCCCAGGGCGAGAGCGCCGCACGCGTCCTCTCGGGAGCGGCGCGAACAGCGGGACCAGCAGGAATGGTATGTGTCGGGAACGTGACGAGAATCTCGCGCTCCGTGGGCACCAGGACTGGCTACCCGTTCGTTCTTGGGGCACGATCTGCGCAGGCCGCAAAACCTACGGCTGCGTAACTTCCCGCCGGGAGACCCCTCCCCAGGCAGAGAGAAGGGTCCTCCTCGCCCATGGCAGAGCTCGTCTACCGTCCCGTCATCGGCATGGCCCTCACCATGTTCAAGGCGCTCGACCTGAAGATCGACTGCAAGGGTTCGGAGAACATTCCGCGTTCGGGCGGTGCGGTGCTGGTCAGCAACCACATCAGCTATCTCGACTTCATCTTCAACGGGCTCACGGCCCTCCCGCAGAAACGTCTCGTCCGGTTCATGGCAAAAGAGTCCGTGTTCCGGAACAAGGTGTCGGGTCCGCTGATGCGCGGCATGAAGCACATTCCGGTGGACCGCAAGCAGGGTGAGGCGGCCTTCGCGCACGCCCTGGAGTCGCTGCGGTCGGGTGAGATCGTCGGGGTGTTCCCCGAGGCGACGATCTCGCAGTCGTTCACGCTCAAGAGCTTCAAGTCCGGTGCCGCGCGGCTGGCCCAGGAGGCGGGCGTCCCGCTCGTCCCGATGGCGCTGTGGGGCACCCAGCGGCTGTGGACGAAGGGGCACCCGCGCAACTTCCGGCGTCATCACATCCCCGTGACGATGCGGATCGGCAAGCCGATCGAGGCTCCGCGCGACCAGTACGCGGGCGCGATCACCCGCCGACTGCGCGAGCGGGTGCAGGAGTTGCTCGAAGCGGCCCAGCGCGCCTATCCCGTACGCCCCAAGGGGCCGGACGACACCTGGTGGATGCCGGCGCATCTCGGCGGCACGGCACCCACGCCCGAGGCGGTGCGGGCGGCCGAGAAGGGCTGACGACCGACGGGGCCCGGCCACGCACGGCGTGACCGGGCCCGGCCCATGTCAGGTCAGATCAGGTCAGGTCAGCCCCGCACCGGCGTGTGGACGGTGATCCGTGCGCCGGGGCTGAACTTCTCGACTAGTTCGGCGAGTTCGGCGCCCGCCGCCGCCACGTCGGACACCGGCATCGGGGACAGGCTCTCCAGCAGGAACAGCGCGGAGACCGACTCCTCGGTGAGCCGGGTCCGTACTCCCTGGCGCCAGTTCCAGCGGCGGCAGGTCACTCCGGAGTCGTCACGCCAGACGACCTCGCCCGGCTCCGGGTGCTCGATCACGGATTCTCCGCCGGCGGCGGTCGGGAACTCCTCGTCTCCGGTGGCGCGCACCAGCCGCATCCCGCCGTCGATGTGATCGGCGTCCTCGCCGCCGACCGGGACGAGGTGGGCGACGCTGATCGCGTTGTAGACGTCGACAAGAGCGTTGATGCGGGGCAGTCCGGCACCGGACAGGGCCCGCTTGGCCAGCGCCTCGGCGGAGTTGCGCGTACGGGACGGCTTGGCGCCGAACGCCGTGTACGCCTCACGCCAGGCGGCCATGTGCGGGTCCTCGTGCGGGGCGCGGCCGTCGAGCCGGGCCGTGAGGCGGCGGGTCGCGTCATCGAGGAGTGCCGAGGTGCCGTCCGTGCTGGGGCCGTTGACCAGCCCGTACGCCGCTACGACGACATGGGTGAAGCCGGGGGTGAGGGCGCGCACCTCGTCGGACACGGTGAGCGTGGGAGTCATGGTCTGTCTGCCTTGCCTGCTGGAGTGCCTGCTGCCGGGGTGCTGGTTCCGGGCGCGGCTCGCTCGGAGCACGCGCCCGGAATTAGTGCAGCATACAGGACTGGGCAGTCCATCCCACTGGACTGGCTGGACTAGCGGGCCATCTCCTCCTTGAGGGCGGCGACGAAGCCGTCGACGTCCTCCTCGCGGGTGTCGAAGGAGCACATCCAGCGGACGTCGCCGGCCGTCTCGTCCCAGAAGTAGAAGCGGTAGCGCTTCTGGAGGCGTTCGCTGACGTCGTGCGGGAGGCGGGCGAAGACCGCGTTGGCCTGGACCGGGTGCAGGATCTCGACGCCGTGCACCGCGCGGACGCCCTCGGCGAGCCGCTGGGCCATCCCGTTGGCGTGCCGGGCGTTGCGCAGCCAGAGGTCCTTGGCGAGCAGGGCCTCCAACTGGACGGACACGAAACGCATTTTGGAGGCGAGCTGCATGGACAGCTTGCGCAGATGCTTCATATGGCTGACGGCGCCGGGGTCGAGCACCACGACGGCCTCGCCGAACAGAGCACCGTTCTTGGTGCCGCCGAGGGACAGGATGTCGACGCCGGCCGCGTTGGTGAAGGTCCGCATCGGTACGTCCAGGGACGCGGCGGCGTTCGCTATGCGGGCGCCGTCGAGGTGCACCTTCATGCCGTGCTGGTGGGCGTGGTCGCAGATCGCGCGGACCTCGTCGGGCGTGTAGACGGTGCCGAGTTCGGTGTTCTGGGTGATCGACACGACCTGCGGCATGGCCCGGTGCTCGTCGTCCCAGCCGAACGCCTGCCGGTCGATCAGCTCCGGTGTCAGCTTGCCGTCCGGTGTGGGCACCGTGAGCAGCTTGAGTCCGCCGACCCGCTCGGGCGCCCCGCACTCGTCCACGTTGATATGGGCGCTCTCGGCGCAGATCACCGCTCCCCAGCGGTCGGTGACGGCCTGGAGCGCGACGACGTTGGCGCCGGTGCCGTTGAACACCGGGTACGCCTCGGCGCTCGCGCCGAAGTGTCCGCGGATGACCTGTTGGAGGTGATGCGTGTAGTCGTCCTCGCCGTACGACACCTGGTGGCCGCCGTTGGCCAGGGCCAGGGCCGCGATGACCTCCGGGTGGCCGCCCGCGTAGTTGTCGCTGGCGAAACCGCGGACCTCCGGGTCGTGATGGCGTCGCGCGTCGGTCCTGGGAGGGTTCACGGCTTCTCGGTCAGCCACAGACGGTTTCCGTTCACTTCCCGGGCGGGCCGCTCCCAGACTCCGGCGATGGCCTCGGCCAGCTCCTTCACGTCGGTGAAGCCCGCGAACTTCGCGTTGGGTCGCTCGGCGCGCATCGCGTCGTGCACCAGCGCCTTCACCACCAGGATGGCAGCCGCCGCGCGGGGGCCCTCGTCGCCCCCCGCCTTGCGGAAGTCGTCCGCGAGGGCGAGCGTCCACGCCTCGGCCGCCGCCTTGGCCGCCGCGTACGCCGCGTTGCCCGCCGTGGGCCTACTGGCTCCGGCGGCGCTGACCAGGACGTAGCGGCCGTGTGCGCCGCGCCTGAGCGGGTCGTGGAAGGCGAGTGAGGTGTGCTGCACGGTCCGGACGAGGAGCTTCTCCAGGAAGTCCCAGTCCGCGAGGTCGGTGGCGGCGAAGGAGGCGCTGCCGCGCCAGCCGCCGACGAGGTGGACGAGGCCGTCGACGCGGCCGAAGTCCTTCTCGATCCGTGCGACCCAGTCCTTCGTGGCCCGCAGATCAAGGAGGTCGACGGTGTCGCCGATCACCGTGGAGCCGCCGTGCGCGTACCGGGCGGCGTCCACGGCCTCGGCGAGCCTGGCCGGGTCGGCGTCGGCGCCGACCACGGTCGCCCCCGCCTCGGCGAGGCGCATGAGGGTGGCCCGCCCCGCGGGTCCCGCCGCTCCGGCCACCGCGACCACGGCGCCGCTGAGCGTGCTGTCGCCGTCCATCGTCGTCACCTCCGGGCTGCCCTGGCTCACGCGGCGATCCCTTCGGGAGTCGTCGCGGTGATGCCCTTGGTCGAGGCGATCACATTCTTCAGCTTCTTGGCGAGCGCCTCATAGAACATGCTCAGGGGAAACTCGTCCGGAAGCACGTCGTCCACGAGTTTACGCGGCGGTTGCGTCAGGTCGAGGGCGTCGGGGCCCTTGGCCCAGCGGGAGCCGGGGTGCGGCGAGAGGTGGCTCGCCACCAGGTCGTAGCCGGCGAACCAGTGGACGATCTTGGGCCGGTCGATGCCGTCGCGGTAGAGCTTCTCGATCTCGGCGCAGAGCTGGTTGGTGACCTGCGGGGCGCGGTCCCAGTCGATGTGCAGCTTGTTGTCCGTCCAGCGCACCACGTCGTGCTGGTGGAGGTAGGCGAAGAGGAGCTGGCCGCCGAGGCCGTCGTAGTTGCGGACCCGCTCGCCGGTGACGGGGAAGCGGAACATACGGTCGAAGAGCACCGCGAACTGCACGTCACGACCCTGCGGGAAACCGTCCGCCTCCAGCTTCACGGCCTCCTTGAAGGCGGTGAGGTCGCAGCGCAGCTCCTCCAGGCCGTACATCCAGAACGGCTGGCGCTGCTTGATCATGAACGGGTCGAAGGGCAGGTCGCCGTGGCTGTGGGTGCGGTCGTGGACCATGTCCCACAGGACGAACGCCTCCTGGCAGCGCTCCTGGTCGCCGACCAGCTCGCGGATGTCGTCGGGGAGTTCGAGGCCCAGCAGGTCGACGGCGGCCGTCGTGACGCGCCGGAAGCGGGCGGCCTCGCGGTCGCAGAAGATGCCGCCCCAGGAGAATCGCTCGGGTGCCTCGCGCACCGCGATCGTCTCGGGGAAGAGGACGGCCGAGTTGGTGTCGTACCCGGAGGTGAAGCCCTCGAAGGTGATGCCGCAGAACAGCGGGTTGTCGTAGCGGGTGCGCTCCAGCTCGGCCAGCCAGTCCGGCCACACCATCCGCAGGACGACCGCTTCGAGATTGCGGTCCGGGTTGCCGTTCTGGGTGTACATCGGGAAGACGACGAGGTGCTGGAGGCCGTCCTCGCGGTGTGCGGCGGGCTGGAAGGCGAGCAGCGAGTCGAGGAAGTCGGGAACCTCGAAGCCGCCGTCGGCCCAGCGGCGCAGATCGGTGACGAGGGCGGTGTGGTATCCGGCGTCGTGCGGCAGCAGCGGGGACAGTTCGTCCACGGCGGCGATCACGCGCGCGACGGCCCGCTCGGCGTCGGCGACGGCCGGTGCGGCCTCCGCGTCGAAGTCGATCGAACCGTCCTTCGACTGCCAGGGCCGGATCTCCTCCACGGCATCCTTGAGCATGGGCCACGCCGGGTGCTCCACGATCCGCTCCGCGCGGGATATGCGCCCCTGAGCACCCACCTGCACAAGAATTTCCGTCATCTCTCACCCTCCACCGGAGAACCTTCCGTCAAGACACCGTATGCGTGCAAGGTTCTCCCCAGCAAGTGGGGACTCAGTAAATTATCCTGCCGCACCCGGCGCTTCACCGCTCTTTTTCCCGTCGGACACTCCGGATACGGCTGCTTCTGCTACGGCCCTCCAAGGGTCAACGCTCGGGGGACTCGCCCACCGGCGGGTGACGCGGCTCGCGGTGCGGGTGCGGATGCCGGTAGGACGGGGCCGATCCCCGTCCCGCCGCCATCGGAGCCGCACCCCGTGAGTACCCGTGCCGTCCTTGTCGCCGCCGTGGTCACCGCTCTCGTCCTCGGGATGGTCAATCAGCGGGCGGATGCCTGTACTCGGCCCTGTCGGAGCGGTTCCATCGCGGTGGCGGGCCATTAGGCTGCGACCTTGCCGCGTGGCCCCGCCTCCCCCACGGCCGCGCGGGAGCAGAGCCGCCGTCGACGGAAGCGAGTCAACCTTGAACTTCCTCACCATCGGTCATCGTGGAGTCATGGGTGTCGAACCGGAGAACACCCTCCGATCGTTCATCGCAGCGGAGAACGCGGGACTCGACCTCATCGAACTCGATCTGCATCTGAGCAAGGACGGCGCTCTCGTCGTCATGCACGACGCCGACGTCGACCGCACGACGGACGGCAGCGGGCCGATCGCCGAGCAGACCCTCGCCGAACTGCGGGCGCTCGACGCTGGCCGCGGTGAGCGCATCCCGGTGTTCGAAGAGGTCCTCGATGCGGTGAGAGCACCGCTCCAGGCCGAGATCAAGGATGTCGCGGCGGCGCGGGCCCTCGCCGAGGTGATGAACCGGCGCGATCTGGTCTCCCGCGTCGAGGTGCTCTCGTTCCACGACGACGCCGTCGCCGAGATCGCCCGGCTCGTCCCCGGTGTGCGCACCGCTCTCGTCGCCAGCCGGTACGGCACGGATGTGGTGGAGCGGGCGACCGCGGTCGGCGCCACCACGCTCGTCCTGAACATCCGCCGGCTGACACTGGAGGTCGTCGAGCGGGCCCGGAAGGCGGATCTGCGGATCATCGGGTGGGTCGTCAACACCCAGGAGCATCTGCGGCTGGTACGCGCCCTGGAGCTGGACGGCGCGACGACCGACTACCCGGAGATCAAGCGCACCGGCCGCTTCACGGCGTGACGTCGAGCGCCTTGACCAGCAGTTCGAACTGAAGGTCGTCGCGCTGGGGGATGCCGAAGCGCTCGTCGCCGTACGGGAAGGGCGTCATCCGTCCCGTACGGCGGTAGCCCCGCCGCTCGTACCAGGCGATCAGGTCGTCCCGTACCGAGATGACCGTCATCTGCATCTCCCGCGCGTCCCACGTCCCGCGCGCGACGCGCTCCGCCTCCGCGATGATCACCTTGCCGAGGCCCGCGCCCTGGAGGTCGGGGCGGACGGCGAACATGCCGAAGTACGCGGCGTCGCCCCGGTGTTCCAGCTGGAAGCAGGCGACGACCTCACCCTCCCGCTCGACGCCGATCAGCAGGCTGCCGGGCGCCTTGATGACGTCGAGTACGCCCTGCGGGTCGGTGCGCTGACCGTGCAGCAGATCCGCCTCGGTGGTCCAGCCGCCGTGCGCGTCCCCTCGGTACGCCGCTTCGATCAGGGCGACAAGAGCGTCGACGTCGGACTCGGCGGCCTCCTTGAAGACGAGGTCGCCGGTGGTGGGGCTGGGGGCGGTGTCCATGGGCGTGAGTCTCCGCTCTCGTGTCGATGTGCCTGGCCGAGAGTAACGCGGACACGGAGGCGCGCCCGCACGGTGCGTGTACTCGGCAGCAGGCTCCTGATCCGGCCCGCGGATCGCGGTCGTGGAGGTGCCGGCGGAGCATCCGCCGGGGTCCCGTCCGGGCATCTGACTGAGGTCCGGTCCGGGCGTTCGCTGAACAGGCGCGGCTCCGCATCCGTTGAAGCAATCAAAGGCATGGTGCGACAAGCCGACGACGGACCGACGACGGACCGCACGTCCCGCTCCGCTCCGCGCCACGCCGCCCGGCCCCGGCGGACGACACCGGTGAAGGCCACCGGTGGGACGCCGCCGGCCGGGCAGAAGAACCGCACGCCCGAAGGGACACAGCCAAGATGACCGTCTCCCGGCCGCACAGCGACCGCGCGCCCGTCCGCGACACCGCCTTCCTGGATGCCGCGTGCATCGGCGAGGAACCCGAACTCTTCTTCCCCCGTGGGGAGTCGGAGCGGTGGGAACACTCCATCGAACAGGCCAAACGCATCTGCGGCGGCTGCGACATCCGCATCGACTGTCTGCGGTACGCCGTCGACAACGCGGAGGCGGAAGGCGTATGGGGCGGCCTCACCCCGTCGGAGCGCCGCAGGTTCCGACGCGCCCTGCGGACCCTGTACGGGGCGCAGGACACCCTCGTGCGGCGGCTGCTGTCCGGGGAGCGGCTGCTGGTGCCGCCCGAGCATCTGGGGTCCGTGGTCTGGCAGTTGGCCTGGCACGGCTGGCGGATCGAGCGGATCTGCCTCGCCACGGCGGTACCGCGGCCACGGGTGCGACGCTCCCTGGCGGCGGCCCAGGCGGCGGCGGACTTCCTGCGCATGGCCGGGATCGACCCGCGCCCGCGCGCGACCCGCGTCACGCTGGAGGAGCCCGGAAGCCTCTCGGAGAGCCAGGGGCCACGGGATCCGCACGGAGGCCGTCAGGCGGCGTGAGAGCGCCCGGAGAGGCCGTCCGACGTGAGATTCCCCGTGGAGACAGTCAGGCGGGCGCGAGACGGACGGTACGGGCCCGTACGCGGCCGTCCTTCCGGCGGGTCAGGCCCTCGGGCCGCCGAGACTGCCTTCGAGCTGGGCGAGCAACTGCCCCAGGAGGGCGGCCAGATCGTCACGGCCGGGTGCGTCGAGTCCGGACAGGGCCGCCTTCTCGTACTCCAACTGTCCGGGCAGGACGGTGTCGACTAGGTCGCGGCCGGCGTCGGTGAGGGTCACATGGGCGACGCGCCGGTCCCGGGTGTCGCCGCGCCGTCCGACGAGGCCGCGCTCGGTGAGCTGCTTGAGCCGCTTGGTCACGGCGGCTCCGGACGAGAAGGTCTCGCGGGCCAGGTCGCCGGGGGTCAGCTCGTGCCCGGTACGCCGCAGCGCGCCGAGCAGGTCGAACTCCGCGCGGGTCAGCCCCGCGCGCCGCAGCGGCGCGTCCTCGGCCTGCTGGAGCAGCGCCGCACAGCGGTTGATCCGGCCGATGATCTCCATCGGCCCGGTGTCGATCCCGGGGTGGATGTCCTGCCACTGCCGCACCACCACGGCGACGGTGTCACCCGCCGCCCGGCCGCTGTCCGTCGTCATGCCTGCGCGCCCTCCGGGACGTGCCGCCTCTGCCCTCGTACCGTCGCGGCGAGCGTACGGTGTCCGACCTGTTCGGCGAGAACCAGCCGCTCGTCGGGCAGGGCCTTCCGCCACCACTCGCCGGACGCGGTGTCGGCCGTGGCGCGCAGGTCGACCAGCGCGGCGGCCAGGTTCCGGTGGGCGCGCTCCAGGGCGCCGGGTTCGGGGCGGTGCCGGGCCAGGGCGTGTTCGGCGTGCTCCCGCGCGCGGTCGGTGGTGTCCAGGGCCCGTTCGACATGGCGGGTGGCCCGTCGGTTGGTGACCGCGACGGCCGCGAGGACGTCGCGGAGAGCGCCCAAGGCGGTGTCAGCGACCCGCTCGGTGATCAGCTCGCCCGGCCGCTGGACCCGCCCGAACTCGGTGACGAGCAGCGCCATGGGGGTCACGCACACCTGCGAAAGATATCGTCCAGCCTGCGGCGCGACCCCCGGCGCTCCCCCTCGTACGCCTGTGCGCTGATACGCGCTCGCTTTCCCGGCGGGCCGGGTGGGCATCAATGGCCCGACACCGTCGAGCGGGGGAGGTGCGCGGTGCACGCACCGGCGTCGGCCGCCTGGCTCCTTGTCGCGCTGTGCGCGGCGAGCGGGGCCTACTGTCTGCTGCGAATGCGCAGCGCCGTCGAGGAGCAGCGCCGCGCCGCGGGCGGCGAGGCCCTGATGGGGTTCGGGATGGCGGCCATGGCGGTGCCCGCCGCGTTCGTGACGCCCCCGCGCGCGATGTGGCTCGTCTGCGCGGTCGTGTTCGCGGCTGCCGGACTGCGGTCGGCGGCGGCGATCCGACCGCGTGGCGCGGAGGCGACCCGGGGCGACGCGCACCAACTGCACCATCTCGTGGGCGCGGTCGCGATGGTCCACATGTCCGTCGCGATGGCCGCGTCACCGGGCGGGCACGCGGGGCACGGCGGGTCGGGAGCGCCCGTACTGACCGGAGCGCTGCTCCTGTACTTCGCGGCCTATGTGCTCCGGGCGGGCACGCGGCTCATGCCGGTGACCGCCGGGCGTCCGGGACACGGACACGGGGGCGGCACCGGCACCGCGACCCTCGGCACCGGCAACGGCACCCTCGGCTGGGGTGACCGGCCCGAACTCGCGAGGGCGTGCCGGCTCTCCATGGGCATCGCCATGTTCGCGATGCTCCTCACCGTCTGAACCGGCGCCCCGAAGATCGAACTCCCTCAAAAGGGACAGAGATCACCGCTCGAACCGTGGTCTGCGTCACTTGCCGAGACCGCCCATACCCTTGAGTAGCGGGCCCCTCATAGGCTGGGGCGCATGACGGTCCCCGTAGCACTGCTGCTGCTCGGCGCTCTTACCGCCCTTCTCGCGCCGCGGCTGCTCGCGCGGGCCGAGTGGCCGGAGCGCGAACCGGTGGTGGCGCTGTGGGTCTGGCAGTGCGTCGTGGCGGCCGTCCTCCTCTGCTGTGCGCTGGCGATGGCGCTGAGCGCCGCAGCGGCCTGGCACGCGGTACGCGGACAGTTGTTCGCTCCCGCGCCAAGCGGTGTCGTGGACGCGTACGCGCTCGGTACGACGGGCCCCTGGGCGGCGACGACCGCTGTCCTGCTCGCCTGCGGGGGCGCCTGGACGGCGGTGATGCTGACCCGCGAGATCCTCGGCGCGCGGGCCCGGCGCAGGAGGCAGCGCGCCGAACTCCTCGTCCGCTCCCCGCTGTTGCCCGGTGAGGAGGCGGGCAGTGACCGGCTCGTCGTCCTTGAGGGCAACCGTCCCGACGCCTGGTGGCTGCCGGGTGCCGCGCCCCAACTCGTCATCACCACAGGCGCGTTGCGCCGCCTCAAGGGGCGGCAACTGGACGCCGTACTCGCCCATGAGCAAGGGCACGCGCAGGCACGGCACGACTGGTTGCTGCACTGCTCGGCGGCGCTCGCGTACGGCTTTCCGCAGGTCCCGGTGTTCGCCGCGTTCCGTGACGAGATGCACCGGCTGGTGGAGTTGGCGGCCGACGACGTCGCCTCGCGGCGCTTCGGGCGGCTGACGATCGCGCTGGCCCTGGTCGAACTCAACGAGGACCGGGGCGTGTTCGGGCCCTGCCCGACGCCACAGGCACATGTGCCGCAGCGCGTGCACCGGTTGCTCGCGCCCCGGACCCGGCTCACGCCCGCGCACCGGCTGCGGTTGACGGCGGCGGCGGCCCTGGTGCCCGTGGTGCCGCTGCTGGTGGCGTTCGTGCCCGGATTGCGGGCGCTGGGATAGCCTCCGCGGGTGCCCGTCGAAGAGGATCACCCCAGGAGCACGGCGCCGACCGACTCCCCCGCACCACCGCCGTCACCGGCGCTTGCCTCCCCGCCTCTCCCGTCACCGTCGCCTCTTCCGCAACCGCTCCCACCCGCCGTGAGGGCCACGCGCGCCGCCCTCGGCCTCGCTCTGCTCTCCGCCGTGCTGCTGCTTCTCGTCGCCCTGCGCTGGAGTCCGCTGATGGACGCCGACGGCTCCCTCGCGCGCGAGGGGCACCGGTGGGCCGTGTCGGAGCGGGGCGTGACCCATGTGAACCGGGTACTGACGGACTGGGTGTGGGACCCGTGGACGATGCGGGCACTGGTCGCGGCGGCCACGCTCTGGCTCCTCTCGCGCAAGGCGTGGTGGCTCGCCCTCTGGATCACCGTGACATGCGTCCTGGGCACGGTCCTGCAGCAGTCCCTCAAGGCCGCCCTCGACCGGGACCGCCCGGTGTGGCCCGACCCGGTGGACTCGGCGCACTACGCGGCCTTCCCGTCCGGTCACGCGATGACGGCGACCGTCGTCTGCGGACTGCTCCTGTGGGTCCTGCACCTGTACGGCGCGGGCCGCGTCCTGTGGCGTACCGCCGTCGCCGTCGCGGCGGTGTCCGTCGCCGGGGTGGGCCTGACCCGGCTCTGGCTGGGCGTGCACTGGCCGTCGGACGTGCTCGGCGGCTGGCTCCTGGGTGCCCTGATGGTGACGCTGGCCATCGCCTCTTACAGCAAAGTGCGGGGCTCCGCGCGTACTTGACCCGACGCGCCCCGACGTCGAAGCATCTCCCCCATGACGATCAAAGGCGTGCTCTTCGACTTCTCCGGCACACTGTTTCGCGTCGAGTCCACCGAATCCTGGCTGCGCGCCGCCCTCGACGCATCCGGAACCGCCGTGCCCGAACCGGAGTTCACGCGGCTGAGCGCGGAGCTGGACGCCGCGGGGGCACTGCCAGGCGGGGCCTCACCGGCGCGGGTGCCTGACGGCCTGACGGAGGCGTGGGCGAGCCGGGACCGCAGTGCCGAGCAGCACCGGGCGGCGTACACGGGCCTCGCGCGGCAGGTGCGGCTGCCCGGTACCGGCCTCCATGACACCCTGTACGAACGCCACATGACGCCGGCCGCCTGGCAGCCCTACCCGGACACGTTCGAGGTCCTGGACGGGCTACGGGCGCGCGGTGTCCCGGTCGGTGTGGTGAGCAACATCGGCTGGGACCTGCGGCCCGTGTTCCGCGAGCACGGCCTGGACCCGTACGTCGGCGCCTACGTCCTGTCCTTCGAGCACGGCATCCAGAAGCCCGATCCCCGGCTCTTCGGCGCCGCCTGCGACGCACTGAACGTCGACGCGCGGAACGTGCTCATGGTCGGCGACGACCGCCACGCGGACTGCGGCGCGACCGCGCTCGGCGGCGCGGTGCACTTCGTGGACCACCTCCCGGCGCGGGACCGGCCCGACGGGCTGCGGCCGGTCCTCGACCTCATCGACTGAGGCGGCGACCCCGTCGGCGCTCCCACGACAGGTTGAGGCGACAACCCCACCGGCTGACGCGAACCACGCGCGCGGGAGTCCACGCCACCGCCGGAAGCGTTCACGCGCGCGAGGCGCCCACCACCCTCCCCACGCGCGGTGGTCACGTCTCGCGTCCGCACGCCCCGGAGTGGTCGCACAGCGGCAGCCGCGCACTGCTCCCGCAGCCGCACAGGGTGACCCGGGTCTCGGTCCACTCGGTGCCGTCCGGGGCCGCGATCCGCAGATCGCCGCGGACCTCGATCCGGCCGTCCGACGCGCGGGCGACGATGGTGGGCGCGTCGGGCGACTCGTCCGGGCCCTCGGCGAGCGTGTACTGGAGCGCGCCGGACGGCCAGCGCCGCACCACGTCGGCGACCTCGGGGGCGGGCGCCGCGTCGGGGTCGATCCAGGGGCGGCGGGCGGTGTCGAAGACCCGGGGAAGCCCGCGTACGCACTCCGCCGCGTGCAGACAGCGCCAGGCGTCGAAGGTGACGGTGATTCCCTGGCCCTCGTACGCCTTGCCCTCGTACGCCTTCCCGCGCCCGGTGTCCGTGCCGGGCCGGGGCGCCGGGTCCCGCGTCCCGTGTCCGACCGGTCGGTCCGCGCTCACGACCTGCGGCTGCCGACCCGCACGACCGGGAACCGACTCCCACCGCACACGGCTCGCAGCCGACTCCCGCCCCTCACGACTGGTACCCCTCGACCTCCGGGGCCGGCCGGACCGCCGCCTCGTCCGGGTTCTCGCCGAACTCGGACTTGGCGCGCCGCTGCCTGAGCAGGTCCCAGCACTGGTCGAGTTCCCGCTCCAGCTCGGCCAGCCGCGTGTGCTCCGTCGAGCTGTCGATCCGCCCGGCGGCGAGCGATGACCGCAGGGCCCGCTCGTCCTCGACCATCGCCGTGATCCGGGCGAGGATCTCCTCTTGATCCATGTCGTCGCCTCCTCGGTTCTGCCCACTCTAAGGAGGCCGTGGGCGTCGCGCGAGAAGAGCGGCCACGGGGTACCCCGGGCGGCGGCGCGGCCCCTGCCCGCACGGACGATCCCCCGCGTCGCCCGTGCGGACAGCGACCCCGTCCGGGGACCCCCGAGGGATCGCCGAACGTCCGCGCTGAGTATATTGGCTGGGAGCCAGTCAACGCAGGAGTACAGGATGTCCCCGCGCAGCCCGTCGGTCAATGAAGAGTTGCGTCGGCGTTCCCGGGAGCGGTTGCTCCAGGCGGCCGTGGAGCTGGTCGACGAGCACGGGTACGAGGCCACGACACTGGCCGACATCGCCGATCGCGCGGGTTCCGCGCGCGGGCTCGTGTCGTACTACTTTCCCGGGAAGCGGCAGCTGGTCCAGTCGGCGGTGCACCGGCTGATGCACCGCACACTCCAGGCGGGTCTGGAGCGGGAGCCGCGTACCGAGGACGGCTCGGAGCTGCTGGCGCGGGCGATCGACGCGATCCTGGGCCTGGCACGGGACCGGCCGGTGCTGATGCGCACGCACATGGCCGGGATCCTCCAGGCCGAGGGCTTCGTACGCTGTCCGGAGCAGCAACGGCTCGCGGAACTGCTGCGCGACACCGTGGCACGTCATGGCTCACCGGCCGCCGAGCGGGACTATCCACTGCTCCGGGCGCAGCTGATGGGCGCGGTGTTCGCGATCCTGCTGCCCGGCGCCCCGATGCCGATGGCGGTCATGCGGGCGGAGCTGTTCCAGCGCTACGGGCTGGCGTGGGAGCGGGGCGTCCCGCCGGACGACGAGCCGCCCGGCGGGACGCGTGCACAGCGTCTCCCGGATCTCTCCGGGTACTTCGACACGGAGCCGACGTAAACCGGCACAGAGTCGGGGTACGACCGGTCAGATACGACGCGACCGGTCAGATACCGCTGGTCAGGTGGCCGGTCAGTCGAAGTAGTCCGGCTGGGTCTGGACGTTCAGCTCGTCCAGCCTGACGTGCTTGGCGGGGTCGGTCCGCCGGTCGCTCAGCTTCAGTACGTCGAAGCCCTTCGCGATGTCGTTCGAGTAGATGTAGCCGTTGTAGTAGTACGCCGACCACGAGCCGCCGGTCGTCATGGTGTCCGTGGTGAGCGGGCCGCGCTCGAAGTAGCCGATCTCCTTCGGCTTCGTCGAGTCGGTGAAGTCCCAGACCGAGACACCGCCCTGGTACCACGCCTGGACCATGATGTCCTTGCCCTTGACCGGGATCAGCGAGCCGTTGTGGGCGACGCAGTTCTCGGTGCTCGCCTGGTGGCGCGGGATCTTGTAGTAGCTGCGGAACACCAGCTTGCGGTGGTCACCGCGGCCGACGATGTCGTAGATGCCGTTCGCGCCGCGCTTCGGGCCGATGGCCTCGTTGCAGGTCGCGGCGCCGCCGCCACCCAGCTCGTCGGTGAAGACGACCTTGTCGGCGTCCTGGTTGAAGGTCGCCGAGTGCCAGAACGCGAAGTTGACGTTGTCCTGGACGACGTCGATGACCTTGGGGTGCTCCGGGTCCTTGATGGACATCAGGATGCCGTCGCCCATGCAGGCACCGGCGGCCAGGTCCTTCGACGGCAGCACGGTGATGTCGTGGCAGCCGGTCGTCTTGGAGACGCCCGGGTTGGTCGGGCCGCCGGGGTTGCCGCCGCCGTCCGGACCGTCGCCCGGGAACAGCACCGGGAAGTTCACGACCGCGGCCTTCTCGGGTGCCTTGCGGGGCACCTTGATGATGGAGATCCCGTCGTGCGGCGGCTGGCAGTCCGGGAACGTCACGCTCGGCGAGTACGAGGAGACGTAGATGTAGACGTTCTTGCGGTCCGGCACCAGCGAGTGCGTGTGCGAACCGCAGGCCGTCTCGACGGCGGCGACGTACTTCGGGTTGCGCTTGTCGCTGATGTCGAAGACCTTCATGCCCTCCCACGAGGACTTCTCGGTCGCGGGCTGGCTCGTGCTGGCGCACGAGTTGTCGCTGCGCGAGGAGTCCGTGGACAGGAAGAGCAGGTCTCCGGAGACCGAGATGTCGTTCTGCGAGCCGGGGCACAGCACCTGCGACACCGTCTTCGGCGCCTTCGGGTTGCTGATGTCGAAGATCCGGAAGCCGTCGTAGTTGCCGGCGAAGGCGTACTTGCCCTGGAAGGCGAGGTCCGAATTGGTGCCGGGCAACGCGTCCTTGGGGATGTTGACCAGGTGCTCGATGTTGTCGGAGGTGACGATCTCGTCCTGTGCGGGTATGTCCCCGTCGGCTATGGCCGCGCGGGTGTCGGCGGCCACGCTCTTCGATACACGCTCTGTTGACGGAGCGTCACCGGGGTCGGGCGTCGCGACCGCGGGTGCGGCCGTGAGCAGCGCGGCGAGAAGCCCGGTCGCCACCGTGGCAACTCCGAGGCGTCTACGTCTCGTTCGGGGGTTGTTCAACAGGGTCACTGCTTCCTCCCTCTTCACCGTCCGCGTTGGAACGGTTCACGGACAAACGAAGTATGGTCTTCCGCATGCACATATCAACAGACGGCAACGAACTCGTCATCAATGTTTTCGATCACTGCCGTAAGGAATCGTGCTAGGACGGACATCGAACGTCGCAGGTCCCCAACTTCCGTCGCGCCGCTGGAGGATGCAGTGCCCCATCGCCGTACCGCTCGTCGTCGTCCCCTCAGCGGTCGTGCCGTGTCCCCGGGGGTCCGGCGCGCGCCGCTGCTGGTCCTGTCGTGCGCGGCGCTGGTCCTCGCGCTCGGCGCGTGCGACTCGGGGAGCGGCTCGGACGAGGGCACCTCGGGTAAGGCGGCGCCCGGACCGTCCGTGATCGCGCCGGGCAAGCCGGGTGAGGCGGCCGAGACGCTGTCGGCGGCGGACGCCATGAAGCGGAAGGGCGACGACAAGCCCAACTCGGCCGATTTCAGCTATGTGCAGATGATGATCGAGCACCACGGGCAGGCCCTGGAGATGACCGGGCTGGTCGCGAAGCGGGCCGCGTCGGGCAAGGTGAAGCGGCTCGCCGAACGCATCGCCTCCTCGCAGGGACCGGAGATCGACGCGATGGACAGCTGGCTGAAGAACAACGGCGGGGAGCGCGAGGAGAAGTCGTCCGGGCACGACCACCATGCCGCGATGCCCGGAATGGCGTCGGAGACCCAGCTCACCACCCTGAGCTCGGCCCGCGGCAAGGCGTTCGACGAGCTGTTCATCAAGCTGATGATCACCCACCACGAGGGCGCGATCACGATGGCCACGGATGTGCTGGGGCAGGGCAACAACGTCCTGGTCGAGGAGATGGCCAACGACGTGATCGCCCAGCAGACGAGTGAGATCGGCCGGATGCGCGGCATGCCCTGACGCGCCGGACGCGCGACATGCCTGACACGGCAGGGCATCTCCCCTTGCGGCCCTCGGAGTGCCATGCTGAAGGGGACACCGGTCACTCTCCGTGGCCGCTCGCGGAAGGGAGTTCCGCCGTGCTCCAGGTCGCCGTCGTCGGTTCGGGCCCGAGCGGGGTCTACACCGCCCAGACCCTTGTCCAGCAGGATCCTGACGTACGGGTCGATGTGCTGGACCGGCTGCCCTGCCCGTACGGGCTCGTGCGCTACGGCGTCGCACCCGACCACGAGAAGATCAAGTCCCTCCAGAACAATCTCCGGACGGTCCTGGAGAACGACCGGGTGCGCTTCATCGGCGGGGTCGAGGTGGGCCCCGACGGGCTGACCCCGGAGCGGCTGCGGGAGCTGTACCACGCGGTCGTGTACTGCGTCGGAGCGGCCACCGACCGTCGGCTCGGCATCCCCGGCGAGGACCTGCCGGGAAGCTGGTCGGCCACGGAGTTCGTGTCCTGGTACAGCGCGCACCCGGACTCCACCCAGGACGCTTTCCTGCGGGACGCGCGCTCGGCCGTGGTCATCGGCGTGGGCAATGTCGCCGTGGACGTGACCCGCATCCTCGCGCGCGGGGTCACCGAACTGCTGCCGACGGACATCCCGCAGGCGGCGCTCGACGCGCTCGGCGCGAGCCAGGTCCGCGAGATCCAGATGGTGGGTCGGCGCGGCCCCTCGCAGGCCAGGTTCACCACCAAGGAGCTGCGTGAACTCGGCGCTCTGCCGGATACCGACATCGTGGTGGACCCGGCCGAGCTGGCCCTCGACCCGGCGTACGCCGACCCGTCCGGGCTGCCCGCCGTGCAGCGGCGCAATGTCGAGGTCCTGCGCGGCTGGGCCGAGCGGCCCGCGCGCGGTCACACCCGGCGCATCAGGCTCCGGTTCTTCCTGCGTCCCGTCGCGCTGGTCGAGGACGCGGGCCGGGTCGGCGCGGTCCGCTTCGAACGGACAGCGCCGGACGGACAGGGCGGGGTGACGGGCACGGAGCGGTACGAGGACATCCCCGCGCAGTTGGTACTGCGCTCGGTCGGATATCGCGGAGTGCCGCTGGCGGGGCTGCCGTTCGACGCCCGCCTCGGGACGGTGCCGCATCGGGCGGGACGGGTGGTACGGGGGCCGGAGGGCGCGGCGGCGGCGGACATGTCCGTGTCACCGGGTGAGTACGTCGCCGGGTGGATCAAGCGCGGCCCCACGGGAGTCATCGGCACGAACCGGCCGTGCGCCAAGGAGACCGCCCTGTCGCTGCTGGCGGACGCGCCGGCCCTGCTCGCCCGGGGACCGCTGCCCGATCCGCTCGACGCGATGCGGGAGGCGGGGCTGCGGCCCGTGGAGTGGACGGGCTGGCGGGCGATCGAGCGCGCGGAGGCCGAACTGGGCGCTTCACTGGGGCGCGGCGTGGTGAAGCTGCCGGACTGGGACGCGCTGATGACGGCGGCGCGGAGTGGGCCGGCGTAGGCGCTTCGCGGCGACGGGGGGCGGCACCCGTGGGGAGCCGTCAGCTCCCGCCGACGCGGGCGGGCTGCCGGGTGGCCTGCCGGGTGTCTTGCAGGGCGGCCGACGCGAGGACGCTGTCGATCAGGCCGGGGAACAGCGCGTCCAGGTCGGCCCGGCGCAGCCCGTTCATCTTGGCCGTGCCCTGGTACGTCTGCTGGATGACCCCGGACTCGCGCAGCACCCGGAAGTGGTGCGTGGTGGTCGACTTGGTGACCGGCAGATCGAAGTGCGAGCACGAGAGCACACCGCCGTCCTCGGCGATCTCCCGTACGACCCGCAGACGCATGGGGTCGGCGAGCGCGTGGAGGACGCCTTCGAGGCGGATGTCCTCGCGGCCCGGATGCGCGAGTGCGCGGCTGGTGGCTGCGGTCGTCACTGCGGCTCTCCTTCGTCGGGAGGGTGGCGGGAGGGCATCGGGAGGGTCCGGTGCGCCGGGTTCGGCTCCGGCCCGTTCGGTTGTACGAGACTCATCGTAGTTTGACATTCACCGTACTACGAGGTCTATCGTACAACCGGAAGGCGGTCGCCATATCGGGCGATGCGCCCTCCCGGGTCGTACTCCCGTGCCCCCATGATGAATTGGAGTCTGCCGTGAGCGTACTGTTCGAGCCCTGCACCCTGCGATCGCTGACCATCCCCAACCGCGTCTGGATGGCGCCGATGTGTCAGTACTCCGCGGAACTGTCGGGGCCGGACGCGGGCGTGCCGAACGACTGGCACTTCACCCACTACGCGGCACGGGCCGTGGGCGGTACGGGCCTGATCCTCGTCGAGGCGACCGCCGTCAGCCCCGAGGGCCGTATCTCCCCGGCGGACCTGGGCATCTGGAACGACACACAGGTCGAGGCGTTCCGCAGGATCGTCGCCTTCCTCACCTCGCAGGGCACCGTGCCCGGCATCCAGCTCGCCCACGCGGGTCGCAAGGCATCGACCGGCCGCCCCTGGACCGGCGGCGGGCCGCTCGACGCGGGGTCGGGTGCCTGGCCGACGCTCGCGCCCAGCGCGGTTCCCTTCGACGAGGGCTACCCGGTGCCGGCCGAACTGACGGTGAAGGAACTGCGGGCGATCGTGGGCCAGTTCGCGGACGCCGCGCGCCGGGCGCTCGACGCGGGGTTCCGGGTCGCCGAGGTGCACGGCGCGCACGGCTATCTGATCGGCCAGTTCCTGTCGCCGCACTCCAACCAGCGCACCGACGCGTACGGCGGCTCCTTCGAGAACCGGGTCCGCTTCGCCCTCGACGTCGTCGACGCGGTACGGGAGGTGTGGCCGGACGACCTGCCGCTGTTCTTCCGAGTCTCGGCCACCGACTGGCTGGAGGAGAACGGCTGGACCGCCGACGACACCGTCCGCTTCGCCGCGCTCCTCAAGGACCACGGTGTGGACCTGCTCGACGTGTCCACCGGCGGCAACGCCGCCAAGGTCCGCATCCCCGTCGGCCCCGGCTATCAGGTGCCCTTCGCGGCCCGCGTCAAGGCCGAGACGGAACTGCCGGTCGCCGCCGTCGGTCTGATCACGGACCCGGAGCAGGCCGAGAAGATCGTCGCCAACGGCGAGGCCGACGCGGTACTCCTCGGCCGTGAGCTGCTGCGCGACCCGTCCTGGGCCCGGCGCGCCGCCCGCACGCTCGGCGGCGAGGTGCACGTGCCACCGCAGTACCACCGGTCCGTCTGAGGTCCACCGGAACCGTCCGGTCCGCCCCCGCTTTCCGGCCCCGTCGGTCGACTAGCGTCGGACCTGTGGACGAGATGGCCGGACCGGACGCACCCGCCGCACTGACCGACGTCATCGGGCGCCGCGCCGTCGTGCTCGACGGCGGGCTGTCCAACCAGCTCGCGGATGCCGGGCACGACCTGGCCGACGACCTGTGGTCGGCCCGGCTGCTCGCCGACCGGCCCGACGCGGTCGTCGCCGCCCATCGCGCGTACTACGCGGCGGGCGCCGAGGTCGCGATCACCGCGAGCTATCAGGCGACCTTCGAGGGTTTCGCCCGGCGTGGCATCGACCGGGCGGGGACCGCCGTACTGCTGCGGTCGAGCGTCGCCCTGGCACGCGAGGCGGCGCGCACGGCCCCTGGCGCCGGCCCCCGGTGGGTGGCCGCGTCGGTCGGCCCGTACGGCGCGATGCTCGCGGACGGCTCCGAGTACCGGGGGCGCTACGGCCTGACCGTCGACGAACTGGAGCGTTTCCACCGGCCCCGCGTCGAGACGCTCGCCGAGGCCGCGCCCGACGCACTGGCTCTGGAGACGGTCCCGGACACCGACGAGGCCCGCGCCCTGCTGCGCGCGGTACGGGGCCTGGGGCTGCCCGTATGGCTGTCGTACAGCGTCAGCGGTGACCGTACGCGCGCGGGGCAGCCGTTGGCCGATGCCTTCGCGCTCGCGGCGGACGCGGACGAGGTGATCGCGATCGGCGTGAACTGCTGCGCCCCCGAGGACGCCGACGCGGCGGTGGCCCTGGCCGCCCGCATCACCGGGAAGCCGGTGGTCGTCTATCCGAACAGCGGCGAGTCCTGGGACCCGGTGCGCCGCGCCTGGTACGGACCGTCCCGTTTCACGGCGGCACGGGTCGCCGGCTGGCGGGCGGCGGGGGCCCGGCTCATCGGCGGATGCTGCCGGGTGGGCCCGGGGGCCGTCGCGGACGTGGCGGCGGCGCTGCGCTGACGACGCGGATCCGGCGGCAGTGTACTGCGGCCGTCGCAACGGCGAAGTGCGCGCAGCGGCCGAAGACGGGGGCAGTTGGCGGCAGTCGGCCTCGTATCTGCCGGACGTTCCGTGCGTGCGGGCCGCAGTCGCGGTGTAACAGGCAGCGACATAGGGCGAGTTCGGCCATCACGTCCGAAAACAGACGTGATGAAAAACATCATCAACTCTTCATTCTCTTTCGAAACCTTCACAGGCTCTGAACCGTATTCCTAAGGGAGGTATCAAGAAACGACACCAGGTGTCCTGGGAAGGAGATCACCGTGGTCCCCGTCTGCCCGTACTGCAAACGCGTGGAGTGCATCTGCCGGGCCCTCGGGGGCGTCATGCCCGGAGGCCGGCCTGACTGTCCCGGGGAGAGGGGCACCGTCGCTCGGCGGTACTCTTCGTGCCGCGTGGGTGAACGGCGAACCACGTGGGTGGACTTACGTACTTGAGACCTCTGGGGGCACGGCCGCGTGGCACCACGACCCTTGCACGACATCGTCGAACCGGGCTGGGCGAAAGCCCTGGAACCGGTGGCCGGCCGGATCTCCGAGATGGGGGACTTCCTCCGCGCGGAAATCGCCGCGGGCCGTACATATCTGCCCGCCGGCGCGCATGTGCTGCGGGCGTTCCAGCAGCCGTTCGACGAGGTCCGGGTCCTCATCGTGGGGCAGGACCCGTATCCCACGCCGGGGCACGCCGTCGGGCTCTCCTTCTCCGTGGCGCCCGAGGTGCGCCCGCTGCCCGGCAGCCTGATCAACATCTTCCGTGAGCTGAACACGGACCTGGGACTTCCGCAGCCGTCCAACGGTGACCTCACGCCGTGGAGCCGGCAGGGCGTGCTGCTGCTGAACAGGGCGCTCACGACGGCGCCCCGGCGGCCCGCCGCCCATCGCGGCAAGGGCTGGGAAGAGGTCACCGAGCAGGCCATCCGGGCGCTCGCCGAGCGCGGCCGGCCGCTGGTGTCGATCCTGTGGGGCCGCGACGCGCGTAACGCCGGCCCGCTGCTCGGCGAGTATCCGTCGGTCGAGTCGGCGCACCCCTCGCCGATGTCGGCGGACCGTGGCTTCTTCGGCTCGCGCCCGTTCAGCCGCGCCAACGATCTGCTGACCCGGCAGGGCGCTGAGCCGGTGAACTGGCAGCTGCCGTGACGGACACCGCACCCGGTACCGGACCGGCCGACTCACCGGCCGACGCATCGGTCAACTCACCGGCCGGCCCACCGTCCGGGGCAGAGTCCGGGGCTCCGGGTGCCGTGCTCGCCGTCGACTCCGGCGGTTCCGGGCTGCGGGCCGTCATCGCCGTGGCCGGAGTCGCCCGTACCGCGCCCGTGACCTCGGCGGAGCCCGTCCGTACCGGCCCACGTGGCATCGACCCCGGGCATCTCCTCGACCAGCTCCTGCCCATGGCGGACCGTCTGCTGCGCGCGGCGGGCGCGACCGAACTGCGGGCCGTGGCCATCGGCGCCACCGGTATGGCGACCCTCGGCGACGCCGTGCGCGCCGAACTGCCCGCCGCCCTCGCGAAGGAGCTGGGCGTACGGCGGCTCGCGCTGGCCGCCGACGCGGTCACCGCGTACGCGGGCGCGCTCGGGCACCGGCCCGGCGCGGTCGTCGCCGCGGGCACCGGGATGATCGCCCTCGGCACCGATCTCAGCGCCTGGCAGCGGGCCGACGGCTGGGGTCATCTCCTCGGCGACTGCGGCGGCGGATCGTGGATCGGGCGGGCCGGACTGGAGGCCGCGATGCGCGCGTTCGACGGACGGCGAGGCGGTTCGGCCGCGCTGCTCGCGCGCGCGGAGGAGATGTTCGGCCCGGCCGGAGACCTTCCCGGGCAGCTCTACCCGCGCACCGACCGTCCCGCCGTGCTCGCCTCCTTCGCCCCTCAAGTCGCCGCCTGCGCACCCCTCGACGCGGTCGCGGCCGGCATTCTGCGCGCCGCGGCCACGCACATCGCCGAAGCGGTGGCGGCCGTGTCCCCCGCCTCCGGACCCTGTGATGTCGCGCTGACGGGCGGGCTGTTCAAGATGGGCGAGCCGCTACTCGCCCCGGTCCGGGCCGAGTTGGCGAAACAGCTTCCGCACGCACGGGAGATCCCCGCCGAAGGCGACCCACTGCACGGCGCGGTGCGGATCGCGTCCGACCTCGCGGCGGGCGGGAGCACGGGCGGGAGCACACTGCCCCATGACGGCAGGATGCTGTACATCCGCACGGAAAACGACAGTTGATGCTTACCCTTCCGTACCGCACTGATCAGACATATACGGACGGATACCGCTCACCTGCACCCTCCCCGAACAGGGGAACCCTTGAAGCCAGTAGCATGCGGCGCCATGAGCACCCCCACTGGGCCAGCATCCGGCCTGCCCGTACGAATGCCGCGACCCCGACAGTCAGGACGGCACCGCCGCCCTGAACCCGTGGTGGCGCCCGAAGGTGCGCCCGCGCTCGTGCTCGCGGTCCCGGGCACGCCCAGTGGCACCACCCGCAGCCTCGCCGAGGAGGTCGTGAGCATCGCCCGCTCCGAGCTGCCCGGCCTCGACGCCCGGATCGGTTACCTCGACGGGGACGACGGCGAGTTCCCGTCCCTCCAGGCCGTGCTCGCGCACGCCGCCCAGGAGCGCACCGCCCGCTTCGAGCAGGCCCGCGCCGCCGGTGCCGACGTGACCGAGCCGGACGGCCCCGCCGCGGTCGTGGTGCCGCTGCTCGCGGGCCCGGACGCCGCGCTGCTGCGCCGGGTCCGCCAGGCCGTCATGGACAGCCACAGCGCGGCGGAACTGACCGATGTCCTCGGGCCGCACCCGCTGCTCGCGGAGGCGCTGCACGTCCGGCTCTCCGAGGCGGGTCTGGCCCGTGCCGACCGCGCCCGGCTGTTCACGGTGGCCACGGCCGCCGACGGCATCATCCTCGCCTCGGTGGGCGGCGAGGAGGCCGTGCAGGCCGCCGGGATCACGGGCATGCTGCTGGCCGCGCGGCTCGCGGTGCCGGTGATGGCGGCGGCGCTCGACGACGAGGGGGCCATCGCGGCCACGGCGGAGCAGCTGCGGGCGTCGGGCTCGTCGCAGTTGGCGCTCGCGCCGTATCTGATCGGCCCGGAGATCGACGCGACGCTCGTCGAGGAGGCAGCGCGCGAAGCGGGGTGCTCCGCCGCCGAATCCCTCGGCGCCTATCCGGCGATCGGCAAGCTGGCCCTGTCCAAGTACACGACGGCCCTGGGCATCGCCCAGCAGCCGACGGGCGCGCCCGCGCACTGACCCGTACCACGCGCCTGTGCGACAGCGGCCGTAGAGCCCGCTCCTGGCCGGGAGCGGGCCCTACGGCCGCTGTCGCACGCGAGCGCCCTGTGGCGTCAGTCGAAGACCACGCACGAGGCGGCGGGCGCGTCCAGGGCGCCGGCCCGGCGCGGGAGCCCGGTCTCCAGGTCGACCTCGAACCAGGTCACGTCGCCGGAGCGCTCGTTGGCCGCGTACAGGTGCCGGCCCGTCGAGCCGAGGGCCAGATCGCGCGGCCAGTGTCCGCCGCACGGCACCGTCGCCAGGAACCGCAGCCGCTCCCCCGCCTCCTCGACGGCGAGCACCGAGACGACGTCCTCGCCCCGCGTCGCGGTCCAGACGAAACGGCCGTCGGGCGAGGCGACGATCGCGGACGGGTAGGCGTCACCGTCCGGCGCGCCGGGCAGTACGGACGTCTCACCGAGCGGCTTCAGGGCGCCGTCGTCCGCGTCCCAGCGGCAGACGGTGACGGTGGGCGCCAGTTCGTTCAGAACGTATGCGATACCGCCGCGCGGGTGGAACGCCAGATGGCGGGGGCCCGATCCGGGGCGCAGCGCCACCTCGCGGTGCAGGGTCAGCTCACCGCCCGGGTCCAGGGCGCACACCCGCAGGGAGTCGGTCCCGAGGTCCACGCTGACGGCCCAGCGGCCACTCGGGTCGGGCACCACCTGATGGGCGTGCGGGGCCTGTTGACGCTGCGGATGCGGGCCCGATCCCTTGTGCGTGAGCACCGTGGACGGGGCGTCGGCGAGGGTTCCGTCGGGGCGCAGCGGTACGGCGGTGACGCTGCCGGAGCCGTAGTTGGCGATCAGCACATGGCCCGCGTGCAGGGCGAGATGGGTGGGGCCCGCGCCCCGCACCGGGACGGGTGGCGCGGTGAGTTCCGGTGTCGCGCCGGTCACCCGGTACGCGGCGACGGCGCCGTCGTCCGTCTCGCTGACGGCGTAGAGCAGGTCACCGGCCGGGGCGAGCGCGAGGTAGGAGGGGTCGGCGACCGCATCGGTCACGCTGAGGACCGTGAGGGCGCCCGTCGCGTGGTCGACGGCGGCGGTGACGACGCCCCAGCCGCCGGCCGCCGTGAAGGATCCGATGTACGCCCGCCCGGCGTCCGTGCCGCCCACTGCCACTGTGCTGTCCCCTCTCGGCCACCTGTTGGTGCGGCCGACGGTAGCAGCCGGGCGCGAGGGGTCTAGACCAGATCCCCGCCGAAGTCGCCGTATGGCCGCTGGAGATGCCACCGGGTGGTCGAGTGCAGGGCGGACCGGTGTTTCGTGGTGTGCCCGTTCGGGTGGCGCCGGGTCAGACGCGGACCAGGGGTGCGCGGGGGGAGCTGCGCACCGGCGCGGAGAGTGCCGCGAGCGCCCCCTCCAAGCGGTGCAGATGGGCGAGCGCGGGCACGGTGGGAAGGGCGGGCTCCTGAACCGGAGTTCCCGGGGCGCCTCGCGGAACGGCCGCCTCCGCGTCCCCGTACGCCGGTTCCGTCAGGGCTTCGACGGCGGCCTCGACGCGTCGGCACGCGGCGGCGAGCCGGTGTTCGTGGGACGCCTCCGGGTCGGCGGCGACGGAGGCGAGTCCCCGTACCTCGTCCGCGCAGGTGTCGAGCAGGGCGAGGACCTGCCGGGCGCGGGCCTTGCGGGCGCGCAGCGGGCTGAGCGGATGGACGAGCGGGGCGAGCGAGAGCCGTACGCGGCCGAGCAGGGCCTCCAGTTCGGCGACGTGCGCGGCGGGGTCGGCGGTCGCGGACCCCGCGATACGGGCCGTGGCCTCTTCCGTGCAGGCGTGCACGCGGCGCAGGGCGTGTGCGATCCACGCGTGCGTGGTGGTGTGGGTGGTGACCGGCAGCACAAGGAGCACCGCCAGCATGCCGCCGAGCGCCCCGACGCCGGTCTCCAGGAGTCGCAGTGCGAGCAGCGCCGGGTCGAGGACGCCGAGCAGCCCGTAGAGCGAACCGGCGAGTACGGTCACGGCGAGCATCATCCAGGTGTAGGACACGGCGGCCGTGTAGAAGATCCCGAAGACGCTCACCACGAGGAGCACGGCGCTGGGGAGGGGCGCTCCCTGGAGGGGGACGACGGCCACGACGCCGACGGCCAGGCCGATCAGCGTGCCGAGGACCCGGCGGAAGCCGCGGACGAGGGTTTCGCCGCGCGACGCGGTGTTGACGAACATCCACCACGTGGCGCCGACGGCCCAGTACCAGCGCTGTTCGGAGAGCAGTTGGCCCACCATGAGCGCGACGGCGGCGCCCGCGGTCGCCTGGACCGCCTGGCGGGTCGTCGTACGGGCCAGACCACGGCCGATCGGCGGTACCGGTACGACGGGTGCGGGCAGTCGCCGCTCGTAGCACCACAGGCCGAACCGGACGGCCGAGGACATCAGCAGGGAGAGGGCCACGGCGGCGTACAGCTCGGGCAGTTGGCCGGGCACCGTGTGCAGGAACTGGGTGCTGAAGAAGGCCATGAACGCGAACACGCCCAGCGCATGGCCCCGGGGTCCCCAGCGGCGCGCGTACACACCCAGGCCGACGACCGCGAGCAGCGCCAGGTCCCTGGCCACCGGACGGTCGTGCAGTTCGGCGGCGACGGCGAGAACGGGGAGGCCCACCGCGGGCAGCAGCAGGGTGGTGAGCGCCTGGCCGCGCACGGTCGTGTCGGTGACCGTGAACAGTGCGAGGAGGGCCGCGAGGCCACCGGTGACGGCGGCGGCGAGCGAGTACCCGGCGAGACCGCAGGCGGCCACCGCAGCGCCGATGCCGAGGACCGCCCGGACGGCGGCGCGCAGCCGCAGCCGCCCTGGATCCGGCGCCACGAACATCCCCTTCAGCACGGCTTCCGAGCCCCTTCCGCCCGCCCGCGCGACCTGTCTCACGCGGCGCATGAAAAAGGCGCCGCGAATTCCGCAGCGCCATCGACGGAACCATCAGAGCATCCCGGGGCCGCTTGGCTCAACCGGCACCCGATGAGGTGGGCCAATGGCACAGTCACGAGGACGGGTACGGGGCCGGAAACGAGCCAACGGTCAGCGGCCGACTGCGGACGCCCGACCGCCGACGGCCGGGCGGCGAAGTCACGTCGGCGCTACCGACGGAGGGTCGTCAGGCCACCGTCATCACCATCCACACATGGCCGTCCGGGTCCGTGAACGCCCCGATGTACCCCCATGGCTGCCGCGTCGGCTCCGCGACGATCCCGGCGCCGGCGCGGCGCGCCCGTTCCACCAGTTCGTCGACTTCGGTCTCCGTGTCCATGGGCAGAGTGAGCACGCACTCGCTCTGGCGGCGCCCCGCCACCTCGCGGTCGCCGATGATCCAGCCGAAGCCGCCGGTGGGGATCAGCATGACGTTCACGCCCTCGTTGAGGATGAACTGCAACGGCTCGGGAAATCCGTCGTCGGCGATCGGACCGGTGGCGTCGAGGCCGAGTCCGTCGCGGTAGAAGGTGTACGAGGTCTTCCGGTCGGCGATCGGCAGGCTGACGACAACGTGCGGGAAGGACATGGTTGCTCCTGGCGTGCGGTTCGGTGGCCCGGTTCGGCCGTGCGGTGATGTGACCCGCCACCGGGCCGAAAGTCATCGGCGCGCACCCATGTCCCCTCGGTGGCGCTACCGACGGCCCAGCGGACGACCCCCGCAGCGGGCCATTGGTACCGTGGAAGGCGGTCTTTCCGCCAGGTTCGATCATGCCGAGTGGGCGGGAGAGCGAAGCGCCATGGCCGTGGACGAGTTGGACACCCGGATCCTGCGGCTGCTCCTTGAGCAACCGCGCACCAGTGTGCGGGAGTACGCCCGTGTCCTCGGTATCGCGCGGGGCACCCTCCAGGCCCGGCTCGACCGGCTGGAGCGGGACGGCGTGATCACCGGCACGGCCCCCTCGCTCTCGCCCGCCGCCCTGGGCCACCCGGTCCTCGCGTTCGTGCATGTCGAGGTCACCCAGGGCCATCTGGACGACGTGGGCGAGGCGCTGGCCGCTGTGCCCGAGATCATCGAGGCGTACTCCATCACCGGCGGCGGCGATCTGCTGACCCGTGTGGCCGCCCGGGACAACGGTCATCTGGAGGACGTGATCCAGCGGTTGATCCAGCTCCCGGGCGTCGTCCGCACCCGCACCGAGGTCGCCCTGCGCGAGCGGGTGCCGCACCGACTGCTGCCCCTGGTGGAGTCGATCGGACGGTCGGCCGCCGCACCGAGGTGATCACCGGCTTGGCATGCTGGGGCGCATGACCACTCCCGCACCGCGCCCCCGCCTCTCGGTGGTCTTCGACCTCGACGGCACCCTCGTGGACAGCGAGCCGAACTACTTCGAGGCCGGCCGCCGCCTCCTCGCCGCGCACGGCGTCACCGACTTCACCTGGCAGGACCACGAGAGCTACGTCGGCATCAGCACCCGTGAGACCCTCGCCCTGCTCCGGGAGCGGTACGGGATCGGGGCGCCGCTCGACGCGCTGCTCACGGACCTCGACCGCCGCTATCTGGCGCTGGCCCGCGCGTCGACGCAGGTGTATCCGGAGATGCGGAAGTTCGCGGAGCGACTGCACGGGGCCGGGGTCCCGATGGCGGTGGCGTCCGGGTCGTCGCGCGCCGCGATCGAGGCGATCCTGACCGGCACCGGCCTCGACGCGTTGATTCCGGTCCGGGTGTCGGCGGACGAGGTGGCGCACGGCAAGCCGGCCCCGGACGTCTTCCTGGCGGCGGCCCGGCTGCTCGGCGCGGACCCGGCGGACTGTGTGGTCCTGGAGGACGCGGCGCCCGGCGCGGCGGCGGCGCACGCGGCGGGCATGCGGTGTGTCGCCGTCCCGTACGTCGCCGTACAGGCGGACGATCCGGCCTTCGGCACGGCGGATCTGGTGTTCCGGGGCGGGCAGGCCGAGTTCACGGCACGGGCGGCGTACGACTGGCTCGGCGATCTGGTCCAGACCTCTTGACGAATGGTCTGTACCAACTTACGGTCTGGCACATCACCCGACCGTGCGCCGTCCCCACCCGCGCACACACCGGGCACGTCACCCCACGTACGTCTCCAGGCTCCCCACGCTCCAGGAGGTAAACGTGTCACCCCGAACCGCTGCCCCGCGCCGGGCATCCCGTCTGCTCGGACTCGGTCTCGCCCTCGCCGGTGTCGTGCAGTTGATGGTCGCTGCGGCCCCGAGCAGCCAGGCCAGCGCGCCCGCCGCGGCGCCCCCCAACACCCAGGCGACCACCTGCGCGGTCAAGTCGAAACCCGCGGGCAAGGTACTCCAGGGCTACTGGGAGAACTGGGACGGCTCCTCCAACGGCGTTCATCCGCCGCTGGGTTGGATCCCGATCACCGACAGCCGTATCCGCGCTCACGGCTACAACGTGCTCAACGCCGCCTTCCCGGTCATCCGTTCGGACGGCACCGTCCTCTGGGAGGACGGCATGGACTCGACGGTGAAGGTCGCCACCCCGGCCGAGATGTGCCAGGCCAAGGCGGACGGCCAGACGATCCTGATGTCGATCGGCGGTGCCACGGCCGGAATCGACCTCAGCTCGTCCGCGGTCGCCGACCGGTTCGTGCAGACGATCGTGCCGATCCTGAAGACGTACAACTTCGACGGCATCGACATCGACATCGAGACCGGCCTCGTCGGCAGCGGCAACATCAATCAGCTGTCCCCCTCACAGGCCAACCTCATCCGCATCATCGACGGCGTGCTCGCCCAGATGCCGTCCAACTTCGGCCTGACGATGGCCCCCGAGACGGCGTACGTCACCGGCGGCAGCGTGGCCTACGGCTCGATCTGGGGCGCGTATCTGCCGATCGTGAAGAAGTACGCGGACAACGGCCGGCTCTGGTGGCTGAACATGCAGTACTACAACGGCAGCATGTACGGCTGCTCCGGTGACTCCTACTCGGCCGGTACGGTCGCCGGGTTCACCGCGCAGACCAACTGCCTCAACAAGGGCCTGGTCATCCAGGGCACCACGATCAAGGTCCCCTACGACAAGCAGGTCCCGGGGCTCCCGGCCCAACCGGGCGCCGGCGGCGGGTACATGGCGCCGAACCTGGTGTCGCAGGCGTGGAACACGTACGGCGGCGGCCTCAAGGGACTGATGACCTGGTCGCTGAACTGGGACGGTTCGAAGTCATGGACCTTCGGTGACAACGTGAAGGCGTTGCAGGGGCGCTGACGACGGACGTCCGCGTACGGCGGCGGGTGGGGACGGAGGTCCGCACCCGCCGCTTCCGTATGGGGAGGTGGGTGAACGCGCGTGAGGCGCCCCCCGCGCGGGGGGCGCCTCACGTCTCGTGCCGCGGTGCCGGCGTGCGCCGCGGTGCTGTCGTTCGTTATCCGGCGCGGCGGACGCGTGCGGCCTGGCGGGCCTCGGAGGTCTGCCGGGCCTCGCCGGTCCGGCGCGACTCGCCGCCGCCACGGCCGGGACGGCCCCGGCGGGTGCCGCGGCCCCGGAAGGGCGCGCTGCCGGTGCGCTTGGGGCGCTCCGTGACGGGCGCGGTCACGGTGACCGGCACGCCGGAGGGCGCCTGCGCGCCGGTGATACGGCTCAGCTCGGCCTCACCGGAGCGGACCTGGGTGGTCTGCGGGGTGATCCCGGCGTCCGCCATCAGACGGGCCATGTCGCGGCGCTGGTTGGGCAGCACCAGCGTGACGACGCTGCCGGACTCCCCGGCCCGTGCGGTACGGCCGCCGCGGTGCAGGTAGTCCTTGTGGTCGCTCGGCGGGTCGACATTGACGACGAGGTCGAGGTCGTCGACGTGGATTCCGCGGGCCGCGACATTGGTGGCGACCAGCGCGGTGACGTGCCCGGTCTTGAACTGGGCGAGGGTGCGGGTGCGTTGGGGCTGCGACTTGCCGCCGTGCAGCGCCGCGGCGCGCACGCCGCTGCTCAGCAGGTGCTTGGTCAGCTTGTCGACGGCGTGCTTGGTGTCCAGGAACATGATCACGCGGCCTTCGCGGGCGGCGATCTCGGTGGTCGTGGCGTACTTGTCGGCGACCTGGACGTGCAGGACGTGGTGCTCCATGGTCACGACCGCGCCCGCCGACGGGTCGACGGAGTGCACGACCGGGTCGTGCAGATAGCGGCGGACCAGGAGGTCGATGTTGCGGTCCAGGGTGGCCGAGAACAGCATCCGCTGGCCGTCGGGGATGACCTGGTCGAGCAGCGCGGTGACCTGGGGCATGAAGCCCATGTCGGCCATCTGGTCGGCCTCGTCGAGGACGGTGATCTTCACCCGGTCCAGACGGCAGTCCTTGCGCTCGATGAGGTCCTTGAGGCGACCGGGCGTCGCGACGACGACCTCGGCGCCGGAGCGCAGCGCGCCGGCCTGTCGGCCGATCGACATCCCGCCGACGACCGTGGCCATCCGCACCTTCAGTGCGCGGGCGTACGGGGTGAGCGCGTCGGTGACCTGCTGGGCCAGTTCCCGGGTGGGGACGAGGACCAGGGCGAGGGGCTGACGGGGCTCGGCGACCTGTCCCGCGGTGCGGACCAGGAGGGCCAGGCCGAAGGCGAGGGTCTTGCCGGATCCCGTGCGGCCCCGGCCGAGGACGTCGCGGCCCGCGAGGGTGTTGGGGAGCGTCGCGGCCTGGATCGGGAACGGCTCGTTCACACCGAGGCTGGTGAGCATCTTGAGCAGTTCGACCGGCATGTCCAGTTCGGCGAAGGTCGAGACCGGGGGCAGCGGCGGGGTGATGGTGTTCGGCAGCGCGAACTCGCCCTGCGGGGCGGAGGAGCGGTGGCCGCCGCCCGAGCGGTTGCCGGGACGGCCGCCGCCCTGGCCCTTCGGGCGGAAACGGGCGCCTCGGCTGGAACTGGCCGATGCGCTCTTGCGGGAGTTGGAAAAGCGGTCGTTCGTGCGAGCTGAGCGGTTCAAGGAGAACCTTTCCTCGATAGGGCACGTATCGAGGAATTCCCAGCGGAATTGCGCCATGGGAATTGCAAGAACGAGCCGATGAACAGATTGACCGAAGCCGGTCGCGCCGGTCCGGCAGCGGAGTGCCGGGCGCCGGAGTACCGGAATTCGCCGTAGGGAAGGCGACGGGGTCGAATCATGGCTCCGGGCGGGCCTGCGGGTCCGCCCTGAGCGGCGGGCGGTGCGCCTGCCGTGGGTCGTCCGCCGAGGGGCGGAACGGTACGTCGCCTGGTGCTGTGCCACCTGGTGGGTCACGCGTCGTCGCGCGGCCGGTGGCGTGCCGTCGTGCGGGAAGCCCCGCAAACGGCAACGAGCTGGGGCCGCACCCCTCGGTGCGGGCCCCAGCTACGTCTTACTCTTCAGGGTCAGGCAGGAACGATGTTCTCGGCCTGCGGGCCCTTCTGGCCCTGCGTGACGTCGAAGTTCACCTTCTGGCCTTCCTGAAGCTCACGGAAGCCCTGGGTGGCGATGTTCGAGTAGTGGGCGAAGACGTCGGGGCCGCCACCCTCCTGCTCGATGAAGCCGAAGCCCTTTTCCGCGTTGAACCACTTCACGGTGCCAGTAGCCATGTCAATTCTCCTTCTGGGGCAGTACCCGGTGCCCACACTGTGTGAACTCCGGCGTCGCCGCGATGATTGCCCCGTCGGAAAACTGCACCGAACACAAAAAAATGCCCGACGACACGAATGTCGTCCAAGCACTTGAAGTCTATGGGAACCACAACTGCAACTGGGATCAACAGTAGCACGGCGAGGGGATCACTCCACGGCGACCTCGGAGTTTTCACTCCGGGACACCGTGAATCCGCGTGGCGGAGGGCGCGAATTTGTGAAGGGGCCATTGCGGACCGGGCGGGTCGGGCGGACGTGTGGAGGGGAGGGCGCGCCGTGCTTCAGCCGGCCGGCGAGGGCGGGGCGGTGAAGGTGACGTCCGAGGCGTGAGCGGTGATCTCGACGTCGCTACCGAGGGCCCATTCGGCGACGCGTGAGACCGTCGCGGCCGGGATCGCGTCGCTGATACCGGGCGCCGGCGGGATGTTCTGCGTCGCGTGGGCGTCGTGCGGGAGGACGAGCCGGTAGCCCAGTTCCAGGGCCGTGCGGCACGTCGCCTGGACGCACATCTCGGACATCGCGCCGCACACGGCGAGTGACGTGACGCCCGCGTCGGTCAGGACGCGCCCCAGCGGGGTCTTCTCGAAGCCGTCGTCCTTGGGCTTACGGATCACGACCTCTGTGGGGCCGGTCAGGACGGGATGGTGGAGTTCCCAGCCGGGTGTGTGCGGCTCGTCGCCCGCCCCGGGCGCGCCGTCGTTCTGAAGGTGGACGACGAGGGCCCCGCCCTGCCGTGCCCGTGCGATCAGATCCGCCGTCCGGTCCACCAGCCGGGCCGCGTCGGGCACCGCGCGGTCACCGGTCACACCGGCCTCCTGGACATCCACCACGATCAGGGCCTCTACGGGAAGTACATGCTTGGTCATGGCGTCATCATGGCCATGACTACCACGCCCCTCCACCGGTTTTCGGGGGGTTACGCGCCCCCGGCGGGTTCCGGGGCCGGGCGGTGGCCGAGGACGTGTTCCCTGCCCCATTCACCGAGGGGTTGGAGCGCGGTGCTCAGGGCCCTGCCGCGGGCGGTGAGGGCGTAGTCGACGCGGGGCGGGATCTCGTCGTACGCCGTGCGGTCGACGATGCCGTGGGTCTCCAGTTCGCGGAGGTGGGCCGCGAGGACCTTCTCCGTGATGCCGGGGAGCATTCTGCGCAGCTCCCCGAAGCGGCGCGGGCTCTCGTCCAGGGCCCAGAGGATCAGGACCTTCCATTTGCCGCCGATCACATCCATCGCCGCGTCGATCCCGCAGTGGTATCCGTCCGGCGCACCCGGCCTGCCCACGGTCGCCATCGCCCCGTCACCCCTCTCCGAGCTGGTCACCTACCTCGGGGAAAGTACCCACTCCGAAGTGCGTACTTGTCGGCCCCGGCCCGTCCGACCAGCCTCATCGTCATGAACGACACTATCTCCGACCACACATCCGCCACCCGTTCCGTCTCTCTGCTCGGCCTCGGCGACATGGGCGCCGCCTTCGCCCGCGCCTGGTTGGCCGCCGGATACTCCGTGACCGTCTGGAACCGCACCGCGAGCCGCGCCGACGCCTTGGTGGCCGAGGGCGCCACGCGCGCCGTCAGCGCCGCCGACGCGGTGGCCGCGAACACCCTTGTCGTGACCTGTCTGCTGGACGACGCCTCCGTCGGCGAGGCCCTGGAGAGCACCGATCTCACCGGCAAGGACCTCGTGGACATCACCACCGGCACCCCGACGCAGGCGCGGGCGCGCGCCACATGGGCACAGGCGCGCGGGGCCCGTTTCCTCAGCGGCGGGATCATGGCCGTACCGCCGATGGTGGGGCAGCCGGAGGCGGGCGGTTACGTCTTCTACAGCGGGTCGAGCGAGCTGTTCGAGGCGCGTCACGAGGCGCTGGCCGTCCCGGTCGGGACGCGTTTCGTCGGTACCGACGCCGGGCACGCGGCGCTCCTGGACGTGGCGCTGCTGAGCGCGATGTACGGCACCTTCGCGGGCATCACGCACGCCTTCGCGCTGGTACGCGACGAGGACGGCATCGAGCTCAAGGAGTTCACGCCGTTGCTCGCGGGCTGGCTGGCGGCGATGTTGGGGGCCGGCTTGCAGATGTCCGGGCAACCGGACAGCGGCGACGACACGTCGGACGGCGGCTCCAGCCTGGCGATGCAGGTCGCCGGGATCAAGACCTTCGTCGGCACGGCCCGGGATCAGGGCGTCAGTCCCGAGTTGCTGACGCCTTACTTCGATCTGATGCGGCGCCAGCTCGACAGCCGGCACGGCACGGAGGGCGCCAAGGATCTCGTCGATCTGCTGAGGTCCGGGAGCGCGACGGTGGGGCGCGCCGACGGGTGAGGCGGGCTGGGCGGGCCTGTACCGGGGGCTGAGCTGATCTGAGCCGGGCCGGTGCGGAGGCCGGGCGGGGCGAGCGCTGTCCAGGGTCCCGTTCCGTCGAGTCACTCGCGGTGGTTACTATCTGCCGCGATGAGCAACCGGGCCAGCGGATTCCGGAGCGCGACGGGACACGTCGCCTCGGTCTTCGTGCTGCGGTGCACCGCTCTGCTCGCCGTCGTGCTGTGGCTGTTCCCGGTGTGTACGCACCCGGGTGACGAGGCCCTCACGGCGGTCCGGCCCGCGTCGGCATCCGTATCGGCATCGGCATCGGCATCCACCGTGGACACCGCCCGTCCCGCACCCGGCCTCGGCGATGTGTGCCCGGACCTGGGACACCGTGACGCGCGCTGCCGCGCCGTGACCGTCGTGGTCGGCGGCACCGTGTCCCCCGCCCAGGCACCCTCGACGAAGCCGCTGGAGTCCGGTTCGGGCACCGCGGCTCAGGGCGCCATGGCCGGGCCCGACGCACCACAGGTACGCCAACCTCCCCCGGACCTGCATCAGTTGAGAGTTCAGCGGATCTAGACCGGCCCGCGCACGCAGGCCATCGACCGCTCGACTCGCACCGCCGCACGCCCGGTTGGGCCCGGCGGGGACAAGGACATGCCATGGGTTCCGCAGGAGCCAAAGCCCAACGAGCCGCCCGTCGCGCCAAGATCGAGGAGCAGCGCCGCGCCGAAGCCGCCCGGGAGCGCCGCAACCGCATCATCACCGTCACCCTCAGCGGTGTCATCGTCGCCGGACTCGTCGGCGGCCTCTGGTACTTCATCCAGGACAACCAGAAGAAGGAGGACGCGAAGGCGGCTGCCGCCGCCGAGCCGGTCAGCGGTGAGAAGTCCTGGAAGGACCTGGGCCGTGACCACGTCACCACACCGGTCGACTACAAGATGGCGCCCGCGACCGGCGGCAACCACCATCCGACCTGGATGAACTGCGACGGCGATGTGTACGCCGAGGAGATAGGCGAGACCAACGCCGTCCATTCGATGGAACACGGCGCGGTCTGGGTCACGTACAACGACAAGGCGCCGGAGAAGGACGTCAGCGCGCTGAAGGACCGGGTGGAGAAGACGCCGTACACGCTGATGAGTCCCTATGCGGCGCAGTCCTCGCCGATCACGCTTTCGGCCTGGGGCAAGCAACTGAA
Source organism: Streptomyces sp. NPDC058001 (assembly GCF_042886315.1). Lineage (NCBI taxonomy): Bacteria > Bacillati > Actinomycetota > Actinomycetes > Kitasatosporales > Streptomycetaceae > Streptomyces > Streptomyces sp. NPDC058001. The sequence continues at coordinate 215,079 of NZ_JBHVQT010000006.1, forward strand.
TGTGAAGACGGCCGACGATCCGCGGGTGTCGCAGTTCCTTGAGAAGTACGTGCAGGGCGCCCAGACACCCGAGCAGGGCGCGGCCTGCACGGGAGGCAAGCCGGCGTAGGGGACGTCGGAGTAGGGAGCGGAACCGCCGCGATCCGCACGTGCCTCAGTGCGCGTGCGGTTCGTTGCGGTGGACCGGACCGTGCGGCTCCTCGCAGTGGGCGTCGTCGTCACGGTGCGGGGCGCCGGAGTGTTCCGGACCCGCGTGATCCGGGCCGGCGTGGTCCGCGGCGGTGTCGCGGCCGGTCACCTGGAGCACGGTTCCGGCCGTGTGGTCGACCTGGAGCGTGGTGTGCGTGATGCCGTAGTCGTGGCGCATGATCCGCTCCAGGTCGCGTCGCACGGCGTGGCAGTCGCCGCCCGGTTCCACCAGGACATGGGCCGACAGCGCCGCCTGACCCGAGGTGATCTCCCAGACGTGCAGATCGTGGACCTCGTCGACGGCGGGCTGAGCCACCAACCGGTCGCCGAGTTCGTCGGGGTCGACGTGCGTGGGCGCGGCCTCCAGGAAGATCCGCCCGGACTCGCGCAGCAGCCCGTACCCGGCCTTGGCCATCAGGGCGACGACGACGAGCGTGGCGATGGCGTCCGCGCGGGCGAAGCCGGTGAGGACGACGACGAGGGCGGCGATGGCGGTGCCGATGAAGGCGAACAGGTCGTTGAGGATGTGCTGATACGCGCCTTCCACGTTCAGCGACGAACGGTTGGCCTTCGAGAGGCACCAGGTCGCCACCACATTGACCGCGATTCCGACGAGTGCGGTGACCAGCATCAGACCGCCCTCGACCTCGGGCGGCGAGATCAGCCGGCGCACCGCCTCGTACGCCAGCCAGGCGCCGAGCAGGAGCAGGGTGAGGCCGTTGGCCTGGGCGGAGAGGATCTCGGCGCGCTTGAGTCCGTAGGTGAAGCCGCCGCGTGCCGGACGTGCGGCGAGCCGCATGGCGATCAGCGCGAGCACGATGGACACGGCGTCCGTCAGCATGTGGGCCGCGTCCGAGATCAGCGCCAGCGACTGGGCCATGACACCGACGACGACCTCGGCCGCCATGAACGTCGTGATCAGGGCGAGGGCGATCCCGAGCCACCGGCGGTCGGCGTCGGCCGACACCCCGTGCGAGTGTCCGGTGTGCCCGGAGTGCTCGGCAGGGCCGCCGTGTCCTTCGGTGCCGTGCTCGTGGTCGCTCATGATCTACGCCTTCCCCCCGGTGCCGCGTATGTCTCGCCGCGGGTGTCGCTGTACGTCTCGCCCGCACTGATGTCCCGCTCGCAGTGAAACGCATGCCGGAGAGATCGGCAAAGGCTGCACCGGTGACCGTTGTCATGACCGTTAAGACCCCGCTGACCTGCGGAAACATCACGGTGGTCAGCAGGGCGGTCGGCTCGGCGGGCGGAGCCGACCGGCGGCCCACCCTCCCGGCGGCGCGCCCCGTACGGGTGGGTACGCTGCCCGGTATGCCGCCCCGCCGCTTCCCCCGTACCGCCTCACGGCCGGTGTCGGCGGTACTCCCGCGATGGGCTCGGGGCGGGGCGCTGCGTGGAGTGGGTGCGGGGGTCCTGGCCGTGCTGGCCGTGTCGCTGCCGCTGCTGGGGCACGCGCTGTCCCGGTGCCACGCGCCCGCGTGGATCATCGCCGTGGCGATGGCGGCCGTCGCCGTGCCGAGCGCCGTCGCGCTGACGCGGCGCAGGCTGACCGAGGCCCAGGCGGTCGGTGCCCTCGCCGCCGCGCAGGTGGCCTGCCATGCCGGATACGCGCTGCCGGGTGCCTGTCACGCGGTCACCGGACATCTGGTCGCCCTGGTCATCGCGGCCCGTCTCCTCGGTGTGACCGAGCGGCTGCTGTGGCGGAGCAGGCCGTTGCTGACGGCCGTGAAGCGGCTGCTGGCGGCCCTGCGGCCGTTGTTGCGCGGCGCCCCGGCGCTCAAACGGGGTCCCGAGCGGGGTGTCCGGGAGAGCATGTCGCCGTTGCGGTCGGCGCTGCTGGTGCGGCGGCAGGCGGGCAGGGCGCCACCGGGCGGCGGCCGTCGACCGGTACCGGTACTCCGGTCCCGACAACTCCGGGATTTGCGGCAACTCCGGCGCTTCCAACACCTCCAGCACCTCTGGTACTTCCGGCCGATGTCGACCGGCGGTCGCTGCCTGGCCTGACGGGCCCGGCGACGGACGAGCCGCGCGATGGACCGGGGTGAGCCGCAGTGGGCTGGAGTGGGCCGGGGTGCCTCCTCCCGAACCGCTCGTCGCCCATCGCCCACGCGCATCGCGCATCCGCACGCGCCATCTCCCACCCCCGAGGAACCATGAAGAAACACCTGATCGTCGCCGCCGTGATCGTCGCCGCCTTCGCCACCGCGTTCGCCTCCTTCCTGCTGTTCTCGCCGGACGACGGCGGCGGCACCGTCGACGCGGAACCCGCCGCGCGGGCCGAGCCCGTACGCGAATCGAGTCACCGCCTGACCCGGCCCGAGCGCAGCGAACTGACCGTGGTCGAGTTCCTGGACTTCGAGTGCGAGGCGTGCGGGGCCGTGTATCCGGCGGTGGAGAAGCTGCGCGAGGAGTACGGGGACCGCGTCACGTTCATCGCCCGGTACTTCCCGATGCCCGGCCATCGCAACGGCGAACTCGCCGCGCGCACCGCCGAAGCCGCCGCCCGGCAGGGCAAGTTCGAGGAGATGTACGGCAAGCTGTTCGCCACGCAGGCGCGGTGGGGCGAGGCCCAGGAGTCGAAGGAGAGCACCTTCCGGGGGTACGCCCGTGAACTCGGCCTGGACATGCGGGCGTTCGACACGGCGCTCAAGGATCCGGCCACCGCGGAACGGGTCCGCGTCGACCAGCGCGACGGGCTCGGTCTGGGCGTCCAGGGCACGCCGACGTTCTTCGTCGACGGCGAACGGATCAGCACACCCGGTTCGTACGAGGTGTTCAAGTCCTACCTCGACGAACGGCTGGCCGCCCGCTGATCCGGGCGGTACGCACGTCGCCGCCGGTCGCGTCCGGCGCGGGCTCAGCCCAGCAGCAGGGACCTGGGCTGAGCGGAGAGTGCCTGGTCGAGGACGAGGGACGCCGCTCCCACCGCGGCCACCTTCTCCCCCAGGGTGGTGGAGACGACCGTTGTCTGATGCGTCGCCCTGACGAAAGGGGACCGGGCGACCATCGGCTCGATGGTGGTGAGCAACCGGTCGGCGAGCACGTGCCAGGTGGGTCCGCCGAAGACGATGGTGTCGATGTCGAGAAGCGTCGCCGCCGCACAGACGCCTCGGCCGATGCGCAGGCCCAGGCGCTCGATGATGCCGTCGGCCTGCGTGTCGCCCTCGGTGGCGAGCGCCGCGAGGCGCTCCAGACCGCGCTGGGCGTCGGCCGGATCGAGGACCGTGTACTCGCCGCCGAGCACCCCGAGGGCGATGGCCTCGTCCACGAGGGTGCGCGTCGAGCAGGCGGAGCCGAGTCCGCCGACCTCGCCCGCGTTCCCGGAGACGCCGCGCAGGACCATGTCCTCCACCACGAGGCCCATGCCGGATCCGGTGCCGAGGTAGAAGAAGAGAAGGTTGCGGCTGTCGGCGCCCGCTCCGGCCCACCGCTCCGCGACAACGGCGGCCGTGACGTCCTTGTCGAGGAGTGCCGGGAGTCCGGTCGCCTCGCTGAGCCGGTCGCGCAGCGGGTAGCGGCCCCATCCATGCAGCTCCGGCGGGTCCACGACCCAGCCGGCCGCCGCGTCGATGGGGCCGGGCGCGGCGATGCCCAGGCCGAGGACCCGCGCCTCGTCGACCCCCGGCTCCGCCATGAGAGCGCACGCCGATGCGGCCATGTCGGCGACGATCCCCTCGGTGTCGCCGCCGCTCGGGGTCCGCTGGCTGCGCTGGGCGACGACCGTGCCGAGGAGGTCCACCAGGACACAGGTGATCACGGCGGGGTCGAGGTGGACTCCCACGGCGTAGCGCGACGTGGGCACGATTTCGAGGAGGGTACGGGGCTTTCCGCTGCCGGTGTTCTGCTTCCCCGACTCACGCGCCACGCCCTGGTCGAGCAGTCGGCGGGTGATGTTGGAGACGGTCTGCGCGGACAGTCCGGTGGCCTGCGCGAGTTCCACCCGGCTCAGTCCCGTCGGGTGCCGGCGGATGGCGTCCAGGATCACGGACTCGTTGAAGTCCCCCATGCGCGGCAGGTTGGTGCCGCGCCGTATCGAGCGCTTCTCGGTTGTCTCCGTCTTGGTCGTCAACGTGCCTCTCCCAGCCTCCGGTGAGCGGCGGCGGTGGTGATGATGATGATGATGTGGGTGGTGATGGTGATGCGGGTGGTGATGCGCCGCCGCTCTTTTCGGCGGCATCAGATCGATGGAATCGTACGCCGCGGGGGCGTGCCGAGATCGGGTTGTGCCGCCCTGTTCACCTATCCACTCAACTGTCCATGGAATCTGGTGCCTTGGCTCCCTCCCTGGCGGGCCGCAGGCGTAGCGTGCGGATCTGGAAGGGTCGGAACCTGAGGTCGACGGCCCCGTCGGCGCAGGTGTGTGCCGACTCGTGGCCCGGTTGCTCCAGCAGGTCGCAGTCGTGTGCGGCGGCGAGGGGGAACCCCGCGGACAGCCGCGCCGAGACCGCTCCGCCACACGCTTCGTACAGCCGGACCACGACATCACCGCTGCGGTCGTCCGCGAGCTTCACCGACTCCACCACCACATCGGTGGTGTCGAGTGCGACCAGGGCCCGCGCCTCGGCCGGGGCGGGCCGCAGCGGCAGGTTCAGCGCGTATCCCCCGGCGATGGCCTCCTCGATCCCGGCGCCGACGAGCAGTGCGTAGCTGAAGCTGTGGTGTCCTCGGTCGGCCTGTGGGTCGGGGCTGTGCGGGGCGCGGAGCAGGGAGAGCCGCACCGTCGTCGTGGTGCCGCCGTCCTCGCGCGTGTCACGACGCACGTCGTGCCCGTAGGTGGAGTCGTTGAGTACGGCGGCGCCCCAGTGCCGTTCGCCCACGTGGACCCAGCGGTGTGCCCACAGCTCGAAGCGTGCCGCGTCCCAACTGGTGTTCTCGTGTGTGGGCCGCTGCACATGGCCGAACTGGATCTCGGCGCTCTCCCGTTCCGCGTGCACGTCGATCGGCCATGCCGCTTTGAGTACGGTGTCACGCTCCTGCCAGTCGATGTCGTTGCGGACGGTCACCTGCCGGCTCTCCGCGGTGATCTCGATGTACTGCGTGAACCGGGAGGATCCGTGGGCGTGTTCAACGCGCACCGACGCCAGCAGCGGTCCCGCGTCGACCAGCGTCACCGACTCGGCCTCGTCCAGGTCGCGCACCGTGTCGCGGTAGTACGAGTCGATGTTCCACGCCGACCACAGATTCGGGTCGTCGGGGTGGAGTTGGAGAAGGTTGCCCGCGGTGCCGGGGGCGATCGCCTCGCGCTGTGCCGTGTGGTCGTACACCGAGGTGAGCAGGCCACGGCCGTCGACCACGACGGTCAGCACTCCGTTGTCGAGGACGAAACCACCGTCCTGGGTCTGGGCGGTGACGGCGCCCCGGTGGGCCACCGTGCCGCCGGAGGCGAGCGCAGGGACCTCGGCGAGGACGGCTTGGCGCCCGTCGGACAGAGGCTGCGCACCGGGGAACCCGGTCTCGGAAAGGACGGCGACCTCGCGGCGCGCGTACGGCCCGGCGTTGAGGAGCGCGTGCGGCGCGGGCAGCCGGCCGACCGCGTCGGCGATCAGTGTCTCCAACTCGGTGCGGATCTCGCCGTACTCGCGCTCGGCCTGCTGATGCACCCAGGCGATGGACGAGCCCGGCAGGATGTCGTGGAACTGGTTGAGCAGGACCCGACGCCACACCGATTCCAGCCGCTCGTACGGGTACGGCGCACCCGCCCGGACGGCGGCGGTGGCGGCCCACAGTTCGGCCTCGCGCAGCAGTGCCTCACTGCGCCGGTTGCCGCGCTTGGTGCGGGCCTGACTGGTGTAGGTGCCGCGATGGTTCTCCAGGTACAACTCACCGCGCCACACGGGGAGTTGGTTCCGCTCGGCACGGGCCGCGGCGAAGAACGCGTCGGGTGTCTCGATGACGACCTTGGGCGAGCCTTCTAGGTCGCGCAGACGGCGGGCCTTCTCCAGCATCGAGCGGCTGGGACCGCCACCGCCGTCGCCGTAGCCGAACGGGACGAGCGAGCGGGTGGCCACTCCCTTGTCGGCGAAGTTGCTTTCGGCGTGGGCGAGTTCCTGTGCGGTGAGGGACGCGTTGTAGCTGTCGACGGGCGGGAAGTGGGTGAAGACGCGTGTCCCGTCGATGCCTTCCCAGGCGAAGGTGTGGTGCGGCAGCTTGTTCGTCTCGTTCCAGGAGAGCTTCTGGGTGAGGAACCAGCGGGCGCCGGCCAGCTTGGCGAGCTGGGGGTAGGCGGCGGTGTAGCCGAACGAGTCGGGCAGCCACACCCCGTGCTGCTCGATCCCGAACTCCTCGGCGAAGAAGCGGCGCCCGTAAACGAGTTGGCGGGCCAGCGCCTCACCGCCGGGAAGGTTGCCGTCGGCCTCGACCCACATGCCGCCGACGGGTACCCAAGTGCCCTCCGCCGCCGCCTTCTTGATACGGGCGAAGATCTCCGGGCGCTGTTCCTTCATCCACGCGTACTGCTGCGCGGAGGAGCAGGCGAAGACCAACTCGGGGTACTCCCGCGCCAGCGTGGTCATGTTGGTGAACGTACGGGCGCACTTGCGAACGGTCTCGCGCACCGGCCACAGCCAGGCCGAGTCGATATGGGCGTGACCGATCGCGGCGATGGTGTGCGCGGAAGCGTGCGCGGGCCGGGACAGCACGTCGGCGAGACGGTCGCGGGCCGCTGCCGCGGTATGCGCCACGTCGGTCGGGTCGACGGCGTCGGCGGCCCGGCGCAAAGCGTGCAGGATCTCGTGGCGCCGCGATGAGCCGACCGGCAGCTCGTGCATCAACTCGTCCAGCACCTCGATGTCATGGACGAGGTGCCATACGTCGTCCTCACGCACCGCGATCTCGGCCTGCTGGAGCCGGTACAGAGGCGCCGTGCCGGCGGTCTCCAGTGAACCGTGGTGGAGGTGCAGCCCGGCGCTGCCGACGATGGGCGGGTTGGCGGCCAGCTCGACGAGCAGGTCGACACGGTCGCCGCCGGTGGCCGATTCGGCGAGCAACACACTGCGGTTGTACGGGTGCAGACCCTGGAGCGGCGTGCCGTGCGCGTCGTGGACAAGCCCCTCCGCCTGGCCGCCCGGCCCCTTGGTCAGATCGAAGTCGAGGTCGAAGACGGCCTCGACACGGCGCCCAGACCATTCCTCGGGGATCTCGGCGCTCGCCCGCATCCAGGTCGTCGCCCAGGGGCCGCCCCAGGGGCCGCCGAGTGTGAAGGGCTCGTAGGCGGCGTGCAGGGCGTCGGCCACGGGGACCGGTTCACCGTCGACGTGCCAGGCGCTGAGGGTGAGGGGGCGTGCGGCGCTGTAGAGGGCGGGGCGCACGATCCGGTCCAGCAGTTTGCGGATCCGGTCCTCGATGATCCGGCGGTCGTCATGCACGATGCTGGTCCTTCCAGGCGACATACGAGAGGTCGGGCGCGGGATCGGGCGCGGGCAGCCGGATGGTGTCCCGTACGCCGTCCGGCCAGGTCACGTCGGCGAGCAGGGTGGTGCCCTCGGCGCGGGCGGTGACATCCGGTAGAGCGACAGGGTCGGTGCCGCCGAGGTGGACGAGGGCGATGTGGACGGTGCCGTGGGCGACGGGCCCCGCGGTCTGCACGACGGGGGTGGCGGACGCGGCGCCGAGAGCGTTGCTGTCGACTCCGACGACCCGGCCCGCCCTGGGGAGTTGACGCGCGCCGACGATCACGGAGACCAGTCCGTCGGCGCCCGCGACCCGGGCGATGCGGCCGTCCACCGGGCCATCGGCGGGCGCGGAGTGGGGGTGCACGGCCAGGGCCCAGCCGCCGATCCGCAGGACCTGTCCGGCCCCGTCGTCGTCGGATCCGGCGGCGGGGTCCACGCGCACGGCCCGTACCTCGACCGATCCGCGCAGCGCGGAGCCGACGGTGATCCAGGGACCGAGGGTGTAGGGGGTGTCGGGTCCGCCGAACGGGTCCCATGTCCCGGCGGCGGGCCAGTGCGCGCGGGAGCGCGAGACGGCGGTGGCGCCGTCCATCGACACCGGGGTCGCCGGACGCCGGTGCGAGGCGTGCCCCGCCGCGTCGAGCAGCACGACGGCGTTGTCGACCGGACCGGCGTCCGAGTGGGCGCCGGGGCTCGCGGTGGGGTCGCCCGGGGTCTCGGGCGCCGTGTGCGTCGAGTAGGCGAACCGCGCGTAGCAGGGATCGTCCGCGTGCGGTCGGGCCGGGTCGGTGTGGTCCCCGCCATGGTGGACGACGCGTACGACACCGTCGGCTGCCGTACCCGACACGAGCCAGCCGGGCACGGTCAGCGAGCGGGTGAAGTCGCCTTCCTCTACGGCGAGTCGGGTCTCCTCGGCGGTCCACACCGGATGGTCCGGCGGCAGGGCGAGACCGATGAAGCCCTTGCTCGCCCAGTACGGCGACGCGGGCCCCGAGTACACCTGGAGGATGCCGCGGAACGGCCGGTGCCAGCCGAGGGTGAGCAGGCCGTCGGCGTCGGTGGCGCCGTGCTCGGTGAAGTGGTCGAGCATGCGGTTCGCGAGCGCCCGGGTCTCGCCCGGCGCCAGGGGTGTGGCGTCGAAGAGGGCGCCGGTCCACAGGGACGCCAGTGCGGCGTGCCGGTAGGTCAGTGACCGCCCCTGGACGAGCGGTGAGCCATTGGCGCCGATCAACAGCCGCTGGTCTTCGAGGAAGCGGTGCAGCCGGGTCCGGTAGCGGTCGAGGAGCCCGCCGGGTGCGGCGTCGCCGAGGATGCGGCAGAACCACAGCGGGTACAGGTGCATGGCCCAGCCGTTGTAGTGGTCGAAGTTGCGGTGCTCGCCGCCGGTGAGTCCGTCGGAGTACCAGCCGTCGCCCGCGTACCAGCCGTCGGTCAGCGCGATGACACGGTCGAGGTCCTGTTGGCGCCAGTCACCGCCGACCGTACGGGCGAACGCCTCGGTGACGCCCTGGAACCAGATCCAGTTGTTGCCGGGCATCGCGTCGCCGACCATGGGCGCGAGCCAGTCGAGGACACGCTGTCTGACCTGGTCGTCGAGGCGGTCCCAGATCCAGGGCCGCGTCTCGTGCAGCGCCAGCGCGATGGACGCGGCCTCCACCTTGGCCTGGTTGCACTCGGCGAACGTGGGCCAGCGGTCCGGGTTCCCAGGGTCGGTGCCCGCGGCCAGACCGGCCGCGTACCACCCGGCGAGATCGTACGGGTCGGCGCCGCCCGCCCCCGCCAGCCGGAAACCGGCCAGCAGGAACGTGCGGGCGAAACCTTCGAGTCCGTCACTGCGCTCGCCGTTGTGGCTGGGCACACCGGGCAGCCGGATCAGGGCGTGCCGATCGGTGGCGTACGGCCGTACGGCGAGCAGCAGTCGGTCCGCGGTCCGCTCCCAGTGGGCGCGGTCCTCGGCGGGGGTGCGGGTCATGAGTGGCGGGTCTCCCATGCCTGTTCGTACTCGGCGCGGATCCGGTCGCCGGCCTCCTTGCGCCAGTTCTTCATCGCGTCGTCCCACTCGCTGAGGGGGATACGGCCCTGCATGATGCCCTTGCGGGTGTCGTCCAGGGACGTCTGGAGGAGTTTGGACATCTTGGAGTCGGTCGCCGAGTACAGCGGTTCGGCGGCGTTGGGGATCAGTCGCCGGATGGCTTCCTTCTGGAAGGCGTACTGGTCGGGGACGATCTCCGGCTTGGCCGGGTAGTACAGCGACATCGGCGCGTCGGTGGCGAAGATGGTGGGCAGGGTGACCTCGGCCTGGCCCTGCGGGGTGAGCACGGGATCGCTCCCCCTGAGGGTGTGGTCGGGGCCCTGGACGCCGTACTTGCGCAGCAGATACCCGTCGGTGCCGAAGGGTGAGGCGAGGGCGTTCATGGCGCGCAGGATCTGCTGGACGCGCGCCTTGGGGGCCTTCTTGATGATGAGCGTCGCGTAGTTCGCCGAGCCCTGCCACTGGCCGCCCGTACCGCCGTTCCATCCGGGCGCCATCATGTAGCCGATGTCCAGGCCCTTCGCGGTCGCGGCGTACGTGGTGTAGTAGTCGTTCCACGCGACCGGCGCGTCCGGGTTCATGACGGTGCGTCCGGTGCCGAACCACTCCTTGGCCTTGCCGAGCACGCTGTACGTGTCGGGATGCATGACGCCGGCCTTGGTGAGTTGGCGGACCGCGTCCAGCGCCTGTTTGGCCTCGTCGGTCTCGAAGTACCAGGTGAACTTGCCGCCCTCCTCACGCCAGTTGTTGGGGCCCTTCAGCATCATCATCATGAAGTTCCACGCGGTGACGCAGTCACCCATGGCGTACTGGTGGGCCTTCGGGTCCGTCACGTCCTTGCAGAGCTGGAAGAACTCGTTCCAGGACTTCGGGTTCGGATCGAGGCCCCGCTTCTTGATCAGGTCGAGCCGGGTGTAGGTGGGGCCGCCGGAGAGCGGGCGCGGCATCGGGAGGGCGTAGATCCCGCCGTTGCGCACGCAGGGGGCCCACGAGGCGCTGGGGATGTTGGCGAGATACGGGTAGTCGCGGATGTTGTCGCCGGACAGATGCGGGGTGAGGTCCTCGAAGAGGGCGTCGAGCATGTCCGGTGTGGCGGCGGAGTTCTGGTCCGGGCGCAGCATCAGCATCGCGTCCGGCAGATCGCCGCCCGCGATCGTCACGGCGAACTTGTTCGGGTAGTCGTTGACCGGCGTGATCTGGAAGTTGAGGTCGCAGCCGACGCTCTTGTTGAGGGCCTGCCACATGACGTTGCGGTTCTCCGGCGGCGGCACCGGGTTGAAGATCAGCGTCATGATGTCGATGGCGGGACCCTTGGCGGGCGGTCCGCCCGGCAGCGCCTTGACGGGGTTGGCCGGGTAGTGCAGATATCCGGGCGAGACGCCGTCCGCCGTGGCGGGCATCGAGGTCGGGACGCCCTGGTACGGGATGTACGTGGGCAGTTGAGCCCTGGCGTTGGCGTCACGGACCGTGGCGGGACGGTGGTCCCCGCAGGCGGCCAGGGTCAGCCCGGCGGTGACACCGGCGGCCGAGGCGAGGAAACCGCGGCGGCTGAGTGGTGGCTTCATGGCAGTCTTCATCTCTTCGACCTTCGTCCCTTCACCCTTCACCCCTTCACCGCCCCGACCATCACGCCCTTGTTCATGTGCCGCTGGAGGAAGGGGTAGACGATCACGATGGGCACGATCGACAGGACGAGGATCGCGGCTTGCAGCGACTGGGTGGGGGGCAGTGGAGCGCCGGCCGCGACATCGACCTGGCCGCCGCTGAGTTGTGCGTTGTTGACGACATAGGTCCGCAGCACGAGTTGCATGGGCCACTTCGACGCGTCGTTGATGTACAGCAGGGCGTTGAAGAACGCGTTCCAGTACGTCACCGCGTAGAACAGGCCGATCACCGCGACCGACGCCTTGGACAGCGGGAGCACGATCTTGGTGAGGATCGACAGCTCGGACGCGCCGTCGATGCGCGCCGAGTCGATCAGCTCCTTGGGGATGCTCATGAAGAAGGAGCGCAGCACGATCACATTGAACGCATTGATCATGGTGGGCAGGATCAAGGACCAGTAGCTGTTGATCAATCCGAGTTGCTTGACCATCAAGTAGCTGGGGATGACGCCGGGGACGAACAGCATCGACATCAACAGCAGGAGGAGTACGGGCTTGTGGCCGTAGGAGCCCGGTCGGCTGAGCCCGTAGGCCAGTGAGATCGAACTGACCAGGCTGAGGGACGTGCCGACGACGGTGACGCCGACGCTGACGAGCATCGCCTTGGACACCAGCCCACCGGACAGCAGGGCGGTGTAGGCCGAGAAGGTCGGGTTGTCGGGCCAGAGGACGTAACCACCGGCCTGGGTGACCTGCCCGGCGTCGGCGAGCGAGGTCGAGATGATCGCGACGAAGGGCAGCACGACCAGAACCACGCACACCAGCAGGATCAGCGACTTGACGGTGCGCCACGGCAGGGATCCGGGGGTCTCCCCGGGGATCGCGCTGTACGCCCTGCGCGGCTTGCGGCGCACGGGGTGGGCGGGAGACAGAGTGGTCATGACCGGTAGACACCTTCTTCGCCGAAGAAGTGGGCGATCTTGTTGGCGCCCAGGACGAGCGCGACTCCGACGACTCCCTTGACGAGTCCTACGGCTGCGCTGACACCCCAGTCCCCGCCCACGAGACCGTGGTTGAAGACGTACGTGTCCATGACTTCGCTGTTGTCCAGGCCGACGCCGTTCTGCTGGAGCAGGATCTGCTCGAAGCCCACGGACAGGGCGTCACCGAGGCGGAGGATGAGCAGCAGGATCACCAGGCCGCGCAGGGCGGGCAGGGTGACGTGCCAGGTCTGCCGCCGGCGGCTGGCGCCGTCCATGGCGGCGGCCTCGTAGAGGTCGTTGTCGACACGGGAGAGCGCGGCCAGGAAGAGGATCGTGCCCCAGCCGGTGTCCTTCCAGATGACCTGCGAGGTGAGCAGCGCCTTGAAGGTGTCGGGGTCGCCGATGATGCTCCAACTGCCCATGTCCTGGGCTTGCAGGAACAGGTTGAGCATGCCGTCGTTGCCCAGCATCTGCTGGAAGAGGGAGACGACGACCACCCAGGACAGGAAGTGCGGCAGGTACAGGACGTTCTGCACCCACTTCTTGATCCGCTCGCTGACCAGGCTGTTGAGCGCGAGGGCCAGCAGGATGGGCGCGGGGAACACGAACACGACCTGGATCAGGGTCAGTTCGAGGGTGTTGACGAGGGCCCGGACGAACTGCTGGTCGCCGTTGAAGATGACGTCGAAGTTGGTGAACCCGCTCCAGGGGCTGTGCAGGATGCCGATGTAGGGCTGGTAGTCCTGGAACGCGATGACGTTCCCGAGGAGCGGGATGTAGTGGAACAGCAGCAGGACGACGATGCCCGGTATCAGGAACCAGAACAGTGCCATGTCGCGACGGCGCCGCGGGCGCAGGCGCCCCAGCCGGCCTTTGTCCCCCCGCCCGGCCTCCTCGGCCGGGCGGGCGGCGGGTTGTTGAAGCGTTGTCATGATGTGCGGCCCTTTCACCGGGAGACGGTCTTCGTCGACCGCCCCGGGTTGACAAGGTGTCGGGTGAGTTGGATCGGCTGGTCCGGCCTCCTTGGATGTCGTCCCTCTGTGGAGTCCCCATGGGGACTCCCCGCGTGGAGTCCCCATGTCGTGTGGGCTCCCTGTGTGGCGTGTGGTCAGGCGCGTGGCAGGCGCAGCGTCACCATCTGGAAGGGCCGTAGCGCGAGTACGACGCCCCCGTCCGCGTGCGTCGGCCGCTCGGTGTCCCTCAGTGGGCGCTCCAGCAGATCCGTCAGGACGGCGCGGTCGGCGGCGAAACCGTCGGCGCGGACCGTGGCGCGGGCCCGGCCGCCGTGCGCTTCGTAGAGCCGGACCACCAGGTCGCCGCCGCGGTCGTCGGCCGCCTTCACCGCGCTGACCACGACGGCGTCGTTGTCCACGGTCACCAGCGGCGGGACCTCGGCGGCGGTCCCGGTGACCCGACGCTGGGGCAGATTGGCCCGGTGACCCTCGCGGACGGCGTCGCCGATCGTCGCGCCCGGGACCAGCGCGTGCCGGAACCGGTGCACGCCCTGGTCGGTCTCCGGGTCGGGGTAGCGGGGCGCACGCAGCAGTGACGCCCGTACCGTGGTCGTCGTTCCCGCGTCGGCGCCGGTGCGTACCTCGCGGGTCACATCGTGGCCGTAGGTCGCGTCATTGACGACCGCGACGCCCCAGCCCGGCTCGTCGACGTGCACGAAGCGGTGGTTGCACGCCTCGAACTTGGCCCACTCCCAGCTCGTGTTCTGATGCGTGGGCCGGTGGACATGGCCGAACTGTGTCTCGGCGGCGTACCGGTCGGCCTTCACATCCAGCGGGAAGGAGAGCTTCAGGAAGCGTTCGGTCTCGTGCCAGTCCACCTCGGTGTCGATGTCGAGCCGCTTGGCGTCGACCGGGACCGTCAGGAGCTGTACGACCCGGGAGTCCCCGAAGACCCGCTCGACGCGTACCGAGGTGCCGTCGATCTCCAGCGCGGCGACGTCGGTGAGATCGCTTCCGACGTTCCGGTAGAAGGCGTCGACGTCCCACGCGTCCCACTGGTTGGGGAAGTCGGGGTGGAGCTGGAGCAGGTTGGCGGCCTGTCCCGGCGCGATGGCCTCCCGGTGCGCGAGGTGGTCGTAGGCGGAGACCACGAGTCCGCGTCCGTCGATCTCGATCCGCAGCAGGCCGTTGTCCAGGACGTAGCCGCCTCCTTCGCGCGGGACGGGAAGCACCGCCTCGCCCTGCGCTGCCCGGGGCGCGGCGCCCCCGGCCGGTACACCACCGCGGGTGTGCGGGGCCGAGTTGAACACCAGCTCGCTGCCGCCCGACGCGTCGCCGGCGAGCGCACGCTGTGCCGCCGCGATGACGCTCTCCAGCTCCTCGGCGATCCGCGCATACGTGTCGCGCGCCTCGCGGTGCACCCAGGCGATGGACGAGCCGGGCAGGATGTCGTGGAACTGGTGCAGCAGCACCGTCTTCCAGATCCGGTCCAACTCCTCGTACGGATAGGGGAATTGAGTCCTGGCCGCAGCCGTCGCCGCCCATAGCTCGGCCTCCGTGAGCAGGGACTCGCTGCGCCGGTTGCCCCGCTTGGTCCCCGCCTGGCTGGTGAGGGTGGCGCGGTGCAGTTCCAGGTACAGCTCGCCCACCCACACGGGCGGGTCGGGGTATTCGGCCTCGGCCTTGGTGAAGAAGGCCGAGGGAGCCTCCCACTCGACGGTCGCCGCGCCCTCCAGGTTCCGCATCCGGGCTGCTTTGGCGATCATCTCGCGCGTGGTGCCACCGCCGCCGTCGCCGTACCCGGTCGGCGCGAGGGAGCGGGTGGCGACGCCCTTCTCCTTGAAGTTGCGTGCCGCGTGCGCGATCTGACGGCCTGTCATCTCGCAGTTGTACGAGTCGACGGGCGGGAAGTGGGTGAAGACGCGGGTGCCGTCGATGCCCTCCCAGGCGAAGGTGTGGTGCGGGAAGCTGTTGGTCCGGCTCCACGAGATCTTCTGGGTGAGCAGCCGTGTCGCCCCGGCCGCCTTGATGATCTGGGGCAGGCCCGCCGCGAAGCCGAAGGTGTCGGGCAGCCACGCCTCGTCGTTCTCGATGCCGAACTCTTCCAGGAAGAACCGCTTGCCGTGCACGAACTGACGGGCCATCGCCTCGGACCCGGGCATGTTGGTGTCGGACTCCACCCACATCCCGCCGACGGGGACGAACCGGCCGTCCGCGACCGCCTTCTTGACCCGCGTGTACACCTCGGGCCGGTGCTCCTTGATCCAGGCGAACTGCTGGGCCTGCGACATGGCGAAAACGAAGTCGGGCTCGTCCTGGAGCAGGGCGGTCATGTTGGACGCGGTCCGGGCGACCTTGCGGACCGTCTCGCGCAGCGGCCACAGCCACGCGGAGTCGATGTGGGCGTGCCCGACGGCGCTGACGCGGTGGGCCGACGGGGACGCGGGCACGGCGAGCACCCCGGCCAGTTCGTCCCGCGCGGCCCCCGCCGTGCCGTTCACGTCCTGGAGGTCCACGGCGTCCAGGGCGCGGCTCACCGCTCGCAGGATCTCCCAGCGGCGTGCGCCTTCCAGGGGCAGTTCGGCCATGAGTTCGCCGAGGACTTCCAGGTCCATGACCAGGTTCCACACCGTCTCGTCGAAGACGGCCAACCGCATCTCGCCGAGGACGTATTGGGGTGCGTCGCCCGCGGTGGCCTTGTCGCCCATCGGTGTCGGCCGGAACGGCACTCCGTCCGCGTCGAGGTCGGGGTTGGAGGCGGCCTCGATACGCCAGTCGACGTGCTCGCCTCCGGCCACCGGTGCGCCGACCCGCACGTACGCGTTGCGCGGGTGCAGGCCCTTGACCGGGGTGCCGTCGGGCAAGTGGACGAGGCCCTCGCACTGGAAGCCCGGGGTGCGTGGGGTGAAGCCCAGGTCGAGTACGGCCTCGACGGTGCGGCCCGCCCACGCGGACGGAACCGTGCCGGTGACCTTGAACCAGCTCGTGCCCCACGGTGTGCCCCACGGGGTGCCCGGGGCGATGGGGCGGGTCGGCGCCGCCAACCCCTCGGCGACGGGGACGGGTTCGCCCGGCGTCGACCAGATTTCCACGGTCAGGGGGGTGGTGACGGGGTGGACGGCCGGCCGGACACGTTCCCGAAGGACGCGTTCCAGGCGTGCTTCGACCAGGTTGCGGTCGTCGTGCATGAGAGGGGTCTCCTGTTGGTACGAGCGTGGGCGCGGGCGGATCGGGACCTACCGGTCGGTCACCGGGTCGGGTCGCTCGCAGGTGCTGGTCACCGGGAGCGCGCGGCCCTGGTCCGCCGCGTCCATGAGGGTGAGCATGATGTCCAGGACGTGTGCGGCGAGTTCGGCCGACGCGCGGTGCGGGCGCCCGGCCGACAGGGCCTCGGCCAGATCGGCGAGGCCCACGCCGCGCCCCGCGTCCGCGATGCCCGCGGACACGGGCAGGGTTTCCCAGCCGTCACCGCGGTGGATGTCGACGGGACCGTCGAAGCCGTTCGGGTCGGGCACGGACAGTGAGGCGGAGGTGCCGTGCACCTCGATGCGCGGCAGCCGTGCGGCCCGTACGTCGAAGCTCATGACCAGCGTGGACAGGGCGCCGTCCGCGTGCTCCAGGACGCCGGTGATGTGGGTGTCCACCTCGACGGGGAAGGTCTGTCCCGCGCGGGGTCCGCTGCCGATCGTCCGCTCGGCACGCGGCCGGGAGGAGGCGCCGGTCACCTTGACCACCGGTCCGAGGAGGTGGACCAGGGCCGACAGGTAGTAGGGGCCCATGTCGAGCAGGGGGCCGCCGCCCGCCCGGTAGTAGAACTCCGGGTCCGGGTGCCACTTCTCGTGGCCGGCGCTCGTCATGAAGGCGGTGGCGGCGACCGGCCTGCCGATCAGACCGTCGTCGACCGCCTTACGCGCGGTCTGCACTCCGGTACCGAGGACGGTGTCGGGTGCGCAGCCGACCCGTAGACCCGCGGCGTGCGCCGCCGAGAGCACGGCCTCGGCCTCCTTGCGGTTCGCCGCGAGAGGCTTCTCGCCGTACACGTGCTTGCCCGCGCCGAGAGCCGCCAGGGCGACCTCCGCGTGCGCGGCCGGAATCGTGAGATTGAGGACCGCGTCCACGTCGTCCCTGGCCACCAGTTCGGTCACGGACGACGCCACGGCCACCTCTCCCCCGGACCGCGCCTGCTCCGCGACGGCCTGTGCCCGGCCGTGGTCGAGGTCGGTGACGGCGGTCAGGCGGACGGACGTCAGATGCTCCAGCGTCGTGAGGTAGGCGCCGCTGATCTTTCCCGCGCCCACGATGCCGATCCTCAGCGGCTCGCCCACAGCAGTCCCCTTTCGGTCAACGCGCGGACCTCCGGCACGTCGAAGTCGTCGGGCTTGTGCCCGATGGTCGAGACGAAGACCCGGCCCGCGCCCCAGGTCCTGGTCCACACGGCGGGCATCACGGCGGGCCGGTCACGCAGTTCGTCGGGCGGGAAGGTCGTGGTGGCCAGCACATCGATGTGCGGGTCGGTGAGCACCCAGTACTGCTCGGTGTGCACGGCGAAGTCGTCAAGGCCCGCGATCACGGGATGGTCGGCACGCTCGGGCAGCGGGTGCACGGTGTGGTCGTGGAAGCCCGGCGGATGCATCACGAACTTTCCGCCGGTCAGCAGGTGGTAACCGTGATCGTGGAAGCAGTCGACAATGCCGCCGTGCCAGCCGGCCAGGCCGGTGCCCGCGCGCACCGCGGCAGCCAGATTGTCGCTCTGCTCCCGGGTGATGGTCCCCATCGTCCAGCACTGCACGATCAGGTCGGTGGCGGCCAGACGCTCCGCGTCCTCGTACACGGCGAGGTCGTCCGAGGTCTCGACAGCGAATCCCTGTTCCTTGAGGAACGGGACGAATGCGTCGCTGATCGTCACGGGCTGATGCCCGTCCCAACCGCCGCGGACGACGAGCGCCCGCCGGATGTCGGTGGTCAAGGTAATTGCACGCTCCCATCGGCGCCGCACGGCTCGATGCGGCGTTCGGGGTCGGGTGAGGTCGCCCAGCAGGCCGAGTCGAAGCGGGAGTTGCCGCTGATCGGGGCGCTGCGGGGCCGGGTGCGTTGCGAACCTACGAACGGTCAACGTACTTTGTCAATACGTTTGACGAAGTAGAGAAAGCGCTTTCGTAATCGCCTGCCGGGGAGGCGCCGAGACGCCTGTACGGGGCCTGTGCGGAGCCTGTGTACGGGGCTGTGTACGAGGTCCGCGTACGGGATGGTTGAGCCCGCGCTCCACCGAGCGGGAACGCGGGCTCAACCGTGCGATGTACCGCGATACATGGCGGTGTACGGCGATTGGCTCGGCTTCAGGACACGCGAGTTCAGCCGGTGATCGTGAAGGTTGCCGATGAGTCGTTCTGGGTCGCGACCTGGCCCGGGAGCAGATTCTGAATCTTGTTGCCCGTGAACTTTCCGGTGCCGGTGACGCCCGACGCGACCCAGATTCCCTGCTTGGCGGGACCGTCGATGGTGTTGTTCGTCAGCGTCACGTTCACGCGTGTGCGGTCGACGTAGAGACCCGCGCGAAGTGCCCCGCGCATGACGTTGTCGGTCAGGGTGACGTTCGTGTACGCGTCCGGATACAACGAGCTACTGGGCGGCGAACTGATCCGTACACCGTGCCGGACACTGTTCCAGCCGCCACCGCCGATCAGAACATTCCCGCTGATCGTGGCGGACTCCAGGGGGTGTCCGGTGTCGCCGAACACGCCGATGTCCAGGGCGCTGTTCGACGACACGCTGTTCACCAGGTTGTTCCGTACCTCGACGTTCTTCCCGCCGGCGACCCGCAGGCCGTTGGCCCACCAGGGCGCGATCGCGGTGTTGTTGAGGATCTTGGCGCCGACCACCTGTCCGTTGGTGCCACTGGCCCCGGCATCGGAGTACGTCGCGTAGGAGTCGTCGCCGGTGCCCCGGGCGAAGTTGTTCTGCACCGTGATGTTGTCGCCCAGTTTGTCGGGGTTCTTCGTGTTGCTGTTGTTGATGTTGAACCCGTCGCCGTAGCCGTCCGAGGTCCGGCTGTTCCGGATGACGCCGTTGCTGCCCGACAGCCAGTTGGCGTCGGTGTGCCGCGTCCAGATCCGGTCGACCGACCATCCACCGGCGCCACTGGCGTTGATGCCGTAGTCCGCGCCGCCGGGGCCACCCACATCGCGCCAGACGGCGTTGGAGTCGATCTGGAGGTCACGCAGCGTGGTGCCCGACCCCACCAGGGTCTGCGAACGCCACGACACGGCCGGCAGCGGGACCTTGCGGTAGAGCGTGGAGTACCACATACCGGCGCCCTCCACCGTCACCCCGGTGAAGTCCAGCGGCTTCGACACCAGGCTGTTCGTCAGATACTTGCCGGGCGGGATCCACACCGACTTGCCCTGCTGCTTGGCGGCGTTCACCGTGTTCCGGATGGCGACCGTCGAGTCCTTCCCGAAGGCCGGATCCGCTCCGTAGCCGACGACGGAGAGCGAGCCCGCCGGTTGCGTCCGCGCGGCCCCGACGTTCTCCAGGTCGACGGAGTCGACGTCGTAGACGGCGGCCGTGTTGGCGGAGTCCTTGCGGAGCGTGACGTTGCTGCCCGCGGGAACGGGAGCGCCGGTGATCCGGACGGGGAACTCGTTGTAGAAGCGGTAGGCGGCCCCGCCGGCGTGGGGGTCGTCCGGATTGGTCGTGGCGCCGCGGTAGTTCCACGCCTGCTGCGAACTCAGCGTGATCGCCTGGCGGAAGGCGCCGTTCACATACAGGTTCAGTGACGCGGTGATACCGCCGCCGTTCGGTGCGTCGGGAATCGACGCGCGCACCACCAGGGTGTTGGCCGTCTTGCCCGAGTTGTTCGGCAGGGTCACCGAGTCTCCGGTGCCCTTCAACTCGACCAACGCGTAGCCCGAGGCTTCGGTCTCCAAGGTGGCCACGGTCGGTGGCGGGTCTCCCGGTTTGATCGAGCGGACGCGGGCACCGCCGCCGAGCGTCCCGGCTTCGGCTTCGACCGTCGTGAAAGGCGTGGTGGCACCGGCGGCGGCCACCACCTTGGCATCGGCGCCGGCGGCGGCCACCTTGGTATCGGCGCCGCCCACGGTCACCGCACTGCCTTCGGCGGCCAGGAGAACCGTGAGCGAGGCGGCGGCGACCGACGCGACGCCACCGAGCCAGATCGAAGCGCCTCGGAATCTTTTTCGATGCATTCTTCACCTCTTGTCGGGATGAACGGGGCAGCCGAATTGACGCGAGCCCACCGAGGCACGCTTTCGTCCATCAATTCGACAGAGCAGTGCCCATGAGTCTCCGAGCCTCCACGTGACACCACGAACCTGTGCGTTGCCTGTGACGGCAGGCAAAAGGCCCAAGACACCAGGTACTCAAGGGAGTTGCGACCCGACGGGCACGGCCGGGCGGGATGTGCTGCGAACCTAGAAACCGTCACCACAGTTTGTCAACACGTTGGACTTAATACACAGTTACGGGCCCCGGGCATTCGGCAGTCGGTATTCCGGATTTCGCGGGACCGGTGCCGAGTGTCGGAGGATGATGAGCGATCACGCCCGGCGGTCGGGTGGGAGCGCGTACGGCAGGCAGCGGGGGCCGGAGCGCGGTACGAAGCCGGGAGGGGACGGTGAGTCGCGTGGGCGGATGGGTACGGACCGGCGCGTTCGCCGTCGTCGGCACCGTGCTCGCGGCTTTTGGGCATCACACGGTCGCCGAGGGCCCGGTGCCATGGGCGCTCGTACTGGCCCTCGCGGCGGCCCAGTTCGCGCTGTTCTGGCCGGTGGCCAGGCGACGGCGCCCGCTGCCGGTCGTCGTCGCGTGCACGCTCGTCGCCCAGGGCGCGTTGCACGGCGTGCTGACGGTCGCGGGCGGGTCGTACGGACGGGCGACGGATGGGTCGCCCGGAGGAGCGGCGGCCTCGTCGTACGGCGCCATGGGCGGTCACTCCGGCCCCGGTCACTCCGGCGTAGGTGCCTTCGCGGACCATCCCGGCCCCGGTCACTCCGGCATGAGCGTCGTCGCGGACCACCCCACCATGGGTTCCCTCGGTGGCCACCCCGGTCTGGTCCCGGGCGACGGGCATTCCTGGCATCACGCCGGATTCGCGATGACCGCGGCGCATCTGCTCGCCGCCGCGGCGGTGGCATGGCTGCTGCACCGGGCGGACTCGGCGCTCACATCGGCGCTGGACACGGCACGCACGGCGGGGCGGGCGGCCGGTGTCGTACTGGCGCGGGTGCTGCCCCGTCTCACGTTCCGGACCGCCCGCGCGGCGACGCGAGAGCCGATGCGCGGGCCACTCTTCGGGTACGCGGCCCCGCCCGCCCCGACCGGTACCGGGGTGGAGGCCCTGGCCCACGCGGTGGTGCGCAGGGGCCCACCACGTGGCACCGGAGCCCGTCGCGCCGTCACGTCCGGCGCCTGACGCGCTCCTCCCTCTCTTCCTCCATCTCCCTTACCGGGGCGGCGACTTCAGCGCGCCCGGCCCCTCCCCCACCAGCTAGGAGTTCCCCTGTGCCCAGACACGACCTGACCCGTGCGGCACGACGTACCGGACTCGCGGGCGCCATCGCGCTCGCGGCCGGCCTCGCGATGGCCGGCACGGCGTACGCGCACGTAGAAGTCACCGCCGACACCCCGCAGGCCCTCGCGGAGAACGTCACACTCAACTTCACCTCGGAGGCCGAGTCGGGCTCCGCGGGGTTCACCGAGGTACGGATCGTCCTGCCGAAGGGCATCACACCGGGCGATGTGTCACTCGACTCCGCCCCCAAGGGCTGGAAGTTCAAGGCCACGGCCGACGGATACGCGGTCGCCGGCCCGAAGCTCCCGGTGGGAACGGACGCCGTGCACAAAGTCACCGTGCGGCAGCTCCCGGACGCCGACGAGCTGGCGTTCAAGGCCGTCGAGACCTACAGCGACGGCGAGGTGTCCCGCTGGATCGAACTGCCCAGCGGCGACAAGGAACCGGCGCAGCCCGCCCCGCTCCTGAAGCTCAAGGCGGCGGCCCCGGGCGCCGCTCCACTCAGCCCGAGCCCCACCGCGAGCCCGACCGCTCCGTCCACCCCTCCGCCGTCGTCCACCCCGTCACCGGAGGGCACACCATCGCCCTCCGACGCGAAGAACGCCGCCGACGACTCCGGCGACGGTCCGTCGTCGGCCCTGCTGATCACCGGTGGGGTGGCGGCGGCGCTCGTCGTGGGCGGGGGCATCTGGTGGTTCACGCGGCGCGGGAGGACGCCGGGCGAGGACAGCTGACCGGGGCATAAGGACGGCGCCCCACGCCGGGGCGCCGTTCGGCACACACGCCCGCATGACGCTCGGCACACACACCCGCGCATGATGCTCGGCACACACGCCGCGCAGGGCACTCGGTACCTCCGTCCCTGGCACCCGGTTCCGGGGACGGAGGGCGAGACATCCGGCGACGGCGGGAGGGGCGGAGGAGGCACCGGCTCACGTCTCGTCGAGCGCCGCCTCCACGCCCTGGACGAGCCGCCACATCGGCACACCACGCTTGGCGAACACCACGACGACGTCGTCCGCCGGATCGCCGCCCCCGTCACCACCCGCGCCCGCCCCCGGCCCCGCGCACAGGTCGCACCAGACCTGGTGCACGTACTCCAGCGCCTCGTCCACATCGGCGAGCACATCGCCGCGCCCCCCGGAGCGCAGCCACGCGCGCAGGGCGTGGTTGTGCGCGGCCACGACCGACGCGGCGACGACATCGGCCCGCAGGGTGCGGTCGGGGCGGACGGCGAAGCGGGCCCGCAGGAATTCGGCGAGGACCTTCTCGTACCGCCACACGACGGACAGTTCATGGGTGCGCAGCCCCGGGACCTGCCGGGTCAGCCGGTAACGCTGTACGGAGAACTCCGGGTTGTCGGCGTACATGCGCCCGACGAAACGGGCCGCGTCGCACACCCGCTGCACCGGGTCGTCGTCGGGCCCACTGGCGCCGAGGAAGCCGCTCATCTCGGCGAGGCGCCCTTCGTGGTCGGGGAAGACCACGGCTTCCTTCGAAGGGAAATAGCGGAAGAAGGACCGGCGGCCCACTCCGGCGAGGGCCACGATGTCGTCGATCGTGGTCTGCTCGAAGCCGCGCTCCACGAACAGCTGGAGCGCCGCCGCGACCAGCGCGTCCCGCATGGCCGGCTTGGCCTGGCCGCCGTTCGCGGGCCGCTCCCGCGTCTCACCGCTCATGTGTCGCAACCTCGCACTTGGTCTGGAGCATGCCCTGAGGCTCGCATGAGAGCCCTCATGAGAGCACTGAGTACCCTACTCTTTCGACACTAGGTGTCATACGATCGGCGTGTCACCCCACTCGACAAAGGCTGCCTCATGTCTCATGACTTCGATCTGTACCGGCCGGCGGAGGAGCACGAGATGCTCCGGGATTCGGTGCGCGCGCTGGCCGAGGCGAAGATCGCGCCGTTCGCCGCCGCCGTGGACGAGGAGGCGCGGTTCCCGCAGGAGGCGCTGGACGCGCTGGTCGCGGCGGATCTGCACGCGGTGCATGTGCCGGAGGAGTTCGGTGGCGCCGGGGCGGACGCGCTGGCCATGGTGATCGTGATCGAGGAGGTCGCGCGGGTGTGCGCGTCGTCGTCACTGATCCCGGCGGTCAACAAGCTCGGCTCGCTGCCGGTGATCCTGTCCGGCTCGCCGGAGCTGAAGAAGAAGTACCTGGGCCCGCTGGCCAGGGGCGAGGCGATGTTCTCGTACTGCCTCTCCGAGCCGGACGCCGGATCGGACGCGGCGGGCATGAAGACGAGGGCGGTCCGCGACGGCGACCACTACGTCCTCAGCGGGGTGAAGCGGTGGATCACCAACGCCGGGGTGTCGCAGTACTACACGGTGATGGCCGTCACCGACCCGGACAAACGGTCGAAGGGGATCTCCGCGTTCGTCGTGGACAAGGACGACGAGGGCGTGTCGTTCGGGGCGCCGGAGAAGAAGCTCGGCATCAAGGGCTCCCCGACCCGTGAGGTCTACCTCGACCAGGTCCGTATCCCCGCCGACCGCATGATCGGCGACGAGGGCACCGGCTTCGCCACCGCGATGAAGACCCTCGACCACACCCGCATCACCATCGCCGCCCAGGCCCTCGGTATCGCCCAGGGCGCCCTGGACTACGCCCGCGGCTATGTCCAGGAACGCAAGCAGTTCGGCAAACCGATCGCCGACTTCCAGGGCATCCAGTTCATGCTCGCCGACATGGCGATGAAGCTGGAGGCCGCCCGCCAGCTCACCTACGCCGCCGCCGCCAAGTCCGAGCGTCTCGACAGTGACCTCACGTTCTTCGGCGCCGCCGCCAAGTGCTACGCATCCGACGCGGCGATGGACATCACCACCGACGCCGTCCAACTCCTCGGCGGCTACGGCTACACCCGTGACTACCCGGTCGAGCGCATGATGCGCGACGCCAAGATCACCCAGATCTACGAAGGAACCAACCAGGTCCAGCGGATCGTCATGGCCCGCAACCTGCCGTAACCGGACCGCACCCTGGCGCAACCTCCCCTGGATCCGCACCGGGGCGGACTCCTTCGAGCCCGCCCCGCTGCGGATCCCGTGTCCTCCTCCCTTACTCTGAACACGCCCCACTACTAGGACGTCCTACTAAATCTTGGAGGGCACCGTGTCCGTCGGGACCGCCGCCTCGCAGCTCCACCGGCCGGACCATCCCGTCCGATTCGTCACCGCGTCCAGCCTCTTCGACGGTCACGACGCCTCGATCAACATCATGCGGCGCATCCTCCAGGCGCAGGGCGCGGAGGTGATCCACCTCGGGCACAACCGGTCCGTCAGCGAGGTGGTCGACGCCGCGCTGGAGGAGGACGTACAGGGCGTGGCGGTCAGCTCGTACCAGGGGGGGCATGTCGAGTACTTCGAGTACCTGGTCGAGTTGCTACGGGAGCGGGGTGCCGGGCATGTCAAGGTGTTCGGCGGGGGCGGCGGCGTCATCGTGCCCGAGGAGATAGCGCGGCTGTCAGGGGCCGGAGTCCATATCTTCTCGCCCGAGGACGGACAGCACCTCGGTCTGGCCGGCATGATCAACACGCTGATCAGGGACTGTGACATCAGCCTCTGGGAGGCGGGTCCCGCCGATGTGACGCAGGTACTCGCCGGGGAGCGGGCCGGTCTGGCGCGGCTGCTCACCGGTCTGGAGGAGGGCAGCGCGCCCGACGCCGATCTGCGGGTGCTGCGGGATGCGGCGGCCCAGCGCCGGGTGCCGGTCCTCGGCATCACCGGGACGGGCGGCTCGGGCAAGTCCTCGCTCACCGACGAGTTGATCCGCCGGCTACGGACGGACCAGGGCGACAAGCTGCGGGTCGCGGTCCTTGCGGTGGACCCGACACGGCGGCGCGGCGGTGGCGCGCTGCTCGGCGACCGGATCCGGATGAACTCCCTCGACGGGGACCGGGTGTTCTTCCGGTCGCTGGCCACGCGCGGCAGCAGCGAACTCCCGGAGGGGCTCGCGGAGGCGATCACGGCGTGCAAGGCGGCGGGGTACGACCTGGTGGTCATCGAGACACCGGGTATCGGTCAGGGCGACGCGGCCATCGTGCCGTTCGCTGATGTGTCGCTGTATGTGATGACGCCGGAGTTCGGCGCGGCCACGCAGCTGGAGAAGATCGACATGCTCGACTTCGCCGACGTCGTCGCCATCAACAAGTTCGAGCGGCGCGGCGCCGAGGACGCGCTGCGGGACGTGGGGCGCCAACTCGTCCGTAACCGTGAGGCGTTCGGGTCGTCGCCGCAGGACATGCCGGTGTTCGGGACGAGCGCGGCCACGTTCAACGACGACGGGGTCACCGCGCTCTACCAGCATCTGCGCGGCCTCCTCGCCGAGCGCGGTATGCCCGTGGAGCCGGGGTTGCTGGCCCCGGTCACCACGCGTCGCTCCAGTGGCGCGGCGCAGATCGTGCCGGCGTCGCGGAGCCGCTACCTCGCCGAGATCGCGGAGACGGTCCGCGGCTATCACGCCGATACGGCGGTGCAGAGCGACCATGCGCGGCGGGTGCAGCGACTGGACGCGGTACGCGAGGAGTTGACCGCGGCCGGGGCCGGTACGACCGTGCTCGACGGGCTCCTCGCGGGCGCGCGGGACGACCTCGACCCGCAGGCCCGGCGGCTTCTCGACGAGTGGCCGGAGACCGTACAGGCGTACTCCGGCGACGAGTTGGTGGTCACCGTACGGGAGCGGGAGCTGCGGACGACCCTGCGCCGCGAGTCGCTGTCCGGCACCCGGGTCCCCCGCGTGTCGCTGCCCCGCTACAGCGACCACGGGGAACTGCTGCGGTTCCTGCGTGCCGAGAACCTGCCGGGCCGCTTCCCGTTCACGGCGGGTGTCTTCCCCTTCAAGCGCGAGGGCGAGGATCCCGCGCGGATGTTCGCGGGCGAGGGCGATCCCCGGCGCACCAACCAGCGGTTCCACTATCTGTCCAGGGACGCCGAGGCGACCCGCCTGTCCACCGCCTTCGACTCGGTCACGCTGTACGGCCGCGACCCCGATCCGCGCCCCGACATCTACGGCAAGGTCGGCACCAGCGGGGTGTCCGTGGCGACCCTTGAGGACATGAAGGACCTCTACGCGGGGTTCGACCTGGTGGCCCCGACGACCTCGGTGTCCATGACGATCAACGGTCCGGCGCCGACGATCCTCGCGTTCTTCCTCAACACCGCCGTCGACCAGAAACTCGACGCGTTCACCGCCGAGCACGGCCGGGCACCCGATGCCGAAGAGGCGGCCGGGGTACGGGAGTTGGTGCTGCGGTCCGTACGGGGCACGGTGCAGGCCGACATCCTCAAGGAGGACCAGGGCCAGAACACCTGCCTGTTCTCCACGGAGTTCAGCCTGCGGATGATGGCGGACATCCAGGAGTGGTTCATCGCTCAGGGCGTCCGCAACTTCTACTCCGTGTCCATATCCGGCTACCACATCGCCGAGGCCGGGGCGAACCCCATCAGTCAGCTCGCGTTCACGCTCTCCAACGGCTTCACCTATGTGGAGACCTATCTCGCCCGTGGCATGGCGGTCGACGCCTTCGCACCGAACCTGTCGTTCTTCTTCTCCAACGGCATGGACCCCGAGTACTCGGTCCTGGGACGGGTCGCCCGGCGTATCTGGGCGGTGGCGATGCGGGACCGGTACGGCGCGGACGAGCGCAGCCAGAAGCTGAAGTACCACGTGCAGACCTCGGGCCGCTCCCTGCACGCGCAGGAGATGGACTTCAACGACATCCGCACCACCCTCCAGGCCCTCATCGCCCTCTACGACAACTGCAACAGCCTGCACACCAACGCGTACGACGAGGCCGTGACCACGCCGTCCGAGGACTCGGTGCGCAGGGCGCTGGCCATCCAGCTCATCATCAACCGGGAGTGGGGGCTCGCGATGAACGAGAACCCGCTCCAGGGCTCCTTCGTCATCGACGAACTCACCGATCTGGTCGAGGAGGCCGTGCTGAAGGAGTTCGACCGGATCAGTGAACGCGGCGGAGTGCTCGGCGCGATGGAGACCGGCTACCAACGCGGGCGTATCCAGGACGAGTCGATGCTGTACGAGCAGCGCAAGCACGACGGCACGCTGCCGATCATCGGCGTCAACACCTTCCGTAACCCGCGTGCCGACACCGCCGCTCCGGCGACCGTCGAACTGGCCCGTGCCACCGAGGACGAGAAGCGGTCCCAGCTCACCCGGGTGCACGACTTCCAGTCCCGGCACGGTGAGGCCGCCGAGTCGGCGCTCGGGGCGCTCAAGGAGGCGGCGGTGCGCGGCGAGAACGTCTTCGCGGTGCTGATGGACGCCGCCCGGGTGTGCTCGTTGCAGCAGATCACCGAGGCGTTCTTCGAGGTCGGGGGCGAGTACCGGCGCAACGTCTGAGCGGCGCCCCGACCGGCTGAACCCTGCCTCGGACGGTCGGCGAACCAAGTATTGGGCCGGGCTTCACCACGGTGACGCCCGGCCCCTCTTGGCGTGTCCATGGAAAAGCGGCATGCTGAACTCCGCTTACCCCCCACCGCAGTTCGGGCCCGCGCGCCGGGTCGCCGAGGAGGACACTGTGCACGGAAAGCCGTCATCGAGGTTGCTGAGGTCGCGGCGGTTGCGGAAGGTGTCGCTGACCGGCGCGGTCACCGCCGCGCTGGTCCTCGCCTTCCCGTCGACCGCCTTCGCCGCCCCGCCGGGGGCCCTGCCCGCCAATGCCAACGGACTGGAGCAGACCTTCCAGCCCGCGTACGACTACGACAAGGACGGCTGCTATTCGAGCCCGGCCATCGGGCCTGACGGAACCATCGCGCCCGGCCTCGGCATGGGCGGTGACGTCAACGGTCAATGCCGTGACCTCTCCGACCTGGACAACACCAACGGCTACTCGCGCGAGAAGTGCAACAACGGCTGGTGCGCGATCATGTACGCCCTCTATTTCGAGAAGGACCAGGTCTCCCTCGGCCCCGGCAGCGCCGGGCACCGGCACGACTGGGAGCACGTCGTGGTGTGGGTGCAGAACAACCAGGTCGAGTACGTCTCCACGTCCAACCACGGCAGCTTCACGGTCCACAACCGGTCCCAGATCCGGTTCGACGGAACCCACCCGAAGATCGTGTACCACAAGGACGGCATCAGCACACACTGCTTCCGCGCCGCGAACTCCAACGACGAGCCGCCGGAGAACCACAAGGGGACCTGGCAGTTCCCCTCGCTCGTCGGCTGGGAGGGGTATCCCCCGGGCCTGCGTGACAAGTTGAGCCAGGCCAACTTCGGCAGCGCCCTCCTCGGCATCAAGGACGGTCAGTTCAACGGACACCTCGCCAAGGCCAAGCCGGCCGGCATCCCGTTCGACCCCAACGCCTGAGTCAGGCCCGCCCGGCGCGCGACGCGAGCGCGGCGCGCAGTCGGGTCGCCGCCGCGGCGGCCTCTTCGGCGGAGAACGAGAGAACACCGTTCTCAGTCATCAACTGGTGGAACTGCTGCTGTTCATAGGGGACTCCGGGCGGCAGCGCGGCGATGTGCCAGTGCAGATGGGCGTTTCCCTGCATGCTGCCGAGGGAGTACAAATACATGCGCTCGGTCGGGTACACGTCCTCGACCGCGAGGGCGACCTCGCGGACGACCCGCATCAGACCCGTGTACGCCCGCTCGTCCAGGTCCCGTACGACGTGCCCGATGTGTGCTTTCGGCGCGACCAAGACCTTGCCCGGGACGGTGGGCCAGCGGTCGAGGAACGCGATGTGGTCCTCGTCCTCGTAGACGGTCTCGTGGGCGTAGTCGGGGTTGCCTGCCAGAAACTCGCAGACGAAACACGGCCCGCGCCGGGCCCGCTCGACGTACGCCGTCGGGTCGTACGGATGGTCTGTCACCGGACCCATCCTGCCCGGTCCGGTGATCTGTTGCTGTGAGGACGGGGTGCGGATATCCCCCGCGCCGTCGACGGCCTCTTCCGCAACTCCCGCCCGACTGGCACCATCCCACCTCACCAGCCACTCGACGGAGGCAGGGACTCCGGTCCCTCGGCAGGAGGACGACATGACTTCCGCACCATCCGGGGAACAGCAGCGGGCGGCCGGAGAAGACACCGGCGGGGACAACTGGCTGGCGCGTCTGGCGCTGCGGTTCACCGCCTTCACCGAGAAGTGGCTGCCCGACGCGCTCGGTTTTGTCCTGGTCGGCACCTTCGCGGTCTTCGCGCTGGGCCTCCTCACCGGCGAGAAGCTGACCGGCGCCCCGTCCGATCCGGCGGCCACGACCGGGTTCGGACTCGTCGACGCGTGGGGGCAGGGGTTCTGGTCCCTGATCACCTTCACCCTCCAGATGGCGATGATCATTATCGCCGGGTACGCGGTCGCGGTCTCGCCGCCGATGGGACGGCTGATCGCGAGGATCGCCGGGCTGCCCCGTACGCCACGGGGTGCCATCGCCTTCACGGCCGCCGTCGCCATGGTCACCGCCTATCTGAACTGGGCGTTCAGCCTGGTCTTCACGGCGATCCTGGCCAAGGAGATCGCCCGCCGGATCACGGGCGTCGACTACCGGGCGCTCGGCGCGATGGCCTTCCTCGGCCTGGGCACCGTATGGGCCCAAGGTCTGTCCGGGTCGGCCGCGTTGCAGGTGGCGAGCGACGCGTCCAGCCCGCCGGCCGTGCAGAAGGTCATCGAGGAGGGGCGCGGACCGGGGAACGGGCTGATACCACTGACCGACACGATCTTCCTGTGGCAGGGCATGGCCGCCACCGCGATCGTCTTCGTGATCGCCGTCGTCACGGCCTGGTTCCTCTCGCCCTCACCGGAACGCGCTAAGAGCGCCGAGCGGTTGGGCATCGACCTCGGACCGAGTGTCGGCGCGGACCGCACACCGCTGCGACGGAACCGACCCGGCGAGTGGATCGAGTACAGCCCGGTCTTCGCGGTGCTGCTGTTCGCGCTGGGCGCCTGGTATCTGGCCCGGCACTTCGCCCGCGCCGAGGGCAGCGCCCTCAACGCGCTCGACCTGAACACGGTCAACCTGATCCTCATCCTCCTCGCGCTCATCCTGCACTGGCGGCCGGTGCGTCTGGCGCAGGCGGTGAAGGAGGGCTCCCCCGCCGCGTCCGGTGTGCTGCTCCAATTCCCGCTCTACGGCGGCATCTTCGGGATGATCGCCTTCACCGGCCTGAGCAAGACCATCGCGGGCTGGCTCGTGTCGGTGTCGAACGAGTTCCTCTACCCGGCCTTCATAGCCCTCTACAGCATGGTCCTCGGTGTCTTCGTGCCCAGCGGCGGCAGCAAATGGGTCATCGAGGCGCCGTACGTCCTGGACGCGGGCAATCAACTCGGCGTCCACCAGGGCTGGATCGTCGTGGTGTACGACTTGGGCGAGGCGAGCGCCAATCTGCTGCAACCGTTCTGGATGCTGCCCACGCTCACCATCCTGGGCCTCAAGGCGCGGGACATCATGGGCTACACCTTCGCGATGTTCCTGGTCTGCTTCCCCGTGGTCCTCGTCCTCGTGACGCTCTTCGCCCGAACGCTCAGTTTTCCGTGAACCCCGCCTCACCGGACGGGGTTCACATCATTTCCGTACAGGCAACCGGCCGTTCGGCGCTCAGACGGCCGTGGCCAGTTCGGCGAACTCCGCGTCGGACAGTGTGACGAGCGCGGCGGCGGTGTTCTCCTCCAGATGGGAGACGCTGGACGTGCCGGGAATCGGCAGCATCACCGGTGAGCGGTGCAGCAGCCAGGCGAGGGCGAGTTGGGACGGGCTCACGCCGTGTTCCTTCGCCGCCATGTCCAACGGACCCCCGGGACGCGCCAGTTCACCGGTCGCCATCGGGAACCAGGGGATGAAGCCGATGGAGCGGGACGCGGCGTACTCCAGGACGTCCTCGGCACCGCGGTCGGCCAGGTTGTAGAGGTTCTGGACGGAGACGATCTCCGCGAGGTCCCGCGCCCGCCCGAGATCGGCGATGCTCACCTCGGAGAGGCCGATATGGCGGATCTTGCCCTCCTGCCGGAGGCTGATCAGTTCGCCGAGCTGGTCGGCGAGCGGCACCTGGGAGTCGATGCGGTGCAGTTGGAAGAGGTCGATGCGGTCGACGCCGAGGTGACGCAGGCTCAGTTCGGCTTGCTGACGCAGGTATTCGGGGCGCCCGATGGGATGCCACTCCCCCGGTCCGGTACGGGCGAGCCCGGCCTTGGTCGCGATGACCAGGTCGGACGGGTACGGATGCAGGGCCTCCTTGATCAACAGCTCGGCGACGAACGGACCGTAGGAGTCCGCGGTGTCGATGAGGTTGACCCCGAGGTCCACGGCACGGCGCAGCACACGCACCGCTTCGGCGGGGTCGTTCGGGCTGCCCCAGACGCCGGGGCCCGGGAGCTGCATGCTGCCGTAACCGAGCCGGTTGACGACGAGATCGCCGCCGATGGCGAAGGTGCCGGACGCGTCGGCGGGGCGTTGGGTGGTGGGAGCACTCATGATCATCCTCCGGGACGAGGGAGCACCGGGTGCGGGGAGCACAGGGTGCGCGGGTGCTCCTACCAGCTTTCACCCTCATCCCGGGGGCGTCTTCCGTAGCCCGATTATTCGAACAAATGATCGGGCTAAGAGGGCAGACGAGTACCGGAGCCAACGGAGGGTGATCCGGGGCTCAAGGGAGGATCGAGTCGACGTAACCGCCGTCCACGCGCACGGCGCCCCCGGTCGTGGCGGACGCCTGCTCCGAGCTGAGGTAGACGACGAGGTTCGCGATCTCCTCGGGTTCGATCAGCCGCTGCAACAGCGACTGCGGCCGGTACTCCCGCATGAACGCGCGCTGCGCCTCCTCCCACGGCAGCGAAGGGTCCACCAGCTCGCGCACGAAGTCCTCGACACCGCGCGTATGAGTGGGACCGGCGATCACCGAATTCACGGTGACACCCGTACCGGCGGCCTCCTTCGCGAAGCCCCGGCCGACCGCGAGCAGCGCCGTCTTGGACATGCCGTAGTGGATCATCTCGACCGGAGTCGCCACGGCGGAGTCGCTGGCGATGTACTGGACGCGGCCCCAGCCCCGCTCCATCATCCCGGGCAGATAGGCGCGGGTGAGACGGACCGCCGCGAGGACGTTGATCTCGAAGTAGCGGCGCCACTCCTCGTCGCTGATCTCCAGGGCCGGCCGGACGCCGAAGATGCCCAGGTTGTTGATCAGGATCTCGACGCCCGGCATCAGCTCCACCGCACGGGCCGCGCCCTCCTCCGTACCGAGATCCGCCGCGACCGGGACACACTCCGCCTCCGGCACCTCGACCAGGAGTCGCGCCACGGCCTGCTCCACCCGCGCGGCGTCCCGCCCGTTGACGCCGACGCGGGCGCCGGCGCGTGCGAGCCCGGTGGCGACGGCGGCGCCGATGCCCTGGGTCGATCCGGAGACGAGGGCGGTACGGCCCTCAAGGTTCAGCTGCATCAGCGTCGCTCCACATCCGCTCGGGCCGGCAGGGACTGCTCCGTCCAGACGATCTTGCCGGATGCGGTGTAGCGCGTGCCCTGGTGCTGGGTCAGCCGGGTGACGATCGACAGACCGCGGCCTCCCTCGTCCGTCGCCTTCGGCCGGCGTCGATGCGGGCCGGAGCCGCTGCTGTCGGAGACCTCGCAGATCAGCACCCGGTCGTCCCGTATCAGGCGGATCCCGATGGGTCCGGTGGCGTAGCGCAGCGCGTTCGTGACGAGTTCGCTGACCACCAGGGTGGTGCTGTCCGCGAGGTCGTCGAGCGTCCAGGCCGCCAGTCGGGCACCGGCCCAGGCGCGTGCGTCGGCGACGGCGGCGGGGTCCGGCGGCAGGGTCAGCGTGGCGACGTGGTCGGTGTTCAGGGCCCGGGTGCGGGTCAGGAGGAGGGTCCGGTCGCCGTCCGGGGGCAGGTCGCGCAGGAGGTGGCGGAGCGGTCGCGACGTGTCCGGCCCGGGGCCGAGCCCGTCCACCGCGCTGTCACCGGCCGGGCACAACCCTTCGGTGCCGCCGCAGCTCAGAAGCAGCAGGCTGCCGGAGGGGGCGGAGAACTCGGTGTTCTCGTACGGCTCGCACGGCCCGTACGGCCCTTCATCGGTGCCCAAGGGGGCATGCGCGGCGAGGCCGGGGGCGCTGACGCCGCCGTCCGGGTGGGCGACCAGCACGGTCGGACCGCCTGCCCGCGCCGAGACACACAGCTCGGTGGCGGGGTCGTAGATCACGTAGAGGCAGCTCGCGCCGGTCCGGTCCGGGTCGTCGGGGGCCGGGCCGGGAGCCGGGTGCTGCCGGGACAGGCGGGTCACCACGTCGTCCAGGTGCGCGAGGAGTTCGTCGGGCGGCAGGTCGAGGGCCGCGAGCGTGGTGATCGCGGCTCTCAGCCGGTTCATGGAGGCGGCGGCGCGCACCCCGCTGCCCTCCGCCGCGCCCACCACCAGGGCCACCCGCGCGCCGGCCAGCGGCAGAACGTCGCACCACTGCCCGTCGGGGGCCCCGGCCGGAACCTGCCCGTGGACCGCTTCCAGCGCGCTGACCGCCGGAAACCCGTCGGGCAGCGAGCGCCGCAGGAGTCGTACGAGCGCGTCCTCCTCGGTACGGCGGCGCTCCCTGTCCAGGCACAGCGCCGCGTCGTCCGCGAGGCGGCCGGCTTCCCGTAGATCGGCTTCGTCGAAGGGGGTGGACCCGGTCCGCCGGTAGAGGACGAACAGGCCGAGGACCACGCCCCCGACCGTCAGCGGGAGGACGAGTGCGGAGTGGGCACCCGCCGCGCGCAGCAGGCGTGCGCGGCGGGGATCGCGGGCCAGCCATCCGGCGTCACGGTAGAGGTCGTGGATCAGGCGGGGGCGGAGATCGGACAGGGCGTGACGGTACGGGGTCGCGGGCGGGATCAGGCTCACCTCGCCGACGGCGTAGGCGCCGCGTGCCGCCGCCCCCCTTCGGCTCAGGAAGGCGGCGCGGCGCAGCGGGACGGTCGCGTCGACAGGGCCCGGGGGCGGCGCGGCGCCGTGGAGCAGGAGGTCGAGCACGTCGACGGAGGTGGCGTCGGCCAGTTTCGGCACGGCCGTGTCGGCGAGCTTCCGGGCAACGCGGAACAGAGGCCGGGAGGCGGCGTCCGTCGTGGGTGCGGTGGTACGGGAGGTCATGGGCTGCGTCCTGGGAGGGTGACGAGGAACTGCACCCCTTCGAGGCTCCCGCGCCGGCGGCTTCCGGGCATCGGCACTGACCCGCAGCCGGTTCCGCGGCCCCGCACCCTGTTGGCTGCGGACCGGCCGCACAGGTGCCGCGGCTTCCCCGCAGCCCCGACCCTCCGGCTCTCGTGGCGGCGGCTTGAGACTTACGGTGGATCCATGGATGCCGACCGTGCGCTCGGTGGGGGGTATGCCGGGGCGCCTGCCCGTGGAGTTGCGGGGGTGCCTGGAGCGGGGGCTGCGGGAGTGCCTGCCCGAGGGACCACGGGGGTGCCTGAAGCAGGGGCCGCGGCGGGGGCGCCTGCCGAGGACTGGGTACGGTCCCCTGACGACCGGTCCTCAGGGGACTCCCCCCGTGAGGCCCCTGTGGACCGCCTGACCGTCGTGCTCGCGGACGATCACCTGGTCGTCCGTGCCGGTATGCGGCTCCTGCTCTCCGCCGACCCGGTGTTCGACATCGTCGCGGAGAGTTCCACGCTCGGCGAGACCCTGCTGGCCGTGGGCCGGTACCGCCCCACGGTGCTCGTACTCGATCTGACGCTGTCGGGGCAGTCCAGCCTCCGTTCGATCCCGGAACTCATCGCCGCGTCGCCCCGCACCCGGATCCTGGTGCTCACCATGCAGGAGGACCCCGCGTTCGCCCGCGAGGCCCTGCGCAACGGCGCCTCCGGCTATCTGCTGAAGGAAGCGGCGGCCGAGGAACTGCTCGGCGCGGCTCGCCAGGTCGCCGCGGGGGGCACCTACGTACAGCCCTCGCTCGGTGCCCGTCTCGCCGTCGCCGACCTCGGCCCGCCCGGCGCGACGACGGACGACCGTCTCACGGCGCGCGAGGTGGAGGTGCTGTCCCTGCTCGCCCGAGGCCACACCAACCAGGAGATCGCGGAGCAGGTGCATGTCTCCGTCCGGACGGTGGAGACACACCGTGCCAGGATCCGGGAGAAGCTGGGGGCCGAGACCAAGGCGGACCTGGTGACCGCCGCACGAGAACGCGGACTGCTGGCATGACCACCGCGACCGCGTCACGTGCCGGCGCCCGCACCCGCGCCGGTGCCGTCACGGAGGCGGCGGGCTCGGTCCTGCTGCTCACCGCTCTCGTCTGCGAGATCGCCGTGCAGTCGCTCCACGTCGAGTTCGCGTTCTGCCTCGCCGCGGGCGTCCTGTTCCTGGCCGCCGCCGTCCTCACCACCGAGGCCCGGCGGACCTGGCTGGCGGTCGTCAGCGCGCTGTCCCTGGTGATCGCCGTGGCCCTGCTCGTCCGCATCGTGGAGGCGCCGCTCCTCAACGGCCTGCACCTCGTGCCGCTCACACTGATCGCGTGCGCCGCCGCGATCGGACACCGTTCGGCGGTGCGCCACAGCGGTCTCGACCGGGAGTGGAGCCGGGCCCGCCGTGACGGAGAGGAACGCGAGCGGCGGCGCTGGGCCCGCGAACTGCACGACGACACCCTTCAGGAACTGGGCGCGGTCCAGATCGTCCTCGCGTCGGCGGCGTCCAGCAGCCGCCTCGACACCATGAAGGACGCCATCAACCAGGCGCGGCGCCTGATCGGCAACCAGATCACCTCGCTCCGCCATCTGATCGCGGAGCTGCGCCCTGCCGCCCTCGACCAACTCGGCCTGCGTCCCGCCCTCGAAGCCCTGTGCCGGAGCACATCGGAGAACTTCGGCATCGACGCCGAACTGCGCGTCGGGGCACACTGGGACGACCACGGCGCCGACCTGCCGCCCGACGCGGAGGCCCATGTCTACCGCATCGTGCAGGAAGCGGTGACCAACGCGGTCAAGCACGCCCGGCCCACCCGAATCGTCGTCGCGCTCGACAGCGACGACCACACCGTGTCGGCGAGGGTCACCGACGACGGCCACGGCATGGCCCCCACGACCGCGACGGCACCCGTCCGCACCCCACCACGGGCGACGGCCTCCGGAGGCGTGGGCATCGCGGCCATGCGGGAGCGGGCGCATCTCCTCGACGCGGACTTCACGGTGGAGTCGACCCCGCAGCAAGGCACGACCGTCACCGTGCGGGTACCCCGACCCGACGCGAACCACCGACCCGACCGAACCCGCGGGCGAAAAGAAGCGTAGAGCCGAACGGTCACCGCACGATCAGCGAGCTGAAGCCGGCCCGCCATCACGGTCCCTTCGTGGCGGAACGGGCGGCGGCTGTCAACGTTCCGGACGGGCGGCCATCGCCGATTGTCGCCATCAACACCGGGGACCGGTTCCCGGACATGACGGCCCGTCACTTCGTGATGAACGCACCGGGTGCCGGAAAACCCGCATGCGCCGGCTCGCACAGCTCTGCGACCATGCCGGGATGGGAGACGTTCTCGAATCGCTGGTCATCCGGCACACCCACCGCCTCCCCTCTCCTACGGGACCGACCGGACAGCCCGGAGTCACGGGACCCGACGGGGAGGGCGACATGGCGGCGCGGCAGTTCGACGCCGCGCTGATGTCCGTGGGCTTCAAGCTCTCGGCGGAACTGCTGGAGCACTTGTCACGCCTGTCCGGGGGCACGGTGGTCGACACCGCCGTCCGCGCGCTGGGCACCGTACGCGAGATGGTCGGCGACCACGTCCAGCACAACGCGTACTTCATCGACTTCCCGGCCAATGTGCCCGACACGTTCGACTTCTGGATGGGCTGCGTCGCCGACGCGCTCGCCGACGAGGCGTCGCGCGCGGGCACGCTCGCCCAGCTCCGGACCGGTGTCCTCGATCTGCTCACCCTGCCGACCTACGGCAACTACCGCCACACCTATGCCGAGATGCTCGCCGCGCACGACGAACTGATCGCCGCGACGGGCGACCGGCTGACGGTCCTGCATCTGGGCGGCGATCTGGCCGACGAGGTCACCTCGCTCTATCTGGCCCTGGCCGCAAGCACCACGCCGCTGGGCGACGACGGCCTGAGCGACCTGCGGATCCTTGCCGAGCACGGTGTCGACGGCCCCCAGCCCGAGGCGATCCCGATCCGGGAGAGCCGCGCCGTCGTCAACGAGGCCCGTCTGCGTGCGGGCGCGGATCTCCTGCTCGACACCGTCACCGATGTGCTCCGGCTGGCCTGCGCGCTGTCGGACGGTGACGTCACGCTCCAGGAGGCGACCCGGTTCCGCGGGCTGTCCCGACCGGTCCGCCGTGCCCTGCTCGCGGGCCTCGACGCCGTGGTCTCGGCGGCTCCCGCCAAACTCTCCGACGTCGCCGCGTACCGCGAGGACTGGAAGCGGCTCGGTGAGCGTCTGCACCCGCACGAGTACCCTCAATGGCCGTATGCCGCCGATGTGTTCGCCGTCGCCCGGGGCGAGAAAGAGGCACGGTCCTTCGAC
Source organism: Streptomyces sp. NPDC058001 (assembly GCF_042886315.1). Taxonomy (NCBI): domain Bacteria; kingdom Bacillati; phylum Actinomycetota; class Actinomycetes; order Kitasatosporales; family Streptomycetaceae; genus Streptomyces; species Streptomyces sp. NPDC058001. The sequence continues at coordinate 253,213 of NZ_JBHVQT010000006.1, forward strand.
AGCCGGGCCGAGGAACTGCTCGGCCTCGGCGATGTCACCGGCACGGTGGAGTTGCTCAAGCTCGCGCCCGGGAGGCTGTTCCGGTCGCTGGACCGACTGCTGCGCACGGCCGGGACCGAGGCCGAGCGCGACGCCGTCGTGGCCGCCGCCCAGGAAGTCGCCCCGGGGGTCTCCGGCCGGGTCGTGCTGTCGGTCCGCGACCACTTCCACAACCGCGCCGGGGAGACCGGCGAGCGACGCGTCTTCGTGAACCGTCTCGGCCGGGCCTGGGTCACCACCGACACCCGCGCGCCCGTGCCGCCGCCGGCCCGCGATCGTCTGATCACGGTGCTCGACGACGAGGTACGGCGCCGTCTGCCGGCCCCGGGCCATCTGCTGATCGACCCGGGCGTCCTGGATGTCGCGGTCCCGCTCAGCGGCCGGGCGACCGCGTCCGGTCTCGGTGTGCTGCCCCGTGGCTCCGTCTCGCCGGTCGACGGTGAGTTGCTGCGCTTCTTCGTCTACTGGAAAGAGACCCATCACCGCACCGACTTCGACCTGTCCGCACTGATACTGGACGCCGGCTACCGGACCGTCACCTGGCTGTCGTACACCTCGCTCCGCGACGTCGAGGGTGAGCACTCCGGCGACATCACCGAAGCACCCGATGGGGCCTCGGAGTTCATCAACCTGCGCCTGGGAGCCGTGCGCGGAACGTACATCGTTCCGCAGGTCAACATCTACTCGGGGGAAGGCTTCGAGGAGGTCGAGGAGTCGTTCTTCGGCTTCATGCTCCGCGACGCCGAACAGAAGGGCCGGCCCTTCGAGCCGCGTACCGTGCGCATGAAGTCGGAGCTGCGCGGCCCCGGTCGGGTGGCTCTGCCGCTGGCGTTCCAGCGTACGAGTGACGGCCGCTGGGTCGCCAAGTGGCTGCATCTGTATCTCAAGGGCACCCCGTCGGCCAACCGGGTCGAGGACAACCGGGTGTCGGTCGCGACACTGCTGCGCCCCATCGTCGAGCGCGATGCCCTCACGGTCCGGTATCTCACCGGCCTGATGGCCGACAGCGCGACGGCCACGACCCTGTGGGACGGCGGGGCGGTACCGGACGGCCCGGTCACGTATATAGGCATGGAACGCCCCGAGGGTCTGCACCCGGACTCCCGGGTCGTCACGCTGGAAAATCTGCGCGACCTGATCCCCGCCTGACTGCTACCTTGAGTCGTGGCGAGGCCATGAAAGGGCTTCCTTCTTCATCCTCCTTAGATTTAGTCCTTTCGCTTTCCTCGCCTTCGACTTCGCGGCCCCGGGGCATTCCTGCCCCGGGGCCGCGTCGTCTCCTACCGGTACTCGACGGTCAGGGTCGCCGAAGTGTCCTTGTTGACGAACAGATAGGCCGCCGCCGTCTGATCCGCCCCGAAGCGCAACCGGAGTTGTGTGGTGCCGGTCCGGTTGATCGCGGAGAGTCCGGCCGCGGACAGATCGACGGAGTTCCTGCTCCCCGAGGTGAACGGCGGGATGTCGGCGGCGCCCGACGCGGTGGCGGTGGCCGCCCAGTCGGAGGGTTCGACGGAGCAGCCGCCGAAGCAGCCCGTCCGCACGTCGATGAGCAGCCGGTTGCCCGCCGGGCTCGCCCAGGGATCGCCCGCCCCACTGCTCCGGTTCACCGTCACGTAGGCACGGGTGATCGTCTTGTCCGCCGGGATGCGCGCGGTGTCGAAGGACAGCACGCTCCGGTTGAACTTGCCGTCGCTGCCCCGGCCGAGTGCCAGGCCGTACACGCTCTTGAGCGTACCGACGGCCGGGCCCGAACCGTCGGCGGCGGCCTTCACGTATCCGTCCTGCGCGTCCGTGCTCGCGATGACGACCTGGTTCTGCGCGGGAGGCGGCGTGTCACCGCTGACCGCCCGGACCATCGCCATGATCGTCTCGATCTGCTTGCCGCCGTGCCGAGCGTAGTCCGCGTCACCGAGGTAACCCCACCAGTTCCAGCAGCCGTTGGGGTTGTCGAGCGTGGCCGTGGGGACGGCCTGCGGGTACAGCACGATCAGATTGTTCGTGTCGGCGTACTCGTTGAGATGGGCCTGATCGATGAACCGCGTCCCGAACCCCTGGTAGGAATAGCCCTGTTTGCAGCCGTGCAGCGCGACCACGAGCTTGCACGTGGCGCCGTTCGCACAGCTCGACGGTACGTAGACGAAGCCCTTGTCGTCCATGGAGATCGACTTGGCGCTGCCGCCCGGCGTGTACGGGTTCTGGTCGAACTGGATCAGGGAGCCGCCGGGTGTTCCGCTCGGCGCGGCGACAGAGCCGATCAGATGTCCGAGCAGATCGCCCGGGGCGTCCAGACCGCAGTTGTTGATCCACGGATTCTGCGTGACCGTACAGGAGTTGGTCCCCAGCGGGCTGACCCAGGCGTGCCCGGCCGCCGTGGTCCTGTCGTAGCGGACCTGGGAGCCGAATCGTCCGTAGTAGGTGGAGAGAGCGTCGACCACGGGCCGTTTGACCGTCATGTCGTTGGCACCGCTGAACGCGTAGACCCGGTCGCCGGAGAGCTGGGCGACGGGGTCGATCAGGCCCTGGGCAGACCAGTCCCGGGTGGTCTGCTCCAGCCTGTCGAGCTGAAGGTCCTGCACGGTCTCCATGCAGGCGTTGAGAGCCTTGTTGAGGTCCCGCTGCGCGCAGTTGTAGGGGCCGGACGCGAAGACGCCCGAGCCGCTGAACGTTCCAGAGTACGCCACATGGAGTTGCGTGGCCATGTAGCCACCGGAGGAGATGCCGGCGGTGTAGGCGGCGTTGACGCGGTGGGGTTCGAGGGTTCCCGGTACGGGAGTTGCCGGGGTGACGGCTGTGGTTACGGGTACGGGTGCGGGTACTGGGGCGGCGGGGGTCGCGTCGGCCGCCGCGGAGGCTGGGAGCGTTCCTGCCCCGCCCCACAGTGCCGGTACCAGCACCGCCACCGCGGCCAGTCCGCGTAACCGCGCGGCGAAGGTCGATCTCATGGCGCCTCCTTGGGTGATCCGGGATCCGGGATCCGGTGATGTCCCGATGTCCCGGTGACCCGGAAGTTAGAGGCGTACGACAGGGGCTCATATGGGGTCGGCACCCACAATTCCCTCTCGCAGTGTGTCCGGCGGGAGTTGGGTGTGGCTGCCGGTGGTGGGGAGCTGGTCCAGCCGGTCACATGCCCTTCGCCGACCGGAAGGGCGCCGCGTCGGACGCGGGGGCGGTCGGCAAGGCGGTGGGCGCGGTCGTCGCCGGGGTCGTACGAGAACCAGGGCGGTGAGCCGGCCGGCGCGGGTGTGCGCGCCGGCCTGGCAGCTTCGCGGGACGACCGCCGTGCGTCACTGGGAGTCGTCGGAGACCTTGATGATCTCGCCGCTCTTGTCGACGGTGTGGGTCCGCCAGTACTTGTCCCACTTGTCGTCGACGTGCTTCGGCTCCTTGCCCTCGGGGTAGCGGACGAATCCCTTCGGCGGGTCCTCGCCGTTGGACGCGCAGGCGCTGCCGGTGCCCCCGATGGTCATGATCGGATACTCGCCGCCGCCGCACTTGGCGTCTTGCATCGAGCACCCGGTGGCCAGGATCGCGACGGTCGCGGAGGCCAGGGCCAGGCCCACAGCGGGCCGGCGAATCCGGCGCGCACCGTTGCCGGTGGAGCGGAGGCGGAGTCGGGTGGTCACGTTCACGGTGCGGTCTCCCCTGGTTGGCTGATGGCCCCAGCCTGCCCGAGGCGCGCCCCGCGGATCGTGAGTACGGCTACTCAGTTGGGGTCCGCTTAGGTACGCAATCGGTAAGGGAGTTGCTTCAGTTAGACCCCATCACTGAATCTCTTGACACCCTCACCGTTACGTTATACCTTCTAACTAAAGGGAAGCTCAGTAACTGAGCGCGGAGCACGGTGGAGGTCGTGATGGACGGTAACGCCGAGGAACTCGTCGAGGTCGTACTGCCGGGCAAGGTGGAGCCCGAAGGGCTGGAGATCCGGCATGGAGCTGTTCCCACCGCGGGGCCCGGCCAGGTCGTTATCCGGATGGAGGCGACCGGGGTCTCCTTCGCCGAGCAGCAGATGCGCCGCGGCCGGTACTACGACCAGCCGCCGTTCCCGTTCGTGCCCGGATACGACCTGGTCGGCAGGGTCGTGGCCACCGGTGAGGGCGTCGAGCGGGAACTGACCGGCACCCGGGTGGCCGCGCTGGTCAAGGTCGGCGGCTGGGCCAGCCACGTGCGCGTCGACGCGGCGGACGTGGTGCCGGTGCCCGACGGGGTCGGCGCGGCGGAGGCGGAGACCGTGGTGGTCAACGGCATCACTGCCTGGCAGATGCTGCACCGCAAGGCACGGGTCCGCGCGGGGCAGACGATTCTGGTGCACGGCGCCAACGGCGGGGTCGGCTCGGTCCTGGTCCAACTCGCGCGCGCGGCGGGCGTGAAGGTGATCGGTACGGCGTCCGCGCGCCACCACGACGCCCTGCGGGAACGGGGCGTCACCCCCGTCGACTACCGCACTGAGGACGTTCCCGTACGGGTCCGCGCACTCGCCCCCGGTGGGGTGGACGCCGTGTTCGACCACATCGGCGGCCGGAGCGCGGTCGATTCCTGGCACCTTCTCGCACCCGGCGGCACGCTCGTCTCGTACGGCAGCGCCTCCACCCGGGACGACGAGGGGTCCAAGCAGTGGCCCGTGTTCAAGCTGCTCGGCCGGGTCTGGGTATGGAACGCACTGCCCAATGGCCGGCACGCCTACTTCTTCAACGTGTGGGCCGGGCGGGCCCTGTCCAAAGACCGGTTCCGGGCCCGGCTGCGCGGCGACCTCACGCAGGTCTTCGGCGCCCTCCAGCGCGGCGACGTCACAGCACAGATCGCCGCCCAACTCCCCCTCACCCGAGCCGCCGACGCCCTGCGCCTCGCCGAATCGGGCACGATCGCGGGAAAGGTCGTACTCAACCCGTAGCGCCTCCGGGCAGGGCAACAACAGGGCTTCTGAGAGCGATACTTGACGGTCACCTGAAGCCGCGCGGCTACACGCCGAGAGACACCACCGTCGCCGTCGTCTCGCCGTCCGGGGCCTCGTAGGTGACGGTGTCGCCGGTGTGGTGGCCGAGTAGGGCGTGGCCCAGGGGGCTGTCGGCGGTGACCAATGTCCGGTCCGGCTCCTCGGCCGCGTCGCCGATCTGGACCGTGTCCACGGTGCCGTCCGCGAACCGTAGGGCGACCGTGCTGCCCACGCCGACCACATCGGTGCGGGGCGGTCCGGCGAGGGTCGACTCTTCGAGCCGTACGTCGATCTCGGCGATACGGGAGTCCAGGTGGTCCAACTGGGTCGCGCGCTGTAACTCGTCGGCCTGGTCGGCGGTGTCCCCCGCCGAGTCCGTGCCGCCCAGGGTGGCCGCCACCGCCTCGCGTTCGACGCGCAGATCCGCGAGTTCCCGTTCGAGCGCCCGACGCCCTTCCGCGCTGATCGGCCCGGATTCACTGGTCATTCCTGATCCCACTTCGCAGGTCGAACTACGGGGTGCTGATGATCCATTCCGCCGTTTGTGAGCATAGTGGCCGCTTCGCCGCGGCGCGTGCCGAGTTCCGCCCGTCACTCGACTGGGCCCGCACCCCGCTTTCGCCACACGAACAGCGGAAAGCCATTACCGTTGTCGCTTGTGAACACGAGTCCCCGGTTGTCCCTGTCCGCGGTTCCACGGGTGGCCTTCTCGGTCGCCGGCGGAGCGGCGGTCGGGGTGGCCGTCGGATTCTCGATCGACGCACCGCTCGGTATTCTCAGCGGTATCGCCGCGACCGAGGCATTCTTCGTCGTGGCCGGCTGGATCGTTCTGTGGCCGATGGACGCCGCCGCCACCCGCCACAATGCCCGACGTGAGGATCTGCGGCCCGTAGCCGAGGAAATCGCCGTCGTCACGGCGGCCCTGTGCGGCCTGGTCGGCATCGTGGTGTTCCTGCTCGGCAACTCCGACACCACCCACGCCGCGACCGCCCTGATCGGTGTGTTCATGGCCTGGGCATCGCTGCACCTGATGTACGCCACCCGATACGCGTACCTCTATTACGAGGCATCCGCGGGCGGTATCGATTTCAACTCCGACCAGCCACCTGCGTACCGGGATTTCTTCTATTTCAGCTACAACCTCGGCATGACCTATCAGGTCTCCGACACCGATGTGTCGAGTTCGACGATCCGCGCGATGGCGCTGCGGCACACCCTTCTGTCGTATGTGTTCGGCACCGGAATTCTGGCCACGGCCATCAATCTCGTCGCGGGAATCTTCACCCACTGACCTGCTGTGGGACGGCGGCGGCGATCCGTTTGAGCAAGTACCGGGACCGTTGTAGCGTCTCGGAATATGGAGAACGAAACCCCGCGTGGCGAACGGACACCTGCCGGCGGCGAAGGTCCCGGCATCGAGAAACGGCCGTCCCAGCGCGCGTATCACCATCCGGCGGCCGGTTGGGGTGCCGCCAAAAGTGTGACGCGTGTCCTCATGCGGGAGCGCGCGCTGATCGACGGGCCACGCGCCATCTTCAAGATGAACCACGAGAACGGCGGCTTCGACTGCCCCGGCTGCGCGTGGCCCGACGACACCAAGGGCCTCAAGCTCGACATCTGCGAGAACGGCATCAAGCACGTCACCTGGGAGATGACGCCCAAGCGTGCGGGACGTGAGCTGTTCGCCGCGCACTCCGTGTCGGAGCTGGCGACGTGGACCGATTTCGCGCTGGAGGACACGGGCAGGCTCACGGAGCCGATGGTCTACAACGAGGAGACGGACCATTACGAGCCCATCACCTGGAAGGCCGCGTTCGACCTTGTAGGAAGCGAGCTGCGGGCACTCGACGGCCCCGACGAAGCCGCCTTCTACACCTCGGGCCGCCTCAGCAACGAGGCAACGTTCCTGTACCAGTTGATGGCCCGCGAATTCGGCACCAACAATCTCCCCGACTGCTCCAACATGTGCCACGAGGCGTCCGGACGGGCCCTGCGGGCATCGCTCGGCACCGGAAAGGGCACGGCCGACCTCGCGGACTGGGAGAGCGCCGACGCCCTGTTCGTCATGGGCGCCAACGCGGCGTCGAACGCCCCGCGCATGCTGACCGCGCTCGCCGACGCGTACCGGCGGGGCGCGCAGATCGTCCATGTGAACCCGCTGATCGAGGCAGCCGCGACCCGGACCATCGTCCCGCACGAGCTGGTCGACATGGCCCTGTTCAAGTCGACCCCGACCAGCACGCTCAACCTCCAGGTCAGGTCGGGCGGCGACATGGCCCTCATGCGCGGGATCGCCAAGGCGGTGATCGAGGAGTCCGCCACGGACCCGAAGGCGCTCGACCGCGAGTTCATCGACCGCCACACCCAGGGATTCGAGGAGTACGAGGCCCTGTGCGAGTCGACCCCGTGGGAGGAACTGGAGCGTCAGTCCGGGCTGTCCCGCGCGGACATCCTCAAGGCCACCGAGGTGTATTCGCGTGCCGACCGGACCCTGATCAGCTGGTGTCTGGGGGTGTCCCAGCACGAACACGGCGTGGACACCGTGCGGGAGATCGTCAATCTCCTGCTGCTGCGCGGGAACCTGGGGCGCGAGGGCGCCGGTCCTTCGCCGGTGCGCGGGCACAGCAACGTCCAGGGCAACCGCACCTGCGGCGTCGATCACCGGCCCACGCCCGAGTTCCTCGACCGGCTCGCCGACGTCTGCGGCATCGACCCTCCGCGTGAGCACGGCCTGGACACCGTCGGCACGGTCGAGGGGATGCACCACGGGACGGTCAAGGTGTTCGTCGGCATGGGCGGCAACTTCGCGATGGCCGCACCCGACACCGCGTACACCGCGCAGGGGCTGCGGCGCTGCCGGCTCACCGTCCATGTCAGTACGAAGCTCAACCGCAGCCATGTGGTCCACGGGCGGAAGGCGCTCATCCTGCCGTGCCTGGGACGGACCGAGAAGGACCATCAGCGCCGTGGGCTCCAGGCCACCTCCGTCGAGGACTCCATGAGCATGGTCCACCTGTCGCTCGGCATGAAGCGCCCGGCATCGCCGCATCTGCTGTCCGAACCCGCGATCATCGCCGGCATGGCACGGGCCACGCTTCCCGACAGCGCCGTGCCGTGGGAGCACTACATCGAGGACTACGACCGGATCCGGGACACCATGTCCCAAGCCCTGGACGGCTTCGAGGACTTCAACCGCCGCGTCCGGCTGCCCCTGGGGTTCCGCCTCAAGCAGCCGGCCCGCGAACTCGTCTTCCACACCCCGTCCGGCCGCGCCGAGTTCTCCACGGCTCCGCTGCCGGACGTCGTGCCGCGAGGCGATGTGCTGATCCTCCAGACGATGCGCTCACACGACCAGTGGAACACCACCATCTACTCCGAAGACGACCGCTACCGGGGCATCAAGAACCTGCGCACCCTCGTCCTCATGAACGCCGACGACATGCGCTCGCGCGGTATCACTCCCGGCAGCACGGTCGACATCACGGCCACCTCCAAGGACGGCAGCGAGCGCCGCCTCACCGGGTACCGCGCGCTGAGCTACGACATTCCGCGTGGCTGTGCGGCGGGGTACATGCCCGAGATGAACGTCCTCATCGGCACGGCCGACTACAGCAGGCAGAGCAATCAGCCCCTGATGAAGAACATCAAGGTACGCGTCACCCCCAGCGGCACCGATGCCGACACCGGGGCCGAGGACGCTCAGGCGCTGACGGCCACCCGGTCCCAGAGCCAGTAGAGGCTGACGACGACGATGGGTGCCGTCAGCGCGGGCAGCACCCATCGGTGGACCGGCGAACGGCGCAGCAGGAGCAGCAGCGGGAACACCACGGCGATGATGCCCAACTGCACTGCTTCGACACCGACGTTGAAGCTGAGCAGCGACACCAGCAGTTCCCAGGACCAGCTTTCGTCGATGCCGAGCGAACCCGCGAAACCCAGACCGTGGACGAGTCCGAACACGAACACGGTGGGCAGTCGCCAGCGCGCGTTGTCCTCGCGGTCGCGCAGCACGAAGCCCGCGACCGCGACGACGGCGATGGACGCGGCGATCACCGGTTCCACCACGGCCGCGGGCACGTCCACGACGCCGCACGCGGCCAGCAGGAACGTGATGCTGTGCGCGACGGTGAACGTGGTCGCGGTGAGCACGATGTCGCGCAGGCCACGGGCGCCGATGAGCAGCGACAACAGGAAGAGGATGTGGTCCAGGCCGAACAGCAGGTGTTCGGTGCCCAGCAGGAAGAACTCCCAGACCTGGTGGGACTCCTGACCGTCCGCTGCGGCGGCGGTCACGGAGGGGTCGGTGACCGTGAGGATCTGCGAGCCGCGCTGTCCGTCGATGTCGTAGTGCACGATCGTCCTCGTGCTGTGTACGAAGCTCTCGGCGTCAGGGAAGAGCGCGCTGCTGATGGTGACCGGTACGTCGGTGCCGCCCTGACAGGTGTAGGCGACGGTGAGCACGGCGTACGCGCGCTTGCCCCGGGTGCGGATGTCCGCGTCCCCCTCGGTGCGGGCGGTGCAGGCCGTGTCGTCGCGGGCGATCGCGAAGTGTCCGGTGACGTACGAGGACACCGCGTCCGCATTCAGCCGGAGTTGGCGCAGTTGCTCGGCGCGGTCCTTCGCGTCGTACGCATCGGCGTACAGCCAGGCCGACTTCATCAGCAGGTCGTATTCGAGGTCGAGGGTGGCCTCGGGGTGGGTGGCGCTGCCGGTGACCTCGGCGTAGGCGTTCGTGGTGGCGTCGTGCGCGGCGGCGGGGGCCGCCTGGAGCAGACCGGCGCCGAACGCCATGGCGAGGGCGGCGAGGACGGTGAGCAGGGCGCCGAGCGGCCGGCCGGGGCGGTGCGCGGGGGTGGGGGCGGAAGCGGGGGCGGGCGCTGAGGCCCGAGTCGGGGCCCGAGTTGGGACAGAAGTTGGGGCCGGAGGTGAGGCCGGGGGACGCATGTGGGCTCGGTTCTCCTGATCTGGGGACGGACGGCAGGGGCCCGCCGCCCCGGACCGATCGGGTCCGGGGCGGCGGGCAGGGGACGCCGTCTGACGGTCAGCCGGTCAGCGGCGGTCCGTGGACGGGTTGAACCACTCGTAGAAGGGCGTGTCCGGACCCCACGTGCCGGGTCGTCCCTGGGCGTCCTTCGTCACGAAGACGCTCGGCTCGGACGCGGTCACACCGCCGCCGCCGGAGCGGGCCGTGACGAACCACGCGTGGGTCGAACCGGGCTTGAGGTTCTTCCATGTCACCGAGGCGACCGCACCGGACTTGGTCTTGGTGCGCCCGATGACGTCGACCGGGTTGTACAGCGCGACCGCGTCGGTCTTGAAGGTCGTCTTGCGGGACTTGAGGTCGACCGGCAGCACCATGTTGTCCTCGGTGCCGTCGTACCGGTGGTTGGTGTCGTACTCGGTGGCACCGAACTCGTCGAGCAGCGGTGAGTAGGTGTCGACCGTCACCTCGGATCGCTGCACATTGAACTGGAGCATCCGGAAGAAGCTCGCGCCGAACTGGAGTTGGTCGTCGGGCTGGTAGCCGCCGATCTCGGTGAGCCCGAGCCGGTCCGCGGACACGGTGTAGAACTGGTAGTCCGCGAGGAGTTCGACCACGCCGTGGCTGATCTCGCCGACCTTCGGCTTCACGTTGGTGCCCACGCCGTGCTCGTGGCCCGCGAGGATCAGGAACACATTCGGGTTGTCCTGGACCACCGTCTTGTACAGCATCGAGCCGTCGGGCGCGGAGAACGGGGCCCCTCGGCCGTCGGGGTTGGTGCTCGGCGCGAGGTAGTCGTGCGAGAGCAGGATGCCGTTGCGGTCGGGGAAGCGCTTGAAGATCGAGTCGGCCCATTCGGCCTCCTCGCGGGTCACCCCGTAGGACAGACCGACGACGACGAAGTCCTGGCCGCCCGCGGAGAACAGATCGTAGTGGTTCTGGTTGTCTCCCGCGCGCCAGGGGCCGCCGTAACTGGCGTGCTCCCAGCCCTGCGACAGCGCCTCGTAACGGTGCGGACCGTAGTACTGGTTGTAGAGGGCGTCCGGGCCGTTCTCGGTGCCCGACTGGTTGTCGTGGTTGCCCGCGATCACACCGTTCGGGATGCCCGCGTCGTCGAGGATCTTCTGCTGCTTGGAGGACACCTCCATCTCGCCGGCGACCTGCTGCCGCGTGGCCTCGTCGGCGGGTTTGCGGGTGTTGTTCTCGATGATGTCGCCGGTGTGGGCGACATAGGAGATCTTCCGCTTGTCCTTGTTGGCGGCGATCCAGCGGGAGACATCCCCGTACGCCTTCTCCCAGACCGCGCGCTCCTCGGCCGTCTCCTGCTCGACCGCGCCCTCGGAGAGGTACTGCGTGTCGGTGTAGTGGACGATCGAGAAGTCGTACGAGGAGGGGTCGGCGAACGAGTTCGGGTCACCGGCGTCGATGTCGTCGGCGAAGGGGTCCTCACCCGTCACCATCACATGGACCTGCTGACGGTCGACGTACCCGTGGTCGAGGACGACGGTCAGCACCGTGTTGCCCTCGGTGGCGCCGCGGGCGCTGCTGACGACGTCCCACTGTTCGGTGCGGCTGTTCCAGACCCGGAGCGCGGCGAGCCGTTCGGGGTCGATGACGCCTTCCCAGCGCAGCACCGGCTGGTCGACGTGGCCCTTCACCTGGATGTCGAACCGCTGGAAGGTGACATCGGACGAGGAGGGCGCGGCGAGCATCTTGCCGTCGGCGGGTGCGAGCCCGGCGGCCTTGATCTTCTTCTCGCCCTTGACCTTCAGGGTGGTCGGGACGGCGGTGGCCGTGCCCTCGTACACCTGGCCCGGGGTGAGGATCTCGGCCTCGGAGAAGGTGGCGGTCACCTCACCGCCGTCGGGCTCGGCCACCTTCGCGGACAGCGTGACGTTCCGGCCGGCGTCGGTGGTGCCGGACGCGGGGGTCAGCTGTGCGGGGGTGTCCGGGATGCCGGCGGAGGTGAACGTCACCTCGCGGGTTCCGGTGTTGCCCAGGCCGTCCGTCGCGGTCAGGGAGAGCGTGTGCCGGCCGGCGGACAGGCCGGGTCCGACCTCGGCACCTGCCTTGATCGTCTTGCCGTCGAGCTTGATGTCCGGGCCGCTCACCACGCCGGAGGGGTCCTTCATCTGTACCCCGAGGACGACCGACGCGGTGATCTTCTGACCGGCCTTGGGGGTGCTGCTCACGACCTCGGGCGCCGAGTTGTCGGTGACCAGGGCGCGGGTGGCGGTCTTGCCGGACTTCGAGGTGGCGGCCAGCTTGTGCTGCCCGTCCTTGATCTTCTTGGTGTCGAGGTCGGCGCGGACGCCCTTGGCGGGGCCGTCCACGAAGAACTCCAGGTCGACCTCAGTCAGCGGATTGACGTTGTCACCGCAGTTACCGTCGCCGAAGCTGTACGAGCCCTTCACCATCCGGCCTTCGGCGGTGCCGCCGGCCGGTGTCAGCGAGATCCCGGAGAGCGCGAAGTCGTCCCGGTTGGATCCGCAGGACGTGGGATAGGTGCCGGTGACGACGTCGATGGTGTTCCAGCCGGGCACCAGCCACTCGTTGGGGAACGTCAGGTCGACGTGTCGGCTGACGTAGTCGGTGTCCAGGACGAGCTTCTGGCCGTTCACCAGGAGGTAGTTCTGGTACCGGGCCTCGATCGAGTTGCTGCCCACGGTGAAACCGAAGGTGGCGTTGCCGGAGCCGAGTGTGTCGGTGACCGCGACGGCCGGGGCGTCGATCGTGTAGTGCAACGCGGCCTCGGGCAGCCGGTCGGTGGCGTTGCCGCAGGTGCCGTCGCCCATCGCGTACGAGTCCGCGATGTCCTTGCCGGTGACCGTGGCGCCGTCCAGGGCGAGTTGGAGGCGGGAGATGTCGAAGTCGTCGCGGTTGTTGCCGCAGCTGTCCTTGTACGCGCCGGTGACGACCTTGACGACATTGTCACCGGGCACCAGGTACCGCGCGGGTACGGCGATGTCCACCCGCTGGCTGACCCACGTACCGCCCAGGTCGATCCGCTTGCCGTTGACCAGGAGGTAGTTGTCGTACTTGTCGTCGAGCGAGTTGGCGCCGACGTCGAAGGAGAACGTGGCCGCGCCGTTGCCCAACTGCGGTGCGGAGACCGGCTTGTCGCCGTCCACGGTGAGCGAGGACACCTCGCCGTCGGTGCCGGCCGGGAAGCTGGCGAACACCGACTGTCCGCCCTTCACCAGCGTGCCGTCCTTGGGCAGCAGCCGGGGAGCGCCCGCCGGGGCGTTGTTGACGGTCACCTTGTTGGTGACCGTCTTGCGCGAGGTGGTGGTCGCGGTGAGGGTGTGCTCGCCGTTGGAGAGCTTCGTGGTGTCCAGGTCGCTCCGCAGACCGGTGGTGCCCTTCGGGTCGCCGAGGGCGAAGAAGCTGAGCGACGCCTCCTTCAGGAGCGAGGTGTTCGAGCCGCAGCTGCCGTCGCCGAAGGAGTACGTGTACGCGTTCTCCTCGCCGTCCGCGACCTCGCCGAGGAGGGTGAGCTGGATGTCGGACAGCACGAAGTCGTCGTAGTTGGTGCCGCAGGAGGACTCGACGGTGCCGGCGAAGAACTGGATCTTGTTCTCGCCCTTGACGAGGTGTTCGTTCGGGATGTCGATGGTGCCGCGCTCATTGACGAGGTCGCCGATGTCCACGCGGTAATCGCCGTTGACGAGCACGTAGTTGTGGTAGCGGGCCTCCGTCGAGTTCGAGCCGACGTCGAAGCTCAGCCGGGACACCCCGACCGTCTTCTCGGCGTCGATCGCCTTCCCGTCGACCGCGAGCTGCGTCACGGAGTCACCGGCCAGGGTCGGTGTGGCCGCGACCTTCTGGACACCCTCCAGGTACGAACCCTCGCCGGGGGTGAGCGTGGGCAGGGTCGTCGCGTTCTCAGACGCCGAACTCTTCTTGTCCGTCGCGCGCTGATCCGTGGCGCGCCGGTCCGTGCCGGTGTCGCCGTGCGCCACGGTCACGTTCGCACCCAGCAGGACGAACGCGGTCAGGGCGGCGCCCGCCAGTCGTTGCCCGCCGGATCGACCAACCCGCCATCTTCGCCACTGTGTTGACCGCATCAACAGTCGTCCTTCCGCATGGCTCGACATGAAGGGCACGCCGTGAACGAAATCGGGCATGCCCATGACGAACCTTCGGCGATGGAGATGAACGCCGGTGATGAGCAGGTGAACAATCAGCGGAAGGATCTTCGGACAGCAGACGGCCGGGCCGTGCCGCGCGGTATAGGGCCAGGGCCCCTACCGGTGTGCGGAGTTCCTCAGGGGCTCCGTGGGGTAGTCGGGCAGGTCGACGCCGCTGCTGACCTTTTCGCCGAGCTTGAGCATCCAGTTCATGAACAGGGGCTTGGACAGCACTCCGTTGCGCACGCGTAGGCCGGTCGCGGTACCGGGCGCGAGGAACTTCCCGGTGCGGTCACCGTTCGACTGGCAGCCCTCGGCGTACTTACGGAGCTTGTTCTCGTAGCGTGCGAAGGCCGCCCGGTGGTCGCCTTGGGCTCGCGCGAGTTCGCCTGCCAGCACATAGGCGCCCACCAATGCGGTTCCCGAGCCCATGCCCCCGATGGTGGCGCCGCACGCGGCGTCGCCCACGAGACCCACGCGGCCCTTCGACCAGGTGGGCACGTCCGCGCGGCTGATCGAGTCGAAGTACAGGTCGGGTGCCCGGCGCAGTGAGTCGAGCAGGCGGGGCACCTCCCAGCCGAGGCCGGAGAAGGCATCGGCGATCAGACGCTTCTGCCGCTCGGGGTCATGGCGGTCGCACGACAGCTCAGGGGCGGCGAAGACGAAGAACGCCCCGGCCCGCGCCGGGTCCCGGTGGTCGGCCCCGACCGAGGCGAGCCGCCCCGGGGCGTTGTAGCCGATCGAACCGCCCTCCGCTCCCAGGTAGTTGGGCAGTTCCCAGGTGGCGGCGTAGTAGCCGAGGTGGCTCACATAGTCCTCCTCGGGGCCGAAGGCGAGGCGGCGGACGGTCGAGTGCAGTCCGTCCGCGCCGATCACCAGGTCGAAGTCCCGTGAGGCTCCGCGCTGGAAGTCGACCCGCACACCGGAGGGGGTCTCGGTGAGGCGGGTGACGGAGTCGCCGAACAGGTACTCGGTGTACGGAAGGCTGCGCTCGTACAGAATCCGTGCCAGGTCTCCGCGGAGCACCTCGATGGCGCCGCCGGCGAATTCGGCGGGCAGGCGCAGCAGGGTCCGGCCGCCCTCGTCGACGAAGCGCATCGGGCTGCCGCCGGTCTGCACGTCGCGCAGTGCGGGGAGCAGGCCCATGCGCTCCAGCACGGTCAGGTGGGTGTCCCCGCGGAAGTCGACGGCCTGGCCGCCGTCGCGCAGGGCCGGAGCCAGCTCGACGACGGTCGGATGGAAGCCGTGGCGCCCCAGCCAGTACGCCAGCGCCGGACCGGCGATGCTCGCGCCGGAGATGAGGACGTTCCTGTTCCCGTTCCTGCTCACGTTCCCGTTCACATCCCTGTCCCCCTTCCCGTCCATACGCGTGTTCGCGTTCATGTTGCTGTCCATGGGTTCCCCGTCCCTTTCACGGGCACGTCGGCCCGCAAAACTGTGTCCAGTGGACACTATTAATAACTGTGTACCGTAGACGCAATTGGCTGGGCCGACAAGTCCTCGGCCGGGCCGGGTGGACGCGTCCGACGCGGAAGGGGCGACAGGGATGGGCGACAAGCACGCGGAGACGGCGCGGCTGCTGTGGGGGCCCCACCCCAAGCCGACGCGGGGTCCCCGGCCGACGCTCGACCTGGACCGCATCGCACGGGCGGGGATCGAGATCGCCGACGCCGAGGGACTGGCCGCTGTCGCCATGCAGCGCGTCGCCGCACAACTGGGCGTCACCAAAATGGCGCTGTACAGATACGTCCCCGGCAAGTCGGAGCTGGTCGCGCTCATGGTGGACGTCGCGATCGGCCCGTACCCGGCGCCGGACGAACAGCCCCCCGGCTGGCGGGAACAACTGGAGGACTGGGCCCGCGCGCTCGTCACTCACTTCGGCCGGCACCCCTGGGTCCTGGACGCCACCATCGGGCCGCGCGTCATGGGGCCCGCCGAGCTGGCCTGGACGGACCGTGCCCTGTCCGCGCTGGACGGCACGGGGCTCACCGGTGCCGAACGCATGGACACGGTCGTCCTGTTGGCCGGCCATGTACGCGGCATCACCCAGCAGGCGCGGGCGGCGGGCCCGGCGGGGCAACCCGAGGCCCAGTTGAACGCCGTGCTCGGAGATCTGATGCGGACACACGGCGAGCGCTTCCCCGCCCTGCTCGCCGCCCTCACCTCGACGGCACGGTCCGGCGGACAGGACCAGGCATGGGAGTTCGGCCTGCAACGCATCCTGGACGGCCTGGCCGTACTCATCGACCAGCGGGCGCGGTAGGGGAGTTCACGCACCGGTCGGCAGGGCGCTCATCACTCCCGTAGGCTGACACGTGCAGTTGGTTCGCCCCGTCCGCCAGGCGGG
The DNA here is from genome assembly GCF_042886315.1 of Streptomyces sp. NPDC058001. Lineage (NCBI taxonomy): Bacteria > Bacillati > Actinomycetota > Actinomycetes > Kitasatosporales > Streptomycetaceae > Streptomyces > Streptomyces sp. NPDC058001. Next base: position 269,643 of record NZ_JBHVQT010000006.1, read on the forward strand.
ACGCGTCGTAAGAGGGAACCCGGTGGGAATCCGGGACTGCCCCGCAGCGGTGAGTGGGAACGACCGCCGTCATATGCACTGGGCCCGGCAAGCGGGACCTGGGAAGCGACGGCCAGTAGGTGTCTCGTACGCATTCCGTACGTCGAGACGCGCCCGCGAGTCCGAAGACCTGCCATCTGCCCGCGTACGACCCACTCGTGCGCGGACATCCCGGTGACCTCGTGGGCGGGTCGGCGTGCATATCGGGCGGGCGCGACCGCGCTTCTCCGTCCGGTTCGTCACCCCTTCGCGCTCGCGTCCCGTCGCCGGGATCTCAGGGATTCATCTCGCGAAGGAGATCTCCGTGACCGCCAAGACCGCAGCCGCGGCAGCACGGGCCACCGTGTACGGCTACCCCCGCCAAGGTCAGGGCCGGGAGTTGAAGAAGGCGATCGAGGGCTACTGGAAGGGCCGCGTCACCGCCGACGCCCTGCGTGCCACGGTCGCCGGACTGCGTCGCGCCACCTGGCGGGAGCTGGCCGACGCCGGTATGGACGAGGTGCCGACCGGTGACTTCTCGTACTACGACCACATGCTCGACACCACCGTCATGGTCGGTGCCATTCCCGCCCGCCATCGCGCCGCCGTCGAAGCGGACGCCCTGGACGGCTACTTCGCCATGGCGCGGGGCACCCAGGACGTGGCGCCGCTGGAAATGACGAAGTGGTTCGACACCAACTACCACTATCTTGTGCCCGAGTTGGGCCCGGACACGGTGTTCACGGCCGACCCGACCCGGCAGGTCGCCGAGTTGACGGAAGCCCTCGCCCTCGGGCTGAGCGCCCGTCCGGTGCTGGTCGGTCCGGTCACCTACCTCCTGCTGGCCAAGCCCGCCCCGGGCGCGCCGACGGACTTCGAACCGTTGACCCTGCTGGACCGGCTGCTGCCGGTGTACGCCGAGATCCTCGCCGATCTGCGCGCGGCCGGCGCGGAATGGGCGCAGTTGGACGAGCCCGCCCTCGTCCAGGACCGCACCCCGGCCGAGTTGAACGCCGCCACACGCGCCTACCGGGAGCTGGGCGGTCTCACTGACCGGCCGAAGCTCCTGGTCGCCTCGTACTTCGACCGGCTCGGCGACGCGCTGCCGGTGCTGGCCAAGGCTCCGGTCGACGGTCTCGCCCTGGACTTCACCGAGGCCGCCGCCAACCTGGACGCCCTGGCCGCCGTGGGCGGACTCCCCGACAAGCGCCTGGTCGCGGGCGTGGTCAACGGCCGCAACGTCTGGGTGAACGACCTGGAGAAGTCCCTGTCCACACTCGGCACCCTGCTCGGCCTCGCCGACCGGGTCGACGTGTCGGCCTCCTGCTCCCTGCTGCATGTGCCGCTCGACTCGGCACTGGAGCGGGACATCGAGCCGCAGATCCTGCGCTGGCTCGCCTTCGCCCGCCAAAAGTCGGCCGAGATCGTCACCCTGGCCAAGGGTCTCGCGCAGGGCACCGACACGATCGCCGCCGAACTCGCCGCGAACCGCGCGGACCTGGCCTCCCGGGCGGGCTCGCCGATCACGCGTGACCCGGCGGTACGGGCCCGTGCCGGCGCCGTGACGGAGGCCGACGCCCACAGGTCCGAGCCGTACGGCGAACGGGCCGGAGCCCAGCGGGCCCATCTCGGCCTGCCGCTGCTGCCGACCACCACCATCGGCTCCTTCCCGCAGACCGGCGAACTGCGCACCGCCCGCGCCGACCTGCGGGCCGGACGTATCGACACCGCGGGGTACGAGGAGCGCATCAGGGCGGAGATCCAGGAGGTGATCTCCTTCCAGGAGAAGACCGGTCTGGACGTCCTGGTGCACGGCGAGGCCGAACGCAACGACATGGTCCAGTACTTCGCCGAACAGCTCACCGGATACCTGGCCACGCAGCACGGCTGGGTGCAGTCCTACGGCACCCGCTATGTCCGTCCGCCGATCCTGGCCGGCGACATCTCGCGGCCCGAGCCGATGACGGTGCGCTGGACGACGTACGCCCAGTCCCTCACCGATCGCCCGGTCAAGGGCATGCTCACCGGCCCGGTCACCATGCTCGCCTGGTCCTTCGTCCGCGACGAACAGCCCCTCGGCGACACCGCCCGCCAGGTCGCCCTCGCGCTACGCGACGAAGTCAACGACCTTGAGACGGCCGGGACTTCGGTGATCCAGGTCGATGAACCCGCCCTGCGCGAAACGCTCCCGCTGCGCACGGCCGACCGCCCGGCCTACCTGGCGTGGGCCACCGAGGCGTTCCGGCTCAGTACGAGTGGCGTGCGTCCGGCCACGCAGATCCATACGCATATGTGCTACGCCGAGTTCGGGGACGTCGTCCAGGCCATCGACGACCTCGACGCCGATGTCATCAGCCTGGAGGCCGCCCGCTCGCACATGCAGGTCGCCCGCGAACTCGCCGCCCACGGCTACCCGCGCGAGGCGGGACCCGGGGTGTACGACATCCACTCGCCGCGGGTGCCGAGTACGGAGGAGGCGGCCGAACTGCTGCGGATCGGACTCAAGGCCATTCCCGCCGAACGGCTGTGGGTGAATCCCGACTGCGGCCTGAAGACCCGTGGATGGCCCGAGACCCGCGCCGCACTGGAGAACCTGGTCACCGCCGCCCGCACCGTCCGCGCGGAACTCCCCGCGTCCTGACGACTGGACCGTCGTCCTTACGACGGGACCGGCCGGGGAGGGGTCTTCGGCTCCCTCCCCGGTTCCGCAAGTCCTCACTCGTACGGTGGCGTTCGGTCAGTGGGGCGCGGCGACCGTCCGGCCCGCAGTGACTGTCGCGGGCTTGGGATTCAGCAGCCGCTCGGCCAACTCCCCGAAGACCAGGCCGAATCCGCCCCACAGGGTGATCTGGATGGCCAGTGCGGAGACCCGGAACCGCCACAGCACGGTGGCCGGGAAGTCGGCGGGAACCTCGTTGATGACGGGCAGGAACGCGTACGCGAGTCCGATCGCGAGGGCGAAGGCGGCCACCGCGGTGACCGTGGCGTACCAGGTGCCCAGCTTCGGTGCGAGCCGCTTGCCGAGCAGGGTGGCGGCCACGGCGATCAGGACGCTGAGCAGCGCCATCAGCAGGTACAGGGTGGTCCGCTTGCCGATGGTGTCGCCGTTGCCGACCGCGGGCGGGTTGGCCGGGTACTTCAGGAACGGCACGACGTACACGGCGAGCAGGGCGCAGCCGGACAGCAACAGCGCGGTGGCCCGCGCACCGAAGTGGCCGACCCGGCCGTGCGCGAAGCAGTAGGCGAGGGCGGCGATGCCACCGAAGGCGATCCCGTAGATCAGGACACCGGTGGCCAGGCCCGCGGTGGACTGCAAGGAGCGGGAGACGAGTTCGACCTCGTGCTCGTGCCCTGAGGCGTGGGCCTCCTCGAAGCCGATCGCCTTGTCGACGTACGGTTCGCCGAGGAAGTAGGCGACGACCAGGGCGAGTACGCCGGCGGTGAGGCCGGCGAGCATGCCGCGTACGAGGAGATTTCTTACCGTTGCGGAGTTCATGTAGGTGTCGGTTTCCCTTGCGTCAGTGGCAGGGGAAGCCGAGGAGGTGGCGGGCGTCGTGCACCCATTCGTGGACGTCTTCGCCGGAGACCACGGCGGTGGCGCCCTGCTCGGCGCCGACGAAGTAGAGCAGGACCAGCATCAGAATGCCGAAGAAAACCGCCCACGGGACGATCGCGCCGATCGGCAGCTTGGCGGGGAGAGCGGGGGTGGTGACGGCCGGCGGGGCGACATGCTGCGCCATGGCGGGGCCTCCTCTGGGAGTTCGCGTCCCATCTCGGTGGTGCACTGGACGACGGCTACGGGTCTGACTCGCCCCCCTCGCACAAGGGATGGCACACAGTGGCGCGACCGTTCCGGATTCTCACCGGCTTCCGTCCTGCCGTCGTCGATATCGCACCGACGGTACCGCCTGGCGGGTACCTGGCCAAGACCGTGCCACCTGGTGTGATCCAGCCGACTGATCCGGCATCTGGCGTGGTTCTGGACGTTCAGGACCACCAGGGCCGCGCGACGCGGGTCGACGGCCCACCCCGACCGTCGCGCGCCATCGAATACACCGTCAGGAACCTTTCTCTCATGGCAGTACCGGCTCATGCGAGTACGGGCCATGGAGGTACGGGCCATGGGTCCACCGGCCGTCCGTCATCGTGGCGTGCACGGGCATGGCGCGCAGCGTGTCCAGGTCGGCCGACAGCGGGTCCACCTCCACGACCACCAGATCGGCGGCGTCCCCGACCCTGATGAGCCGTCGCCCGCGGGCCGCCGCGACGAGCGCGTCCCGTACGGACAGGCGCTGTTCCGGGTGCCAGGCGGGGCGGGCGTCGTCGGTGCGGCTGACGGCCGAGGCGATGGCGAGCCAGGGGTCGAGCGGCGAGACGGGAGCGTCGGAGCCGAACTCCAGGCGGGCACCGGCGGCGAGCAGGTCGGCATAGGCGAAGGCCCGGTCGGTGCGCCCGGTCCAGTGCCGGTCCGCCACATCACGGTCGTCGGTCGCGTGCCGGGGCTGCACCCCCGCCGTGACGCCCAACTCCGCGAAGCGCGGCAGGTCTTCGGGGCTCAGCAACTGCGCGTGCTCGATCCTGCCCCGGCAGCGCACCGCGTCGAAGGCGTCCAGTGCCACGGTGTTGGCGTGGTCGCCGATGGCGTGTACCGCCGGTTCGATGCCGTGCGCGGCGGCCCGGCGCATGAGCCGCACCAACTCGTCCAGTGACGTCTGCGCGATGCCGTGGGCGCCGTCCGTGCCCTCAAGGCCCGGATAGAGGTCGTGGCACAGCGCGGTACGGGTGTTGAGCGAGCCGTCGGTGAAGAGCTTCAGCGGACCGACCCGTACCAGGCCCCCGGACGCGCCGATCTCGGACCCGGTGCGCAGTCCACGTTTCACGGCCGCGTCCAGGTGGCTCGGATAGACGGCGGCGGACACCCGTACGGCGGGCGTGGCCTCGGCCGAGCGACGCTCCCAGTCCCCGACCGCGTCGCCGTACTGGAAGTCGATGACACCGGTGATCCCGCGCGCGGCAGCGGCCCGGCAGGCGTCCGCGACCCAGCCGTCGACCACATCGGCCGGTGTCTCGGGAAGGACGGACAGGACCTCGTGGGCCTCGTGTTCCCTGACCAGACCGGTCGGATGGTCGGCGCGGCCGACCAGGGCGAGGCAGGCGGAGTTCAGCCATACGGCGTGCAGGTCGGCGCTGACCAGGACGGTCGGCCGGTCGGGCAGGGCCGAGTCGAGGAGCCGCTTGTGCGGGGCGTCGGGCCACAGCCCGTCGCGGAACCCGTACCCGAAGAGCACCGTGCGGCCGGGCTCCCGGCCGCCGTGGTCCCGCACGAGGTCGGCCACCGCCCGCGCGGAGGCGGTACCGGACAGGTCGAGGCGGTGCCGGGCACTCGCCCATTCCGCCATGTGCACATGCGCGTCCCACAACCCCGGAAGGAGTACGCGTCCTTCGAGGTCAAGCACCCTTTCGCCCTCGGCGGATGCCGCCCGTCCCCCGGTCCCGTCCACCTCCGTCACGACATGGGTGACCCTGCCGTCCGCCAGGCGCACGCGGGCGAGCGGTCCACCCGCGCCGAGCCGCACCCGGTCGAGCGTGAGCGCGGCGCTTGCGAAGTCCGTCATGAAGCCTCCATCTGCGACACCACGCGGTCTCGACAGGACCGCGCCGGATGAGACGACGATCATGGACCTGTCAGTGCCGCACGTCGACCCACCCGCCCCACCAGGGGCACACCGAGCACACTTCCCGCAACCGACCATCCACTTAACTAAACTTAGCCTTCCCTTACTTCGGGTCACTCGTACCGTCGGCCGTCGTCCGGCGCCGCGCTTTCCTGTGCCTCAAGAAGTTCGTCGCCGTGCTCGATCGTCCAGCGCCCGAGCGCCCGCATCGGACCGTCGACCAGGCTCTGCCCCAAACCGGTCAGGTCGTACTCGACCCGAGGCGGCGCCTCGGCGTACGCGTGCCGGCTGATCAGACCGCCGGCGAGCAATCGGTGCAATGCGTCCGTCAGCACCTTGTCGCTGATCCCGCCGATCGCGACGCGTAGTTCACGGCGCCGGTGCGGTCCCGAGCGCAGTGCGACCAGGACAACGGGGTCCCAGGTGTGGGCGAAGAGATCGGTGGCCGCGCGCAGTCGGCAATCGGCGACCAACTCATGACGGTGGGCATCGTGATCAGTCATCTCGCCACCCATCATCGCGCCCCCGAAGCACACCGATCGGTGCGTCACACCTTCTCTACCGTGGCCGTCCAACGATCACTGTGTGAGAGGGAGCGGCGATGCGCGTCGGGATTCTGGGAACGGGAACGCTGGCGACGGCTCTGGCCGAAGGCTGGGCTCGTGCGGGACATGAGGTGACGGTCGGCGGCCGGTCGCAGACCAAGGCACGGAACCTCGCCGACCGGTTGGGCGATGGGGTACGCGCTGCCGCGCCACGCGAGGCAGTCACGGGACGCGACGCGGTACTGCTCGCCGTGTCATCACATGGCGTCGAAAACATGCTGCGCGACGCGGGCGCGTCCGACGGCTCCCTCGCAGGGACGCCGTTGATCGATCCGACGAATGCCGTCGAACACGGAGTCGGTGTGTTGCTCACCGGACAGGATGAGTCGATGGCGCGACGCATCGCCGGACTCGCTCCGGGCGCGCATGTCGTCAAGGCGTTCCATCTCTTTCCCGCAGAGCAGTGGGTGAGACGTCCTGGCGGTGGCGAGCCGCAGGTGACGGTGGCGATGTGCGGTGACGATCCGGCGGCGCTACGGGTCGTCGGCGAACTGGTCCGTGCCGTCGGCGGGACGCCGGCCGTCCTGGGGTCCCTGGCGCGCGTCCGTCAGCTTGAGGAGGTCGCGGGTTTCGTCATCGGGCTGGCATTCAACGGCTTCGACCCCAACTCCGCGATCCCGCAAGCCCCTTCACCGACCGCACCGCCCGTCTCGCCCAGCACTTCCGCGTGACCGAGGCCAGCGAAAACCGCCACGTCGAACGCCGACTGACCACCGACCTCGGCCGCGCCACCTGGCGCCTACCCCATGGAGCCGCAGTCGGTGGCCAGTTGCCGTTATCGGTGGCCAGTCGCGTTTACTGGTTCTCAGCGGATGCCGAGTGCGACGATCTGGGTGACCTCGTCATCGGCGAAGTTGTCGTCGCTGACCAGGAGCAGGGTTCGTTCGCCGCCGCGCAGGGTCGGGCCCCAGGTCATGCCCTCGGTGTTGTCGACCGTGGACAGGCCCAAGTCGTCGAAGTCCGCGACCAGTTTCTTCCGCATCGGTACGACCCGCTGCCCGACCAGTGAGTCCATGTTCCGCACCTCGGTCGCGCCGCGCGTGGTGGCGTCGTAGATCCGGATCTTGAAGCCCGAGCCCGCCACCCAGGTACGTTCGAGTACGAGGTACCGGCTGGGGTCCTCGGGGAAGGCGAGGATCGAGGGCACGCCGGTGTCCGGGGGCCACGGGCTGGACGGGTCGGACTCGGCGAAGATCTTCTCCAGGGGGTAGGCGAACTGCCCCAGCACGGCGCCGTTCCGGGTCTGCTGGGTGACGCGGATCAGGGCACCGTGCTTCAGGTCGGGCTCCGGTCCGTCCTGGAGCAGCGGACCCTCGACGGCACTGGTGAGGACGCGGCTCCCGGCGCCGAACGTGATGGCTTCGATCGACTTGTTCCGCCGCGGACCCCGCTCGTGCATGGTGATCTGGTAGTTGGGCGGCAGCCGCAACTGGCCACGGTAGGCACCGTCGCGGTTGGCGAACTGGATCGACGGCTGGATCACCGGGTCGCTCGACGACTTCGGCCTGTCACCCTCCTGGGCCCACCAGTACCGGCAGCTCCGCGGGTCGACCCGCAGCTCTTCCGGGTCCACGGCCTTGCCGTCTCCGGCACTCGCCGGTGGGTAGACCGCGCCGTCCGGCTGACGGAACGGGTGGGTGCCGGTGAAGTCGACGGAGTGCACCCCGCCGCCGTCCACCTTGATCCTGGCGGTGTAGAAGCGGGCGGGCTGGAGGACCGAGCGGTCGTCGCTGATCATGACGTACTCACCCGTGCACGGATCCCGGTCGATGCCGGAAAGACCGCCAACTGTCGTGTTCCGAAAGGAGAGTTTGTGCGGAACGATCTTCTCGCCCAGCAACCGCGCCTGCGCCCCGATCGGGGAGGGTGCGGCGGTGTCGCCCGGTTGGGCCGCCACCGCGGGGGCCATCGTGGTCGTCAGCACCAGGGCCGCGGCGGAGGCGCGTCGGATCAAGGAGGATTTCATGTAGTCGATCTTGGCCCGTCCCCCGTACCGAGCGCAGTCACCCATCCGCGTGACGCGGACAGGCACCGGGGTGAGAGGGCCGCCCACTCGCACGTCGGCCGAAGTGCCGGTCCCGGTAGGTGCCTTCCGGCGCGGTCGAGTGCGTGTTCGGCCTGCACGGCGAGGGTTGCTGCGAGGTCCGTCACGGAGGGCGGGTCGGTGATCAGGCCGGTGATCAGGCCGGTGATCAGGTCGGCACGGCACGCGGTGCTCCCGCAGGTCTCCGTATGATGCCGGGCGGATGTCCTGAAGCCGGGCACGACTGTAGGGGGAGACTTGCGTCAGGCCGCGATCGTCTTCGTGCATGGGTTGTTTTCGTCACCCGCCACGTGGACGCCCTTGCAACAGGAGTTATCCGCGGTTCCCGCCGTGGCCGACCAGTTCGACTTCCTGTTCTTCGAGTACGCGACACGCCCGGTGACCTGGAACCCCCTGCGTCGTATGCCGGACCTGGACACCGTGGCGGAGAGTCTGCGCGGCTTCATCGAGGACCTCACCACGGAGCACGAACGGATTGTTCTCGTGACCCACAGTCAGGGCGGCCTGGTTGCCCAGCGATTCCTTTCCCGCATGTTGCAGGCGGGCCGAGGAAAAGATCTCGCGAAGGTCCGTCGACTGGTGATGTTCGCTTGCCCCAATAACGGGTCGGACCTGTTCCTGCTGGCCCGCAAAGGGCTGATCCCCATGACCCGGAACACTCAGGAACGCGAACTCAAGCCGCTACAGACTTCGGTGCTGGAAACTCAGCGCAGAGTCCTTGACGGCAACGTCAGGGCGCTGGATGTCTCACGGGACCGATGCCCGATCCCCATCGTCGCCTACGCGGGCGAGAGCGACAATGTGGTCGTACCCTCCTCCGCCGCCGGTTTCTTCCCTGAGACGGGCGTACTCCCGGGGGATCACTTCACCGTCATTCAGCCGAAAGGACCGGACAGCCGCGTCATCCACGCGGTGCGCAGGGAATTGGCGCGGGCCTTGGTCGAGCCGTTCCCTCCTGAGCCGCAGCCCGGCGCGGACATTCCCCACCACCGTCGACCTGGCCCTTCCGCCACCGACGTCCTGACCGAGCTGGAAGTCGTCGGCCCCATTGCTCTCCCCGTCAACGGCACGACACGGCACGCGACCGAGTTCTTCCTCCACGGCGGGCCGGTGGAGCAGCTCAGGAACATCGACGTCGTGGTCTCTTCGGAGAACACATACCTTCAACTCTCACAGTTCTTCAAGCCGTCGACCTCGGGCAGCCTTCGCTGGGCCGCTGCCGAGAAGAGTGCGAGCGGTCAGATCCTGGAGGATGTCGCGGGTGAGCACCTCTCTGCCTGGCTTCGCAGCCACGGCAGTTACGGCCTTCCCATTCCCGAGGGGACGGTGGCACCGACACCTTCCGGCGCGCTGCGGAAGCGAAACATCCAGAGGATCTATCACGCGGCCATCGCCACCCCCGTGTCCGGTACGAACAACTATCGAATCGCCCCTCATGCGATTCCCCGAGCCGTGCACAACACGTTCGACTTGGCCAGGCGGGAAAGGGAAGAGTTGGGGATCTCGTTGTCCTCCATCTGCTTCCCACTCTTCGGAGCGGGGCGCGGACGGATGAGTGTGGTGGAGAGCTTCGAGTTGATCTGGGAATCGATGATGAGCGAGCTGGCCGACGACCCGAGTTGGAACATCCATTTCACGACCCGCCGCAGGACGATCTTCGATCTTCTGTACGGCCGACTGCAGGCGAAGAAGCAAGCGTACGACCGGCTTACGTAGGGAGTTGTACGGTGCCCTCATCCGATGGGGTTCTCCCCTCGCGTCCGGTGTGCCTGAACCATGTCGTCGACGGTGATCTGCGCCGCGACCTCGGCTTGTCACTGACCTCAGGAATCTGTTCTTTCTGCGATCGGGTGGATCCCATCACGCCCATCGCCGCGGACTTCGACCGTCTCGCCAGGAATGTCATGGCGGCCGTCCTTGACAAGTACGAGCGGCTGGATATTCCCGAGCACGGCATTCCCACCGATGCAGTGATCGAGGACGTCTGCCGGGGAGCCCTGGACCCTCAAGTGACCCGCGCCGTGCAGGCATGGGCGCGGCCCGCCTCATGGCGACTGCGTACGCCGCTTCAGCGCGGGGAGCAGGGCACGGTCGCCCTCGAACCATGGCCCGCCTTTCGCGATCGGGTCACACATCAGCGACGGTTCACGCTGTTGGCCGACATCGCCCTGCACAGGAAGTCTCACCTGCCCATGCTCGACGGCGTGTCAGCCGTCGTCGACCAGTTGGGGCTCGTTCGTAAGCTTCCGGCCGGCCACCAGGTGTGGCGCGGTCGGATGCGTAGGGACACCACTCCCCCGAACTATGTCGCCGCCACCATCGGGTCCACTCCCCGGCATCGGGCCACGGCCAACAGGATGAGCCCGGCTGGCGTGTCGATGTTCTACGGTTCCGCTGATGTGGAGACTGCGGTCGCGGAGATATCGGCGCACGATCCACGTCCCTACGCAGCGGTGGCAGCCTTCGAACTGGTCCGTCCGATACCTGTGATCGACCTGTCCGTCGCTCCGGCCGCTCCGAACGTCGCCGCCCGGGACAGCGGGTCACTTCTCGGGCAGATCGAGTTCATCCGGTCCTTCGCCGCGGACTTGAGCCAGCCGGTGGTGCTGGACGGGCGGGAACATACGGCGTACGTCCCCACTCAGGTCCTCACCGAGTATTTCCGCTGGCTGTCGCCCTTGCGTGTGGAGGGCATCGTCTTCCGTTCCGCGCAGAACGGCGGCCTCAACTACGCACTGTTCACCGGCCCCGAGGGCTGCGTCGATACCGGTGCGGACCTGCCCGACGCGATGCTTCGTCTTCGACCGCGCACTGAGCTGGTGGTCGCCCGTGCCCTGAGTGGACCATCGCTGACACACCGTAGTGACCCTTCGAGCCCGTGAAGTGGGCCCGCTGCTCTCGGTCAAGTGGTCCGCGCGGGTGGTTGTGGGGAACATGGATGCTGAGGGAAGACCCGGACAGCCGCCGCTCGGGTGCGGTCCAGGGAGGTCCGTCATGGTGCAGCGCACGACCGTACGAGAGCTGATGAACGAGTACGGACACACCCACGCCGAGGAAGCGGGCATCCGGCTGCGGAACACACCCGCGCCGCTGTTCCAGCTGCTGACCCTGTGCGTCCTGTTCTCGGTTCGCATCAAGGCCGACATAGCGGTGGCCGCGGCCCGCGAACTGTTCGGGGCGGGGATGCGCACGCCGCAGGCCATGGCAGCCGCCTCATGGCAGGACCGGGTGGACGCGCTCGGCCGCGCACACTACCGGCGCTACGACGAGAGCACGGCCACCGCTCTCGGCGCCGGGGCCGCACTCGTTCTCGACCGCTACCACGGAGATCTGCGGCGGCTGCGCCACGAGGCGGACGGGGATCCGGGGCGGATGCGTGAGCTGTTGCGGGAGGTGCCCCGGATCGGGCCGGTCGGAGCGGACATCTTCTGCCGGGAGGTGCAGGGCGTGTGGCCCGAGCTGCGCCCGGCGTTCGACACCCGGGCCCGCCACGCCGCCGCCGAGCTGGGGCTCCCGAAGACGCCCGAGGGCCTGGCGCGCCTCGTCACCGCTCAAAACCTGCCGAAACTGGCCGCCGCCCTGGTCCGGGTCGAACTCTCCAGGGGAGCCGTCGACGAGCTGCTCAAAAGCGCTTGAGACCAGGCACGGCGGGTCAGCGGGTCAGCGGGTACCGGTCCGCGGGCCCTGGTACTGCTCTTCGGTTACGGGCTCCAGCCAGGTGGTCTCGGGCCTGCCGTCGCCGGTGCCCTCCCACAGGGCGAAGTGCTCCATGAAGAGTTCCGGAGTGGCGCCGTGCCAGTGCTCCTCACCGGGCGGACAGGCGACGGTCTGGCCGGGATGGGCCTCCAGGATCGTGCCGTCGCGGATACCGATCAGTGCGATACCCGAGGTGACGTGCAGGGTCTGGCCCACGGCGTGGGAGTGCCAGTTCGTCCGCGCGGCCGGGGAGAAGCGGACCCGGTTGACGCGCATACGTGACGGCTCCTGACCGGCGTAGATGACGTCGAACCAGACATCTCCCGCGAACCAGTCGGACGGGGCCTTGGTGGTGGGCTGCTGCTTGAGGAGTTCCATGAGGGGGTTTCTCCGTACTGGGTGCTTGAAGGTCAGGGGGTGTTTCAGGCGCCGACGGTCTGGGCGTCATCGTGCGCCAGGTCCTCGCCCAGCTCCCGCGAGGCATCGGCCTGGGCGAGCAGGTCCTTGGCCTTGGCGGAGACGGCGTCGATGGCGTCGGCACCGGCGACGAAGCGGCCCGGGGGCTGTTCCTGGCCGGCGAGGGTCAGCAGGGCGGCGGCGAGCTTCGCGGGGTCGCCCCTCTGCTGCCCGTTCATGGCCTGCCACCCCTTCTTCGTGGCGGCGGTGCGCTCCGCGTAGTCGTCGATGGACAGCTCCGCCCATGTGGTGGAGGTGTCGACCAGGAGTTCCGTACGGAAGAAGCCCGGCTCGACGACCGTGGTGCGGATGTTGAACGGCTCGACGTCGTACCGCAGGGACTCCATGAAGCCCTCGACGCCGAATTTCGCGGCGGCGTAGGCGACGCAGAATTCCAGGCCGACCAGGCCCGCGAGGGACGAGATGGTGATGACATGGCCGTCGCGCTGGGCGCGCATGACGGGCAGCACGGCGCGGGTGACGTTCATCGGCCCGAACAGGTTCGTCTCGATCTGCCGGCGCATCTGCTCGGGCGAGATCTCCTCGAAGTAGCCGGCGTAGAAGTTGGCGGCGTTGTTGATCAGCACGTCGATGCGGCCGAAGCGGTCGGTGGCGGCCTGGACGGCACTGTGCGCGGCGGCCGGGTCGGTGATGTCCAAGGCGGTGGCGAGCAGGTTGTCGTGCTCGCCACCGAGTGCTTCGAGGACACGCTCGGGACGGCGGCCGGTGGCCACGACCTGGTGACCCGCCGCGAGGGCCTGGCGGGCGATGTCCGCGCCCAGACCGCGTCCGGCACCGGTGATCAGGAAGACCTTGCTCATCAGGGGTGACTCCGTCGGGATGGCGAAAGGGAAAGGGAAGGGCAGAAGACCGGGGAAGGGGTCGGACACCGGTGACACCGGGGAGGTGTCGGGGGCCGCAGCCCACTGCCGTACTCGGACCGCAGCTACTGCCGCGTACTCGGACCGCAGCCACTGCCATATTCGAGGAAACCCCAGATCAAGGGCGTGGAGGAGGGTCTGGCATTGCAGGTACTGACAGGGCCCCCCACCGGCGCCGCACCCGACCTAACCTGGGAAGGGTGAGCACTGAGAGCGACATCCGCGAATTCCTTGCCACCCGCCGCGCCAAGATCACCCCCCAGCAGGCGGGCCTGCCCGCCTACGGTGGCAACCGGCGCGTGCCAGGGCTGCGCCGCGAAGAAGTCGCCCTGCTCGCGGGCGTCAGCATCGACTACTACGTGCGCCTGGAACGCGGGCACCTCGCCGGAGCCTCACCGCAGGTCCTCGACGCGATCGCCGACGCCCTCCAGCTCGACGACGCCGAGCGCGCCCACCTGAACGACCTGGCCAGAGCCGCGGCACACCGTCCCCCGCGCCGTACGAAACGCACCCGCGGTCCGATTCCCGACAGCGTTCTGCGTGTCCTGGACTCGATGACCGACTCCCCGGCCTTCATCCGCAACGGCCGCCTCGACGTCCTCGCCGTCAACCGTCTGGGCCGCGCCCTCTACTCCCCGCTCTTCCCCGGCGACTCCCAGCCGCCCGTCAACATCGCCCGCTACCAGTTCCTGGACCCGCGTGGCCACGACTTCTTCCCCCACTGGGAGGAGTCCTTGAACACCACCGTCTCCCTGTTGCGTACCGAAGCCGGACGCGCCCCGCACGACAGCGAGTTGACCGGTCTCATCGGCGAACTCGTCACCCGCAGCGAGGAGTTCCGCACCGCCTGGGCCAAACACAACGTGCGCCTGCACCACACCGGCCGCAAGTCCTTCCGCCACCCCGCGGTCGGCGTCATCACCCTCGACTTCGACGCCATGGAACTGCCCGCGCAGCCCGGCCTGACCCTCACCGCCTACAGCGCCCGGCCCGGCACCCCGGACCACGACGCCCTCACTCTCCTCGCGAGTTGGGCGGCCACCCTCGACCAGACCGAGCAGGCAGCGGCACCCACCGGCAACGACCCGACCTGACGGCCTTGGAAACCCGGCCCACCACGCGCAGCACACCACCAGCAGGCGACCACCACCACGAGACCACCGACAGGAGAGCACCGTGCACACACGCACACTCGGCCAGAGCCTTCAGGTCTTAACCATCGGCCTGGGCTGCATGGGCATGTCCTAGACACAGATGAGCCTGATAGACCGCGCCTACCTCGCCGTTGCGGTGCGGATTCCCAAGGTGATCAGTACGGCTCCTGCCAGACGGCCCATCGCACGGCGGAACCGAGGTGTGTCAACTGCCGTGCGCGCGGCGGCGACCACGGATGTCCAGAACAGCAGCCAGACAAGGACGACGGCCATATGCGCGACGGCGATTGCCGCGATCTGCGGCGCGAGGGGGCGGCTGGAGGCGAGGAACTGCGGTACGAGCGTGAGGTAGACGGACGCCGCCTTGGGATTGAGGACGTTGGACCACAACCCCTGTCCGAAGCCCCCGAGTTGAGCCCACGGCAAGCGCCATCGCTTCCGTACCGTCGCTTCGACGCCCCTACGTGCCGAGCGCCATGTGGTCACGCCCAGCCAGATGAGATAGACGCCGCCCACGAGCTTTACCACCGTCAACGCCTGAGCGGACGACATGACCAGGGCCGACAAGCCGACCGCCGCGAACGTCGCGTGCACCAGGAGCCCGCACGCCGAGCCGAACGCGACGAGCACGCCATCGGACCGCGAACCAGCGATCACCTGCTGCGTGACAAGGGTGAAGCTGGCGCCGGGAATCAACGTGAGGGGAATGACCGCGGCCACGAATCCGAGTACTGGTTGCCACTGCGCACAAGGAGCCTAGACACGCGAACACCCGCCGACCACCCGCCGACGTTCAGATCGGAGCTATCGGACCGGCCCTCGCTCGTCGACGAACACGGTGGGGGTGGACAGGAACACACGGGCGTCCACGGGGCCGTAGGCGATGTTGAACGTGTCCAGCCAGTACGACCAGTCCCGTATCCCCGCCGCACTGCTGAAGCGGTAGTTGAGTTGCCAACGCACCCATTGGCCGGGGGCAAGTCGCACCGCCGGGGGCCGTCTCGGCCTGGGCGGCAGGCCAAACAGGGGTTGGACTCGGGGGAGGACCCGCAATCGTCCGACGGCTTCGCGGAGTTGGACATCGACTTTGCGGGGGTCTTCCTGGGTGTCATACGGTTCGAAGCCGTCTCGCTCATGCATGCGAATCACGTGTGCGGAAGCGGTCTCGGAGTGCGGGAGAGCGAAGCCGACCGGCGCCGCGTTCCTAGGCGAGGCCGCCTCCCCTCCCCGGGACTGCTTCGTCCAGGATGTCCGTATCCACTGGACGGTGATCTCCATGATGTGCCCCCGCCGATTCGTCGAGGATCGCATTTTATGTCCATGCTCAATTCGCTTCTGCGGCGGAGGCGTTCATATTCCCGCACGCCGCCTTGGCGACGGGCACACACACCGCGAGAACTGATGCCGCGACCCTTCAGGCCAGGCACGGCCTGGCATGCGCGTGACTGTGTCCTCGCAGCCGTGGAGTTCGATCAGCGCTACCGCACCACCGGTGCCGGCCTCCGTGAACCGCCACCCCGTAAACCGAGAATGGCTTGAGTTCATCAGGTGGCGCAGGGTGGCGTAGCGCGATGCGCGCGCCCTTGCACCGGTCGACGCCTGCCGCGCCGAAAGCGGCTGACTCTCGCAGGCGGCTGATCCCCCTTACGACACGGCGACTTCAGCCTCAGCCGCGTCAATCCTGAATTATATTCATGCCGCGAGTTCACCTCATGAGGTGCGTATTTCCGGCCAAAGTCCCGACCGATCCATCATTCGCCCAATTGGCGCTCCCCCATGTGCCCGTCCACGTTCGTTCACAGGGCATGGAGTCTCATACATACCCACATCATGGTTCCGGCCACCTCTCCCTTCCTGAGCTCTCCCGGCGGCGACGGACCATCGGTCACACCGTCGAGGTCGGCACCAAGGTGCCCGAAGCGGGCGCCGCACTGCGGACCCTCGAAACCGCGCTGCGCCGGATCGCGGAGTCCCAGCGTGCGGATTGGGCCGAGATCTGCGGTTCCGGTGCCCATGAGTGACTACTGGCGGGGAGACCCCGAACCCATCGGCTACGAGGTGCCCGTCCTGCTTCCTTGGCAGGTGGAGGGTTCTCATGACACCGACGGTTCCGGGATGTGGTCTTCCCCGCACGCGTACGCACACCCGGGCCCTCAGCCGGCGGATCCCCTGACTGCCGCTTTCGAGAGCGTCATCAATGAAAAGCTGGTCCCGCCCGACGCGCAGAGCATCATGGACACGCCCTCTTACCCACCACTGCACTCGGCGGCCCACGCCCGGCGTCGGCAGCGCCGCCCACGTGAACGGACCCGCCTCGGGTTCTCCTGGTTTCCCACTCTGGTGTGCACGGCGGTAGCCACGGGCACCAGCGTGCTGAGCGCCCTCATCGCGTACGCGCCTCTGGAGCATGCGGCCTCCCCGGCCGGCTCGGAGACTTCAACCTGGTGGCCGCTTCTCCTGTACGGACCGTGGACAGCGGCAGTCGCCTCCGTTGTCCGTCGCGGCATTCAAACCCGGCCCCTTCGACGCGTCGCCTGGGCCATCCTTCTCGGCACCTCGGCCATCGCGGTGCTGCTGTGCGTCACACAAGCACCTCATACACTCGCCGGGATTGTCACGGCAGGTCTCCCGCCTATCGCTGCCCTTATCTGTATTCGACTGCTGGTTCACAGCGTCCGGCCCCCGACATCTCGCCACGCTGTCGGCCGCCGTGACAGGGAATCGGAACGCCGAAGGGGAAATTCCACTTTCCTGTAACGGTTTCTTCGCGCCCCTACGAAAGTTCCACGCAGCGGGGTACTCCACGGCCGAACTCACAGCAACGGGGACTCCGGAACAGACATGGCGCCGAGTGCGGGACGCTCCCCGGCCAGGGACCTGCCTCCCGCACTCAGCCGCCGTCCGTGTCACCAGATGGCTGATGCGCTGGTCTATACCAACCACCCCAGCCCCACTATCCTCCTCCTTGGCCAGCAGCACACCATCCCCACCCCGGTTGCGTGCTGGCGCGGGCGACGCCCACCTACCTCTGCCCCCAGCAGCCGGGTGCCCTTCCCCCACGCGCCGCCTCCAGGAGGACCACGGTGAAAGTTCGCACCAGAAGCTCGGCGATCGTCGGCACCCTCTGCCTCGTCGCCTCCCTCGCCCTGACCACGGCGTCCGCCGACGAGCGATCCGCCCCACCTCGGGCGGCGCAGGTCACGCTCAAGCAGGTGGCCACGGCCCAGAATCCCACCGCCGGCACCGCAGGTCCCGGTGGCACCGTCTGGTTGGCCGAACGCGCGGGCGCCGTAAGGGTTTTGACCAATAAGGGGCTCGGCAAGCCCGTCCTCGACATATCCGCCGAGACCACCACCGACGGCGAACGCGGCCTGCTGGGCATCGCGTTCGACAAGAAGTTCGCGCACTTCTACATCTCGTACACGAACCTCGAAGGCACCAGCACCATCGACGAGTTCGCCGTACGGAAGGGCAAGCTCCAGCCGAACACCCGGCGCACCGTCCTGACCCAGACACAGCCCTACTCGAACCACAACGGCGGCGACATCAAGATCGGCCCCGACGGCTATCTCTACATCGCGTTCGGTGACGGCGGCGCGGGCGGCGACCCGCACGGCAACGGGCAGAACCTCGACACGCTGCTCGGCAAGCTGGTGCGGATCGACCCGAACGGCGGCGACCCGTACGCGATCCCGCCGGACAACCCGTTCGTGGACGATCCGAACGTGAAGGACGAGATCTGGGCGTACGGGCTGCGCAACCCGTGGCGGTTCTCCTTCGACGCGGGCACGGGCGACCTGCTGATCGGTGACGTCGGCCAGAGCGACTGGGAGGAGATCGACTGGGCCCCGGCGAACAGTAAGGGCGGCGAGAACTACGGCTGGTCGCAGATGGAGGGCACCCATCCCTTTCGGGGCGGCACCGAGCCCGCGAACCATGTGCCGCCGGTCCACGAGTACGACCGTAACGGGCTGGGCTGCGCGGTGACCGGCGGCTATGTCTACCGGGGCGACGCGATCCCGGACCTCAAGGGTCAGTACGTGTTCAGCGACTACTGCGACGGCACCGTCCGATCCCTGGAGATGAAGAACGGCAAGGTGACGGGCGTGAACGACCTCGGCGTCAGCGGCGGCGAGGTCGTCTCGTTCGTGCAGGGCTGCAAGGGCGAGTTGTACGTCCTCGCCCAAGGCGGCACCGTCTCCCGCATCGACCCGGCGTAACGACTACGGAACGTAGGCTCGGTGCCTGTCCGGGCCGGGGGCCCGCAAGCCCCGGCCCGGAACCGGCGCCAGGCGTCCGTACCCTGAGGGTGCCGTCGCCGAGCCGCACCTGTACGGGTTTGATCGCCGGCGGTCATTTCAGGGCCGCCACGACCAGCTGGGCGGCACGTGCGATGAGCTTGTCGTCGTACTCCGCGTCGCGTGTGTCGCGGCTGGAGAGGATGGCGATGATGACGGGGGCGCCATGGGGCGGCCAGGCGACGGCGATGTCGTTGCGGGTTCCGTAGCCGCCGCCTCCGGTCTTGTCGCCGACCTGCCAGTCGGCCGGGACGCCGGCACGAATGAGGTTGTCGCCGGTGGTGTTGCGCTTGAGCCAGTCGATCAGAAGCGCCTTCTTGTCGGCGCAGAGGGTGTGGCCGAGGGTGTATTCACGCAGGTCGGCGGCGAGCGCACGGGGGGTGCTGGTGTCGCGGCGGTCGCCCGGGACGGCCTCGTTGAGGTCTGTCTCCAGACGGTCGGCCCGGGTGACGCGGTCCCCCAGGGCGGCGAGGGCGGCCTGGAATTCCTTGGGGCCACCGAGTTCGGCGAACAGAAGGTTGGCGGCGGTGTTGTCGCTGTAGCGGATGGCGGCGTCGCACAGTGCGCGCAGCGTCATGCCGGTGTCGACATATTTCTCCGTGATCGGCGAGTGGGTCACCAGGTCGTCGCGGGTGTAGTGCACGACCTCGTCGAGGCCCGCCAGGGAGTTCTGTTTCAGCACCGCGGCGGCCGAGAGCGCCTTGTGGGTGGAGCAGTAGGCGAACCGCTCGTCGCTCCGGTAGGTGACGGTCCGCCTGCTGCCGGTATCGATCGCGTACACGCCGAGCCGGGCGTCGAACTCCCGCTCCAGGTCCCTGAATTCGGTCGGTGTCTTCGCGGACGCGGACGCCACGGCGGCTGTTGGCCTGGCGCTTCCCAGGAGCGGTGCGGTGGCGAGGGTGGTCAGCGCGGCGAGTGAGGCACGTCGGGTGATAGCCACTAGGAATCCTGTTCAGGCCGGTGCGGGCGGGCTCTTCACCTTGAAGCTACCTGACCGACCGCGCGATCACGTTGGCACAGTGACCGCCGTATCAAGGCGAGTTGGATGGTTGCTCCATAGCGGACAGCAAATTTTCCGTGCCGTTTTTCTGTACCGTGTGGCGCGACCGGCTTGAGCGAGAGGGCAGAACCGGCGGGCCCGTCACCCCTCCCCCCGCGGTGGCCTTCCGCAGGACGTCGCGGAGGGCCGCGCGGGAAGTGATGCCCAGTTTGGGAAAGACCTGGTAGAGGTGGCTTCCCACGGTCCGCGGCGACAGGTGCAGCCGCTGACCGATTTCCTTGTTCGTCAGGCCCGCGGCGGCGAGCCTGGCGATTTCGTACTGCTGAGGTGGCAGGCGGGCGTCAGGCGAGGCACCGACCTGGACGGCCGCGATGCCTGATGCCCGCAGTTCGCTCCGGGCGCGGTCGGCCCAGGGTGATGCCCCCAGCCGCGTGAAGGTCCCCAGGGCGGCGCCCAGTTGTTCGCGCGCTGTCTGCGTGGCCCTGGCGCGGCGGAGGCGTTCGCCGTAGAAGAGCTGGATGCGCGCCAGGTCGAACGGCCAGGTGTCGGCGTCGGGCAGGGCCAGCGCGCGTTCGAACCGTGCCACGAACCGGTCGTCGGCGGCGGTCATGGCTGCCGCGCCGTGCGTCACCAGCGCCAACCTGCCCGATATCGCGGGCACTTGGGCGCTGTACAACGCTGCGACGTGCGCCTCGGCTTCGGCGTGCCGACCGGAGAGAACGGCCGATTCCACCAGGTCCGTCATCAGCCACAAGGCGGGTGCCTGGAAGTGCGGAAGGACACCGGCGGGGCCGACCAAGGTCGCCTGCCGGAAGGCCGCCTCGTATTCTCCGCGGCCGAGAGCCGCTCGCGTCCTGATCTCCGCGGCCAGGGTGAGCAGGAGTCGGATACGCCTCGGTGCGGCGAAGCGCGTGATCTCGTCGGCGAGTTCCTCCGCCCCTGCGAACGCCGCGACGTAGACCAGTGCCTTGACGTTGGGGTTCCCCACGGCGGCGTTGGTGATGACGGCGCCGCCGTAGGAGTGGCCGACCAGCACGGCGGGGCCGTCGACGCCGTCGAGGACCTGATGGGTCGCGGCGACGTCACCGGCCAGCGACAGGGTCGGATTCTGCACGACGCTCACGCGGTATCCGTCGGCCGTCAGATGGTCGTAAACCCCCTGCCACCCGGACCCGTCGACGAACCCACCGTGAACCAGCACGATGTTCTTCACTTCACTCATGACATTGCCTCCTTCGCCCGAATCCCCGCACCGGACTCGACGCGGGAACGCCCCGAACGCTAGAAGGACAACCCCGACGACCGATTGAGGCAAATGACGTAGTTCGTACGACGCCCTCGGCGCATACGTCATCTGACCTAGGGGGCCAGGCTGTGGAGCGCGCTCGGTCAGCCCAGGAAGCTCAAGCGGACCTGTCGGTGCGGGTTGTCGGCGTTCGTGTCGACCAGGCACACCGACTGCCAAGTGCCCAGTTCCAGGGTGCCGGCGATTACCGGGAGTGTGGCGTGGGGTGGGACCAGTGCGGGGAGTACGTGGTCGCGGCCGTGGCCGGGGGTGCCGTGGCGGTGTTGCCAGCGGTCGTCGGCCGGCAGGAGGTGGTGCAGGGTCGCGAGTAGGTCGACATCGCTTCCCGCGCCCGTCTCGATCACCGCGATTCCGGCGGTGGCGTGCGGGACGAACACGTTCAGGAGACCGTCGCGGCCCTCGGCGACCTCGCCGAGGAACGACGCGCACTGCCGCGTCAGATCGACCACGGTCTCCTCGGCTCCGGTGACGACGTTCAGGACACGGGTGGTGAAGGCGTCGGGCATGCCCTCATCGTCGCGCACGGGCCCGCCCGGTGTGGTCACGACACCACCACTCCCAGGGCTGGGAGAGCGCCCCGGGGACCGTTCCCCGCTGCCCACCCCTCAATACTCCCCGTCCGCCTTTCGAGACGGCATTGACCGTGTGCCGACGACGTGGCTACGTTCAGCCGCATGTCGCGTTCAGTCCTGCTCACCACGCGCGGTCACATCGACCTGTTGCGGGTGGCCTCCGCCGCGTGTCGTCGCGGCCACTGACGCCTTTTCACCCCCGCCTTCGCCCGCGCCCCCGTCGCGCCCGCGTTTCCTCCCGTACACACCTGCCTTCGCCGTGGTGCTGACCACGGCGTGATCTCCGTGTGCGGGTGCTGAGGCGCACCCCCACAGTCCTCCCCCTGTCGTGGAGCCCTCATGAGCGTCAGCCACGCACCGCCGGAATTGGCGGACATTTCGGATGAACCGCGAGGTGATCCAGCAGTTCCCGAGCTGGAGACCCTGATCCCGTCCTCCTCCCGCCGTACCCGTGTCCCCCGCTGGCTGCGCCGTACCTCGGGGCCCGTCGTTCTGCTCGCTCTGTGGCAACTCCTCAGCGTCACCGATGTGTTGACGTCCGATGTGCTCGCGTCGCCGGGCACCATCGCCCGTGTCGCCGGCGATCTGATCAGCGACGGCTCCCTGCCGCACGCCATGGCCGTCTCCCTGCAACGCGTCGCCGTCGGTCTCGTGCTCGGCACCGCCGTCGGCACCGCCCTCGCGCTCGTCTCGGGGCTGTTCCGTATCGGTGAGGACCTGGTGGACGCGAGTGTGCAGATGCTGCGCACGGTGCCGTTCGTCGGGCTGATCCCGCTGTTCATCATCTGGTTCGGCATCGGCGAGGCACCCAAGATCGCGATCATCACCCTCGGTGTGTCGTTCCCCCTCTATCTCAATGTGTACGCCGGCATCCGTGGCGTCGACGCCCAACTCATCGAGGCCGGCGAGTCGTTGGGCCTGTCCCGCTGGGGTCTCGTGCGGCATGTCGTGCTGCCGGGCGCGCTGCCCGGGGCGATGACCGGCCTGCGTTACTCGCTCGGTATCGCCTGGCTGGCCCTCGTCTTCGCCGAGCAGATCAACGCGGACGCCGGTATCGGCTTCCTGATGGTGCAGGCCCGGGACTTCCTGCGCACCGACGTGATCGTGGTCTGCCTCATCGTGTACGCCTTCCTCGGCCTCCTCGCCGACTTCGTCGTCCGTACCCTCGAAAGGCTGCTGCTGCAATGGCGACCGACCTTCACCGGACGGTGAACACGACCGGCAAGGCCCCCGTCCCCCCGCCGTCGAGGACGCCGGTGCCCGCGCCGTCGGCGGTCCGCGTGCAAGGGCTCACCCGCTCCTTCGACGGGCGTGCCGTCATCGACCGGCTCGATCTCGACATCCGCCCCGGCGAGTTCGTCGCCCTCCTCGGCCGCAGTGGCTGCGGCAAGTCCACCCTGCTGCGGATCCTCGCGGGACTCGACCGCGAGATCGACGGCACGGTGCTCGTACCCCGCCGCAAGGCCGTCGCCTTTCAGTCGCCGCGTCTGATGCCGTGGAAACGCGTGTGGCGCAATGTGCTGCTCGGACTCCCCGGCCGCCCGGACCGCGCCCGCGCCGAACGGGCGCTGACCGAAGTCGGTCTGGAGCAGCACGCGCGGGCCTGGCCCAAGACCCTCTCCGGCGGCGAGGCCCAGCGCGCCTCGCTGGCCCGCGCCCTGGTCCGCGAACCCGATCTGCTGCTCCTCGACGAGCCGTTCGGCGCGCTCGACGCACTGACCCGTATCAAGGCGCAGCGGCTCGTCGACGAGCTGTGGCAGCGCCGCGGCTGCGCCGTCCTCCTCGTCACGCACGACGTCGAGGAGGCGGTGCTGCTCGCCGACCGGGTGCTCGTGATGGACGGGGGCGTCATCGCGTATGAGACCGAGGTCGGTCTGGACCGGCCGCGTGACATCGCGGACCCGCGCTTCGCGGCCCTGCGCACCCGGCTCCTCGAACGACTCGGCGTCGACACCCCGGCGACCAGCGCATGACCCACCCGGCACACACCACACCGCTGCACACCCCATCGCCACGCACCACAGCGGCACGCGCCACAGGGCCCCATGCGACATGGGCAGGCACCACACCGCCACGCACCACGCCGCCACGGACGACATGGGCACACTCCACATCGAACGGACTCTCCATGCCACGCCGCACCGCCCCCCTCCTGCTGCTCCCCCTGGCCCTGCTGCTCGCCGCCTGCTCCGGTATCTCCTCCGCCGACTCGTCGTCGGGTGGCGCGGGAGGAGGTGACGGAACCGATGGCAAGGGTTCTGTCACTCTCAACGTCGGGGACCAGAAGGGAGGTTCCGAGTCGGTGCTACGAGCTGCCGGAGAACTCGAAGATCTTGACTACAAGATCCGCTGGTCGACCTTCACCTCGGGTCCGCCGCTCCTGGAGGCCGTCAACGCCAAGGCGGTGGACATCGGCGCGGTCGGCAACACACCACCGGTCTTCGCCGCCGGGGCCGGTTCGAAGATCACCGTAGTCGCCGCCTCGCACGGCTCCTCCCGGGGCGAGGCCATCCTCGTACGCGATGACTCGCCGCTGAAGAAGCCGGAGCAGCTCAAGGGCAAGTCGGTGGCGGTGGCGCAGGGGTCGTCCGCGCACTTCCAGTTGGTCGCGTCGCTCAAGGCGGCCGGGCTCACCCTGAACGACATCGAGGTCAAGTACCTCCAGCCGGCGGACGCGCTCGCCGCCTTCACGGGCGGCAAGGTCGACGCGTGGGCGGTCTGGGACCCGTACACCTCGCAGGTGTTGGAGGCGAAGCAGGGGCGGGTTCTCACGGACGGCGACGGGGTGGTCAACGGGCTCAGTTTCCAGGTCGCGGCGCCCGGAGCGCTGAAGGACAAGGAGAAGGCCGCCGCCATCGGGGACCTGGTGAAGCGCCTCCAACGCGCGCAGGACTGGGTGTTCGACCACCCCGAGGAGTGGGCCAAGGTGTGGGCCAAAGACACAGGTCTGCCGTACGAGGTGGCGCTCGCCTCAGTGAAGCGGACCAATGGGACCCGGGTCCCGGTCGCGCTCGACCGGGCGGCCATCGCGTCGGAGCAGGAGATCGCCGACACCTTCGCCGCGCTGAAGCTGATTCCGCGGGCGTTCGCCTTCGAGGACTACGTCGACACCCGGTTCAACGGCGACCTTCCGGCGTCGACCTCCGCACCGCGTACCTACAAGGAGTCCTGACCATGACCGTGCATCTTCACTGGTTCCTGCCCACCGGCGGCGACGGCCGCACCCTCGTCGACCGGCACGCCTATACGGACGGTGGCGTCAAGCGGTCCCGTATCACTCCGGTGAGCGGGATCCGGGCGCCCGACATCGAGTATCTGACCCAGATCGCCAAAGCCGCCGAGCAGTTGGGCTTCGAAGCGGTCCTCACGCCCACCGGCACCTGGTGCGAGGACGCGTGGCTGACGACGGTCGCACTGTCCCAGCACACGGAACGGCTGAAGTTCCTGGTGGCGTTCCGGCCCGGTGTGATCTCACCGGTCCTGGCCGCGCAGATGGCGGCGACGTATCAGCGCATCACTCGTGGCCGGCTGCTCCTCAATGTCGTGACGGGCGGCGACTCCACCGAACAGCGCCGCTTCGGCGACCATCTCGACCACGACCGCCGCTATGCCCGTACGGCCGAGTTCCTGTCGGTGGTTCGCGGGGTGTGGAGCGGTCGGCCGTACGACTTCGAGGGCGAGCACTACCAGATCGAGGGTGGTCTCACGGCGCTGCCGCCGGATCCGCTGCCGGAGATCTTCTTCGGCGGTTCATCGGCCGCCGCGGGCCCGGTGGCGGCCCGGCACAGCGATGTGTACCTCACGTGGGGCGAGCCTCCGCAGCAGGTCAAGGAGAAGATCGAGTGGATACGGGGCCTTGCCGAGGAGGAGGGGCGCACGGTCCGGTTCGGGATCCGGCTGCACACGATCTCGCGGGACGCGTCGGCGGAGGCGTGGGCGACCGCGCACCGGCTGCTCGACGACCTGGACGCGGACACCGTAGCGGCTGCCCAGCAGGCCCTCGGCCGCAGTGAGTCGGTGGGCCAGCAGCGGATGCTGGCGCTGCACGGGGGCTCGCGGGACCGGCTGGAGATCGCGCCCAACCTGTGGGCCGGGGTCGGTCTGGTACGCGGCGGCGCGGGTACGGCCCTGGTCGGCAGCCATGCCGAGGTCGCGGACCGGATCGAGGAGTATCACGCGCTCGGCGTCGAGCACTTCGTCCTGTCGGGTTATCCGCATCTGGAGGAGGCGTACTGGTTCGGGGAGGGCGTGATTCCGGAGTTGTCGACGCGTGGACTGCTGCCCCGGATCCCGGCCTCGCAGGCCGGCGTGACGCCGTGGCCCGACGGGGCTTCACCGGGAGTGCCGTTGCTGGTGGCCGGGGGGCGGTAGCGGGAGCGGGAGCGGGACCCAGTGACTCGGGGCCGGGTTCCGGGTGGAGGTCGAGGTCGGGGGCGGGAAGATCCGGCTCCCCGGCCCGGTTAGTAGAAGCGTGAACGACACGAGGGACGCAGAAAGCGACGTAGAGAGGGACGACGTAGAGAGGGACATAGAGGTGGTCGTCATAGGCGCCGGGCAGGCGGGGCTGTCCAGCGCCTATCACCTGCGCCGTACCGGTTTTGTGCCGGACCGGGACTTCGTCGTCCTCGATCACGCGCCGGGTCCCGGCGGGGCCTGGCAGTTCCGCTGGCCGTCGCTCACCTACGGCAAGGTGCACGGGATGCACGCGCTGCCCGGTATGGAGCTGACCGGGGCCGACCCGTCGCGGCCCTCGTCGGAGGTGATCCGCGCGTACTTCGACCGGTACGAGCGGACCTTCGGGCTGCGGGTGCACCGGCCCGTCGATGTACGGGCTGTCGGGGAGGGCGAGGGTGGGCGGCTCCGGGTGGAGACGTCCGCGGGGGTGTGGTCGGCGCGTGCCCTGGTCAACGCGACCGGCACCTGGGACCGGCCTTTCTGGCCGCGCTATCCCGGTCAGGAGACCTTCCGTGGACGGCAGTTGCACACCGCCCAGTACCCGGGTCCCGAGCAGTTCGCCGGGCAGCGGGTGGTCGTGGTGGGCGGGGGCGCGTCGGGGACCCAGCATCTGATGGAGATCGCGCCGTTCGCCGCCGCGACGACCTGGGTGACCCGCCGTCCGCCGGTCTTCCGTGAGGGCCCCTTCGACGAGAGTCTGGGGCGCGCCGCGGTGGCCATGGTGGAGGAGCGGGTGCGGCGGGGGCTGCCGCCGAAGAGCGTGGTCTCGGTCACCGGGCTGCCGCTGACCGATGCGGTACGGGAGGCCCGCGCGAGCGGTGTCCTGGAGCGGCTGCCGATGTTCGACCGGATCACTCCGGACGGTGTGGAGTGGGACGACGGGCGCCGGGTGGACGCCGATGTCATCCTCTGGGCGACCGGTTTCCGCGCGGCGATCGAGCATCTGGCACCGTTGCGGCTGCGGGAGCCGGGTGGCGGTGTCCGGGTCGAGGGAACTCGCGCGGTCGCCGATCCCCGGATCCATCTGGTCGGCTACGGCCCGTCGGCGAGCACGATCGGGGCGAATCGCGCCGGGCGCTCGGCCGTCCGCGACATCCGGCGTCTGCTCTCCGGGGAGCCGGTCGCGGCCTGACGCACCCGATCGGCCGCTCACTCCGGAAGGGGCCGGCCGGTACGGGCTCACGGCTCACGGCTCACGGCTCGCAGTTCATGGCTCAGCCGGTCGGCTCGGCGCTCTTCATGTTCTGGTTGAACTCGGTGACGTTCCTCTGCTGCTCGTCGTAACTCGACGTGAAGCGGGTGTCGCCGGACTTCACGGTGACGAAGTACAGCCATTCGCCGGGTGTCGGAGTGGTCGCGGCGCGCATCGCGTCTTCGCCCGGGTTGGCGATCGGGGTCGGCGGCAGCCCCATCCGTGTGTAGCTGTTGTAGGGGCTGTTGATCCTTGTGTCGTCGTCGCTGGTGAGCAGGGTGCTGCGGCCCAGTGCGTAGTTGATGGTGGAGTCCATCTGCAGGGGCATGCCCTTGTCGAGCCGGTTGTAAATGACGCGGGCCACCTTGCCCATGTCGTCCTTGGTGCCCGCCTCGGCCTGGATGATGCTCGCGATGGTGACGGTCTGATACAGGTTCGAGATGTTCTTGTTCGCGCCTGCCGCCACCGGCGCGGGCGCGAACTTCTTGTTCGCGGTGTCCACCATGTACGCCAGCAGGGACGTGGGCGTCGTCTTCTTCGTGATCGGATATGTGGCCGGGAAGAGATAGCCCTCGGGATTGCCCGCGGCATCACGGGGAAGTTTCAGGCCGGCTTTCGGCAGGATGTTCTTGGTCGTACCGGCCGGGACGGAGAGTGCCTTGTCGACGGCGGCGTACACCTGGCCGGCGCGCCAGCCCTCGGGGATGGTGAGCAGCTTGGGCTTCTCGGGCTTGGTCTCCCACTGCAGCAGCGGCACCACCACCGCCACCACGGCGGCCGTCACCACGGCTCCGGTCGCGATGAGGGCGATCCGGCCCCGGCGTGTCAGTCGCATCGAGCTACGACGCGGAGTCATGTTCTGCATGCGGGCACGGTAACCCGACAATTACTCCGAATTCGAGCAAATCCGGCATATTTTCATCTAGTCGGCTCCAGTTGGGCGTCCCTGTGCACGAGGGCGGCGTAACGGCCGTCCAGGTCCAGCAGTTCCTCATGCGTACCGCGCTCGGCGATACGGCCGGAGTCGAGCACGATGATCTGGTCGGCGCCGCGGACGGTGGAGAGCCGGTGCGCGATGGTGATCGTGGTGCGGTCGGCCGAGAGGGCGTCGATGGCCTCCTGCACCGCCTGTTCGGTGCGGGTGTCCAGGGCGCTGGTCGCCTCGTCCAGGACGAGGACCGGCGGGTCGCGCAGGATGGTGCGCGCTATGGCGAGGCGCTGTTTCTCGCCGCCCGAGAAGCGGTGGCCGCGCTCGCCGACCACGGTGTCGTAGCCATCGGGGAGGGAGGCTATGTGGTCGTGGATCTGTGCCGCGCGGGCCGCAGCGACGAGTTCTTCGTCGGTGGCGTCGGGTTTGGCGAACCGCAGGTTCTCGGCGACCGACGCGTGGAACAGGTAGGTCTCCTGGGAGACCACGCCGACCGCGCGGGCGAGGGTGTCGAAGTCGAGGTCGCGCACGTCGACACCGTCGAGGGTGACGCGTCCGCCCGTGACGTCGTACAGCCGGGGCACCAGATAGCTGAGGGTCGACTTCCCCGCACCGGTGGGTCCGACGACGGCGAGGCTGCCGCCCGCGGGGACCGTGGTGTCGATGCCGTCGAGGATGGGTCCGCTCTTGTTGTCGTAGCGGAACTCGACGTTCTGGAAGGCGACTTCCCCCTTGACGGTGTCCAGGTGCACCGGGTTCTCGGGTTCGGTGATGTCGATCGGCAGGTCGAGGTACTCGAAGATGCGCTGGAAGAGTGCGAGCGAGGTCTGCATGTCCACGCCGGTCGACAGGAGGCTGACCGTGGGCCGGAACAGGCCCTGTTGGAGTGAGACGAACGCGACGAGGGTGCCGATCGAGACGGCGCTGCCGCTGATCGCGAAGGCGACGCCCGCTGTCCAGTAGATGAAGGCGGGCATGGCGGCCATGACGATGGAGATGACGGCCATCCGCCAGCGCCCCGCCATGTTCGACCGGACTTCCAGGTCGACCAGTTCGTCGGACTCGCCGGCGAAGGAGCGGGTGAGGGAGTCGGACCGGCCCATGGTGCGGCCGAGGAGGATGCCGCTGACGGAGAGCGACTCGGTGACGGTGGCCGCCATCGCGGCCATCTGCCGCTGGCGCTGCGTGGCGATCTTCTTGCGCTCGCGGCCGACGCGGCGGCTGATCCACACGAAGACCGGCAGGAGGAGCAGCGAGACCGCGGTGAGCCGCCAGTCCAGCGCGAGCATCGCCACGACGGTCGCGACGACGCTGGTCAGATTGGAGACCAGTGAGGTCGCCGTGGAGGTCACGGTCGCCTGCATACCGCCGATGTCGTTGGCGATACGGGACTGGACCTCACCGGTGCGGGTGCGGGTGAAGAAGGCCAGCGACATGCGCTGCAACCGGTCGTACACGGCCGTGCGCAGATCGTGCATGACGCGCTGACCCACGGTCGTGGAGATCAGGGTCTGGAGCACGCCGAAGATGCTGCTGACGACGGCGCTCAGGATCATGCCGAGCGCGAGCAGGCTCAGCAGGCCGACGCGGCCCTGCGGGATCGCCGTGTCGATGATCGCCTTCAGCATGAACGGCGAGGCGACCGACACCAGCGAGGCGGCGCCGACGAGCAGTCCGACGACGGCCAGCCGACTGCGATAGGGGCGGAAGAGACGGAGGATACGGCGCATCTGCCGCGGCTGCTCCTTGTCGGGAGGCGGCGGCGTCCAGGGGACTGCTTGGCGGCTCATGGGCTCCTACGGTGGTGAGAGGCCGCGGCCTGACCGGCCGCGGCAAGACTTCGAAGAGCATAGCTCATTGTTACCTATACTCACAATGCACAAAGTCCTGGTATTGTTCCCGGCATGACCACCCCAGACGCCGACGGCCTGCTCGCCGAGCAACTGCTGCGGCTGACCCGCCGCGTGCACCGCATCCAGAAGCGCCATCTGGAGGCTTCCGGTGTGGGCATCACCCCGGCCCAGTTCCGCCTGCTGCGCACCCTGGCGCACTACGGATCGCCGCCCCGCATGGCGGATCTGGCACAGCGCCTCGAAGTGGTGCCACGGGCCGTGACGACGCTCGTGGACGGCCTGGAGGCGAGCGGCCGGGTGCGCCGGGTGCCGGATCCCGACAACCGGCGGGTCATCCGCATCGAGATCACGGACGTCGGCCGCCGGACGCTGGGCGAACTGCGCAAGGCGCGGCGTACGGCCGCGGAGGACATCCTGGCTCCGTTGGACACCGAGCAGCGCGCCGTGTTCGGCGGCCTGCTGTCGGCCCTGGTCGACGGGACGGCGGTCGGTCACGCGGGCCAGGCCCTGAGCGCCCATGGCACGGACACCGGCCCCGCACCGAACGCCCCGGACGGGCATTGCTGAGTACGAGCCGACGACCGAGGATACGCAGAGGCCGCCGACCACTCCCCGTCCACCACTCCCCGGCGACCGAGCACGCACCGCGACCGACGACAGCCGCACCCCGGAACGACAAGGAACGAGGAGCACACGATGCCCCTGCTGGAGCCCGACCCGGACGCGCTGCGCCCCGTATCCCGACCGGTCCGCCCGGCACCCGACCGGGTGCCCGACGGCCGGTCGTCGGGCACGCCCGAGCCGCTCAAGGGCGAGCTGATCGCCCTGCTCGGCGAGAGCAAGGTCCTCTCCAAGGTCTCGGACCTGGTGCGGTACGCGTCGGACGCGAGCCCCTACCGCTTCCTCCCGCAGGTCGTCGTCGTCCCGGAAGACATCGAGGACATCTCGGCGGTGCTGTCGTACGCGCACGGCAAGGGCCGTGAGGTGGTGTTCCGCGCGGCGGGCACCTCGCTCAACGGGCAGGCGCAGGGCGAGGACATCCTCGTCGACGTCCGTCGGCACTGGACGGGCATCGAGGTCCTGGACGACGGCGCGCGGGCCCGTATCGGACCGGGCACGACCGTCCTGAGGGCGAACGCGACGCTGTCACGGCACGGGCGCGTCCTCGGTCCCGACCCGGCCAGCGCCATCGCGTGCACGGTCGGCGGTGTCGTCGCGAACAACGCCTCCGGCATGACGGCCGGCACCACCCGCAACTCGTACCGCACGGTGGCCTCGCTGACCTTCGTCCTCGCCTCGGGCACCGTCGTGGACACCGCGGTACCCGACGCCGACGAGCGGCTCGCCCACGCCGAACCCGCCCTGTGCGAAGGGCTTCTGGCGATCAAGGCGGATATCGAGGCGGACCCGGAGCTGGTGGCCCGTATCCGCGCGAAGTACGAGATCAAGAACACCAACGGCTACCGTCTGGACGCCTTCCTCGACGGTGCGACCCCGGTGGAGATCCTGCGCGGGCTGATGGTCGGTTCGGAAGGCACCTTCGGGTTCATCTCGGAGATCGTCTTCGACACGCTTCCGCTGGACCGGCGGGTGACCACGGCGCTGCTGTTCTTCCCCTCGCTCACGGCCGCCGCCGCCGCGGTGCCCGTGTTCAACGAGGCCGGGGCGCTCGCCGTCGAGCTGATGGACGGCAACACCCTGCGCGCGTCGGTCAGCGTCCAGGGTGTACCCGCCGACTGGGCCACGCTGCCCAAGTCGACCGCGGCGCTCCTGGTGGAGTTCCGGGCACCGGACGAGGCGGGACAGACGGCGTACGAAGAGGCCGCGCGTAAGGCACTCGAAGGGCTCGACCTGGTCGCGCCGGTCGCTTCGGTGACGAACACGTTCACGCGGGACGCGAAGACCATCGGCGGGTACTGGAAGGCCCGTAAGGCGTTCGTCACCGCGGTCGGCGGCGCCCGTCCATCGGGCACCACGCTCATCACGGAGGACTTCGCCGTGCCGCCCTCGCGGCTCGCCGACGCGTGCGAGTCTCTCCTCGAACTCCAGACACGGCACGGCTTCGACGCGGCCGTCGCGGGCCACGCCGCGCATGGCAACCTGCACTTCCTGCTCGCCTTCGACGCGGGCCGCCCCGAGGACGTGGACCGGTACGCGGCCTTCATGGACGAGTTCTGCCGCCTCACCGTCGAGCGGTTCGACGGCTCCCTCAAGGCCGAACACGCCACCGGACGGAACATCGCGCCGTTCCTGGAACTCGAATGGGGTCCCATGGCCACCGAGTTGATGTGGCGCACCAAGCAGGTCATCGACCCCGACGGCGTGCTCGCCCCCAGGGTCGTCCTCGACCGCGACCCCAAGGCGCATCTGCGCGGCCTCAAGACCATCCCCAAGGTGGAGCTGATCGCCGACCCGTGCATCGAGTGCGGCTTCTGCGAGCCGACCTGCCCCAGCCACGACCTGACCACGACACCCCGTCAACGCATCGTCCTGCGCCGCGAGATGATGCGTCAGCCCGCCGGGTCGAGCGTCGAGGAAGAACTGCTCGACGCCTACGGGTACGACGCCGTGGACACCTGTGCGGGCGACTCGACCTGCAAGCTGGCCTGCCCGGTCGGCATCGACACCGGCGTCATGATGAAGGACTTCCGCCACGCACGGCACTCACCGCGCGAGGAGCGGACGGCCGCGTTGGTCGCCCGGAACTTCAAGGCCGTCGAGGCGTCCGCACGGCTCGCGGTGGCCGCCGCCGACAAGATCGGCGACCGGGTCCTGACCAAGGTCACGCGCGCGGCACGCACCGCGGTGCGCCCCGATCTC
This sequence comes from Streptomyces sp. NPDC058001, assembly GCF_042886315.1. Taxonomy (NCBI): domain Bacteria; kingdom Bacillati; phylum Actinomycetota; class Actinomycetes; order Kitasatosporales; family Streptomycetaceae; genus Streptomyces; species Streptomyces sp. NPDC058001. Next base: position 302,596 of record NZ_JBHVQT010000006.1, read on the forward strand.
GTACCCGAGTGGCTGCCCGGCATCCCCGGCGCGGCGCCGCGCAAGCTGCCGCGTACCGCGCGCGTGGGAGCGTCCGCCGTGTACTACCCGGCGTGCGTCAACCGCATCTTCGGCGGTCCCGAAAACCGCGAGGGACCCTCGCTCTCCGAGGCCGTCGTGGCGGTGTCCTCGCGCGCGGGGAAGCCGGTGTGGATTCCGGACGATGTCGCGGGCACCTGCTGCGCGACGATCTGGCACTCCAAGGGGTACGACCGGGGCAATGCCGTCATGGCCAACCGGATCGTCGAGGCCGCCTGGGGCTGGACCGCGGGCGGCAAGCTGCCGCTCGTCGTGGACGCGTCGTCGTGCACGCTGGGCATCGCGCACGAGGTGGTGCCCTATCTGACGCCCGACAACAGGGAGTTGCACCAGGAGCTGACCGTCGTCGACTCCGTCGTCTGGGCCGCCGAGGAACTGCTTCCGCGTCTCACCGTGCGGCGCACCGTCGGCAGCGCGGTACTGCACCCCACCTGTTCCATGCAACACCTCGGCGACGAGGCGCAGTTGCGGGCGGTCGCGGAAGCGTGCGCGGACGAGGTCGTCGTACCGGACGACGTCGGCTGCTGCGCCTTCGCGGGCGACCGCGGCATGCTCCACAAGGAACTCACCGAGTCCGCCACCCACAAGGAGGCCGCCGAGGTGACGGCACGCCACTTCGACGCGCATCTGTCGGCCAACCGGATGTGCGAGGTGGGTATGGATCATGCGACGGGCCGGAGTTACTACTCGGTGCTGATGGAACTGGAGGCGGCGACGCGGCCTTGAGGGGAGCCCCCGGGGGTGGGGCGGTCTAGGTTCGAGTGGCCGAGGTCTCCCGCGTGGCCTCGGTCGCCGGCTCGCCGTCCGACAGATAGCGGTCCAAGGCCGCCGCTCCCGCGAGCATCGCCCGGGACCGGAGCGCCAGTTCCTCCTGGTGCCGAGCAGCGCGTGGCTCGGCGGGAGGTCGGCGAGGCTTTGAGGCTTCACGGGTGGATGAACGTGATCAAGGGTCCGTGGTCGTTCCGTCGAACGAGTGAATCTCGGGGCGGTTACAACCCACGGGTACGAAAGGCGGCGGTCAGCCGGATCCGCCAGCCCCGGTCCGTGAGCACCGCCAGCCGCAGCGCGTCGGCCCGGCCGGTTACGGGCAGCAGCGGACGTAGCCGCGCCACCACATCGGCGGATTCCTCCTCGGTGGCCCCGATGGCGACGGTGACATGGACCGGCGGGCGCGGTCCGAACCGGCCGCCGTAGGGCGCGATCCCCGGCCAGCGCTCACCGAAGGCGTCGGCCACCGGTTGCAGGGCGGGCGCGCCCACGGCGACGAAGCCCGGAGCCGTCGTCACCTCGGTCAGGTCCACCTCACGCGCGGGGGTGGCCGCGGCGAAGTCCCGTACCGCCCGATCGGTCGCGGCGGACAGTTCGGCGGCCGGCAGGAAGGGGTAGCGGAGGGTGACGTGGGCGGGGAGGCCGGGGCGGACCAGGGAGCCGTTCACCTGACGGGCGGCATCGAGCAGGACGTCGGCCTCGGCGAGCGTGATCACCACCGCCGTCGTGCCTGGAGGGGTGGGGTTCCCTGCCGTCACTGCGCTGGACATGGCGGCATCATGCCAGCCGGGCGCGGGACGACGGTGGGCGATCCCGGTACGAGGCGCCGCGCGGCCGGTTCGCCCGGAGGCGATCTTCGGCGTCCCGTAGCAGGCTCGACGCAGGCGCTGTCGCTGGCAGGGAGCTGAGCTGTCACTGACAGGAAGCTGATCGGAAACTGACTGGAAAGGGTGCGGTTCCATGGAACACGTCTCGCTCGGCGGACTGGACGTCTCTCGTATCGGACTCGGTTGTATGGGCATGTCGGCCTTCTACACCGGCGCCAACACCGACGACTCGGAGTCGATCCGTACGATTCACCGGGCGCTCGACCTCGGGGTGACGTTCCTCGACACCGCCGAGGTGTACGGCCCTTTCACCAACGAGGAGTTGGTCGGGCGGGCGCTCGCGAAGCGGCGGGACGAGGTGGTCCTCGCGACCAAGTTCGGCGTCATGACGCACACACCGAACGGACCCCGGAGCGGTGTCGACAGTTCTCCGCAGAATGTGAGGGCCGCTGTCGAGGGCTCCCTGAAGCGGCTCGGCACCGATCGGATCGATCTGTTCTACCAGCACCGCGTCGACCCGGACACGCCCATCGAGGACACCGTCGGCGCCCTGGCCGAGCTGGTCCGTGAGGGAAAGATCCGGCACATCGGTCTTTCGGAGGCGGCGCCCGAGACCATCCGGCGCGCGCACGCGGTGCATCCGGTCGCCGCGCTCCAGACGGAGTACTCGCTGTGGACGCGGGACCCGGAGGCGGAAATCCTGCCGCTGCTACGCGAGTTGGGCATCGGATTCGTCCCGTACTCGCCGCTCGGCCGTGGCTTCCTCACCGGCCAGATCCGCAGCCGTGAGCAACTGGCCGACGACGACTTCCGCAAGAGCAACCCCCGGTTCAGCGACGAGAACTTCGACCGGAATCTGCGCCTGGTGGACGAGGTCGAGACCGTGGCCCGTGAGGTGGGCGCGACCCCGGCACAGACCGCGTTGGCCTGGCTGCTCGCCCAGGGCGACTTCATCGCGCCGATCCCCGGCACGAAGCGGGTGTCGAGGGTCGAGGAGAACGCCGCCGCCGACGCCGTACGGCTCACGCCCGAGCAGATCCGGCGGCTCGGCTCCCTGACGGCACCCGCCGGGGACCGGTACTCCGACATGTCACCGCTCAACCGCTGAGCCGTCGCACCTCTGAGCCGTCGCACCGCTGGGCCCCTTCCGGCACCCGCCGCCATCACCGGACCGCGCCGGGGAATCCCGCACCCGGTGCTGGACCGGACACCGGTAGGGGCCGCACGCTACTCGGGTGCCGAAGATTCCCGCCCGCCCCGAGCACCCGACGACTCGCCCACCGCACCCGCTCCCCTGGTACGTGCGCCCCGCCGCCCGTACCTGGAGCTGCGCGCCCGCGCCCGCCGGTGTCCAGGACTTCCACGCCACGCTGCCCGGCCACGCCCCGACGCCCCTGGTCGAACTCCCTTCCCTCTCCGATGAGTTGGGAGTCGCCCGCGTCTTCGTGAAGGACGAGTCGAGCCGTCTCGGGCTTCCGGCGTTCAAGGCGCTGGGCGCGTCCTGGGCGATGCACCGGGCGCTCGCCGGACGTACGGCGGAAGAGAGTGGCCAGATCCTCGCACCCACCCCGGATCCGATCACTTTTGTCACCGCGACGGACGGCAATCACGGCCGGGCGGTGGCCTGGACGGCGCGGCTCTTCGGGCAGCGCGCCGAGGTGTTCGTGCCCCACGGTGTACATCCGGCCGCCGTGGCCGCCATCGCCGCCGAGGGCGCCCGCGTGATCGAGGTCGACGGGTCGTACGACGAAGCGGTGCGACGCGCGGCCCACTCCGTACGCGACGCCGAAGAGGCGGGCGGCGGGCCGCACTCGATCCTCGTCCAGGACACGGCGTGGCCGGGATACGAGCGGATCCCGGGCTGGATCGTCGAGGGCTACTGCACGCTGTTCGCCGAGGTCGACGCCCAACTCGCCGCCGAGGGAGCCGGATCGCCAGGGCTGGTCGCCATCCCGGTGGGCGTCGGGTCGCTGGCCCAGGCCGCCGTCACGCACTACCGCGCCGGGCCGGCCGGGCGGCACGGGACGGCGCTGCTCGCCGTCGAACCCCAGGCAGCCGCGTGCGTCCTGGAAAGCCTCACCCAGGGCGGGTCGACCTCGATCACGACCGGCGCGACCACGATGGCAGGACTCAACTGCGGTACGCCGTCCGCGCTCGCGTGGCCCTTTCTGCGCGACGGACTGGACGCCGCCGTCGCGGTCACCGACGCCGAAGCCGCCCGCGCCGCACGGGACTTGGCGGATCTCGGAGTCTCCTCGGGCCCGTGCGGCGCCGCATCCCTCGCCGGGGTCCGCGCCGCCCTCACCGGTCCTGGCGCCTTCGACCGCCGCACCGCCCTTGCCCTGACGGCGACTTCGACACTCGTCCTCCTCAACACGGAGGGCACGGCGGCCAATCCACTGACGACCGCGCCGGGCACCGAGGGCTGACGCGAGGCACTCTGTCCGGAAACCGCAGTCCCCGGTGGAAATGCGATATTGCTTCCCCACGGTCCTTACATTAGGGTTTCTCGCGTGACTGCCGGGTCGGCCATGGGCCATTCACGAGTGGGGCTCCCGGCCTCGGAGTGATTCCGGGGCGGGCGCGAGGACCCCCAATTCTCTTCACCCTTCCGCGTGTCGAGTGCGCGCTCTTCAGCGTGCCTCCACGCCTCTTCCCTCACCACGGCCGTAATGCTCCGTGGAATTCTCCGCCGCTCACCAGGCGGTCACTCGGTATGCCCGTCTGTACGGCATGACGCCTATTCGGCATGCCCGAAAACAGTCTCTTCCCCTGCCCCGTCAAGAAAGCCGAGAATGCCGAACGATTTCAATCAGCAAGTGATCGACGAGTTCCGCGCCAACAACGGAAGCGTCGGCGGCCCCTTCGAGGGCGGCCGACTTCTCCTGCTCACCACCACCGGTGCCCGGTCGGGCGCCCCGCACACCACTCCCGTCGGTTACCTTCCCGACGGCGGCGAACGCGTCCTCGTGATCGCGTCGGCCGGTGGCGGCCCGAAGCACCCCGCCTGGTTCCACAACCTCGTGGCCCATCCCCGTGTCTCCGTCGAGGACGGCGTGTTCGTCTACGAGGCGGACGCCGTCGTACTGGAGGGCGATGAGCGCGACCGTGCCTTCGCGCGGGCCGCCGAGGCCGATCCGGGCTGGGCGGAGTACCAGGCCCGTACCGAACGGGTCATCCCGGTGGTCGCTCTGACCGCGATCGAGAACGGTCCACCGACCACCGCGGCGACCTCGTTCGGTGAAGTGCTGCGCACGATTCATGGCGCCTTCCGCCGTGAACTCGCCCTGATCCGCAAGGAGATCGCCGCATCGGGCCCCGGCCTGGGTGCCCAGCTCCGCGTGAACTGCCTCTCCTTCTGCCAAGGGCTGCACAACCATCATCAGGGCGAGGAGGCCGGAATGTTCCCGTTCCTCGCCGCTCGGCATCCCGAACTCGCCCCGGTCGTGGAGCGGTTGCGCGTGGAGCATCTGTCGATCGCGGGCCTCGTCGAGGAGTTGCGGAAGGTCATCGCCGACACCGGCACGGAGCCCGCGACCGTACTCGCCGAGGTGGAGCGGCTGACGGACGCACTCGAACGTCATCTGACGTACGAGGAAGAGCAGTTGATCCCGGTGATCGAAGCGGCGGCAGGTACGTGACGGCGTCCCGGTGGCCGCGCGGAATACGAAGGGCGCCGACTCGGTAGCCGCACGGCACACGAAAGGCGCCGGTCACGGAGGGGTGCTCCGTGACCGGCGCCGGGCCGGGCGGTGTACGCGACCGGTCGTGTCTAGGACTCCACGGCGGGGAGCAGCCCGGTGACCGGGGCGACCAGATCGGTCAGCTGGTGCAGCTCGTTCAGCCGGCTCACGCCCTGGTTCAGCCCGCCGAGCTGGCCGGTGACGGTCGGCATCTCGGCCCGGTGCTCCGGCGTCACGGAACTCGCGGAGAGCGAGTCGAGCCGGCTGATGACGGAGGGCACCTCCATCACCTGCTGCGAGGTGCCGGCCGCGGTCGCGGCGGGGGCGGCGAATGCCGAGGCGCCGGTGGCGAGGGCCACCGCGGCGAGAATGCGTCGTGTTGAGGTCATGCCCGGTGCAACGCCCGAGGTCACGGCTGGACACGGCCGTTCGACACCGCTCACCCGTGGGGCGCATCCGGTCATCGCGCGAACACCCCCTCGGCGCGGCCGTAAAGATGTTGTCCGCGGTGAACGGGACGGGTAGGAAAGAGCGCATGACTGATCTCGGAGCGGTGTTCCGTCCCCAGTTCCCGCCGGAACGGCTACGGAAGGTGGTCCGCTCCGCCGAGGCGGCCGGACTTGAGGAACTCTGGCTCTGGGAGGACTGCTTCCTCGAAAGTGGTATCGCGAGCGCCGCCGCGGCTCTCGCCTGGACCGACCGCCTGCGGGTCGGCGTCGGACTGCTGCCGGTGCCGTTGCGGAACGTCGCGCTCACCGCGATGGAGACCGCGACGCTGCTCCGGCTGTTCCCCGGACGGCTGACGCTCGGCGTCGGGCACGGGGTGCAGGACTGGATGGGCCAGGTCGGCGCCCGGGTCGAGTCACCGGTGACGCTGCTTCGCGAGTATCTGACCGCGCTGCGCGCACTCCTCGCGGGCGACCGGGTCACCACACAGGGCCGCTATGTGCAGCTGGACGGCGTGGCGCTCGACTGGCCGCCGGCGACGGCGCCGCCGGTGTTCGCGGGAGCGGTCGGCCCCCGGTCGCTGCGGCTCACCGGCGAAGCCGCGGACGGCACGGTCCTCGACGCGGGGGCGTCGCCGGACACGGTACGCAAGGCGCGCGCGCTGGTGGACGAGGGGCGGGCGACGGCCGGGCGCACCGGCGACCACCCGTTCGTCGTCTATCTCCTCACCGCGACCGGCCACGACGCCGCCGCGCGCCTGCGGACCGAACTGTCCGCCGGTGGCACCGAGCCCGACCCGGATCTCGGGGTCGCCGGTGACGCGCCTGCGGTGGCCGAAGCGGTCCAGCGGCTGGTGGAGGCGGGCGCCGACACCGTGGTGCTCCAGCCCACCGGCGACGAACCGGACCCCGAGGCGTTCGTACGGTTCGTGGCCGACGAGGTCCGCCCTCTGGTCCCGTAACAGCTCATTGACCCCCCTCGATCCCCCTCGATGGTCGCGGAGCGGCGCCCCTCCCCGGTGCTCCGGGAAGAGGCGCCGTTCTGTGTGCGTGCCGCCGGCGGGACCCCGGTCAGGGGCAGCTGGCGATGGTGCTGCGGGCGCGGCTCGGGTTGGCGTGCTCGACCTTGCAGGCGTCCTCGTCGAGTCCGCCGTCGACCTGGCCCCAGCCCGGTCCGACCTTCAGCACGGTGTTGCCGAGACCGCGGATCGTGTCCCGGCCGGGGCCGCCCTGGATGACGCCTCCGGTCTCGACGCCGACAGCCTTCGCCTCGATGATGTCGTCCTCGCTGCCGCCGAGCACCCGGCCGCCGAAGTCGATGAGACCGGTGGTGATGAGGTCCTTGCCGTCGTTGCCGAAGACCTGGCCGCCGCCGCGCATGTACTGGCCCGGCTGGCCGAAGACGCTGCCGACGGTGATGGTGTCGTCGCCCTGGTCACCGTAGACGGTGGCGCCGTGGTCGGCGGTGCCGATCACGGTCGGGACGATGATGGTGTCGTCGCCCGTGCCGCCCCGGATGGTGCTCTGTCCCTGACGGGGCAGCAAGTGACTTGTCTGGATACGGTCGTTGCCGTCGCCACCGAGGACCTGCGAGTCGATGACGTGACCCTTGACGCGGATGTTGTCGTCGCCGTCGCCGCCCCAGATCGTGACGTTCTCGATGTCGTTCTCGCACTCGATGATGTCGTTGCCCGGAGTGCCCCGGACCATGTCGCCGGGGGGCGCCGTCTTGCCGTTCACCACACAGTGGTGCGAGGGCAGGCCGGACCCGGCCTGGGCGGGCGCGGCCGTCAGCGAGGCCACCGCGACAACGGTGGCGAGGACGGCCAGACCACGCAGGGCGGTACGGGGCCGGGCTCGGTCGGGGCGCGGCCGGGCAAGCGGCCGAGAGGTCTGAGCGGGCATACAAGTCTCCTGGTGGGAGGCGGGCGTGACCGCCTCACCGTGCGCTCCGGCCGAGGGACACGCCCGAACATCTGACGCAGCGTCACCCACCCGGACCCCGGGCCCGCCGCCCACCTGCGGACGACGGTTCCGCCCGCCACGCCGGGGAAGCGGGCAAGCGGGTGACGCGCCCACCTGCGCGACCACGGGCCACCCGAGAGTTCCCCGACTTCGACGCCACCGTCATGGTGCTCTGTCGCTGAGCCCGCTCTGAGCCCGCCCCGACCCCGCCCCTTGTGTGTCCCGGTTCCTGACGCCCCGCGAGCTGACGCGGTCGGCCCTCCCGAGGGGCGCCGCGGGGGCCCGCTGCTTAGCGTGACTGCGTGAGCCAGCAGAGATCGCCGCAGCGTACGGATGTACCGGGTGCCGTGCGACGCGCTCCGCACGGCTGGTTCCAGGCGCTCGTCGCGGTGCTCGCCACGCTCGTCACGATGGCCGTCCTGGCCGCGCTCGGACTGTGGGCCGCGGGCGCGAGCGGGCTGCCCGACAACGCGTTCCCCAGGGTCGTCGTCGCGGTCGTCCTGATCGCCGTCGGCGGGTCCGTGGACATCTCCGGCGGCGCGGGCGCCCTGGCCACGACACAGGGCGATCTGACGGTGCTGCCCCTGTCGGTGACGCTGGCCGGCGCCCTGGTGATGGGCGCCGCCTTCCTGCGTCCGCTGCGCCATCGCGCGGTCGCGAAGACACGGGAACTCGCCGGCTGGGCCGCACGGGTCGCCGTCCTGTGGGCACTGGCCCTCATCGGGCTGTCCCTGGCGGCCCGGCAGGAGTTCGCGGTGTCGACCGGGAACGGCACGCTCAACGCCATCGGTCATCTGCTGGGCACCTCGCCCCGGGTCGCCTTCCGGGCCGATGTGCCACTCACCGTCGTGATCGGTTCGGTCTGGCTGCTCGGTCTGTTCGCGCTGGTGCTGCTGGTGTCGCGCAGCGCGCCGCTCCCGGCCCGGCTGGTCCGCTTCCAGGAGTCGGTACGGCCGGCCGCGCACGCCATGGTCGTCCTGCTGCTCACCTACGTCGCCGTAGCGCTCGTCGTCGGCCTGATCGAGGCGGCGAGCGGGAGGCACCCGGCGGAGACGTTCGCCGTTCTGCTGCTCGGGCTGCCGAACCTTGCGTGGCTCGGGTTCACCCTCGGCCTCGGTGTCTCATGGAAGGGCCGGGTCGAGGGGCCGTTCGGGCTGCCGATGCCACACGCCCTGGACACCGTGCTGCGCACCCCCACGAACTCCACCGTCAACGTCCGCACGCTCGCCGACGTCGACGGCCGGGCGTGGTGGCTGATCGTCGTCGCGGCGGTCGCGCTGCTGGCCGCCGCGTTCCTGTCGGCGGTCCGTTCACCCGCCCGGGTACCCGCCTGGCGGCACGCCGTACGGCTCGCGGTCGCGCTGGTCGTGACCGTGCTCGCGGTCTGCCTCCTCGCCCGGGTCTCCGCGCATTACGGGCTCTCGCTGCTCGGCATCGGCGAGGTCGGCGGCCCTCTGTCCGCGCAGGTCGTCCTGTGGCCCCGGTGGTGGACGGCGCTGGGGTTCGCCGCGCTGTGGGGCCTGGTCGCCGGTTTCCTCGGCGCGCTGTCGGCCCGGCGGGTGCGTCGGCACGGCGAGGTCACGCGTACGTAAGCCCCGTAATCAGACCCCGTGATCAAGGTCCCGTAATCAAACCCCGTGATCAAGCCGCGTAATCAAGCCCCGTACGAAAGTCACTTCCGCATGACCGCGGGCTCCTGCCGCCGCAGCAGTCGGGCGACCGCGTAGCCGTAGACGGCCGACAGGACGACGAGCATGCCCACATCGAGCAGCCAGACGCCCGCCGAGTGCCGCAGCAGCGGATCGGCGGTCAGGTCGCCGGGGACGAACCTCGCGAGATCGACGGTGCCGCCCATCGCGCCGAACGCCCAGCGTGCGGGCACCAGCCACGCCACCTGCTCAAGCCCCGGCACTCCGTGCAGCTTCAACAGGGCGCCGCAGAACACCACCTGGACGATCGCGATGAGCACCAGGAGGGGCATGGTGACCTCCTCCTTGCGCACCAGCGCGGAGACGAGGAGGCCGAGCATCATCGCGCTGAACGCCAACAGGGCGACCACGAGGGCGATCTCCACGAGTGGGGGCAGGAACACCCCTTTTCCGCCAGGTGCGTTGAGGTCGACGCCGAGGAGCGCGACCAGGGTGAGGACGACGGCCTGGAGCACCGTGATCGTCCCCAGCACGATGACCTTCGACATCAGGTACGCGGATCTGGAGAGCCCGACGGCGCGTTCGCGCCGGTAGATCACGCGTTCCTTCACCAGTTCCCGTACGGCGTTGGCCGCGCCGGTGAGGACGCCGCCGACGCACAGGATGAGTAGCGTGTTCAGCGCCGTCTGGTGGGTCAGCCCGGTGCCGGCGAGGGCGCGGGCCATGGCGCCCATCACGAACGGCAGCGCGACCATGATGACGAGGAAGGTCCGGTCGGCGCCGAGCGCCGCGGCATACCGCCGTACCAGGGTCCGCAGTTGGGCGCCCCAGCTCTGGGCCTTCGGCGGCGGCGGGGGGACGGTGATCGGCTCGTCGTGCGGGAGATCCGGCGGCGCGGTGGAGACCGCGGGGGCGACGATGTACCGCTCGTGGAGCGGCGAGGCCCGGTACTCGCCCGCCCAGTCCCGTGCGCGGTCCTGCTCGAACGCCTCGAACGCCTCGGGCCACTCGCTGAACCCGAAGAACGCGAGGGCGTCGCGCGGTGGGCCGTAGTAGGCGATCCTGCCGCCGGGCGCGAGGACGAGCAGCCGGTCGCACACGTCGAGGCTGAGCACACTGTGGGTGACCACGACGACCGTGCGGCCGTCGTCGGCGAGGTCGCGCAGCATATGCATCACGGAGCGGTCCATGCCGGGGTCGAGTCCGGACGTGGGCTCGTCCAGGAAGAGCAGCGAGGGTTTGGTCAGGAGTTCCAGGGCGACGCTGACGCGTTTGCGCTGGCCGCCGGAGAGGCTGTGAATGGGCTGGTCGGCGCGCTGCTCCAGACCGAGTTCGCGGATGACCTCCTCGACCCTGGCCCGGCGTTCGGCCTCGGCGGTGTCCTGCGGGAAGCGCAGCCGGGCCGCGTAGCCGAGGGCACGGCGCACGGTGAGCTGCACGTGCAGGATGTCGTCCTGCGGTACGAGTCCGATGCGGCGGCGCAGTTCCGCGTAGTCGTGGTAGAGGTCGCGGCCGTCGTAGAGGACGGTGCCGTGGTCGGCGGGGCGCAGTCCGGTGAGGGCGTTCAGCAGCGTCGACTTGCCGGCGCCGCTGGGGCCCACCACGGCGAGCAGGCACCGCTCGCCGACCGGGAACGACACCGCGTCGAGCAGGGTCTTGCGGCCCCGGTCCACCTCGACGGTCAGGTCCTGTACGTCGAGGGAGACCTCGCCCGTGTCGACGTACTCCTGCAACTGGTCGCCGACGAGGCAGAACGTCGAATGGCCGATGCCGATGATGTCGCCGTCGGAGAGCGGGGCCCGCCGGACCGGCTGGCCGTTGAGGTACGTGCCGTAGCGGCTGCCGAGGTCGACGATCTCGTAGGTGCCGTCGGCGTGGGTGCGGAGTTCGGCGTGCCGGCGGGAGACGACGAGGTCGTCGATGACGAGGTCGTTGTCGGCGGCGCGTCCGATCCGGACGGTGCGGGTGGGCAGCGGGCGGACGGACGTCGGATGCCGGAAGGTGCCGCTGGCGGCGGGGGCGACGACGACGGCGGGGAGGACGGTGAGCGGATGGGCCTGCGAGAGCGGGACGGGCGCGGGCGGTGGCGGCAGGTCACGGTCGGTGAGGAGGGCGCGGGGGCCGTCGTCCGGGTTGCCGAAGCGGATCAGGGTGCCCGGTCCCACGCCGTGCGCGAAGATGCGCAGGCCCTCCTCGTAGGTGCCGTTGGTGCTGCCCTCGTCCTCCAGGGTCCAGTGGTCGGCCTCGACGCGGAGCACCGCGTGGTGCCAGGAGACCCGGGCGTCGTCGATGACGATGTCGCTGAGCGGGTCGCGCCCGACGTGATAGTCCCGGCCCGGACTCAGCACCGTGGAGCCGGTGTCGGTCTCCAGCACGAGGTCGGGTGCGGTCGGCACGACGGGCCGCTCTGCCATGCCCGGAATTCTACCTATTAGTAGGCTTCTGTGCCGATCGAGGGATCTCGCCTCTCAGCTCTGCGGATCAGCTCGGTGCCCGGCCCTTGGGCCTGGTGCTCAGTCCTTGGCCAGATGCGTCACGATCAGCGTGATGCCGGCCAGAGTCACCACGCGAATCGCCGCGTCCAGGCCGTTCCAGTTCTCGGACTGCCACATCGCGAACCACTCGCCGCCGATCCCGATGAAGCCGAGGCCGAACAGCAGGAGCAGCATGACCAGGCCCAGGGTGCCCGCCCGGCGCGCGCGGTCGACCCCGCCCCGCCGCAGGGCGCGGCACCACAGCCAACCCGACGTCAGCAACAGGGCCGCCGCGACGGCCTCCCAGACGATGACGGCGACGTACGCGATGTCGGCGAGAGTGGGTGACTCGATCGCGCGCCACATCAGGTCGGGGTCCTTGAACGTGGTGTCCATCGCGAGGACGTGCCGTACGAACTGCTGATTGGTCCCGAAGTCCGTGATGTTGCCGAGGACGACGAGCGCGGCGTAGACGGCGACGGTCACGGTCAGCGCGGTCGCCGCGAGCGGCAGCGTGCCCCACGACAGGACCCGGTCGAGCGGGCCGCCCGCCGCCCCGGCTCGGTGCTCTCGCTCCCCGGCGTGCCCCTCTGTGTCGCCCGCGCGTCCCCCTTGCTCCCCCGCATGTCCCACTCGCTCCCCCACGCGCCCTCCTCGCTCCCCCGCACCGGGCGGGCCCGCTCCGATCGGTCAACGAGCATGCGCCGCACGGCACTTCGGACGCCACCCCCGTCGATCGTTTCCGGCCGTGCGCGGCGCCGGTGCGGCTCGGGCACCGAGGGTGAAAACCGACCACCAGTGGTGACCCCGGCCCACGCGCCGCCGGACCGCTCCCGCCTAGCGTGACGGCATGCCGATGCAACCCTGGTTCCCCGACGCGAAGTTGGGCATTTTCATCCATTACGGTATCTACGCGGTCGACGGTGTCCCCGAGTCCTGGGCGTTCTACACGGGCGAGGTCCCCCACGACCGGTACATGCGGCAGCTCGACGGGTTCACCGCGTCCCGTTACGACCCGCGCGCGTGGGCCGATCTGTTCGCGCGGGCGGGCGCCCGGTACGCGGTCCTCACCGCCCGGCACCACGACGGCGTGGCCCTGTGGGACACCGCCCACGGCGACCTGAACGTGGCCCACCGCACCCCGGCCGGCCGCGACCTGGTCGCCCCCTATGTCGACGCGCTGCGCGAACGGGGCCTCAAGGTGGGCCTCTACTACTCGCACTCGGACTGGAACCACCCGGACTACGCGAGCGTGTTGCACCCCGACCCGCCGCCCCACAACGACGTGAACGGCAACCCGCTCGTCGCCCCGCAGGACGGGGTCGAGGATCCGGTGGCGTGGGCGCGGTATCTCGCCTACCGCGACGGCCAGGTCGGCGAACTCGTGGAGCGCTTCCGGCCGGACCTGCTCTGGTTCGACGGCGAGTGGGAGCGCGACGAGGAGCAGTGGCGGATGCGGGAGTTGGCGCGGCGGATCCTGGCGGGCAACCCGGAGACCGTCCTCAACGCGCGCATGCTCAGCCACGGCGACTACGCGACCCCGGAGCAGGGCCTGCCGGTGCGGACTCCGGACGGGCCCTGGGAGCTGTGCCTGACGATCAACGACTCCTGGGGCTATCAGCCCGCCGACGACCACCACAAGTCGGTGGGCATGCTGGTGCGTTACTTCGCCGAGACGATCGGCATGGGCGGCAATCTCCTCCTCGACGTCGGCCCGCGCGAGGACGGCACAGTGCCGGAGGCGCAGGCCGAACGGCTGACGGGCCTCGGCGACTGGATCGCCCGGCACGCCGACGCGGTGTACGGCACGGCCGCCGGGCTGCCCCCGGGCCATCACTACGGCCCGAGCACGCTGTCCGCCGACGGCCGCACCCTGTTCCTGGTCTGCTTCGACGTGCCGCGCGAGCACGTCGCGGTACGGGGGCTGCGTACGCCCGTGAAGCGGGTCAGCGTGCTCGGGACGGGCGCGGAACTCGGTCATGTCGTCGTCGGCGGTCTGCACGAGGTGCCTGGCATGACCTGGATCGACGCACCGGGGCCCGGCGACATCGACCCGTACGCGACGGTCCTCGCCCTCGAACTCGACGGCGAGCTGGACCTGTACCGGGGTGTCGGGCGGACCTGACCGGAACCCGCACCGGGCCGGGTGGCGGCTCGGGGATCAGGTGCCGCCGCGCAGGGCGCGTGGGGACGCGCCGAGTTCGCGGCGGCACGCCTTGTTGAACGCCTGGAGATCGGCGATGCCGACCGAGGCGGCCACGGCCGAAATCGACAGGGTCGACTCGCGCAGCAGATGCCGGGCCCGCTCCATCCGGCGGGCGCGGATGTAGGCGACGACGGTGCCGCCGGTACGCGCCCGGAACAGCCGGGTCAGATGGTTGTGCGAGACACCCGCCACCCGCGCCAGGTCGGGCACGCTCAGCGGTCCCGCCAGATGCGTCTCGATGTGCGCCATGGCCACCGCGACAGGGGCGGGCGCGCTGGGGGATTCCCCGTACGGCGCCGCCAGTTCGGCGACCCGCCACAGCGCCGTCCACACCTCGGCGGCGGCGCGTGCCGGGTTGCGGGGCGCCGCCGCGACGGCCCGGCGGAGCAACTCCGCGAGCATCGGTGTCTCGGCGCCCGCGTCCTGCATCACCGGCACGGTCAGGGCCGTACCGGTCGCGGTCGGCGCGGCCGGCTCGAAGTGCGCGTACAGATGCTCGGACCGGCCCCGGTAGCGGAAGTGGACCTCGGCCCCGGGCGGCACCAGACTCACGCTCCCCGGCCGGATCGGGTACGGGGTGCCGTCCACGGTGAGGTCGGCCGTGTACCCGTACAGATGGAACTGCCACAGGTCCGGGAGGCGGAAGGTGTCCGTGGGCCCGGTGGTGCCGTGGACGCCCACGCCGAGGCTCGCCAGGCGCGGTGGCGCGTCCAGACACAGGGCGGCTCGGGGCCCGCTCCCCCCAGGAATCACGGTGAAAAGCTACCAGCGGTTCTGTGCGTGGCGGCGCGCGGATGCGGGCGGGGCCCGGTCGGGTGAAGCTGGGACGGAGACAACCTGCTAGGAGGTGGGCTCATGTCCATGTTGGACAAGCTCAAAGGTCTGCTCAAGGGGCATGAAGACCAGGCATCGAAGGGCGTCGACAAGGCGGGCGACGCCGTAGACGACAGGACCCAGGGCAAGCACAGCGGCCAGGTCGACACCGCGCAGGACAAGCTCAAGGACCAGTTCGGCGGTGGCGGGGACCTGCAGCAGCCGCCCCAGCCCTGACCGGGAGCCTTACCGGGAGCCTTACCGGGAGCCTGACCGGGAACAACGGCCCATCCGAGCGGGACCTCGCGAGGTCACGGCCCCGGACCGCCGCCGACGTGTTCGGCGGGGATCCGGGGCCGAGCCGCGCCTACCGAGCCGCGCGCACCTACCGCGCCCCGGCCGCCGCACCCATTCCCCGCCCACCCCTTTCGTCGTCTTGACGATAATCGGTCACGGCCGATATCGTCGCCATGACGAAAAGGGGGATTCCCATGGCCGACATCAGCAGGCGCCTCGGCTGGCGGCACCTGCGTTCCGCACCCACCGCGCACGTACGGCACCACAGGGGCGGCAAGCTCGTCCACGACGGACCGGGCCTCAGCTTCTGGTACCGGTCGCTGACCGCCGCGCTCTCCGAAGTGCCCGTGGACGACCGTGAGTTGACGATGGCCTTCCACGCCAGGACCGCCGACTTCCAGGACGTCACGGTGCAGGCCACCGTGACCTACCGCGTCGGTGACCCGGCCGTGGCCGCCGCCCGGCTCGACTTCTCCGTCGACCCGGACACCGGGATCTGGCGCGGTACGCCGCTGGACCAGATCTCCACCCTGCTCACCGAGGCCGCGCAGCAGCACGCGCTGGACACGCTCGCCCGCAGCCCGCTCGCCGATGTGCTGCTCACCGGTGTCGCCTCCGTACGGGAACGGATCGAGGAAGGTCTCGCCACCGAACCGCGCCTGCCCGCGACGGGGCTCGAAGTCGTGGCGGTCCGGGTCGTCGCGATCCGTCCCGAACCCGACGTCGAACGCGCCCTGCGGACCCCGGCCCGGGAACAGATCCAGCAGGAGGCGGACCGGGCGACGTACGAGCGGCGGGCCGTCGCGGTGGAGCGGGAGCGCGCCATCGCCGAGAACGAACTCGCCAGCAAAATCGAACTCGCCCGCCGTGAGGAGGAGTTGGTCGAGCAGCGCGGTACCAACACCCGGCGCGAGGCGGAGGAGAGCGCGGCGGCCGACGCGGTACACGCCGAGGCCGAGGCGGCCCGCACGGTGCGGCTCGCCCGCGCGGAGGCCGAGGCGGCGCGCCAGGTCGGCGGGGCCCGAGCGGACGCGCAGGCGGCCTGGCTGCGGGTGCACGCCGAGGTGGATCCGGCGACACTGCACGCCCTGGGCCTGACACGGCTCGCCGAGAACCTGCCGCGCATCGACAGCCTGACGCTCTCGCCCGATGTGCTCACCGGGCTCCTCGCGAAGCTCGGCGGCGCGGGAGGCGGGCAGCCGTGAGTCTCGCGCCGCGCGTGGTCCTGGTGCACCGGGTCACCGAGTACCAGGAACTGCTGGCCCACCACGGCACCCACGGTCAGGCCGAGTTCTTCCTCGCGTCACGCGGCCGGAGCCTGACGGACGCGGTCGACCGGCACGCCCGTACGCACCGCGCGCTCGCCGATGTGACGGCGGCCGTACCGCTGACCTGGCGTCAGGTACGCGTGGAGCGTGCCGATCTGGACCGGTTCCTGTTCGCGCCGCAGGACGTGGTCGTCGTCGTGGGGCAGGACGGTCTGGTCGCGAACACCGCCAAGTACCTCGCCGGGCAGCCGGTGATCGGCGTCGACACGGACCCGGGACGCAACCCCGGGGTCCTCGTGCGGCACCGGGCGCGGGACACGGCGGCGCTGCTGCGCGCCGCGGTCTCCGGTACGGGTGCCTTCGACGACCTCACGATGGTGGAGGCCGTCGCCGACGACACCCAGCGGCTGCTCGCGCTCAACGAGATCTATCTCGGCAGACCCGACCACCAGACGTCCCGCTACCGCTTGGGCACGGACCCGCGTACCGGCGCCGACCTCAAAGCCAAGAAGGACCTCGACGCGGACGAGGCGCAGGCGTCGTCGGGTCTGGTCGTCGGTACCGGCACGGGTGCGACGGGCTGGCTGCGGTCGCTGTGGCTGGAGCGCGGCAGCGCGCTCGACCTGCCAGGACCGACCGATCCGGCGCTCGCCTGGTTCGTCCGCGAGGCGTGGCCCTCGCCCGCCACCGGAACGTCCCGGGTGCAGGGCACGCTCACCCGTGCCGGGCGGCTGCGCCTGACGGTCGAGTCGGAGCGCCTTGTCGCCTTCGGGGACGGCATGGAGACGGACGCGCTGGAGTTCACCTGGGGGCAGACGGTACGGCTCGGCGTGGCGGACACCCGGCTGCGGCTGCTCGTCTGATGCGTCCAACTCCTCGACCGGCACGTCCTGATGGGCCGCGCGCCGAGCGTTCGGTGCCGTCCGCCGTCAGAAGTGGGTGGCGATCCCGTAGGCGTCGCGCAGCAGCGCCATGTCGTGCCGGTCCCGCTCCGCAGGCTCGTACCCCTGGTGGAAGCAGACCTGCTGCTCGGCGGAGAGGCAGGGGACCGTGACGCCCTGGACGGTGCCGGTGACGAAGCAGGACGCGGGGTAGGCGAAGGGGTGGTCCGGCTCGAAGGACGCCTGGACCGCGGAGCCGTCGGGCCCGAACTCCAGGGGATGCAGATCGAGTTCGCGGCCCCGGCCGTCCGCGAGGACGAAGCGGACGGGCCGCTGGTCGACCGTCTCGGTGAACCCGACCGTGCCGAGGGCGGCGAGGACGGCCGGTTCCTGCTCGGCACGGTGGACGAGATCCAGGTCCCGGTGCGGGCGGGTCTCCCGTCCCACGAGCGCGTCGATGCCCCAGCCGCCGCCGATCCAGACCTCGGCCCCGGCGTTCCGCAGCAGGGCCAGTACGGCGAGGACGTCGTCGCCCGTCATCGCGGTCCCGGCTGCGTCGTGACCTTGCCGCGCGGTACGACGGGGGAGGCGGGTGCCGGGCCCTCCACGGTCACCTCGTCGCCGGGACTGACCTGTGTGTAGAGCCACTTGGCGTCGCGCGTACGCAGTCCGATCCAGCCGCCCGTGGCGTCGTACTGGCCGGGCGCCTTCTCGTTGAACGTCAGCGCGACGATGTAGTTCGTGCCGCCGGCGGGGGTGCGCAACTGCACCACCCAGGGCAGCTTCAGGTCGTACACGGCGAAGCCCGACGACGCGGCGGAGAGGCGCTGCGTGGCGAATTTGGCGACGACGGTCATCCGGCCTGTGGGTGTCGGGGTCTTGGCGACTCCGGTGGAGACCGGGAGGTCACGGCCGTCGACGGTCATCGCCCGGCGCTCCAGGTCGACCGTGGCGAACGGCTCCTCGGAGTCGCTGGGCGCGGCGGCCTGGACCGGGCGCGACGTGGGCTCCTCGGCACCGAAGTCTGCGGTGAGCGCGAGGGTGAGGGCGGCGAGGCCGGCGACGGCGCCCCCGGCAAGGCTCGTCCTGCGCAGTCGCCCGCGGCGTACGGCGCGGCGGCGGATCTCGGCGCCGGGCACGACCGGTGCCGTGCGGTGGCGCTCGGCCAGATCGCGCAGCGCGAGAGTGAGGCGATCATCGGACACGGTCGTCCTCCTTCTCACCCTTCCCACCGAGGGCCTCCGCGTCCGCCAGGGACAACTGCCGGGCCAGCGCGGCGCGTCCCCGCGACAGCCGGGCCTTGACGGTGCCGATCGGCGCGCCGGTTTCGGAGGCTACCTGTTCCAGGCTCATGTCGCACAGATGGTGCAGGACCACGGCCAGGCGCTGTGGTTCCGGGAGCTTGCGCAACGCCTGGACGAGCGCGGTGCGTTCCGGCCCCGGGCCCGGTGTGGGTTCGGGGGGCGGGGTGCGGCGCACGATGTCGGCCCAGCGGAGGGCCCGGCGCCAGCGGCTCACGGCGAGCCGCATCGCGACGGTGCGCACCCATGCCTCGGGCGCCGCGTCGGCGAGCAGGTGCTGCCGCTTGTCCCAGGCCCGTACGAAGGCTTCCTGGGCGACGTCCTGGGCCTCGTTGCGGTCGCCGGTGAGGGCGAACATCTGGCCCACGAGGCGGGGGAACGCGGCGGCGTAGAACACGTCGAACTCCTCCTCGGTCATGCCCCGCCCGCCTCACAGACTTCCCGGTGTGCCGTAGGACCCGCCCGCCCCCGTCCCGCGTCCTTGTCGCGTACATCGAAGCACAGGGCGGGACTTGAGCAGTGCGCGGGCCGGGGCGCGCCAGTCTGGGAGGGGTGCGGCGCGGTCGTCAGCCGGACAGAGAACACGGGGCGGAGAACGCGGGGTGGAGAACGCCCGGGTGAAGGATGCCGGGCGGAGGTTGCCCGGGTGGGACGCGGACGCGTGTGACTACCCGGGCGAGTTGAGCGCCCAACCGTGGTCGTGGTGTCCCGGGCGGCGGGACACGGTCACCACAGGCCCGCGCCCGCGGGCACCCCGAACCGGGACGCCATGCGCTGCATCCGCAGGGCGTCCACGGACTCCGCCATCAGTTCGTACTCCGTGGTGTCGTCCTGGGCCGCGAACCGCATCAGCCGACCGCCCGTCAACTCCACCGCCACGGCGTCCTGTTGGGCCGGATCGCCGCACCACGCACGCAGTGCGGTGGGCACGTCGGGCGTGTCGGCCGCCACGGGTGCCAGCGCGCCCGCCGGGAAGGGCGCCCCTTCGGGGTCGGGATCGAGCCGTTCGGCGATCCACAGCGCCCGGTCCCGCAGCCACCACAGGGCGAGCGGCAGCGTGGGAGCGCGATACGTGCCGAGCGGTACGCCGACCCACTGGCCGCCGCACACTCCGTACGCGGTGAGCTGGCACAGGAATTCGTCGTGCACGGCCACCTCCGTGACATCAGCGTGCCGAGCGCGGGGCTCCTCAAGGGCCCTTGGCTCCTCCCCCTCTCTATTGCCCCTCCTGACTCGCTGTCACCATGCGATTCCAGCCAGTCTCCGGACACCTTCGCGACAGCACGTGTCCAAAAACGCTCGGTGCGCCGCCTGGACACGGAATACGAGGGCCTGCATTGGCATGGACCTGCCCATGATCCTCGGTTAGGCTCCCCAGCGGCAGTCCCTGAGAGCGCTCTCTCAGGGCTTTGCTGTTCCTCCCCCACATGCTGGAACAACGAAGGGCCACACCCCATGAGACGCACGAAAACCCTGCGTACCGCCCTGTCCGCACTCCTGGTCGCCGGCGCCTGGGCCGCGGCGGGACTCGTCCCGGCTGCAGCCGCGGACAACTCCTCCTCCGCCGGCTCGGCCGAAGCCCCCGCTTCGGGGGCGCTGATCTCCGCCATGCAGCGCGATTTCGGGCTGACCAGAAGTCAGGCCGAGGCGCGTATCGCGGCGGAGAAAACGGCCACCGCGGTCGAGGGCAAGGCGCGCAAGGCCGCCGGTTCGTCGTACGGCGGTTCCTGGATCGACTCCGAGACCTCCCGGCTGACCGTCGCGCTGGCCGACACGAGCAAGGCGTCCGCGGTGCGGGCGACCGGGGCGAGCGTGCGGCTCGTCGAGCACACGGCGGCGCAGCTCGACGCGACCAAGGCTCGTATCGACAAGCTCAAGGCGCCGCAGGGCGTGGCCAGTTGGCGTGTCGACCCGAAGACGAACCGGGTCGTGGTCGACGTGGTCTCGGCCAAGAAGTCTGACAACGATGTCCGGTCCTTCCTCGCCAAGGCCCGCAAGGCGGGTCCCGTCACCGTCGGCCAGAGCGCGCAGGCGCCGACCACCTTCGCGGCCGGCACGGTCGGCGGCGACCCGTACTACACGGGCAACGTCCGCTGTTCGATCGGCTTCTCGGTGTACGGCGGCTTCGTGACGGCCGGTCACTGTTCGGGCGCCGGGCCCGCGGTGTACGGCTGGGACCGCTCGTACATAGGCAACTTCCAGGGCTCGACGTTCCCGGGCAACGACTACGCCTGGGTGAACGTCGGCAGTGGCTGGTGGACCGTCCCGGTCGTTCTCGGCTGGGGTCAGGTCTCCGACCAGTTGGTGCGCGGATCGGCTGAGGCTCCCATCGGTGCCTCGATCTGCCGGTCGGGTTCCACCACGCACTGGCGCTGCGGCAATCTGCTGGCCAAGAACGAGACGGTCAACTACAGCCAGGGCGCGGTCTACGGAATGACGAAGACCAACGCGTGCGCCGAGGGCGGCGACTCGGGCGGCTCCTTCATCAGCGGCGACCAGGCACAGGGTGTCACGTCGGGCGGCTGGGGCAACTGCAGTTCGGGCGGCGAGACCTGGTTCCAGCCGGTCAACCCGATCCTGAACCGCTACGGACTGACCCTGCACACCGCGTGACACACACCGGGCGATGAGGCCCCGGGGACGGTCAGCCGTTCCCGGGGTCCTTGCCGGTGGTCACCCGCACGACGTCCGACCGCACCCCGTACCGGAAGGCGCGGACCCGGTACGTGGCGTGCTTCTCGTCGGCGAGGGTGCTGAGGCCGAAGGCGTTGATGTCGGGGTCGAGGACCGCCACCACGCGGTACGCGGCGCTGCCCTCGGGCCTGTTCTCCAGCAGATAGCCGTCCTCGTCGGACGCGTGGTCGGTCCAGGTGAAGGAAATCCCGTTGGCCTGCTCGACCTTCACCTTGAGGGCGGTCGGGGCGGAACCGGCGGTGCGCAGCGGGTGCGCGGCGACGCCTTGGGTACGGACCGTCCTGGGGCGGGCCCACACGGCGTCGTCGTTCTGATCGTCGGCGCCCGGCTCACCGGGCGGCAGGTCGACCGTCACGGGTCGTGACGCCCGGCCGGTGTAGGCGCGCAGGCGGTAGGAGAAGGTGGTCTCCGGCATGAGCCGGGGGTGCTGATAGGACGTCACCCCGGCCGGCAGATACCCGAGAACCGTGTACGGGCCCTGGGGGTCCGTCGCGTACTCCAGCGCCTGGCCCGACACGGTGGCCGGCGCCGCACTCCAGGTCAGCCGGATGTCGACGGGCGTGAGGCGCGTCGCGTGCAGGGCGGGTCCCCGTGCGGGGGAAGGTGTCGTGCAGCTCACCGGTCCTGCGGCGAGCAACAGGGCCGCGATCAGGGCGCGTCGAAGGACCCGTGGTGGAACCCTTCGAAGGACACGTACACGATTCCGGGACGTCATCGGATCACTTCCGCCAGAACTTGACGGCGCTCCAGGTGACGGTGACCGGTCCGTTGCCGCTGTTGGTGCGGTAGGCGCCGAACTTGTCGTAGTAGCTGCCGGACGCGCTCGACACCGTGTTCACCAACGAGCCGTTGATGTACGTGCGATGGGTCTTGCCGACCTGGTTCACGGTGTTGACCCGGACGGTGGCACCGACGGTGCCCGCGTTCGGCGACAGGGTGGCGCCGCCCTCCACGCTGTAGAGCCGTCCACCGCGTTCGACGGCCAGCATGAAGAACGGGCCCTGGGAGCCACTGGTGTCGCGGAACGTCTGCTTCAGGCTGATCCGGCTGCCGCCCATGCCGGAGATCCGGAAGGAGCCCTCGAACTGATGGGTGCCTCCGGTGTAGGTGGCGTAGCGGCGCTCGGCACGCTGTTCACCACTGGTGTCGCCACAACTCAGCTTGAAGGTGAG
Source organism: Streptomyces sp. NPDC058001 (assembly GCF_042886315.1). Lineage (NCBI taxonomy): Bacteria > Bacillati > Actinomycetota > Actinomycetes > Kitasatosporales > Streptomycetaceae > Streptomyces > Streptomyces sp. NPDC058001. Next base: position 325,118 of record NZ_JBHVQT010000006.1, read on the forward strand.
CCCGCTGACGGTGCCACAGCCCTTCTGCTGGGTGTTGAACGAGGGCGACTCGGATGTCCAGCCGCCGGGCTCGACCTCGGCGTGGGCCTGGGGTGCGGTCACTGCCAGGAGCCCGCACGCGGCGGCTAAGCCGGCCGCCGTCCGTCGCGTCTTCGACACGGTCCTGTTCATGATCCTGTTTCCCTTCACTGATGTTCACATGACTGAACGATGGACTGCTATTTGAACGACTGGCGCGTGGAGCAGTAAAGGACCGGACCAGTCCGACGTCAAGGGTCATGGGCGATCGCGCAGGGTTCAGCAAGAAGGTCTGTTGAAACTGTGGACTCGAAAACACCGGTCTGCAATTCTCCAACAACTGAACGCAAGAACCTGAGCCTCCGGATCTAGCAGCCATGGACAGGGGAAGCATGAGAAGACATCGTCGGCGATGGCGGACACTGGCCGCCCTCCTCACCGCCGCCCTCGTGATGATCGGACTCCCGGCCCTGACCGCTTCGGCGGCCGGGGGTCCGAACCTCGCCGCCGGCAAGACGGGCAAGGCGAGCAGCGCGAAGGCCGACTACGGCGCGGCGAACATCACGGACGGCAACGCGTCGTCGTACTGGGAGAGTTCGGGCTCGGACTTCCCGCATTGGGTGCAGGCCGACCTCGGCGCGAGCACGCGCGTGGACGAGGTCGTCCTGAAGCTCCCGGGCTCCTGGGAGAGCCGTTCGCAGACGCTGTCCTTACAGGGCAGCAGCGACGGCACCGGATTCGACACCATCAAGACCTCGGCCGCGTACGCCTTCAGCCCGGGGTCGGCGAACACGGTCACGATCTCCTTCCCGGCGACGCAGACGCGCTACGTCCGGGTGAACATCACGGCCAACACCGGCTGGGGAGCCGCCCAGCTCTCGGAGTTGGAGGTGCACGGCGCGAGCGACTCCTCGGGCAACCTGGCCCGCGGCAAGACGTTCACGGCGAGCAGTTCCACCCAGACGTACATCCCGGCCAACGCCGGTGACGGCAACAGCTCCAGCTACTGGGAGAGCGCCAACGGCAGCCTCCCGCAGTGGATCCAGTCCGACCTGGGCGCGTCCCTGCGCGTGGACAAGGTCGTCCTGCGGCTCCCGGCCGGCTGGGAAACCCGGACCCAGACCCTGAAGATCCAGGGCAGCACCAACGGGACGGACTTCGCCGACCTCGTCGCCTCGAAGGGGTACGAGTTCAGCGCGGCGAACGACCAGTCGGCGACGGTGTCCTTCGACGCCACCACCACGCGGTACGTACGCGTCCTGGTCAGCGCCAACACGGGCCGCCCTGCCGGGCAGTTGTCCGAGCTGGAGGTCTACGGTCCCACCACCGGCGACACCCAGGCGCCGACCGCGCCCGGCTCGCTGGCGTACACGGAACCCGCGACGGGCCAGATCAAGCTGACCTGGACGGCGTCCACGGACAACGTGAAGGTCACCGCGTACGACATCTACGCGAACGGGGTGCTGCGTTCAACAGTCGACGGCGCCGTCACCACCTACACCGACACCCGGCCCGCGTCGGAGACGGTGGCGTACTACGTGCGCGCGAAGGACGCGGCGGGCAACCAGTCCGCGAACAGCAACACCGTGACCAGGAACGGTGATTCGGGCGACACGCAGGCGCCGACCGCGCCGGGCAACGTCGCCTTCACGGAGGCGGTGGCCGGTCAGGTCAAGCTGACCTGGCAGGCGTCGACCGACAACGTGAAGGTCACCGGCTACGACATCTACGCCAACGGGACGCTCCTGAAGAGTGTCGCGGGCGATGTCACCACGTACACGGACCCCCAGCCGTCGTCGGCCACGGTGACGTACTACGTGCGGGCCAAGGACGCGGCGGGCAACCAGTCCGCGAACAGCAACACCGTGACCCGCAACGGCTCCACGAGCGAGGACGTCAACCTCGCCGTGGGCAAGGCGATCAGCGCGTCCTCGACGGTGTTCACCTTTGTCGCCACGAACGCCAACGACGGTCTGACGAGCACCTACTGGGAGGGCGCCGGCGGCAGCTACCCCAACACGCTGACGGTGAAGCTGGGCGCGAACGCGGACATCAACACCGTGGTCGTCAAGCTGAACCCGGACGCCGCGTGGAGCCAGCGCACGCAGACGTTCCAGGTGCTCGGCCGTGAGCAGAAGGCCACCGACTTCACCAGTCTGGTGGCGGGCAAGGACTACACGTTCAACCCGTCGAGCGGGAACACCGTGTCGATCCCCGTGACCGCCCGGGTCGCGGACGTCCAACTCAAGTTCACCGCCAACACCGGTGCCCCGGCCGGTCAGGTCGCGGAGTTCCAGGTACTCGGCACCCCCGCGCCGAACCCCGATCTGGTCGTCACCTCGGTCACCTCCGCGCCCGCGGACCCGGTCGAGTCCGACCCGATCAGCCTCACCGCGACGGTCCGCAACTCCGGCAACGCCGCGTCCGAGGCCACCGATGTGGCGTTCCAACTCGGCGGCACCAAGGTCGGCACCGCTGCCGTGGGCGCGCTCGCGGCCGGTGAGTCCAAGACCGTCACGGCCGACATCGGCGCCAAGGACGCCGGGACGTACCAGGTCGGTGCCGTGGTCGACCCGGACAACAAGGTCATCGAGCAGAACGACGGCAACAACAGCTACACCAGCCCGACGGCGCTGGTCGTCAAGCCGGTGTCCAGCTCGGACCTGGTGGCGTCGGCGGTGAACTGGTCACCGAGCGCCCCGGCCGGGGGCGACACGGTCACGTTCTCCGTGGTCCTGAAGAACCAGGGCACCATCGCGTCGGCGGGCGGCAGTCACGGCATCACGCTGACGGTCCTCGACGCGAACGGCTCCACGGTCCGCACCCTCACCGGCTCGTACGACGGGTCGCTGGCGGCCGGGGCGAGTTCGAGCGCGATCAACCTCGGTACCTGGCCGGCGGTGAACGGCAAGTTCACGGTGAAGACCGTGATCGCCGCCGATGCCAACGAGGTCCCGGTCAAGCGCGAGAACAACACCGCGTCGAAGCCGCTGTTCGTCGGGCGGGGCGCGAGCATGCCGTTCGACATGTACGAGGCCGAGGACGGTGTCGTCGGCGGTGGCGCCAGGACCGTCGGGCCCAACCGGACGATCGGTGACATCGCGGGCGAGGCATCGGGCCGTAAGGCGGTCAGCCTCGACAACACCGGCAACTATGTGGAGTTCACGGCCAAGGCCAGCACGAACACGCTGGTGACCCGGTTCTCCATCCCGGACTCGGCGGGCGGCGGCGGCACCAACGCGACGCTGAACGTCTATGTCGACGGCACCTTCCTCAAGGCCATCGACCTCACGTCCAAGTACGCGTGGCTGTACGGCAATGAGGCGGGTCCGGGCAACTCGCCGGGCGCGGGCGACCCCCGTCATATCTATGACGAGGCGAACATCATGCTCGGCAGGACGGTCCCGGCGGGCAGCAAGATCCGGCTCCAGAAGGACGCGGCGAACACCTCCAAGTACGCGATCGACTTCGTCAGCCTGGAGCAGGTCTCCGCGGTCGCGAACCCGGACCCGGCGACGTACACCGTGCCGACCGGTTTCTCGCACCAGGACGTGCAGAACGCGCTCGACAAGGTCCGTATGGACACCACGGGCAAGCTGGTCGGCGTCTATCTGCCGGCCGGTGACTACGAGACGTCCAGCAAGTTCCAGGTCTACGGCAAGGCGGTCCAGGTGGTCGGGGCCGGGCCCTGGTTCACCCGGTTCCACGCGCCGTCGTCGCAGGACAACACGGACATCGGGTTCCGCGCCGAGAACACGGCGAAGGGCTCGTCGTTCTCGAACTTCGCGTACTTCGGCAACTACACGTCCCGTATCGACGGACCGGGGAAGGTGTTCGACTTCTCCAACGTCTCCGACATCACCATCGACAACATCTGGAACGAGCACATGGTGTGCCTCTACTGGGGGGCCAACACCGACAACATCACCATCAAGAACTCCCGTATCCGCAACATGTTCGCCGACGGCGTCAACATGACCAACGGCTCCACCGACAACCACGTCGTCAACAACGAGGCCAGGGCGACCGGCGACGACAGCTTCGCGCTGTTCTCGGCGATCGACGCGGGCGGCGCGGACGAGAAGAACAACGTCTACGAGAACCTGACCACGATCCTGACCTGGCGTGCCGCGGGAATCGCCGTCTACGGCGGTTACAACAACACCTTCCGCAACATCCATATCGCGGACACCCTGGTCTACTCCGGAATCACCGTCAGCTCCCTGGACTTCGGCTATCCGATGAACGGCTTCGGCACCGAACCGACGACGCTGGAGAACATCTCCATCGTCCGCGCGGGCGGCCATTTCTGGGGCGGGCAGACCTTCCCCGGTATCTGGATGTTCTCCGCGTCGAAGGTGTTCCAGGGCATCCGCGTCAACAACGTCGACATCGTCGATCCGACGTACAGCGGGATCATGTTCCAGACCAACTATGTGGGAGGACAGCCACAGTTCCCGATCAAGGACACGATCCTCACGGACGTCACGATCACCGGAGCGCACAAGAGCGGCGACGCGTACGACGCGAAGTCGGGCTTCGGGCTCTGGGCGAACGAGATGCCCGAGGCGGGGCAGGGTCCCGCGGTCGGTGAAGTCACCTTCCACAACCTGAAGATGAGCGACAACGCGCAGGACGTGAAGAACACGACGTCCACGTTCAAGATCAACCAACTGCCGTAAGGCGACCGCTCACCGGGGCGGGCGACGGGGACACTTCCCGCCGCCCGCCCCTCGGCGTCCCCTTGGTTTCCCGCGGCGCTGCGCCGTTCGGGACCGCTCACATGCCCGAGCCGAGAATCGGATATAGGGTTTATTTCGGGCCGACCGGAAAGACGAACGGGTCGGCGCCCAGCCCAGACCGGCGCAAGCCGCCCGCTCGGAAAGGGTTCCATGCACCCTGCACTCACCCCCGCCGTTCTCGCCCGACTGCGCGCACCGCGCCCGTACCCCGCGGTCTCCCTGGTGATGCCGACGCATCGCCGTGAGCCGGACAACGCGCAGGACCCCGTACGGCTGCGCAATCTGCTGGCCGAGGCGAAGGAGCGGCTGCGGGCCGATCCCGCCGTCACCCGCGAACGGCGCGCCGACGTCGAGGAGCAGCTCGACCGCGCGCACACCGAGGTCGACCTCGCGCATGTCGAGGACGGACTCGCGATCTTCGCCGCGCCCGGTGAACACCACGTGTGGTACCTGGGCCGCACCGCGCCCGAGCGTGTGGTACTCGCCGACACCTTCCTGACCCGCAATCTCGTCGCCGCGCGCGAGGCCGAGCGGCCCTACTGGGTGATGGCGGTCTCGGCGAACCGTGTCTCGCTCTGGAACGGCGGCCCGGAGCGGGTCACCGAGGTGTACAAGGGCGGCTTCCCGCTGACGCGCAGCCTGACGGCGCAGGACGTGGAGCGCGAGGAGCGGATCGGCGATGTGCCGAGCACCTTCACCGACGAGGCGACCCGGCAGTTCCTGCGCGGCGCCGACGAGGCGATGCGCCATGTCCTCGCGGCGGCGCCCCGGCCCCTGTACGTGGCCGGTGAGGCGGCCGCGCTCTCGCTGCTCGACGACGCCGGCACGGTCGCCCGGGACGCCTCGCGGGTCCCGCACGGCGGGCTCGCGGACGGCCCCGCCGACGTGGTGTGGCAGGCCGTCCGCCCGTTCCGCGCCGTGCATCAGGAGGCCGAGATCGGCGCCCTGCTCCAGGAGTTGGACAAGGCCAGGGGGCGCCGGGACTTCGCCGCCGGGGTCGACGAGGTGTGGCAGAGCGCGCTCGGCGGCCGGGTCGGCACACTCGCCGTCGAGGAGAACTACCGCACGACGGTACGGGACGACGGCGAGCATCTCGTCCCCGCCGAGTCCGGTGATCTGGACGCCCGCGAGGACCTGGTGGACGAGATCGTGGAACGCTCCCTGGACACCGACGCGAAGGTCCGCTTCGTCCCGGACGGCACCCTGGCCGAGCAGAACCACATCGCCGCGGTGCTGCGGTACTGAGCCGCGGTGACGCGGTACGTGGATCGGTACTGGGGAAGGGCCCCGCGACCCGTGCGCGGGGCCGGTTCCTCACTCCCCCTCGAACGCCTTCCGCAGCGGTGCGATGTCCAGTTTGGTCATCGTGAGCATGGCCCGGGTCGCACGGGCCGCCTTCTCCTGGTCGGGGCTGCCGATCATGGACATCAGCTCCTTGGGGATGACCTGCCAGGAGAGGCCGAACTTGTCCTTCAGCCAGCCGCACTGACTGGGGCTGCCGCCCTCGATGAGCCGGTTCCAGTAGTAGTCGACCTCGTCCTGGTCCTCGCAGTGGATCTGGAACGAGATCGCCTCGTCGAAGGTGAACTGCGGTCCGCCGTTCAGCCCCACGAATTTCTGGCCGTTGATCTTGAACTCGACGGCGATGACCGACCCCGCAGGACCCGGCCCCGCCTCGGTGTACCGGCCGATCGAGCCCAGTTCGGCGTCCTTGAAGATCGAGATGTAGTGGTTCGCCGCCTCCTCGGCCTGACCGTCGAACCACAGGCAAGTGGTGAGTGGCTCGCTGCTCATGGGTGCCTCCCTGCACGCGCGCGAATGCTTACCGGTACGACCGATGCTGCTCCGGAAACTCATCGCTCGCGCGCCGGGCGGATTCCCCCCGGTCACGGCGCCCCCGCTTCCCCGGTCACGGCATCCCGCGTACCTCGCGGGACCGCCGTGCGAAGAAGGCACGTTCCGCCGCGTTCCCGGTCCGCTCAAGGGCCGCCTGGTACGCCTCGGCCGCCTCGTCGGGCCGGTCCAGGCGACGGAGCAGATCGGCCCGTACGGCGTGGAAGGCGTGGTAGCCGTCAAGGGCGAGGGCGTCCACGCGCGCGAGGGCGGCCTCGGGACCCTCGACCTCGGCGAGGACGACGGCCCGGTTGAGGTCGACCACGGGGCTCGGCGCGATCGCCGCCAAATGGTCGTAGAGCTGAAGGATCTGGCCCCAGTCGGTGGCGTCGGCGCGCGCGGCGTCGCTGTGCACCGCGTTGATCGCCGCCTGGATCTGGTACGAGCCCGGCCGGCCCCTGCGCAGACAGTCGCGTACCAGCTCCTGGCCCTCGGCGATCAGCGCACGGTCCCAGCGGTCCCGGTCCTGGTCGCCGAGGAGCACCAGCTCACCGTCGGGCCCGGTGCGGGCGGCGCGCCGGGACTCGATCAGGAGCATCAGCGCGAGCAGCCCGGCGGCCTCGGGTTCGTCGGGCATCAGCTCGGTGAGCAGCCGCCCGAGCCGGATCGCCTCCGCGCACAGGTCCGCGCGCACCCAGTCGGCGCCCGACCCGGCCGCGTACCCCTCGTTGAAGATCAGGTAGACGACGGCGAGGACCGGGCGCAGCCGGTCGGGAAGGTCCGCGTCGCGCGGGACGCGGTACGGGATGCCGGCGGCGCGGATCTTGTTCTTGGCGCGTACCAGGCGCTGGGCCATGGTCGTCTCGGGGACCAGGAAGGCGCGGGCGATCTCCGGCGTGGTGAGTCCGCCGAGGAGGCGCAGGGTCAGCGCGATCTGGGCCCCGGGGGCCAGTGCCGGGTGGCAGCAGGTGAAGATCAGCCGGAGCCGTTCGTCGCGCACGGGGCCCTCCTCGGCCGGTGCGTCGGGCGCGAGGAGCAGCGCCGCCTGGGCGTGCCGGTCGGCGCGCGACGCCTCTTTGCGGACGCGGTCGACGGCGCTGTTGCGCGCGGTGGTGATGATCCAGCCGGCGGGGCTCGGCGGTGTCCCCTCGGTGGGCCAGCGGTCCAGGGCCTTGGTGAAGGCGTCTGCACCGCTTCCTCGGCGAGGTCGATGTCCCCGAACACCCGGACCAGGACGGCCACCGCGCGCCCGTACGCCGCGCGGAAGACGCGTTCGACGTGCGCGGTGGCCGGGGCCGGGGCCGGGGTCATCAGTCGTCGGAGGTGTCGTCGGAGGCGTCGTAGAAGGGACGGACCTCGATCGGCAGGGTGGTGGCCCTGGCCGTCTTCTCGCCCCAGGCGAGCGCCGCGTCGAGATCGGGCGCCTGGATGATGGTGAACCCGCCGAGATACTCCTTGCTCTCGGTGTACGGGCCGTCGGTGACCAGGGCGTCGCCGTCCTTGATCCGGATGACGGTCGCCGTGTCCGGGGAGTGCAGCCCACCGGCGAACACCCAGGCACCGGCGGCCTTGAGTTCCTGGTGCAGGGCTTCGACGTTCCGCATGATCCCGTCCAGGATCTCGGGCGCGGGCCGCTCGCCGGGGGGCTGCATCACACTGAGCAGGTACTGCTTCATGACCGGTTCCTCCTTGGTACCGCCGTTCGCCGCCGGCCTTCTCGCCGGCTGCTCACTCTCTGAACGAACGGCATCCGCCCGAATCGACATCCGAAGCGGCGGCACAGGAGAATTCTCAGTCCTGGATCACCGCGATGGCCCCCACCGGGCACACCCGGACGGCCTCACGAACCATCGGGTCGCCGGCTCCGTCCTCGCTGCCCGGCAGCAGTTCGCTGAAGCCGTCGTCGTCCTGGGTGAACACATCCGGCGCCGCGAGGGCGCACTGTCCCGCGCCGACGCAGCTGTCCCTGTCGATGTCGATCCGCATGGTCCCGTCCTTCCTCACCAGGTCACCGGCAGTTCGAGCATGCCCTGGATCGAGTCGCCCGGCTTGAACGGGATCTCGTCGGCGGGCGCCGCGAGCCGCAGCCCCGGCAACCGCGCGAACAGGGTCCGTAGGGCGATGTCCATCTCGGCGCGGGCCAGGTTCTGGCCCAGGCACTGGTGGACCCCGAAGCCGAACGCGATATGGCGACGGGACGTGCGGTGCCAGTCCAGGGCGTCGGGCTCGGGGAAGGCGGCGGTGTCCCGGTTGATGACGGACGTCGAGAAGAGGACGCCCTCGCCGGCCCTGATCGTCGTCCCGGCCAGTTCGATGTCCTCGGTGGCCACCCGCGCGAGCCCGTCGGCGATCGACAGGAACCGCAGCAGCTCCTCGACGGCGGCGGACATCAGGGACTCATCGGCACGGAGTTCGGCGAACTGCTCGGGGTGGCGCAGCAGTGTGAAGGTGCCGAGCGAGATCATGTTCGCGGTGGTCTCGTGCCCGGCGACCAGCAGGATCGTGGCGAGCGCGACCAGTTCCTCGCGGTCGAAGGTTCCCTCCGCGATCTGGCGTGCGATCAGCTCGTCGAGCAGTCCGTCCCCCGGGTCCTTCCGCTTCCGGTCGATCAGGCCGCCCAGATAGGCGTCGAGGCGGAGGCGCGCCTCTTCGGCGTCGGCGACCTGCGGGCCGCGCAGCAGCCGCCGCGACTGCTCCTCGAAGAAGTCGTGGTCGGCGTAGGGCACACCGAGCAGCGCGCAGATCACCATGGACGGCACGGGCAGCGCGAACGCGTTCACGAGGTCCGCTGGCGGCCCCTGGGCCTCCATGGCGTCGAGGAGCCGGTCCACGGTCTGCTGGATACGCGGGCGCAGCGTGTCGACCCGTTTCACGGTGAAGCTCGGGATGAGCATGCTCCGCTGGGTGCGGTGCTCGGCCCCGTCGACGCCGAGGAGCGCGGCGCGGCGGTCGCGGAACGCGGCGATGCGCGCGTTCGTCAGGGGGAATCCGTCGCGTACGCGGTCGCTGGACAGCCGGGTGTCGACGAGGAGTTCACGGGCCGCCGTGTGTCCGGTGACGACCCACACCTCCCGGCCGTCGTAGAGCGAGATCCGGGTCAGCGGCCGGTCGGCGCGCAGCGGGTCATAGGCGGTGGGCGGGTGGTAGGGGCAGGTGCGGTCCTGGGGGAAGGCGACGGGATCGGTCATCGAGCACCTCGCGGGGGTGGGTGTCGGCCTGACGATCTTCATTAGATGCCTCGGGCAACATGGAGGCCACGTCGAGTTCGGCCAGACCGGTCATATGGCGCATCTGGCCGATCCCCACCGCCCACCACCACCGCCGCGCCGGACCCGCCCTGGTCAGCGGAGTGCGCCCCGGCGCCGGGTGCCGGCGCGCGGCGCCCCGCGTCCGGAAGCGGCACCCTCCCGTCCGGATGTCCGGCTCCAATTCGACCGCGAACTCCTGTACGGGCCACGCGTATCGGCCCGGCATCCCCTCCGTGCGGCCGGTCGGCCCGCTCAGCCGATCGGCTCCGGCATCGGCACCACGTCGTAGGCGAGCCGGATCGTGTCCCCCGTCGCCGGGTCCGCCAGTTCGACGCGCCAGCGCTCGGCGAACTGGTCGACGCCTTCGGCCATCGGGATGGTCCCGGAGATCAGGACGGTGCCGGGCGCCAGATCGCCCCGGGCGCGCAGCACCTCGGTCCAGTAGCCGGGCGTCAGCAGTTCGGCGAGGGTGCCGTGCTGGATCTCGGTCTCCTCACCCCGGTGTGTGACCCAGGCCCGCAGGGTCAGTGTGTCGAGCCGGTCCTCGACCTCGGCCAGGCGCCAGGCGCGGCGGGCGAGCACGTCGGGGCCCGCGTTCTTGCTCCAGGCGACCCCGTGCACCTCCAGGTCGCGGTCGGTGTGGTCGCAGGCGGCGGTCAGCAGGAGGTCTCCGTCGTCGGCGACGACCAGGGCCCACTCCGCCTCGCCCGAGGTGCGGCCGTGCTGCGCGGCGACCCGCTCGGTCTGTTGCGCGAGATAGGGCGATACGGGGTAGAGGGCGGGGGTCACCGAGGGCGCGGGAACGCCCAGTTCCGCCAGTTCGGCGACATGGGCGGCCACGTCCTCCTGACCGCGCCCGGCGTACCCGGCGTTGAGCAGGCGTACGACATCGACATCGCGCGTGGAGCCGTCGGGGAGTTCGAAGGTCAGCGTGGCCATGGCATCTCCAGAAGAGGGTGTCATCAACAGAAGTGGGTTTCGAAGCGGTTAACATCCGGCGCGGGGGTTGCGCATACGACCTGTATACAAGAAGTATGCCGAAAGGTCGATGTCCCCCAGGCAAGGAACGGGAAGCATGCAGCACACCCCACAGGGCGGCTGCGATACACCGGCTCCTCGCTCGCGTACACCCTGGCCGGGATCATCGGCGGTGCCGTGGCGCCGCTGCTGTTCACCGCGCTGCTCGGCACCTTCCACAGTTGGGTGCCGCTCGCGCTGTACCTCGCCGTGGCCGCCGCGGTCACCGTCGTGGGCCTGTGCCTGGGGCGGGACGCCGACCACGCCGAGGAGGAGGACGCCCGGCTCGTGGGCGCCACCGCCGAGGGCACGGACAGCAACACCGGAACCCCCGCGCCGTAGCCGCTACAGAACCCCAAGTCCCCTCACCGGAAGGCCGTTCCCCGTGCGTATCGCCCTCAGTCAGCTCACCACAGGACCCGAACCGGCGCGGAATCTCGAACTGCTCGCGGAGGAGACGGCGCGTGCCGCGTCGGCCGGCGCCCGGATCGTGGTGTTCCCGGAGGCGTCGATGGCCTGCTTCCGCACACCGCTCGCGCCCGTCGCCGAACCGCTCGACGGCCCCTGGGCGACGGCGGTGCGCGCCCTGGCCGCCGACGCCGGGATCGTCGTGGTCGCGGGCATGTTCACCCCGGCACCCGGCGGGCGCGTGGCCAACACCCTGCTCGCCACCGGACCGGGCGTCGACACGGCGTACGACAAGATCCATCTGTACGACGCCTTCGGATACCGCGAGTCCGACTCCGTCGCGGCGGGCTCGCGGGTCACCACGATCGACGTGGACGGCGTCCGGCTCGGCCTCGCGACCTGCTACGACGTCCGCTTCCCCGAACTGTTCCGCGCGCACGCGGACGCCGGGGCCGTGGCGACCCTGCTCGCCGCGTCCTGGGGTGCCGGTCCCGGCAAGCGCGAGCACTGGGAACTCCTCGTCCGCGCACGGGCGTTGGACGCGACCGTATGGGTCGCCGCCGTCGGCCAGGCGGACCCGGCGGCGACGGAATCGGCCACGGGTGCGGCGCCGCACGGGTCCGCGCCGACCGGGATCGGGCACAGCGCGGTCGTCGGCCCCGACGGAACGGTGCGCGACCGGCTCGGCGCCGGGCCGGGGCTGCTCGTCGCCGACCTGGACCTGACCGAGGTGGCATCGGTCCGCGAGAAGATCCCCGTACTGGCCAACCGCCGGCTCGGCGACGGAACGGGCATGGAGAAGGGAGCACGGGCATGAGCAAGCCGGAACTGGAGTTCCATCACCCGGCCGGGGAGTGGACGGCGCCCGAGGGCGCGGGCCCCGGTGTCCGTGAGCGGGTACTCGCCGACGACGGATCGGGGCTGCGGACCACCGCGCTGGTGCGGTGGGAGCCCGGTACCGACACCTCGGCGCAGGGCGTGGCGCGGCACGACTTCTGGGAGGAGGTCTATCTCGTCGCGGGCTCGCTGCACGACCTGACGCTGGACCGCACCTTCACGCGGGGCTCGTACGCGTGCCGCCCGCCCGGCATGCCGCACGGCCCGTGGACGTCCCAGGAGGGCGTCACGATGCTGGTGTTCACCTACCCGGCCACCGACACCGACGGTTAGCCCGCGAGCAGCACCTTCAGTGTCGACTCCAGGTGGCTGTCGATCGCGGCGCGCGCCGCGCCGGGGTCACCGGCGGTGAGGGCGTCCAGGATGGCCCGGTGCTCGTGGAGCACCGCCTCCTGGCGTCCGTGGCCGCTGTACAGCGCGACGACACCGGCCCGAACCTGGCGGCTGCGCAGCCCGTCGTAGTGCCGGTCGAGCAGGGAATTGCCCACGGCCGAGACGAGCGTGGCGTGGAAGAGGTGGTCCACCGCGATGAACTCCCGCGCCTGGTCGGGGCCGGTGAGAGCGCGCTGCCGGTCCAGGAGGTCGCCCAGTTCCTTCACGGGCGCCCGGCCCGAACCGATCGCGTGCTCGGCCGCGTACCGCTCCACCAGGCCGCGCAGCTCCATCAGTTCGCTGATCTCGCGGCCGGACAGGGCGGCGACCCGCGCGCCCCGCTTGGGCACCAGTTGGACCAGGTCCTCGGCAGCGAGGAGGAGCAGGGCCTCGCGGATCGGGGTGCGGGAGACTCCGATGCGGTCGGCGATCTCCTGCTCGGAGAGGAACTCCCCCGACATCGCGGGGTCCGTGAGCACGGTCTCCTTGAGGTACGCGTACGCCTTCTCGCGACCGGACGTCACGGCTACCCCCAAGAGATCGCATACAGCTCGTATACGGAGCTATGGAAAAGTTACCACCGCCCGGCGCCCTCGCAGGAGCCCCCTTGTCCGACGCCGGTCCCGGCTGACCGATGACGCCACGGGGGCCGGGACCCGCCCCGTAGCATTGGGGAGGAGACAGTGGGGGACGAAGGGAAGACACGGTGACAGTCCCGGCTCACGCGCTCAACGACGGCACCCGACTCCCCGGCCTCGGTCTGGGCACGTATCCGATGGACGACGCCGAAGCGGAGAGCGCGGTCGCCGGAGCGCTGGACATCGGGTACCGGCTGATCGACACGGCGACCAACTACCGCAACGAGACGGGCACCGGACGCGGCATCGCCCGCAGCTCCGTCCCCCGCGAGGAAATCGTCGTCACGACGAAACTCCCCGGCCGCGACCACGGGTACGAGCAGACGCTCGCGTCCTTCGAAGGATCCCGGCAGCGTCTCGGCCTGGAGTACGTGGACCTGTATCTCATCCACTGGCCGCTGCCGCGCGTGGACCGGTACGTGACGTCCTGGCGGGCGATGATCAAGCTCAGGGACGAGGGTCTGGTCCGCTCGATCGGCGTCTCCAACTTCACCGAATCCCATATCGAGCGTCTGGAGAGCGAGACCGGCGTCCTGCCCTCGGTCAACCAGATCGAGATGCACCCCCTGCTCCCCCAGGAAGCGCTGCGCGCCTTCCACCGCGCGCGGGGCATCGCCACCGAGAGCTGGAGCCCGCTCGGCCGAGGCAGTGCCCTGCTGGACGACCCGGCGATCACGGCGGTCGCCAAGACGCATGACGTGACACCCGCACAGGCCGTGCTGCGCTGGCACACCCAGCTCGGTGCCGTACCGATCCCGAAGTCGTCCGATCCGGGGCGTCAGCGGGACAACCTCGACGTGTTCGGCTTCGAGCTGACGCCGGACGAGCTGGCGTCGATCGCCCACCGGCCGCGGCACCGGCTCGGCGGGGATCCGGAGCGCCACGAGGAGTTCTGACCCGAGGATCCGAGACAAGGATCCGACCCGAGGAGGGAAGCGGACGGTGGACGAGGACGAGGACCGGCGGCTGCGGGAGATCATCCCGGACATCTCGCGGATCTCGGTCGCCCTGCTGCGCAAGGTGGTCGGTCTCCATCCGGCCGAGCGGATCCCGGAGGAGGCCCTGACCGTCGCCGACGAGGTCCTGGAGGAGTACGGCACGGACGGGCTGCGGGTCCTGGTGATGAGCCTCGCGGGATGGGCGGCCGTCGAGATCGAGCGGGACGCCCAGACCACCGGGCGGACCCATGAGGCGCTCCTCGACGACATGGATCTCACCCGCCTGGAGGCCAACCCCGACGACTGAAGGCCACCGGCGGCCAAGGGCCACGTACCACCGAGGGCTACGTACGACCGAGCCCCGGCGTCACCGGCGTTCCGCGACCACCAGCCGGGCGCGCGGGCTGCCGTCCGGGCGGCGGCCCAGCTCCGGAAGGGCGTACAGCTCCACGGCGAAGCCCGCGCGGGACAGCTCCTCCTGGACGTCGGCGAGGCGGAACACCCGGTAGTACATGACGAACGGGGGCCGCCACACGGCGTTGCGCACCCGCATCGCGGAGTCGAAGCCGAGCAGGACCCAGTAGCCGGCGGAGCCCGGACGCGGCGGCGCCATGATCGGGAACGCGAACCGGCCGCCCGGCCGCAGCACCCCGTGGACTTCCGCGAACAGCGCGGGCCTTTCACGGGGCAGGAAGTGCCCGAAGGCGCCGAAGCTGACGACCAGGTCGAAGACGGGGCCGAACGGCAGCGACAGCGCGTCCGCGCGCACCCAGTCGGTCGGCGGTCCGGGCGCCGTACCTTCGCCAAGGTCATCACCGGCACCGGACTTCAGGTGCCCCTCGCGGCCCACATCGAGCATGCCCGCGCTGATGTCGACGCCGACGACCCGCTCCCGGCACACCTCGCGCAGCACGCCGAGTCCCGCGCCCGTCCCGCAGCACAGGTCGAGCCCCCGGTCGAAGGGGCCGAGCCGGGCGAGGAGCGGCCCGACCGGGTCCAGGATGTCGTCCGGCGTGCGGAACGGTGTGTGGTCGAACTTCGGGGCCAGCAGGTCGTAGCCGTGCTCGACGGACGACAGCGCCTGCACGGCGAGTTCGCGGAAGGTGGGGCCCTCGGGGGTGAACATCACGCTCAGCATAGGCCGTCGCGCCGCCGTGGCTCCGGCCCCGTCCGGGCGGCGCCCTCTCCCCCGTCAGCCGGAGTCCCGTACCAGGTCGTCGGCGGTGAGCGTGGCGGGGCTCGCGTGCCCGGAGAGTGCGAGGGTGAGGTCGAACTCGGCGAGCAGACAGCGGATGACGTGGTCGACGCCCGCCTGACCGTCGAGGCCGAGCCCGTACGCGTACGGGCGGCCGACGAGGACCGCGCGGGCGCCCAGCGCGAGGGCCTTGACCATGTCGTCGCCGGTGCGCACACCGCTGTCGAACAGGACGGCGAGCCGGTCCCCGGCGGCCTCCACCACACCCGGCAGCGCGTCGGCGGCGCCGATGGCCCCGGCGACCTGCCGGCCGCCGTGGTTGGACACGACGACGCCGTCCATGCCCGCGGCGGCGGCGCGGCGGGCGTCGTCGGGGTGCAGAACGCCCTTGAGCACGATCGGACCGTCCCAGTGCTCCCGTAGGAAGCCCAGGTCGGGCCAGGTCTTCGACGGATCGGCGAACATGCCGACGAAGTGCAGGACGGCCGCGTTCGGGTCCTCGTGCACCGGCTTGGCGAGACCGGCCTGGAACGCCGGGTCGGTGAAGTAGTTGGCGGTGCCCACACCGTGCAGGAACGGCAGATACGCCTGGTCGAGATCGCGGGGCCGCCAGGCCAGGATCGGGGTGTCGAGGGTGACGAACAGGGCCGTGTACCCGGCGGCCTTGGCGCGCGCCAGGAAACTCTTGGTCACCTCGCGGTCCTTGGCCCAGTACAGCTGGAACCAGCGCTCCGCGTCGCCCATCGCCTCGGCGACCTGCTCCAGCGGGGTACTCGACGCGGACGACAGGATGTACGGCACCCCGCGCGCCGCGGCGGCGCGGGCCGCGGCCGGCTCGGCGTCCGGGTGCATGATCGACAGAACGCCGACCGGCGCCAGGGCCAGCGGCGCGGGCAGCGTACGGCCCAGGACGTCGACGGACAGGTCGCGTTCGTGGACGTCGCGCAGCACCCGCGGCACGATCCGCAGCCGGTCCAGGGCGGCCCGATTGGCGCGCGCGGTGCTGCCGTTGCCCGCGGAGCCCGCGACATAGCCGACGGCTCCCGGGCCGAGCCGTCGCTCCGTCAGTTCCTCAAGGCGGGACAGATCGGTGGGGAGCCTGGGCACCGCGCCCGTCATACCGTTCAGATAGATCTCGTACTGGAAGTCAGCCCAGTGCGTGGTCATTCGCCGGTTCCGCCTCTCGCCCGTGAGATCGCGCTGCAACGGCACGATCCTGACGAGTGCGGACCGGAACGTCCAGCACGGGCCGCCCGGACAGCGCGGTGCCGGTCCCGATCCGGCGCATCGGAGCGTCCTGTCGGCGCCGGGCGGCCGTCCGTACCAGAGTGGGCCCTGCGATGCCGGTCGGTGAGCGTGACGGGGTGCGACGGAATGCCTGAACGGATGCGGGACGTACGAGGCGCGATGGCCGCTCCGGTGGCCGATCTGGTGAGGCGGCGGCGCGAGCCGGTGGTGGTGCAGACCCTGCGGTCCACGGCGGCGGCCACGATCGCGTATGTCGTCGCACTCCAGCTCAGCAACGAGACCGCGCCGCTGACCGCGCCCCTGACGGCGCTGCTCGTGGTGCAGGTGACGCTGTACAACACCCTCACGACGGGGATCCGCCGGGTGAACTCGGTGGTCGTCGGGGTGCTCATCGCGATCGGGTTCAGTGCCCTGGTGGGGCTGAGCTGGTGGAGCCTCGGGCTGATCATCCTGGCGTCGCTCACGGTCGGACAGTTCGTCCGTGTCGGCGAGTTCGTGCCCGAGGTGGCGATCAGCGCGATGCTCGTGCTCGGCGTGACCCGGGTCGGCGACACGGCGTGGGACCGGGTGCTGGAGACAGTGATCGGCGCGGTCGTGGGGCTGCTGTTCAACTTCGTGCTCGCGCCGCCCGTCTGGATCGACACGGCGGGCGAGTCCATCGAGGGCCTGGCCCGCCGGATGCGGCAACTGCTGTTGCGCAGCGGGGAACAGCTCACCGCGCGCACCCCGCCCGAGAAGGCGGCGGAACAGTTGCACGAGGCGCGGCAGCTCGACAACGACATCGTCGAGGTGGACGCGGCGCTGCGGCAGGCCGAGGACAGCCTCAGGCTCAACCCCCGGGTCCGCGAGGGCCTGTTGAACCGGATCCTGCTGCGCACCGGTCTCGACACGCTGGAGATCTGCACGGTCGTCCTGCGGGTCCTGGCCCGTACCCTCACGGATCTCGCGAAGGAACGCGCCGGGGAGCCGATGTTCCCGCAGGAGGAGGGCGTGGCGCTCCAGGAACTCCTGGGGCATGTCGCGGACGCGGTGGTCAGCTTCGCGGTACTGGTGACGACTCAGGTCAGCGCCAACGCCGACGCGGCCGAGGAGCGTCTCGCGGAGCAGCTGAGGGCGGCGGGCGTGAGCCGCGACCACGCGGCGCGGCTCCTGCTCGACGGAGTACGGCGTGACCCCCGCGACTGGCAGTTGCACGGCGCGCTGCTGACAGAGGTGAACCGGATCCTGGACGAGTTGGACATGGAGCACCGGGGACGGCGCCTGATGGAGGAGCTGGACCGGGGTACCCGGGAGCAACTCGGGCCGCGTGCCTGGCTGGACCGGCTGCGGGAGCGGCTCACGCCGGGCAACAGCCGCTGACGACGGCCGGGAGCTGGCCTGCGGGTCAGCGGGTCAGCGGGTCAACGGGTCAACGGGCGAGTCGGCCGAGGAGCGAGGAGGCCGCCGTGATCCCGACGATCGCGGCGAACACCAGCACCCCGTAGTCCAGGGCGAGATGCGAGGGGGTGCCGAGGAGCAGTCCGCGCAACGCGTCGACCTGGTAACTCAGCGGATTGGCCTTGCTGATGGCCTGGAGCCAGCCCGGCATGATCGCCACCGGGTAGAGGGCGTTGGAGGCGAAGAAGAGCGGCATGGTGATGGCCTGTCCGATGCCCATCAGCCGGTCGCGGGTGAGCACGATGCCCGCGATCGTCATCGACAGACAGGAGAAGAACACCGATCCGAGGATCACGGCGACGGCGACTCCCAGGAGCCGCAGCGGGTTCCAGGTCATGGCGACACCGAGCAGCGCCGCGATGACGATGACGACGACCGCCTGGATCAGCGCCTTGACGCCCGCGGCGAACGACTTGCCGGTGATCAGGGCGGACCGTGGTGTGGGCGTGACCAGGAGCTTGGTGAGGATCCCGGCGTCCCGCTCCCAAATGATCATGATGCCGTAGAAGATGGCGATGAACATCGCGGACTGGGCGATGATGCCGGGCGCGAGGTAGTCGATGTACGGGATGCCGCCGGTGGGTATCGCGTGGATCCGGGTGAAGGTCTCGCCGAAGATCAGCAGCCAGAGCGCGGGCTGCACGGCCCGGGTGTACAGCTCGGTCCGGTCGTGGCGCAGCTTCTGGAGTTCGACGACGCACATCGCGACGACCCTGGCAGGCAGCACGCGCCAGCCGGTACGCGGGCTGGGCGGAGATACCAGCAGGTCAAGGCCGCGCGGGTGGGTGGCGTCAGCCGACGCGGGTCGCTGTACGACGGGTGCTTCGGACATCGCGGAAGTCTCCTGACTGGTCGTCGAGGCCGCTGCCCGCGATGTCCCGGAAGACGTCTTCGAGCGTCGGCAACTCGTCGGTCGTGGCCTCCCCCGCGGCGCCGCGCCGCTCCTTCAGGCCCGTCCGCAGTTCGGCGGAGGTGCCCAGGGCACGGACGCGCCCGCGGTGCATCAGGGCGACCCGGTCGCAGTACTGGTCGGCCTCGTCCATGTAGTGCGTGGTGACGAGGACGGTCATGCCGGTGGCGGCCCGTACGGCGTTGATGTGCTCCCACACGCTGGTACGGGCGATGGGGTCGAGGCCGATCGTGGGCTCGTCGAGTATCAGCAGCCGGGGGGCGCTGACCAGGGCCTGGGCCAGTTCGAGGCGGCGGATCATGCCACCGGAGTAGGTCTTGGCGAGCCGGTCGGCGGATTCGGTGAGGTCGACGGCCTCCAGGGCCTGGGCGACCCGCTCGGCACGCTCGCGCCGTGACACGTCGAAGACCCGGGCGAACAGGGTCACGTTCTCGCGTCCGGTGAGCCCGGCGTCCGCCGACAACTGCTGGGGCACATACCCCAGGAGCCGCCGTACGGGCATCCGCTCCTTGCTGGGGTCGTGGCCGAACACCCGCACCATGCCCGCCGGGACGGGCAGCAGGGTGGTGATGCAGCGGATCGCGGTGGTCTTGCCCGCGCCGTTGGGCCCGAGCAGCCCGAACACCTCGCCCTCGGCGACGTGGAGGTCCAGGCCGTCCACGGCGACGGTCTCGCCGAAGGCGTACCGGAGGCCGACGCAGGTGACCGCGCCGGGTTCCGCGGGGGCGGTGGCGTCCGTGCCGGCTGTGGCGTCCATGGCGGCTGTGGTGTCCGTGGTGTCCCGGGTCGTGTCGGTCATGTGCCCTCGACCTCCTCGTGCAGCGAGCGGGCCAGTCGGCGCAGCGCCGGAAGGGCCGCTTCCAGGGCCTGTCGGTCGGCCTCGTCGAGTCGGGCCACCTGTTCGCGGACCAGCGCCGAACGGCGTTCGTGCCAGTCCCTCAGGCGGGCCTGGGCCGCCGGGGTCGGCAGCAGCCGGGCGGAGCGCCGGTCGTCGGGGTTCGTCTCCCGGACCAGATATCCGGCGCGGGCCAGTTGGTTGACGAGGGTGGAAACCGAATTGCCCGCGAGATACAGCTCCTTGGCGGCGTCGGAGACTCCGATGCCGGGCCGGGCCACGATCAGCCGCAGCAGGTCGACCTGGGCGCCGCGCAGCCGTGGCTCGGTGGTGCCCCCGCGCAGCCGGCGGCGGATCAGCCGCTGCACTCCGGCGAGCGCGGCGGCCAGGGCGTCCGGGAAGTCGGCCCGGTCGACGGCGTCCGCCGCCTCGGGTGCCTGCCCCGCGTCCACTGTCTCCAGTCCGTCCATGTGTTCCAGATTACCTCTGAGTGAGAGGTATCCAGGGAAAGGGAGGGTCAAGGGCGGGACAAAGCCTCGCCTACGGGTGCGGCGGCGCCGACGCCAGTCCCGGCGGCGCGAGGGCGAGCGCCTGGCGTACCGCCTCGATCAGCGCGAGCGCCGCCTCCTCGGTGAGTTCGACGGCGACGCGCGCCGAGGGGCCCTGCCCCGGGTTGAGGAAGTCGATGTTGACGGTGTGTTCGTAGGGCGCGTGCTGGGGGTGGTCGATGTAGACCAGGGCCTCGGTGAGCGGGAAGTATCCCCGGGCTCCCTTGCCGCTGCCCTCGATGGCGATCTTCTCGGTGAGATACGTGCACATGGTGTCGCCTTCCGCGTCCGCGTGCGGTCCGTGTGGAGCGCGCGGGCCGTAGGGGTCGGGGTGGTCAGCCGGCGAGGTGGCGGCCGAAGAAGTCGAGGACGAGGTTCCAGCCCTCGACGGCGGCCTCGGGCCGGTAGCTGGGCCGGTCCACCGCGAAGAACGCGTGCCCGGCGCCTTCGAAGGTGTGGAACTCGTATGTCTTGCCGTGCTTGGTCAACTCGGTTTCCAGCTCGGCTGTTTCGGCGGGTGCCGGGTGCTGGTCGTCGGCGCCGAAGAGGCCGAGCAGCGGGGCGGAGAGGTCGCCCAGGAGGGGGGTGAGGGGTTCGACGGCGAGCGGGAACCCGGCGGGCGGGCTGCCGATGACGAAGGCGCCGTAGCAGTCGACGGCGGCCTGCACGTCCAGGTTGCACGCGGCGAGCACGGACTGCCGGCCTCCGGAGCAGTAACCGATGGTGCCCACACGCTGGTTGGACGACGGAAGGCCGCGCAGATACCGGGCGGCACCCGCCACGTCGCCGACCAGCCGGGCGTCGGGGACGCCGCCCTGGGCTCGGGCGGCGGCAGCGGCGTCGTCCGGGGCGGCGCCGGGGGCCTCGCGGCTGTAGAGATTGGGGCACACGGCGGCATAGCCCTCGGCGGCGAGTCTGCGGGTGATCTCCTTGGAGGCCCGGTCGTAGCCCGGCATGTGGTGGATGACCACGACACCGCCGAGCGGTCCCGGGGTCAGCGGCCGGGCGGAGTACGCCTCGATGAGGTCACCGTCGTGGCCGGTGAGCGTGACGGTCTCGGCGAGCAGTGCGTCGTACATGGGGGTTCCCTAGGAGTGGTCGGCGGTCCGGGGGCCGGCGGTGCGGGGGCTTTCGGTCCGGGTGTTCGCGGTCCCGGTGTTCACGGTCCGGGGATTCGCGGTCCGGGACCGGCGAGCGCGGGTACCCAGGGCTTCGAGGGCGGGCAGCGCGTCGTGGAGGAGCCGCTGGAGTTCCGGCGACAGCAGGGCGACCTCCCGGGCGAGTGTGCTGGTGTTCTCGCGGCGTACGGACGTCAGCACCGTATGCCCCGAGTCGCTGAGGCCGACGAGGCTGGCGCGCTGGTCGACCGGGTCCGTCTGCCGGTCGAGCCAGCCGGCGCAGACCAGCAGGTCGACCATGCGGGACGTGGTGGACAGGGCGACGCCCATCCGGGACGCCAACTCGCTGATGCGCAGCGGGCTTTCGGCCTCAAGGACGGCGAGGGCCGTGAGCCGGCTGGGCGTCAGATCGGGATGCACGGTCTGGCCGCGCATCAGCGGCAGCAGATGCTGGATGGCCGCGCGCAGCCGTCCGGCGAGTTCGAGTTCGGCCGCGGGGTCGCCGTCCGGCTCGGACATCAGGGGCTCCTCGGGTCGTTCGGGGGCGGGGTCGATGGGGTGACCCGCTGTGCCGTGCCGGGGGTGGTCCGGGGCGCGGGGGTCGGGGTGACGGTCGTACCCGCCGTACGGGCAGCCGACTCACTGGTGACCGACGAACCGGCGACGGCGACCGACGAACCGGCAACCGGCTTCCCGGCAGCCCGCTCACCGGTGACCTTCCGGTGGCTCCGGTCGTCGTGCACATACCGTCCACCGCGCAGCAGCGAGGCGACGGCCGCGATCAGGCAGGCCGCGATGGCGAAGTCGAAGGCGACGGAGAGCCCGTCCGAGAAGGGTCCCGAGATCAGCTGCGGGAAGAACTCACGGCCCGTCAGATACGAGGCGTGGCCGGGCGGGAGACCGCTCAGCACCTGGGGTCCGAGGAGGGTCTTGATCGGGTTGTAGCCGAGGAGCGAGGCGAACAGCACGCCGACCGGGGGCAGTGCCGCGACCTTGGCGGCGTCGGCGGTCGGCACGCCCTGCGCGGTGAGGCCGCTGGACAGGGCCCCGGGCAGGGCTCCGGCGAGCCCGGCGATCATCAGTGAGAAGAAGATGCCGATGGACAGGACCATGGCCGAGTTCTGGAAGGTGGTGCTGATCCCGGCGCCGACACCGCGCTGGTCGGGCGGCAGGCTGTTCATGATGGCGGCCCGGTTGGGGGCGGCGAACAGGCCCATGCCGATGCCGTTGAAGAGGAGGATCAGCGCGAACGTCTGATAGCTGAAGTCGACCGGCAGCGCCTGGAGCGCCACGAAGGTCCCGGCGGCGATCAGCATGCCGCCGGTCGCGAAGGTCCGTGCCCCGAACCGGTCGGACGCCCACCCCGACACCGGTCCGGCGACCAGGAAGCCGACGGTGAGCGGCAGCATGTAGATACCGGCCCACAGCGGTGTCTCGGAGAAGCTGTAGCCGTGGCGGGGCAGCCAGATTCCCTGGAGCCAGATGATCAGGATGAACATCAGGCCACCGCGTCCCAGGGACGCGAGGAGGCTGGCGAGATTGCCCGCCGTGAAGGCCCTGATGCGGAACAGCCCGAGGTGGAACATCGGCGAGGGCACCCGCGATTCGACCACGCAGAACACGGCGAGCACGGCGATTCCGCCGCCGATCATGGCCAGCACCAAGGGATTGGTCCAGCCCATGGGGTGGCCGCCGTAGGGCTGGATGCCGTAGGTGATTCCGGCGAGCAGGGCGATGAGCCCGACGGCGAAGGTGACATTGCCCCACCAGTCGGGGCGCGCGGGCGTGCGGATCCCGGTGTCGCGCAGCCGCAGATACGCCCACACGGTGCCGAAGACGCCGAAGGGCACGGAGACCAGGAAGACCAGCCGCCAGTCGAGGGGGCCGAGCAGTCCGCCCAGGACCAGACCGAAGAAGGAACCGGCGATCCCGGCGACCTGGTTGAGGCCGAGCGCGAGACCGCGCTGCCGGGCCGGGAAGGCGCCGGTGAGGATCGCGTTCGAGTTGGCCATGAGCATGGCTCCGCCGACGCCTTGCAGTACGCGCATCGCGATCAGCCACAGGGCTCCGGCCGTGCCGTGCATCCAGGTCACCGAGAGCAGCACGGAGAACACCGTGAACACGGCGAAGCCCAGGTTGTACATACGGGTGCGCCCGTACATGTCGCCGAGCCTGCCGAAGCTCACCACGAGCACGGCGGTGACGACCAGATAGCTCATGATCAGCCAGAGCAGCAGACCGGTGTTGCCGGGCTGGAGCGGATCGACGCCGATCCCCCTGAAGATGTCGGGCAGCGCGATCAGCATGATCGACATGTTGATCGAGGCGATCAGCACGCCCAGGGTCGTATTCGACAGGGCGATCCACTTGTAGCGCGGTCCTGCCACAAATCCACCGGGCACGAACCCACCGGCTCCGCCGGACGGGGTCGGCTCCGGACCGCGTCCGGACGCTTCAGCGGCGGCACTTCCCACGGGACACCACTCCCACCGGGACCATTACTTGCTTGACTTCAACCAATCTATTCCTGACACGGGACGGAGGCCACCGCTCGGCACGGGACGGAGGCCACCGCTCGATGCGGGACGGAGGCCGCCTCTCGGACGGTGGGACCCGGCCATCGGGCGGCGGGACCAGGTCGCCGAGCGGCGTGACACGGTCGAGTGAATCGCGCGAGATGTCCGTTATATGACTTACAGGTAACGTTGACAGGCGTCGCGGATGCTGTCGACACGGGTGACCCGGTGGCGCACCGCGACCCCCCTGCCCCCGACCGCGAAGGAACCCTCCCTCATGCGCGCTCTCCCGTCGTTCCGTGCAGCCGTCGTCGCCACTGGCCTCGCGGCCAGTTCCGTCTTCGTCGTCGGTCTCTCCGCGTCGGGCGCCGTCGCGTCCTCGGTGCCCCCCGAGCCGTTCAACCCCTTCAACCCCTCCGTCGGCCAGCAGCAGGGACCCGTACTCGGACAGGGCGGTGTCCTGGTCTCGAACCCGACACTCGCGGACGGGAAGACCACCGCGAAGGTGTACCGGTTCGGGCCGCACCGCTACGAGGCGGACCTCTTCATGGGCAGCACGAAGGTGGGCGTCATCATCGCGAACGGGCACTCGGCGTCCGCCCAGAACACGTTCCTGCGCGTCACCCTGCACCCGAACGGCGACCTGTCCTCATCGATCCGCGGCTGACCGGCCACCGCCCCGTGGGGCCACCCCCAGGAGGGACCCGCTCCGACTGTCGGCCCAGATCGAGAGCGGGTCCACATGGGGGCGCAGGAGCGCGGTCAGCTCCGGGTCGCCCCGGTCGTTCAACTCGTCGGAGGCGAGTTTGCGCGCCACTCCGGCGAGGAAGTCCGCGAGCTGGACGCGCGGATCCGACCAGGACTCGACAAGCCGCAGC
Source organism: Streptomyces sp. NPDC058001 (assembly GCF_042886315.1). Classification (NCBI taxonomy): domain Bacteria; kingdom Bacillati; phylum Actinomycetota; class Actinomycetes; order Kitasatosporales; family Streptomycetaceae; genus Streptomyces; species Streptomyces sp. NPDC058001. The sequence continues at coordinate 349,914 of NZ_JBHVQT010000006.1, forward strand.
CCGGCCAGCGGCAGCGCGGTCGTGAGCCAGGCGATCCGCTCCTCGGTGAGCATGTTCTGGCGGTCGTGCACCAGGGATACGGGGTGACCCTGTCCGTACGCGGGGGCGTGGGCGGGGGCGTTCGTGTGGGCGTGTGCGTGGGCGGCCGTCGCGACGATCGCGGGAAACAGCGGGTCCATGGCCGGAATCAGGTCCGGGGTGTCGTCGATCCGGGCCCGGAACACCTCGGCGCGGGACCGGTTTCGCCGCAGCAGGTCCAGGATGCCGGCCGGCTCACCCTCGGCGCCGGGCGGGCACAGGCCGTCGAGCGCCTGGAAGAACGCCTCTACCGGGTCGGTGCCCTCGGCGCGGAATCTGAGCCGCATCATGTCGTTGGACGCGATCAGGAAGCGCCGCCACCGCGCGCGCTCGGGCATCCGGCACCCCGCGCGGTAGAGGGCCACGGCGATCTCCTCGACCCCCGGGTCGCGGAACATCTCGACGCCGGGCGGCCGTCCCTGCTCCCCCACCAGCAGCTCCACGACCCTGCCGACCACGAAGAACGCCTTGTCGGTCAGGTGTACACGGGCGCCATCCGCGGGCGGACCGGACGGACCCAGGAACCAGGTCAGAACCGAGCGGTGCTTCTCCCGGAGCAAATGGGTCGCCTTGTACTCGCGGGCCGGGGAACGCACCCGGTCCCGTATCTCCACCAGGGCCGCCGCCGCGTCTTCCACGGCGACGCGCACGCCGGCGTGGGCGAACACATCGGTGTTGCCGCCGATGAGATTCTCGCCGTCCGATCCGGACTCGTCGCAGACGATCTCCAGCACCTGCCCGGCCTCCCCGCCGGCCGGATTCCGGTGACCGGTCGGCGCCTTCCATGATCGGGGATCAGGGCCAGGTTCTCCATGGGTTTTCGCGCCCGTGCAGGCGCCGGCGGAACACATGTATGCCTTGACAGGCATATACCTCACGAGGAATATAGAAGCCGTGTCCGTGGATACGTTCTCCGTGCTCTCCGAACCCACCCGCCGCCGGATTCTCGATCGGCTCCTGGTGGGCGACAGCAGCGTCAATGAACTGGTCGAGACACTGCGGGTCAGTCAGCCCACGGTGTCCAAGCATCTGAAGGTGCTGCGCGATGCCGGTTTCGTGACCTGCCGTACGCAGGCGCAGCAGCGCATCTACCGGATTCACGCGCGCCCCTTCCAGGCCCTGGACGACTGGCTCCAGCCCTATCGCGCACTGTGGGACCGCCATCTCGACGCCCTTGAGCGCCATCTCGACGCACTCGACGACCCCGACGACCAGCCACACCCCACCCCCGACCCTCAGGAGGAGTCATGAACCCCGACGCCTACCGGCCCAGCCCCATCGGCGACGTCGACTGCACGGCGACCGGTGACCGCTGGACACTCGTCTTCACGCGTGACCTGCGGCATCCGCCCCGGAAGGTGTGGGCCGCGCTCACCGATCCCGACCAGCTCGCCGCCTGGGCCCCGTACACCGCGGGCCGCGATCTCGGCACGCCCGGCGCGGTCACGCTCACGATGATCGATGACGAGAAGCCGCAGGACCTGCCCGCCGAGGTGACGCGCGCCGAGCCGCCGACGCTCCTTGAATACACCCTCGGTGACGACATCCTGCGCTGGGAGCTGACAGCGACCGGTTCCGGCACCCGGCTCGCCCTCCACCACACCGTGCAGGCGCGCGACTGGCTCCCGAAGGTCGCCGCGGGCTGGCACCTCTGCCTGGACGTGGCCGAACACCTCCTCGACGGCGATCCGATCCCGCCGATCCGGGGCATGGCGGCGACCGAGTTCGGCTGGTCCGAGCTGAACGATCAGTACGCGCGGAAGTTCGACATCCCGAACACCGGCCTGCCCGAGCAGCCGCGGGACGAGGACACCGCCTCCTGACACCGCCGGTCCTGACACCGTCCCCTGACCTGGAGCACCGCCTCCTGACCAGCGCGGTCGTACGACGCCCTTCTCTCGCCCGACCCCGCCGCACCCCCTCGCCGTGCGCGGACCGCACGCAGCGGGCAGCCTTGGTGTCGGGAGCCCGATGGGCAGCCGGCTCGGAGGGTGACCGGCCGAGGAGGTGATCCGTCATGCCCGAACGGGGACCCTCCGTCCAGCGCCCCATCGTCGCCCCCGCCACCGGCACCCCGTCCGACCGCTCCCTCCTCTCGCACGCCCTCGCCGGGATCGTGGACGCCGTCCATGGCCATTCCGGCGCCGTCTACCTCCTCGCACCCGGTGAGCCGGTGCTGGTCATGACGGTGATGGCGGGACTGCCGAGGGCGTTCGCGGCGCCATGGGAGCGGGTTGCCCTCGGCTCGCCGATCCCGGTCGCCGACGCCGTACGGGAGCACCGGACGGTGTGGGTGAGCGGCGAGGAGGAGATGTCGAGCCGCTATCCCCGGGTCGCGGTCGTCCTGCCGTACCCCTTCGCGCTGGCCGCGCTGCCGGTCGCGGTGCACGGCGTCATGTACGGCGCGGTGTTCGTGAGCTGGCCCGGCTCCCATCCGCCGGAACTGTCCAACGGAGAGCGGGAGTTGCTCACCAGCGCCTGCGAACGGCTCGCCCTCGGTCTGGAGCACGCGGCCCGTGCGGGGCGGCCCGTCGTCCCGGGCGCGGCTCCGCCGGTGCCCGACCCGGTGCCCCCCGTGCCGGCCGCCGTCGAAGCGGCCCGCATGGTGGCGCGGCTGCCGTACGGGATGTGCGCGCTCGACCTCGACGGGCGGGTCACCTACGCCAACGCGGCGGCGGCCAACCTGCTCGGCGTCACCGTCGAGAGCATCCTGCGCAGACAGCTGTGGGCAGCGCTGCCCTGGCTGGACGACCCGGTGTACGAGGACCGTTACCGTGCCGCGCTGATCAGTCAGCAGCCGACCTCGTTCGTGGCGCTGCGCCCGCCGCGCCGCTGGCTGTCGTTCCGGCTCTACCCGAGCACCAGCGGGCTCAGCGTGCGGATCACCCGCGCCAAGTCCCGTACGGTACCGGGGCGTTCGCACGCGGAGCCCGACGAGGAGGCCGCGCGCCTGGTGCACATCTCGCACATCCTGAGCCTGGCGAGCGCCCTCACGGAGGCGGTGGGGGTGCAGGACGTGATCCAGCTCGTCGCCGACGAGATCCTGCCCGCGCTCGGCGGCCACGCAGTGGTGATCCTCGGCTCGGAGCACGGGCGGCTGCATGTGCTCGGGCAGCGCGGCTACGAGGACCCGTCCGTGGTGGACCGCTTCGAGGGGATGCCGCTCACCGCGCCGACCCCGGGGGCCCACGCACTCGTCACGGGCGTCCCGGCGTTCTTCGAGTCGCGCCGTGAGCTGGAGCGGCTCTACCCGGCCCGCCGGGCCACCCCCGACGGGCTCGGGGCGTGGGCCTATCTGCCGCTCGTCGCCTCCGGCCGCCCGGTCGGCACCTGCGTCCTGGGCTACACCGAGGCGCGTGCCTTTCCCGCCGAGGAGCGGGCCCAGCTCACGAGCCTCAGCGGCCTGATCGCGCAGGCCCTGGAGCGGGCCCGCCTCTACGACACCAAGCACCGTCTCGCGCACGGCCTTCAGGACGCCCTGCTGCCGCGCCGGCTGCCCCTGCTGACGGGCATCGAGGCGGCGGCCCGGTATCTGCCGGGCACCAGGGGCATGGAGATCGGCGGGGACTTCTACGACCTGATCCCGGCCGGCACCGGCGCCGCCGTGGTCATCGGCGACGTCCAGGGACACAACGTCACCGCGGCCGGTCTGATGGGCCAGGTCCGCACGGCCGTCCGCGCCTACACAGCGGTCGGCCAGTCGCCGACGGAGGTCGTCCGCAGCGCCAACCGGCTGCTCGTCGATCTGGAGTCCGACCTCTTCGTGAGCTGTCTCTATCTGCATCTGGACACCGCCGCCGACCGCCTGGTGCTGGCGCGGGCCGGACATCCGCCGCCCCTGCTGCGCGGCCCGGACGGCCGGGTCCAGGTGCTCGGCCTGGACGGTGGCCCGCTGCTCGGCGTCGACGCCGGCGCCACCTACCCGAGGACCGAGGTGCCCTTTCCGCCCGGTTCACTCCTGGTCCTCTACACCGACGGGCTCATCGAGTCCCGGGACACCGACCTGGACGAGGCACTCTCGGAGATCGCGGACCGCCTGGCCGCCGCCCACGCCCGGCCCCTGGAAGACCTCGCGGACCATCTCGTACACCATGTGGAGCGGACCCAGGAGCGCACCGACGACGTGGCCCTGATGCTGCTGCGGCACGTGAACGGCCACCGGCGCATAGGGTGATCCCTCCGCGACCGAGGGGACCCCCGCCGTGACCGACGACCGCATCGCGCCTCCGCTGACCGGGGGTGAGCGCGAGATGCTGCGGGGTTTTCTCGACTACCAGCGCGCGACGCTCGCCATGAAGTGCGAGGGGCTGACCGACGAACAACTGCGGCTCCGGTCGATGCCGCCGTCGACGCTGACCCTGCTCGGCCTGGTGCGGCACATGGCGGAGGTCGAACGGACCTGGTTCAGGCGAGTGATCGGCGCCGAGGACATTCCGCTGGTGTGGTCGGACGACTTCGACTTCCAAGTGGCGTACGACGCCCGGAACTCGACGCGTTCGGAGGCGTTCGACGCGTGGCGGAGCGAGGTCGAGCACGCCCGCCGGATCGAACAGGACGCCGAGTCCCTGGATGTGACGGGCCATCAGGCCCGGTGGGGCGAGGACGTGTCGCTGCGCCTGGTGATGCTGCATCTGCTCCACGAGTACGCGCGGCACAACGGTCACGCGGACTTCCTGCGCGAGGGAATCGACGGAGTCGTCGGCGCCTGATCCCACCGCCCGCCGCAGAAGTCGACATCACCACGTAACGACCCGAAGACAAACGGGCGTTGCCGGTCAGGAACGCGCCGTATTGGTACGGACCTCACTGTCGACGGGATCGTCAACTACCGCCGATTCGCAGGCAAGTCACCCCTTCGGCGGACCGCCCCAAAGGGCAACTCGCCTTTCGTTCGGGCCCTTTCTTCTTTTCCCTTGTTACGCGTGAGCCGTATGTGCCAGGGTGACAGCGTTACCGCACGAGCAATGGCCGAGTCAGCACCATCGGTCCCCCTTTGATGGGAACGTCTTCCTGCCGCCCGACCCCAAAAGGCGCTCAGGCGGAGGCATCGCACGGCCTGTCACGCCGAGGCCCCATCCCCGAGCGCCGTCGGCAAAGCGTGCCGCCGGCGGAGCCGTTCTCTCGCCGGCCTGATCCTCTGTGTGCCCCGTGCGCCCTGGAAGGACCTACCTCCGTGCCGACCCCGCACCCCCCTCGCCCCAGTCGTCCGCCCAGCGCCGGGTCAGCGCCCGGCCGCTCCGACGACGACCTCACCGCCACCCTCAGGACCTCCACCGCCGATGAGGACACCCACACCGTCGCGGCCCTGCTGATACGCCACTGGGAACCCGTCCACGACTACGCGGCGATCTGTTCCGCCGCCTCCCCCGAGACCACGCCGATGCTCGCGGCGGCGGCCTTCCGCCGGGTTCTCGACGACCTCCGCAGGACCGAGCCCGCGCTCGCCCTGCGGCCCCTGTTCCTGCTCGGCGTACGGGACTTGGCCAAGGCGTGGAGCACCGACCCGACCATCGCCGTACTGCTCCCGCAGGCCCGCGTACCGGTCATCGGCCGGGATCCGGGCGGCGGAAGAGTGCGGATCGCCGAGAACAGGCAACTCGCCGGGCGCGCATTCCGGTCCTTGTCGAGAACGGCGCAGTACCTGCTCTGGCACACCGAGGTCGACGCCGAACCGCTATCCGTACCGGCCGGTCTGCTGGCCATGGAAAATGACGAGGCGGAAACCAAAAGGGAACAGGCGCGCGACCAATTCAGGACAGCGTGCCTACGCGCCCATATCGAGCTGTCGACTCTTCAGGAATGCCGTTACTACAACCGTCTCCTCGACGTACCGATGCGTCGTGGTGGCCCCCTTCTGCCCGATGTGGAGCAACATCTCCGCTCGTGTGGGCACTGCCGGTCGGCCGCCGAACAACTCAGCCATTTCAACGGGAAATTGGGCGTACTTCTTGCCGAGTCCGTACTCGGCTGGGGCGCCCGCCCCTATCTCGCCGCTCGGCAGCGCCGGCGCACCCCGTCCCTCTCGTCCCGTCCGGGATTCCCGACGCGCTCCCCCCGCGCCGCCTTCCCGTCCCGGGCCGCCGGCGGTCCCCCGCCCCGACCGGCGGGAGCGGGCCGGCACCGACTGCTGCCCGTCATCGTGCAGAGCGGTCCCCGGCGCGAAGGCGGTTCCCACCGCCGCGATTCGAGGACGGTCGTCGCGGGCATCGGAGTCGGCTCGGCGGTCCTGGCCGCCGCGATCCTGACCGCCAGTCTCTGGCCGAGCGGCGCCGAGGACACCGGACCCGGCGGGGCCGCGAGCGGTACGGCGCCCGGCGCGGGGCCGGTCACCCCGCCCGTCACCTCGCCCGATCTGCCGCCCGCGTCGGCCGGGCTTCCCGTGGACGCGTTGCGCAGCAGACTGCGCAACGCCGCCGCCGACCTGTGCATCGACGTCATCGGCGGCAGGGCGGAGTCCGGCGCCGGCACCACACTGGCCGCCTGTTCAACGGCCCGGACACAGCAGTGGGCGTACGAGGACGACGGACTGCTGCGCAGCCTCGCCGACACGCGGCTGTGCCTGAACTCCCACGCGGACGACGGCACCGTGTCACTCGGCCGCTGCGTCGGGCCGACAGCGGCCGACGCGGACGACGTGCGCTACGACCTGACGGTCCAGGGCCGGCTCATCACCCGTTGGGACGACGACCTGGCCATCGTTCCGACCGGTGCCGGGAAGGACGCGGACGTGGTGGTCAAGATCCGCGACGCGTCCCCCGAACAGCGGTGGCTGATCGACCCGATCCCGATGACCGCCAAGAACGCCCCGACAGATGGGGCGTCACCGAAGACCAGGAAGATCACCGACACCCCGGAGAAGGCGAACGACGACGCCCAGGGGAACGAGGACGTGGCCGAGGACGGGGACGGGGACGGAGACCAGGACACCGGCCGGAACGGCGACCAGCAGAACGGTGACCAGGACGGCGGCCAGGAGGACGACGAGCAGCAGGACGGTGGCCAGGAGGACGCACCGCCGCCGGTCCCCCGGTCCGACTCGCGGCGGGCCGGCGCCGGCACCACGGCTCCGGCGGACGACCCCCGGCACGAAGGTGACCGCCGTTCGAGCGAGGCGAGGAAGATTTCGCCACCGGTCATTGTTGACTCATGATCGCCCGCCGTGGCGGGACACGGCCATCACGAAGACGAAGGAGTCGCCATGCCGCTCGAAGGCGAGTACGAGCCGAGCCCCAGCCAGTTCGCCCGCGACCAGGTCGAACTGTACGAAGGCTCCGGCGGGACCAAGGGAACGACGATGCGGGGCCTGCCCGTCGTCATCCTCACGTCGATCGGCGCCAAGAGCGGCAAGCTCCGCAAGAGCCCGCTGATGCGCGTCGAACACGAGGGGACGTACGCGGTGGTCGCGTCCATCGGCGGCGCCCCGAAGAACCCCGTCTGGTACTACAACCTGGTCGCCGACTCCCGGGTGGAACTCCAGGACGGGCCGCTCCGCCAGGACATGACCGCGCGTGAGGTCACCGGTGAGGAGAAGGCGCTCTGGTGGAGCCGCGCCGTCGCCGCCTACCCGGACTACGCCGACTACCAGGCCAAGACCGACCGGCAGATCCCCGTCTTCGTCCTGGAGCCGACCGGGTGACACCGAAGCGGCGTGCCGGAGCGGACACCGGGGCACCGGAAAACGGCGTGCCGGGGCCCGGACCGGCACGCTAGCTTCGCGCGTATGAAGGACCAGCCCGCGGACATCGACGAGTCCGCACTGCGCCGTGCCCTGACCGCGTGGAAGATCGACGCAGCGTCCCTGACGTACGCGCCGGTCGGCTTCGGTGACCATCACTGGACCGCCGTCGACACCGGCGGGCGGCCGTGGTTCGTCACCGTCGCCGACCTGGCGTACAAGCCGCACTGCGGAACCGGCACGCGGGCCGCGTACGGGGGACTGCGGCGCGCCATGGACACCGCCGCGTCCCTGCGCGAGGACCTGGGCTTCGTCGTCGCACCGGAGCGGACGCCCGACGGCGGGACCGTACTGCGGCTCGACGAGCGGTACGCCGTCAGCGTGTTCCCCTTCCTCGACGCGACCTCCGGAGAGTTCGGACAGGTACTCGACGCCGAGGAACGCGGGCGCGTCCTGGATCTCCTCGCGGAGCTGCACCGGGCCGCGCCGCCCGCTTCCGTCTCCGTCCTGGCACCCGAACTGCCGTCCCGCGCCGCCCTGGAGGCCGCGCTCGGGGAGCTGGATCGCCCCTGGAGCGGTGGCCCCTACGCCGAGTCCGCGAGGGCCCTGGTCACCGAGCACGCGGTGGGGTTCCGGCACCGCCTGGCCGCGTTCGACCGGGAGGCCGCCGCGCTGCGCGAGCGGGACGCACCGCGCGTGGTCACCCACGGCGAACCGCATCCCGGCAATCTGCTGCGGCTCGGCACCCGGCCCCTGCTGGTCGACTGGGACACGGCGGGGCTCGCCGTACCGGAGCGCGATCTGTGGCATGTGGCCCGTGACGCGGACGACCTCGCGCGGTACGCGGCGGCCTCCGGGCACGTGCCCGATCCGGCCGCCCTCACGCTGTACCGGCTGCGCTGGGACCTGGACGACGTGTCCGTCTACCTGAACCTGTTCCGGGCGCCCCACACGCGGACCGCCGACGCCGAGCAGTCCTGGGAAGGGTTGACCGGGACACTCGCGCGGCTCACCGGGTGTACGGACGACGACGCAATCGCCTAGCTGGGGCTGCCGGAGCGCACTACGGGAACGCGTCCGGGGCCGGCGGAGGTGCGCGCCGGCCCCGGACGTGGTCCCGCTACATCAAGGCGTCCCCGTACCGCGTCACCCTCGAAGGGATCAGCCCGCGCAGCGCCCGCGCCGCCACGGCCTCCCGCCCGTGAGTGTCGCGGCCTTCGGCCGGGACACCCACCGGCACCAGGGCCGGGAGGCCCTTCGGACGGTGCTTGGCCTCGCGCAGGACCGGGGACGGGATCGGCCAGCTCAGCGGCAGCCGCTCGGCGGCCTCCACACGACGCGTGAACCAGACGAGCTTGCCGCCGCCCCGAGTGCCGCAGGTGCCCCAACCGTCGCTGAGCGCGGCGACCTTCGCCAGGCCGCCGCGCGCGGGGCCGAGCAGGCGGGGCGGACGCCCGTCGTTGTCGGACACCGACGCGATCAGGTGCTTGCCGTTCCACCACAGCTCGACGACGGCGTTCTTCTCGTCGGCGTGCGCGACGACGTTCAGCAGGAGTTCGTCGACGCCCTGGCACACGGGCGCCACCTGGAGATCAAGTTTCCAGTACTTGAGATGTGCGGACAGAATGCGTCTGATCTGCGCAACCCGTTCCTGACGCGCCTCTACCTCGACGCAGTAGTAGCAATGGGTCGGATCGTTCATTTTCGTGGCTCCTCACCCGCGAAGCACAGTCGCTTCCTCTCGCCACACCCAGGACGAGCCCCGAATACGAAGCGTGAGCGGTTGTAGCTTCTGAGTTACTCCAGAGTGCGGCCATTACTCCACCCGTGCAACACGAGAGGGATTTCCCTTGTGCGGGCTGCGGAGTTCCGGCGTGGCGAGCCCCTCCGACAGGAGGACCGGGCCATTTGGGGTGAAGATGTCGGCGTCGACGCGAGTGCCGTCGGGAGGTGAGCGTTGTGATGCTTCTGCCGGACAAACCACAGGTCGCCGGTCTGCTGGAGCGGTATCGGGTCTGGGAACGCCTGATGCTGGCCAATCCGTCCAACAAGGCGGCGCGCGCACGGTTCGAGGACACGGCGTACACGTTGTGCGTGCTGATGGGCCAGCAGAACGCCCGCGAGGCGGAACTCGCCGCGGAGCGCTATCTGCGGGTGCGGACGGGGCGCTGTACGGTGTCCGACGCGCTCGGGTAGTGTTCCCTTTCCCAGCGAGGAACGACCAGGGAGGTGAGCCCCATTTCCGCCAGTTCAGGCCGGGTGCTCTCGCCTTTCGGCCGAGCGGTCCACCGCGCTTAGGTGACCGGGAGAGCGCCCTTCGGCTCCCCGAAAGGCATGCCTTCCCCATGACGGTCCCACCGCCAACCTCGCCTTCGCCTTCCCCGTCTCCTTCCGTACCGCGCCCCTCGTCCCCGGCCCTGTCCGTGGTCGTGGCCACGCTGCGCGTCGCCGGGTGTGTGTTCGCCGAGGACGAGGCGCGGCTGCTCCTGTCCACCGCCCGGACCCCGGCGGAACTCTCCGCGATGGTGGAGCGCCGCGCGGCCGGTCTTCCGCTCGAACACGTCCTGGGCTGGGCCGAGTTCCACGGACTGCGGATCACGGTCGACCCCGGAGTGTTCGTACCGCGCCGCCGTACCGAGTTCCTCGTCGACCGTGCCGTGCGCCTCGCGCCCCGGTCGGGCGCCGTCGTCGTCGACCTGTGCTGCGGCTCCGGCGCGGTCGGCGCCGCGCTGGTCGCGGATCTGGACCAGGCCGAGTGGTACGCGTCCGACGTCGACCCCGCCGCCGTTGCCTGCGCCCGCCGCAATGTCACCGGGGGCGAGGTGTTCGAGGGCGACCTGTTCGCGCCGCTGCCCGCCGGGCTGCGCGGCCGGGTCGACATCCTGCTCGCCAACGTGCCGTACGTGCCGTCCGACGAGGTCGGACTGCTGCCGCCCGAGGCCCGCGAGCACGAACCGCTGGTGGCGCTCGACGGCGGGGCCGACGGGCTCGACGTCCTGCGCCGGGTGACGGCCGAAGCGACCCGCTGGCTGGCGCCCGGCGGCCATCTGTTCGTGGAGACCGGCGAACGCCAGGCGCCCCACGCCGTCGAGGTGTTCCAGCGCGACGGGCTCCTCGCGCGCGTGGAGCACTCCGACGAGCTGTACGCGACCGTCGTCATCGGCACCCGCCCGGGTGGCCGGGCCGACCGAGTTGGCCGGGGTGGCGCGGACCGCTGAAGTCCGCGCCGCCCTCGGCTGGTGCTCGACCGGCCGGGCGGGGGTCAAACCCCACCCGGCCGGTCCCCCACTGGGACCCCCCACGCGCGCGGCCGTGGCCCCCCACGGACCGCGGCCGCGCAAGGTCCCGGTCTCAGAACGTGAAGAAGGCCGACTCCTGGGCGTTCTTCACGCATTCATTGCCGAAGGTCCGCTCGTACGTGACCCGGTGGCCCCGCCAGACGCCTTCCACGGTGACGACGACCGGGTCGTACTGCCGGGTGCACGGGCCGGGACCAGCGGCCGGCAGGGCGTCGAAGTCACCGGCGGCCAGGGTCAGTTCGGCACAGGCCCGCTCGGCGGCCGGGTGGGTGCCGATCGCCGTGGGCGCGCAGCTCAACGTGACGGCGCGCTCGGGTACCGCGCTCGTCGCACGCGTGCCGCGTCCCACCGTGAGCACGAGGGCTGACGGCGCGTACAGGCCCGAGGACGCGGTGGCGGGCGCGTCGAGCGCGGGCGCCGGGGCGGGGGCGGCGAGTGCGGAGCCGGTCAGTGGTCCGCAGAGTGCCGCTGTCATCAGCGTTCCCGTCGCTGCCCAGCGCGCGGTGTTCGGCATGGTGTGCATCCTTCCGCTCGGGTAGGGAGGTGCCTGGTGGTTCGGTGCCTGGTCGGCGAGCGTGAGTCTGCCGAGTTCCGCGCCGGAATTCACGTCGACCCCCTGCGTTTCAGTAACCTTGCGTATTGAATCAGTGGCGCGAAGTAACGGAATGCGCCCCCGGGGATCCAGGAGCCAGGCGGGCGCGGGGAGTTCCGTTCGGCCGTCTGGCCGGAATGTCGTCCTTCAGTAATCGGCCTGAAACATTCCGAGTGGAGAGCTTCGGCGGAGGTCGCGGGGATTTCCTTTCGGGCCGGGGCAACCGAAGCGCCACCTCACCCGGTTGAAGGGATGTGTTGGTACATACGATGGCAAGGGCACGACGGCGGGGGCTCGACGGTGAACGAGGCGGTAAGGGACTTCGAGGAGTTCGTCACCGCGCGCGGTCCACGCCTGTTGCGGGCGGCATGGCTTCTGACGGGCGACGCGCATCTCGCGGAAGACCTGTTGCAGACGGTCCTGGCGAAGGTGTGGCCGCGCTGGAAACGGATCGCGGACCAGAACCCCGAGGGATACGTCCGCACGGCGCTGTTCAACACATACGCGTCGATGTGGCAGCGGCGCTGGCGGGGCGAGATACCGCATGGGGAGTTGCCGGAAGTGGCGGAGCGCGACGACGCGTTCGCGACGGTCGACCTGGAACGGACCCTGGTCGAGGCGCTGCGCCAACTGCCGCCGCGCCAGCGGGCCGTGGTGGTCCTGCGGTACTTCGAGGACCTGGGGGTCGCGGAGACGGCCCGGGTCCTCGGCTGCCGGCCCGGCACGGTCAAGAGTCAGACCTGGAAGGCGCTGGGCGTTCTGCGCGCCCAGCTCGCCGTACCGGAACCCGTCGAGGCCGAAGGGGATGACGTCCATGCGTGAGCCCGATCTGGAGCAGGAGTTGCGGGTACTTCTGGACCGCGCGGCGCCCCGCCTGGACGCGCCACCCCACCGAATGGCCCAGATCCGGCGGCGGGTGAGCCTGCGCCGACGGCGACGGGCGGCTATGGTCGGCGCGTTCGCCGCCACGGTCGCCGTCGTCGGCCTGGTGCGGCCCTGGGCGCCGGCGCCCGACACCGGGACACACGCCGCGTCCTCCCCGGCCACCTTCGACGCACAGTTCACCGACCTGGCGAATCTGGTGATGGCCGTGCCCGACGGCTGGGACTCGGTGACCTTCGCCCCCCCGACGGACGTGCCCACCATCGGATATGTGAGCAGTCAGAAGCTGACGTTCCAACCGCCGTGCGACGCCCCCCTCTTCGGGGAGGACTGTCCGACACCCGACCCGGAGACGGGCTTCCCGGATGTCCAGCTCGTCGTCGCCTTCCGACTGACCGACGATCCCACACACCTGGCCGGGAGCGTCGCCCAGCTCTCGCCCCTCGACGTGAAGGACACCGGCTGCGACACGTTCGGCATGAAGGCCCGGATGAGCTGGGCGTTGACAGCGCCGGACGATGCCGAGGGCAACGGGCGGGCGATCCAGGCGACGGTGTGCGACAACGACCCGCCGGACGAGCTGATGCGTCTGGCCCAGGGCATCGTCCAGTCCGCGCGGTTCGGCGAAGGTGGCACGCCGGTGCCGAAGACAACCGCGTATCTGAAGTGACCGCATAGGTGAAGTGACCGCATAGGTGAAGTGACCGCGAGCCCGTGGCGCCGCCGTGTCGCGCCCTGGCCTTCGCACTCCCACCTCCGCTAGGTTAGGCAAGGCTTACCTAATCATGGAGGTACGGATGGGTGTCCGTCAGGCTGTCGCGACCGCCCCCACCGCGGCGGAACGGGCGCGGTCGGTGCTCGCCGCCGCATGGTCCTGCGCGGTGACGACGGAGAACTGGCGCGAGGAACTCGTCGGGGCGCACACCGTCACCGAGGACGGCGGGGTACGGCTGTGCGCCCCCGAGGACAGCGCGCTCGCCGCCGCCGCGGTGTGCGCGCCGCGCGGCGAGCCCACCGCGCTCCTGGAGTTCTGCGACGCCTCGCCGGTGCCGGTACGGGACCGCATCCGGTCGCGGCTGTGGCTGTCCGGCCGGTTCGTCACCGACGCCGACGCCGACGCGGGGGCCGAGGGCGCCTGTGGGGCCGAGGGAGAAAAAGGGGCGCATCTCGCGTTCAAGGTGTCGTGCGTGGTGCTGCACGCGCCGGGCGGTCATATCGGCATCGACCCGGGCGAGTTCACGCGGGCCGTGCCCGATCCCCTGGCCACGGCTGAGGCGCATCTGCTGACGCATCTCGCCGACGCGCACGGGGAGGCCGTCGAGTGGCTGACGCGGCTCGTGGACGCCGAGAGTCTGCACGGTGTGGTGCGGGTGCAGCCGCTCGCGCTCGACCGGCACGGGCTGACCCTCCGGCTGGAGCGGGCCCGGGGACACGCCGACGTACGGCTGCCGTTCCATCGGCCCGCGGACAGCCTGGCCCAGGTCACCGAGCGGATGCACGTCCTGATCGCCTCGGCCCGCGCCCTGCGGCGCCCGGTACTCCGGCCGCTGCCGGAGGACTGAAGGCCGCGGCCCGGTCCGTCCGGCGTCAGTCGCGGTATCGGAGCAGCAGCAGGGCCGCGTCGTCGTGGAGGGGGCCGGCCGCGTGCTGGAGCAGGTCCTCGCGGAGGGTGTCCAGGGCCGTTTCCGGGTCGGGGTCCTTCAGGAAGTGGGCGCGCTGTCCGAGGGGGTAGAAGCGGCCCCCGGCGTCGCGTGCCTCGGTGACGCCGTCGGTGTGGAGCAGGAGTTGGTCGCCGGCGCCGAAGTCCACGCGGAACGGCCGGGGGGACTCGGTGCCGTGGATGCCGAGGCCGAGCGGCAGCGCGAACTGGGGCGGCTCGGGGAACTCGACCTGGCCGCCGGCGCGGATCACCATCGGCGCCGTGTGCCCGTAGTTGAGGAAGGTCACGCCGCCGCCGGGGCTGATCTCGCCGATGAGGGCGGTGACGAACTTCTCGCCCTGGAGCGCGCGGTCCACGGCCCGTTCCACCCGCGCGCCGACCGCCGGCAACCCGTCCTCGTCGTACGCCGCCTCGCGGAACGCGCCGAGTACCACGGCCGCCGTCTCCACCGCGTCGAGTCCTTTGCCCTGGACGTCACCGATGATGACGCGGACCCCGCCGGGCCTCGGCACCACCTCGTACAGATCACCGCCGATCCGGGCCTCGGCAACCGCCGACATGTACGAGACGGCGGCCCGCAGATGGCCCGCGCTGCGCGGCACCGGGCGGAGCAGGACCCGTTGGGCGACCTCCGCTATCGAGCGGACATTGGCCAGTTCGGCCTCGCGGCGCTGCCGCGTCACCGCCGCCACGACGCCCGCCACGGTGACCCCGGCGACCGACGCGACGGCGGTGAAACCGCGCCGGTTCTCGAACAGGCCGTTGTACACGCCGAGTCCGTAGCACAGGAGCAGGGCGAGGAAGCCGATCAGGGCCGTACGGCGCCAGCCGCCGACCAGTCCGCCGAAGGCGGGACCGAGCGAGACGAGGGGCAGCAGACCGACCCCGGGACCGAGCGACAGATCGACTCCGGCCACGACGGCCATCACGGCGAACGGCAGCACGGAGAGCACCGCGTGACCGGTACCGGAGGCGTCTCCCGCGCCGACACGCCGTATTCGCCCTGGATTGCTCACCCCTGACCCCCTTGGCCCCTTCCCGAAGGGAGACTATGCAAAGGTCTCCGTGCCGACGGGTTCCCGCCACGGCGCCGTTATCGAATCGAGGCCGGTCGGCCGGAAATCCGGACCGCCGGCGAAAGGGGCACCATGGCGCGCAAGGTCCGGGAGACGCCGTCACCGACGGGCTGGCGACGACGCGTGGCCCGCGCCCCGATCCTGCTCTACCGCTGGCACTTGGGCGCCCTGCTCGGCCACCGGTTCCTCCTCCTGACGCACACCGGCCGCACCTCGGGCGAGCCCCGTCAGGCGGTCCTGGAGATCACCGGACGGGACCGGGCGACCGGCGCGTACCACCTGGCGTCCGCATTCGGCCCCGGCGCGCAGTGGTACCGCAATGTCCGTGTGACACCCGATGTCACCGTCCAGGTCGGACGGCACCGTGTCGCGGCGGTCGCCCGTGCCATGGGCCCGGAGGAGTCGGGCCGCGCGATGGCCGGATACGCGCCCCGGCACCCGAGGACCGCGCGGCGGCTGATGGATGTGTGCGGCATCGAGACGGACGGCACGGTGGAGGACTTCTACCGGGTCGGCCGCGACCTGATCCCGTTCGTCGAGGTGACACCGGTACGACGGCTCTGAGCGCCCCGCGGCTCCGGCACCGCGGACCCGCACCACCCACCGGGATCCGGAAAGATCGCGAAGGACGTGAAACCGTGGACGGCGTACGGCAGTCTTACTCCTCGTGCCCGCTCTCCCCACGCAACCATCAGCCGCCCCCTCCGGACACATGGTCGTCTGCGGCGACGACGCCCTCGCGCGACGCCTCGCCACCGAACTCCGGTCCGTGTACGGCTCACACGTGACGCTCGTGCTGCCGCCCGCGGGCCGGAGCGTGAGCCCGACCGTGGTGGGCCGGGCCCGCGCGTCGGCGCTCATCGGGCGGATGTCCGCCGCGATGAACCGGGCGGCGGGCATCGGCGAACCGGCCGCGTCCGAGCGGCTGTTGGAGGCCGACGAACTCACCGACGAGGTACTCGCCGACGCGGGCGTCGAACGGGCGGCGGCACTCGCGCTGGTGCACGACGACGACGAGACCAACATCCGTACGGCACTTGCCGCGCGCCGGCTCAACCCCCGGCTGCGGCTGGTGATCCGGCTCTACAACCGCAGGCTCGGCCAGTATCTGGAGGCCGTGCTCGACCAGGCGGCGGCGCTCGCGACGCCCGGGACGGATCCGCGAGCGTTCGACGCCTCGACGACGATCCTGTCCGACGCGGACACGGCCGCCCCGGCGCTCGCGGCGGCGGCCGTCGCGGGCACCAGCAAGGTGGTCGAGGCCGAGGGGCTGATCCTGCGGGCCGCCGAGCGTACGGGCCCGGGGCCCGCGGCTCCCGGCGGGTCCGAGATCTGCACCCTGGCGCTCCTGTCGGACCCGTCCGCCGAACCGGCACCCGACGGGGGCGTGCCGGGGCCCCAACTCCTGCCCGACGAGGAGACGGTGGCGGCGGGGGCCGCGCGGGGGCGGGTCGTCCTGGAGACCGTGTCGTACTCGGGACCGAACCTGCCGAGCGGGCGGAGCGTGCCGCTCGGGTATCTGCTGTCGCGGCGGCTGCGCTGGTCGTTCGCCGGCCTGGTCGCCGCGGTGCTGGCGCTCGCGATCGCCGCGATGCTCACCACCAGCGACCGCGACTATCCGCTGCACGCCGTGTATCTCACCGTGCTCGACCTGTTCTCCATCAACGAGCCCGCCACCGGCGAACCCGCCGCCCGTCAGATCCTTCAACTCCTTTCCGGTCTGGTCGGGTTGCTGCTGCTCCCGGTGCTGTTCGCGGCGGTTCTTGAGGCGCTCGGCACCTTCCGCAGCGGTTCGGCGGTCCGCAGGCCGCCGCGCGGGCTGTCCGGGCATGTCGTCCTGCTGGGCCTCGGCAAGATCGGTACCCGGGTACTGGCCCGGCTGCGCGAACTCGACATCCCCGTGGTGTGCGTCGAGTCCGACCCGGACGCGCGCGGGCTGGCGCTGGCGCGGCGGCTACGGGTTCCGGTCGTACTCGGTGACGTGACGCAGGAGGGCGTACTCGAAGCGGCCAAGGTGCACCGGGCGCACTCGCTGCTCGCGCTGACCAGCGTCGACACCACGAATCTGGAGGCCGCGCTGTACGCCAGGTCGGTCGACCCCACGCTGCGGGTGGTGATGCGGCTGTACGACGACGACTTCGCGACCGCCGTGTACCGGACCCTGCGGACGGCGCATCCGCGCGCGACCACGCGCAGCCGCAGCGTCTCCTATCTCGCGGCGCCCGCCTTCGCCGGGGCGATGATGGGGCGGCAGATCCTGGGGGCGATCCCCGTCGAGCGGCGGGTACTGCTCATCGCCGCCGTCGAGGTCGCCGGGCACGCGCAGTTGGCGGGCCGTACGGTCGCGGAGGCGTTCCGGCCCGGGGCGTGGCGGGTACTGGCCCTGGACACCGGGTCCGCCGGGGCGACCCCCACGATCCCCGCGCCGGCCCCGCCGCCCGACGCCCGGGGCACCGCGACCCCACCCCGACTCCTCTGGGAACTGCACCCCGGATACGTACTGCGCCCCGAGGACCGCGTGGTGGTCGCCGCCACCCGCCGCGGCCTGGCCGACCTCCTGGGCCACCGCCCCGACACCATGACAGGAGCCACCCCACCGCACTGACCGGGACCGGTCAGGCCGAGCGCCGAGCGCCGAGTGCCCGGCATCAAAGAACTGCAAAGACTGCCGGATCCCGGCAATGTGTCTTCTGGCGTGTTCATGCGATCATTGCGAGGGCCAAGGAAGAGAGCACGCGGAGGGGGGTCAACGATGACCTGGTTTCTCGGTTTGGGTATCGCGGGCCTCGCCGTCCTCGCGCTCTCCCTCGTCTTCGACGGTGTCCTCGAAGGGCTCTTCGGCGGCGTAGGTGTCCTCGACGGATTCTTCGACGGGCTCCTGTCCCTGCCGGTGATCGCCGGATTCGTGTCGATGCTCGGCTTCGGCGGAGCCATCGTGCTCGGCGTCACCTCACTCGGCGCGGGCCCGGCGACCGTCGCGGGCGCGGCGGCCGGCACCGGCGCGGCGTGGCTCACCTGGCGTTTCAGCAGGGCCCTGATGCGGGACCAGACCGCCACCACGCCCCGGGGCGACGACCTCGTGGGCACCGCGGGCAGTGTCGTCACCGCGATCCCGGTCAACGGCTACGGCGAGGTCATGGTCCGCCTCGGGGGCCAGCCGATGAAGTTCTCGGCCCGCAGCGCGGTCGCCGTCGCCTACGGCGCCGAGGTCTGGGTCGAGGCGGCGCCCACGCCCACCTCGGTCGTGGTCCGGCCCGTGCACACCGAGGGCGACTGACCGCCCGCTCCCCCACCCCCACGTACCACCGCTCAGATCACCACATCTACACCTAGCGCACCCATACCTACGCACACCCACACGTACCGCTTCGATCTGCCGTCCCCGGAAGGCCCGGAAGGCAGGGGGGATCTCCTCATGAGCCCAGTCGCCATATCCGTCATCGGAATCGTCGTACTCGTCGTCCTGCTCGCTCTCATCACCGTCACGCGCTACAAGGTCGCCGGGCCCAGCGAAGCCTTCATCGTCACCGGCCGGCGCGGCAAGAAGGCCACCGACCCGGAGACCGGGCGGGTGTTCACGGACAACAGCGGCCAGAAGGTCGTGGTCGGCGGCGGCGTGTTCGTCGTGCCGTTCGTGCAGCAGAAGTTCACGCTCGACCTGTCCAGCCGGCACATTCCGATCGCCGTACGCGGCGCGGTCACGCTGCGCGGTGTGAAGGCCAACCTCGAAGGCGTCGCGATCGTCAAGGTCGGCGGCACCGAGGACTCCATCCGCGCCGCGGCCCAGCGGTTCCTCGCACAGCAGGGCGGCATCGTCGGCTTCACGCAGGAGGTCCTCTCGGGCGCCCTGCGCTCCATCGTCGGCCGGATGTCGGTCGAGGACATCATCCGGGACCGGGCCGCGTTCGCCGGTCAGGTCGCCGAGGAGGCGGAGGCCAGCCTGTCCGGGCAGGGCCTCGTCCTCGACGCCTTCCAGATCCAGGACATCACCACCGAGGGCTCCTACCTGGAGGACCTGGGCCGCCCCGAGGCCGCCCGTGCCAAGCAGGAGGCCGATATCGCCGAGGCGGTCGCCCGGCGCGCCGCCGAGCAGGCGCGGCTCAAGGCCGAGGAAGAGATCGCGGTCGCGCAGCGGACCCTGTACCTGAAGCAGGCCGAGATCAAGGCGCAGACGGACGAGGCCGCGGCGACGGCGAACGCGGCGGGCCCGCTCGCCGAGGCCGCACGGCGCCAGCAGGTCCTCAGCGAGCAGGAGAAGGTCGCCGAGCGGCAGGCCGCGCTGACCGACCGCGAGCTGGACACCCAGATCCGTAAGCCCGCCGACGCGGCCCGCTACCAGGCCGAGCAGGAGGCCGAGGCCCGGCGGATCGCGCAGGTCAAGGAGGCCGAGGCGGACGCGCAGCGGTCCCGGCTCACCGGTGAGGGCGAGAAGGCGCACCGCGCCGCGCTCGCCGACGCCGTCCGCATCGAGGGTGAGGCCGAGGCCGCAGCGATCGGCGCGAAGGGTGCCGCCGAGGCGGAGGCCATGCGTAAGAAGGCGGACGCGTTCGCGCAGTACGGCGACGCGGCGGTGCTCCAGATGCTGGTCGAGGTGCTGCCGCAGGTCGTCGCCAAGGCGTCGGAGCCGCTGAGCGCCGTCGACAAGCTGACGGTGATCTCCACGGACGGCGCGAGCCAGCTGTCCCGTACGGTCGCCGACAACGTCGCCCAGGGCGTCGAACTCCTCAGCTCCACCACGGGAGTCGACCTCGCCGCGCTGCTGAAGAACATGGCGCGGGGCGGCACGTCCGACAAGGGCGCCGGTGTCGCCGAGGTGACGGCCGAGACCGCGGGCGGCAGCAAGGTCAACGGAAAGATCGAGCTGAGCGACTGAGGACGCGTCGTACACAGCGGGGCGCGGGGCGACTGTCGAGAGGGATCGGCACTCGCCCCGCGCCCCGTTTGGCATCCTGACGGCATGACATCGCCCGCCGGACGCCGCGACCCCGCCACACCCGCCCCGACCGTCGATCCCGCCACGCCAGGCGATCTCGTCGCCCTCGTCGACGAGTTGCTGGCCGTTCCCGGGCCGCTGCCGATCGTCGCCGCGGGCGACCCGGTCCTACGCCGCCCCACGCAGCCGTTCGACGGCCAGTTGGACCCCGTACGCCTCGCCGCGTTCGTCTCGGCGATGCGGGACACGATGCGCGCGGCGCCCGGCGTCGGCCTCGCCGCCCCGCAGGTCGGTGTGCCGCTGCGGCTCGCGGTCGTCGAGGACCCGGCGCCGGTGCCGCCGGAGATCGGCGATGCGCGCGGCCGGGTGCCGCTGCCGTTCCGTGTGCTGGTCAATCCCGCGTACGAGCCGGTGGGTACGGCGCGTGCCGCGTTCTTCGAGGGCTGTCTGAGTGTGCCCGGGTGGCAGGCGGTCGTGGCCCGGTACGCGCGGGTGCGGCTGCGGGCGCTGGACGAGCACGGGCGGGCGGTGGACGAGGAGTTCGCGGGCTGGCCGGCCCGGATCGTCCAGCACGAGACCGACCATCTCGACGGCACGCTGTATCTGGACCGGGCGGAGCTTCGTTCGCTGTCGTCGGCGCGGGCGATGGCGGAACGCTGGACGCAGCCGACGCCCACGGAGGCCGCGGCGGCACTCGGTTTCCCCTTGCCCGAGGGCGACAGCGCGTAAGGCGTGACGGGCCGTCTAGAGGTGCCAGCGGGCATCGTCGTCCGGCGCCCCGCCCGGATGCCGGAACCGGAGTTCGCTCGCCGTGGCGTCGGCGGGCAGCGAGAACGTGACCCAGCCGTCGGCCCGTTCGCCGAGGAGCAGCCGCCCGCGCGGGTCGAGCGGCTCACCGACCGTGAGCCCGGCCACCCCGGGCACCGGCCGGTGACCGCGTCCGCCGGAGTCGAGCAGCGTGAAGGCGTCACCGATGGGTCCCTCGTACGTGTCCCAGCCGGTGTTGGTGACGTCGACGCGGACGGCGTCCCAGTGCTCTCCGTCGGCCGGTCGGCGTCCGCCGCCGGATGCGGGGCGCGCGTCGGTGACCACGGCGTCCGGGGTGACCGTCAGTTGCGCCGCCGACTGCGGCGCCCCTGATCTGTCGGGCGCCCGGGACATCGGCGGCCGATCCGGCACCGGCAGGTCGAGGGCGCTGCTGTCGCCCAGGTACCCCGCCCCTTGCCGGACCGGCGACGGGACGGCGGCGACGGCCTGTTCCGCACCGGCGGCCGGGGTGGACGCGGGGGCCGCCGCCGCGTTGTCGGTGATGTCCTCCCGCGCGCACGCGGTACAGGTGATCGCGACCATCAGACAGGTGACGCCGACAGCGGCGAGTGAGCGGTGCACGACCGCATCATGGCCGACGGGCCGTCCACCGCGCACCCGGCCGGGGTCCCCCGCGCGGGTGACTTTTCCGATGGGTCACCCTTCGGACCGGTCACCCTTTCGACGGGTCGTCCTTCCGATGGATCGCCCTTCCGATCCGTCACACTTTCCAGGCTCCGGCCGCCGCCGCGTCCTGCGCGTAGGCGGAGAAGTCGCGCGGTTCCCGGCCGATCGCCTCGCGCACTCCGTGCACCAGGTGGGCGTTGCGGCCGTCGATCAGGAGGTCGAAGAGGTCGGCGAAGTCGACGGGCAGCCCGTTCTCCGTCAGATAGGCGCGGAAGGCTTCGTCGGTGGCGGGTACGTAGGTGATCTCGCGCCCGGTGGCCTTGGAGAGTTCGGCGGCCACGTCGTAGAAGCTGAGCAGCCGGGGACCGGAGAGTTCATAGGTCCTGCCGATGTGCCGGCCGCCCTCGACCAGGGCGGCGACGACCACGTCGGCGATGTCGTCGGCGTCCACGAAGGGCTCCACCGCGTCGCCGGTCGGCAGGGCGATCTCGCCGGAGAGCACCGAGTCCAGGAAGAAGCCCTCGTCGAAGTTCTGGTCGAACCAACTGGCCCGGACCACCGTCCAGTCGGCGCCGGACTCCTTGACCTTGTCCTCGCTGATCCGGGCGCCTTCCTCACCGCGCCCCGACAGGAGCACCAGCCGGCGGGCGCCCCGGTCCACGGCGACCTGGGAGAACGCCCCCACGGCCTCGGCGGCGCCCGGGAACGCGAGGTCCGGGTAGTACGTGATGTAGACGGAGCCGACACCTTCGAGGGCCGGTTCCCAGGTGGCGGGGTCCTCCCACACGAAGGGCGGCTCACCCGATCGGGATCCGATACGGACCGGCAGCCCACGCGCGGTGAGCCGCTCGGCGACACGGCGCCCGGTCTTCCCGGTCCCGCCGATGACCAGGGTCGTGCTGTCCTGTGCGTTCACTGAGTTCGTCATGCCCCTACCCAACCGCCGACCACCCCCCGGCCCCCATAGCCACCTCGCTCAGGAACATAAGCGTGCGTCTACGGCACCCCCCGGCCAAGGCACCCCCGGCCAAGGCGCTCCCGCACCCCGGGCGACCGGGCGCCGGCAACGAACCTCCGGCACCCGAAACCCACCCCGACCAGGGCCCCATACCCCCACCCGGATCAAGCCGATCTGCGCGTCGCGCGGTCCGTTTCTACGGTGATTGAATGGCCATCAGATATGTTTCGCGCCCCGGCTCCGCCCGCAATGTGGCCCTCGCGATCGGTGCGCTGATGTTGGTGTCCGGGCCCGTCGCGGTCGCCCGGCCCACGGAGCCCGAGCCGCCCAGGCCCCGGCCCGCGCCCGCCGGGACGGCACTCGAAGAGCCGGGGGTCCGGAGCAATCCCGGTTCGCCGGGTACTCCGGCTCCGCCGTCGGACGTGTCGGCGCTGTCCTGGGTCGTCGCGGACGCCGGTTCGGGTGAGGTGCTCGCGGCGCGCGACGCGCACCGGAAACTGCCGCCCGCGAGCACTCTCAAGACCCTCTTCGCCGTCACGACCCTGCCGCATCTGCGCGCCACCAGTCGGCACACCGTGAGCGAGGACGAGCTGTCCGGAGTCGGCGACGGAAGCAGCATGGTGGGTGTGTCGGCCGGACACACCTACCGCGTGGCGGACCTGTGGCGCGGGGTGTTCCTCAGCTCGGGCAACGACGCCGTGCGCGTACTCGCCGCGATGAACGGCGGGGTGGAAGACACGGTCCGTCAGATGCAGGCCAAGGCGGTGTCGCTGGGCGCCCGCGACACCCATGTGGTCTCACCGGACGGGTACGACGCGGACGAGCAGGTGTCGTCGGCCTACGACCTGGCGGTGTTCGGGCGGGCCGGGCTGACCGACCCGGAGTTCGCCCGTTACTGCGCCACGGAACTGGCGGACTTCCCGGGCGACGGCTACACGTACCCCATCCAGAACACGAACCGGCTCCTCACCGGTGAGGATGGCGTCGTCCCGTACCGCGGTCTCATCGGGGTGAAGAACGGTTACACCACCAACGCCGGCAACACGCTCATCGCGGCGGCCGAGCGCGACGGGCGGACCATCCTCGTATCCGTGATGAACCCGCAGGACGGGGACGGGCACGCGGTGTACGAGGAGGCCCGTTCGCTGCTGAACTGGGGCTTCGCCGCGGTGGGTCATGTACGGCCGATCGGGTCACTGGTTCCGCCACCCGCCGAGCCACGTCCGGCCGCGCCACCGGAACCGATGGCCGTCGCGGTGGGGCAGTCGGACGAGGACTCGGTGCTGTCCGCGTCACCGGTCGCGCTGGCCGGCGCCGCCGGGTCGGCGTTCGTCCTGACCGGGCTGCTCGTCCTGCGCGCGCGGCGCAGGCGGCGGCAGGCCGGGAGGGAGGAGTAGGGGGAGGATTAGGGGGGAAGACTGACGGCCGGTCCGCGAGCCTCCGGCCGACAGTCCGGGGTTCCCGCCCGACCGTGCCGTCCGGGCGGCTCAGGGACCCAGCAGATCGTGTTCCCGTACGAGCCAGCAGATGGCCGTGAGGCGCAGGGCGGCGAAGTCGTAGCCGACGGGTTCGTCCCACGCGTTCTCGGCGAGGACGTCGGTGAAACCGATGGCGTAGTCCTCCAGGTCCTCGCGGCGCGGTGACGGGATCCGGCCGGGGTCCCGCTCTGCGCGGCGCTGGGCGGGGACGAGCGCGTCACGCACCGCCGCCGCGTGCTGGTCGACGGCCGCCACCAGGCCGGGCTCGAAGGCGAATTCCGAGAGGCGGGGCATGAACCGGTCGACCACCCGGGCCAGCGGGCGGCCCACGGACTCGTCGGGCGACTCGTACATATGTCGACTTTAGCCTCGGCCGACGACCACGCCGACCCCTCCGAGCAGCCGGAATACCCGTAGCCCAGGTGATTCGGGTCACATCCGCACGCCCCCGCGCGCTCCCCAGGGCGAGGTCCGATTCCCGCCAGCGGACGGCTCCCGGGCCCGCGCACGATGGACGGAGAACCATCCCCAGGGAGCATCCGATGACTGTCCGCACCACCCCGCCCGACACCACCCCGCCGACCTCCGAGATCACGTCCGTATCCGCGCGGGACCGGGTCGCCGCCGTCGACCCGGCCGCCCTCGCCGCCGGGCTCGACGGCGAGGGCAGCGCGTTCACGCCCCGGCTGCTGTCGCCCGCCGTATGCCGGGAGATCGCGGGTCTCTACGACGACGTGACGCGGTTCCGCTCCACGATCGACATGGCGCGGTACCGGTTCGGCTCCGGGCAGTACCGGTACTTCGACCATCCGCTGCCCGAGGCCGTGAGCACGCTGCGGACCGCGCTGTACCCGCTGCTGCTACCGATCGCCCGGGACTGGGCGGCGCGCCTGGGCCGCCCCGCGCCCTGGCCGGACACCCTCGACGCGTGGCTCGCCCGGTGCCACGAGGCGGGGCAGACCAGGCCGACACCGATCCTCCTGCGGTACGGGCCCGGCGACTGGAACGCCCTGCACCGGGACCTGTACGGGGACCTCGTCTTCCCGCTCCAGGTCGTCATCGGGCTCGATGTGCCCGGCGAGGACTACACCGGCGGCGAGTTCCTGATGACCGAGCAGCGCGCCCGCGCACAGACCCGGGGCCATGCCATGACGCTGCGTCAGGGGCACGGTCTGGTGTTCACCACCCGGGACCGGCCGGTACGTTCGGCGCGCGGTTGGTCGGCGGGGCCGATGCGGCACGGGGTGAGCACCGTGCGCTCGGGTCTCCGGCACACGCTGGGGCTGGTGTTCCACGACGCGACGTGAACACCCTCCTCGATGCCCCCGGGCGAACGCGGACCGGACGCCGGCCGACGCCCTCTGCGGCAACTGACCGATCGGGCGTACCTTGTGCGGTGGGCTCGCGTTCCACCGTCCCGCGGGCCACTCTGGTGTCAGTCAACCGGGGGAATGCAACCCCCTTGTGCCGGAAGGAAGGAACCGCCGTATGAGCGCGCCGCCCGAGGTCATCGACGCACCGGACGCGAACCGTTACGAGGCCCGGTTCGGCGACACCTTGGCGGGGTTCGCGCAGTACATCCGGACGGCGGAGCTGATCGCCTTCGTACACACCGAGGTGGATCCCGCGTTCGAGGGCCAGGGAGTCGGTGGCGCGCTGGTGCGGACATCGCTGGACGCGGCGCGGGCGGCCGGGACGCAGGTCCTCGCGGTGTGTCCGTTCTACACGGCGTGGATCGCGCGGCATCCGGAGTACCAGGACCTGCTGTACTCGAAGCGGAGCCGAGTGAGCGACTGACGTGAGCGACGGCCGACCCGAAAAGGGGGGCGAGGGTCAGGGGTCCGGCGCGGACGCGGGGGTGCGTCTGTCGTCGGCGCGCGGACGCTGGGTCCTGGGGTGTGTGGTGCTCGCCTCCGGCATAGCGATGCTGGACGGCACGGTCGTCAATGTCGCGCTGCCGCGGATGGGCCGCGATCTGCACGCGTCCCTGTCGGCGCTCCAGTGGGTGGTCAACGCCTACATGCTGACCCTGTCGGCGCTGCTCCTGCTGGGCGGCGCGCTCGGTGACCGGCTGGGCCGCAAGCGGACCCTGGTGCTCGGGGTCGCGTGGTTCGCGGTGGCGTCGGCGCTGTGCGGGATCGCGCCGAACGACGCCACCCTGATCGCCGCCCGCGCCCTCCAGGGAGTGGGCGGCGCCCTGCTCACACCGGGCTCGCTCGCGCTGGTGCGCTCCACCTTCCACCCCGACGACCAGTCCCGGGCGGTGGGCGCCTGGTCGGGCCTCACGGGTGTGGCCGGGGCGCTGGGGCCGTTCCTGGGGGGCTGGCTGATCGACGGGCCCGGCTGGCGGTGGATCTTCCTGATCAATGTGCCGATCGCCGCCGTGGTGATCCTGATCGCGCTGCGGCATGTGCCGGAGAGCCGTGACACCGAGGCCGCGGGCAAGCCCTTCGACGTGCTGGGCGCGTGCCTGGGCGCGCTCTTCCTGGCCGGGGTGAGCTATGCCCTGATCGGCGCGTCCGGCCACACCTCGCCCGCCGCGGTCGCGGTGCCCGCGGTGTGCGGCGTGCTGGCCGGGATCGCGTTCCTGATGGTGGAACGCCGCAGGACCGACCCGATGCTGCCGCTGTCGCTGTTCCACTCACGCCTGTTCAGCGCCACGAACGCGATGACGCTGTGCCTGTACGCGGGCATCGGCGGCGTGCTGTTCCTGCTCCCGGTGCAACTCCAGACGGCCCTCGGGTACGACGCGCTCCAGGCGGGGACGGCGACGCTGCCGATCACCGTGCTGATGCTGCTGCTGTCCGCGCGGGCCGGGGACCTCGCCCGCCGCGTTGGCCCGACGCTGCCGCTGGTGGCGGGGCCGCTGATCGCCGGGGTCGGGACGCTGCTGATGCTGCGGGTGCACCCCGGCTCGGGCTATGTCCCGGACGTGCTGCCCGCCGTGGTCGTGCTGGGTCTGGGCATGAGCCTGTTCGTGGCGCCGCTGACGGCGACGGTCCTGGCGTCGGTCGCGCCGGTGCACGCGGGCCTGGCGAGCGGCGTCAACAACACAGCGGCACGGATCGGCCAGTTCCTGGTGGTCGCCGCGCTGCCCCTGGCGGTCGGCCTGTCCGGGACCGCGTACACCGTACCGAGCGCCGTCAACGCGTCGTTCCACCGCGCCGTGATCGGCTGCTCCGCGCTGTTCGCACTGGCCTCCGTGACGGCGGCACTCCTCATCCGCCCTGCGGCGGTGGGCCCCCGCCTGGCGAAGGCCCCGAAACCCCTGTGCCGCTCGAACATGGCGGCGACCTGCCCTCCGCTGGAGCCCGGGGGCAGGGAACTCCCCGGCCAGGGCGACGACCGCAAGGGCACCGCCTGACCGACCGGAAGGGCACCGCCTAGCCGAGCGCCGCCAGGTCCTTCTCGGCGGCACCGAGGAGTTGTCGTGCCACTTGCTGCATGGCGCGGCTCGCGGCGAGTTCGTCACCGATCGCCGGGATGTCGAGGTCCTCGGGGTTGCACCGGGCGGTTCCCGTTCCGGTGAGCTGTGCGGTCCCGGTGTCCAGGACCATCCGTGCCTTCGTCGTACCGTCCTCCTCGACGAGCGAGAGGGAGACGTTCCATTTCAGTGTGCGCGCCATGACGAGCCTCCTCAGGAGCCACCCGCGCGCAGCGGGTCAGGTGCCGAAGAAGATGCCGAATTCCGAGTACAGCTCGGTCGGCACCCGCTTGATGCCCTGGACGGCGTCCGCCAGCGGGACGCGGACGATGTCGGTGCCGCGCAGGGCGACCATCGTGCCGAACGCGCCGTCCCGCACCGCGTCCACGGCGTGCAGTCCGAACCGGGTGGCGAGCCACCGGTCGTAGGCGGTCGGGGTGCCGCCGCGCTGGACATGGCCGAGTACCGTCGTACGGGCCTCCTTGCGGGTGATGTCCTCGATCCGGTGGGCCAGCCAGTCGGCGATGCCGGAGAGCCGGACATGCCCGAACTCGTCACGCGCGTCGTCCTTGAGGACCATCTGACCGGCCTTGGGGACCGCGCCTTCGGCCACCACGATGATCGGCGCGTAGTTGATCTCGAACCGCTTCTCGACCCAGCCGCACACCTCGTCGAGGTCGAACTCCAGCTCGGGGATGAGGATGGCGTTCGCGCCCCCGGCCACGCCCGCGTGCAGCGCGATCCATCCGGAGTGCCGTCCCATGACCTCCACGACGAGGGTCCGCTTGTGCGACTCGGCCGTGGTGTGCAGGCGGTCGATGGCCTCGGTCGCGATGTTCACGGCGGTGTCGAAACCGAAGGTGTAGTCGGTGCCGGCGACGTCGTTGTCGATGGTCTTGGGTACCCCGACGAGGCGGACGCCCGCGTCGGTGAGCTTGCTCGCCACACCGAGGGTGTCCTCACCGCCGATGACCACCAGGGCGTCCAGCTCATGGGCGCCGACGGTCTCCTTGATGCGGTCGATGCCGTCGGCGGACTTCAGCGGGTTGGTGCGCGACGACCCGAGGA
This sequence comes from Streptomyces sp. NPDC058001, assembly GCF_042886315.1. Taxonomy (NCBI): domain Bacteria; kingdom Bacillati; phylum Actinomycetota; class Actinomycetes; order Kitasatosporales; family Streptomycetaceae; genus Streptomyces; species Streptomyces sp. NPDC058001. Next base: position 378,471 of record NZ_JBHVQT010000006.1, read on the forward strand.
TGGTGCCGCCGAGCGGCAGGATGCCACGCACCGCGGCGACGTCCAGGGGCACGGTCACGTCATGGACGGCGCCGTTCCACCCGTCCACCAGGCCGACGAACGACCAGCCGTACTCCTGCACGCCCTTACGTACGACGCTGCGGATCACCGCGTTGAGTCCCGGGCAGTCTCCACCGCCGGTGAGTACGCCCACCCGCATGATTCCTTCTCCCTCGGCCCGTCCCGCACGGTTATGTGATCCATATCCCAGCTTGACCCCATACAGGAAGGATCGCACCATCACCCGGCCCGCCCGCGTGGCATCCGGCGGCGGGAGCGGTCCGCACGTCAGGGTGGACGGTGGGCTTCGCCGTGCCCCGGCGACGGTGCGATGGCGCGTTCCGGTGTCATGGGATCCGCCGTGCCGGGCAGGCGGGCAGACACACCGCAGTCGACCGGCACAGGACCCCCATGCGACAGTCACGCGCCGCCCAAGGCGCCGGACGCGACCCCTATTTCGACAACGCCAAGTACCTCACCGTCGTGCTGGTGGCCTGCGGCCACGCCTGGGAGCCGCTGACCTACGGCAGCCGCACGGTGACCGCGCTGTATCTCTTCGTGTACGCCTTCCACATGCCGGCCTTCGCGCTCATCTCCGGCTATTTCTCCCGGAGTTTCGACATGGCGCCGGGGCGGCTGCGGCGGCTGGTCACCGGGGTCGTCGTGCCCTACCTCGTCTTCGAGGTCGCGTACACGCTCTTCTACCGCGTCGCGCGGCACGATCCGGGGTATCCCTTCAGCCTGCTGGACCCCTGGTATCTGATGTGGTTCCTGGTGGCGCTGTTCATCTGGCGGATCAGCACCCCGCTGTGGCTGGCGCTGCGCCATCCGCTGCCGGTCGCGCTGGCGCTCGCGGTACTCGCCTCGGTCTCCCCCGATCTGGGCGGTGATCTCGCGCTCCAACGCGTCCTGGGATTCCTGCCGTTCTTCGTCGCCGGACTCACCCTGCGGCCCGCGCACTTCGCCCGGCTGCGTACCTGGCCGGTGCGGTGGGCGGCGCTGCCGGTGATCGGGGCCGCTCTGGTGACGGCGTACGCGGTGGCGCCGGGGTTCGACGCGGGGTGGCTGTACCGCCGGGGCAGCGTCGATGGGCTCGGGGTATCGCGCTGGGCGGGTCTGGTCACCACGCCCGCCCTGTTCGCGCTGGCCCTGCTGCTCTCGGCGTGCTTCCTGGCCTGGGTGCCGGGGCGGCGGATGTGGTGCACATCCCTGGGCGCCGGCACGCTCTACGCGTATCTGCTGCACGGCTTCGTGATCAAGTCGTCGCGCTTCTGGGGCTGGTACGAGCATCCGTGGCTGCACACCCCGCTCGGCGAGGTCGCCGTCACGGCCGCGGCGGTCGCGATGATCACGCTGCTCTGTATGTCGCCGGTGCGGAAGGTTTTTCGGGGGGTGGTCGAGCCGAGAATGCGGTGGGCGTTCCGTGGTGGGTCGGGAACCGCCGCGGGGCTTCGCCCCGGACCCCAGCCATCGCCCTTCGGGCTTGTCCTCAAACGCCGGACGGGTTGAAAAGCCCGCCCGGCGGCCGGTGTCCGCTTTCGCGTGACACCGGCCGCCGGTTTCAGTTCACTTCAGCCGCGACTGCTCGAAACGCGCTGTCCAGTACGCCGTCCGGTCGAGGTACGCGGTTTCCGCCGCCGGGCCGGTGCGGCCGTAGGCGCCGTTGTACGTCTGGTAGGCGTGGCCGGTCGGTGGGGTGTCGTCCGCCGGTTCTATGGAACTGCCCTCGTGCCACTCGTTGAACGAGGTGACGGACACCCAGGTCGGTGAGCCGCCGATGGCCGGGTCGAGGGCGTTGGACCACTCCTTGTCGTAGGTGGCGCCGTCCGCACGGCCCAGGGTCGGGGTCGTGTTGCCGGGGACCGCCCGGTCGTCGATGTAGCCGGGGGCCACCGACGGCGCCCAGATGAGGCCGTTCGCGCGGGCGTAGTCCCCGGCCTGTTTCCAGCCGGGTGCGGTGGCACCCGCGATGCCGTCGTAGGTGTACATCCCCGAGAAGTGGGCGATCTTGGAGGTGTCGGTGGTCTGGGCGAGGACGATGTGGTCGCCCGTGACCGCGTCGAGCGCCGACCAGTCCGTGATGCGCAGACTCTCGAAGACGTAGAACGCCGGTTTGCCGCCGTGCTCGGCCGAACGGTAGTAGGCGGGATGGGTGCCGTAGCGCCGGTCGAGATAGGCGATGTCGGCGGCGACCGACGCGGCGGTGCGGCCGGCGTACGGCTCGATGTGCCAGGCGACCTTCACCCCTTCGCGGGCCGCCGCGTCGAGTACGCCCTGGGCGAGCCCGTCCTCGTAGCTGCCCTGTCCCCACCAGCTGTAGACGAGGACGCCCGCGCCGGACTGGCGGATCCAACGCATGTGCTGGGCGACCGCTCCGCCGTAGTCACCGGAGTCGTAGGGGCCGAGCGCCGGGTAGAGGTCGGCGCCGATGTCGGTGGGCGGGGTGTGCCCGCCCTGCTGCCAGTGCCGCCAGGAACCGGCGGTCTGGGGTGTGCCGTACCACGGGTAGTAGAAGAGGTGCACGTTCGACGAGGTGTCCGCGGGGGTGGTGGTCGGGCCGCAGTTGGCCGTCACCGTGCCCGCCGTCCAGCGGACCGCGCCGAGCAGCAGCGAGCGGAAGGCACCGTCGGTGTACGACTCGGCGGTGTGGCCGAGGCCCGTGTAGAAGGCCCGCCCCTGGCCCTGCGGGTGGCACCAGGTGATGGGGTGGTCGCCGCCCATCTCGCCACCGCTGTAGGTGGATTCGTCCAGGCTCTGGAGGACGTGCACACCGGGACGGGGGTTGGTGCGGTAGTTGTACCACTCGTCGGTGCGGGTCCAGGTCGGGCCGAGGTGGGCCGTCGCCGGATGGGTGCGGTCCTCGGTGACGACGGTGGCCCGCTGGATCGCGGGATGGCTCTTGAACCAGGCGCCGGCGAGCTGTCCGTAGTACGGCCAGTCGTACTCGGTGTCGGCGGCGGCGTGCACGCCGAGATAGCCGCCGCCGGAGTCGATCCAGGTCTGGAAGGCGTTCTGCTGCGTGGTGTTGAGGACGTCACCGGTGGTGGAGAGGAAGACGACGGCCTTGTACGGGGCGAGTCCGGCCGCCGAGAAGACGGAGGCGTCCTCGGTCGCCTTGACGGTGAAGCTGTTGGCCGCGCCCAGTTCGGTGAGGGCCTTGATGCCGGCCGGGATGGCGTCGTGGCGGAATCCCGCGGTCTTCGAGAAGACCAGGATCTGGAACGGGTCCTCGCCGCTGCGTGCCTGCGCGCCGGGCGCGCCGAGCAGGGCGGCGAGGGTCAGGGCCGTGGCGGCGGCCACGGCGGTGGTCAGTCGGCGCAGTACGGAGGGGCGGCGCCACAAGGAAGGTCGGCGCCGTAAGGAGATTCGGCGTGGGACGGGGAGTCGGCTCATGTCAGGACCCGATCGTGAAGGAGTCGAGGTCGAAGAGGTTGCCCTGGCCCGATGGGCCCTTGAAGACGAGGTACAGCGAGGTCGTCCCCGAGGGGGCTCCGGTGAGGGTGCCGGTGACGTTCTGGTAGTTCTCCCAGCCGCCGGTCACGGGCACGGTGAGGGTGCCGAGCAGGGTGCCGGTCGGTGAGCCGGTACGGACCTCCAGGGTGCCGCCGGCGCCACCGGACGCGATCCGCGCGGTCATCGAGCGGGCGTTCTGGAGGGCGTAGGGCTCGAAGGCGATCCAGTCGCCGTTGTCGGTGAAGCCGACGGTGTTGCCGCCCTCGGCCGCTCCATGGCCCGCGAGTTGGATACCGGACTGCCGGGCGAAGTGTTCGGCCTGCCGGTGCCGCGGTTGCAGCGTACGGAGGCTGTGCGAGGTCAGACCGCCGTTGTCGGTGTACTCGGCGTCGAACACGCCGTACAGATTGGCCGCGCTGTCGTGTTCACCGTCGCTGGGGATGGTGAGGGTGCCGGTGCAGCCGTTCTTGGAGGTGATCTGGTGGGTGTGGCTGTCGTGGCCGAGCGCGTAGGTCACCTTGACCTTGGCGCAGTCGACGGTCCCGTCCTCCGGGTCGCTGACCTGCACGGTGAAGCGGACGGTGTCACCGAACGCGAACAGCGCGCCGTTCTGGGGCTGTTGCAGGGTGACGGTGGGCGCCGTGTTGCCCGCCGTGACGACGAGGCTGGCGGTACCGGTGAGCCCTTCCGGGTCGGTCACGGTGAGCGTCGGCCGGAAGGTGCCGCTCGTGGTGTAGGTGTGCGAGGGGTTCGCCTGGGTCGAGGTGGAGCCGTCGCCGAAGTTCCAGGAGTAGCGCAGGGCGCCGCCCTCAGGGTCGGAACTGCCCGCCGACGAGAAGGCGACGGTGAGCGGTGTCGCCCCCGATGTACGGTCGGCGGCGGCCTTCGCCACGGGGTTGCGGTTGCTGCCCGCGAGGTACTCGATCCGGTAGAGGGCCTGGTTGCCGCTGCCGGTGCCGTAGTCCAGGACGTAGAGGGCGCCGTCCGGTCCGAAGGCCATGTCCATGACCTGGGTGCCGGTCCATGGGAAGCTCTCGATGACGCCCGGTGAGCCGTCGCCCTTGACCTCGATGGCCTTGATCCACTTGCGGCCGTACTCACCGGCGAAGAAGCGGCCGTCCAGGGACTGCGGGAACTTGACGGACGAGTTGAGCCCGGCGTCGTAGCGGTAGACCGGGCCGCCCATCGGGGACTCGGAGCCGCTGCCGAACTCCGGCGGTGACCCGGCGTCGCCCGCGTAGCGGATCCAACTCGACTTGGCCGGCGGGAGCTTCGTCAGGCCGGTGTTGTGCGGCGAGTTGTTGGTGGGGCCGCCCGCGCAGTCGTACTTGGCGCCGGACGGACCGCTGGGGAACGTGTACTCGTTGTAGGTCTCGGTGGAGGTGTTCGTACCGGTGCAGTAGGGCCAACCGTAGTTGCCCGCCGAGGTGATGCGGTCGAACTCGACCTGTCCGCTCGGGCCCCGGTCGGCCGCCGTGCTGCCCGCGTCGGGCCCGTAGTCACCGAGGTAGACGGTGTCGGTCGCACGGTCGACGGACATCCGGAACGGGTTGCGGAAGCCCATCGCGTAGATCTCGGGACGGGTCTTCGCGGTGCCGGGCGCGAACAGGTTGCCGGCCGGGACGGTGTAGCCGCCGGCGGCGGTCGGCTTGATGCGCAGCAGTTTGCCGCGCAGGTCGTTGGTGTTGCCGGACGTGCGCTGGGCGTCGAACTGCGGGTTGCGGTTGGCGCGTTCGTCGAGCGGCGAGTAGCCCTGCGACTCGAACGGGTTGGTGTCGTCGCCGGTCGTCAGCAGCAGATTGCCCGCGCTGTCGAAGTCGATGTCCCCGCCGACATGGCAGCACTGGCCACGGTCGTTGGGCACTTCAAGAACGACCTTCTCGCTCGCGGGATCGAGGGTCCCGTCACTGCGCAGGACGAATCGCGAGAGGTTCAGATGCCCCTTGAACGGCTCGAAGTCGGCGGCCGATCCGCTGGTCGGGGCGTCACCGGCCGGGGTGCTCAGCCGGGGCGAGTAGTACAGGTACACATACCGGTTCGAGGCGAAGGCCGGGTCGACGGCCACGCCTTGGAGCCCTTCCTCGTCGTGTGTGTAGACGTCGAGCTTCCCGGCGGTCTTGGTGCTGCCCGCCGCGTCGGTGAGGCGGACCGTGCCGTCGCGCGCGGTGTGCAGGACGGACCGGTCGGGCAGTACGGCCAGGGACATGGCCTCACCCAACTCAGCTGCGCCGAGGGCGAGTTGGACCTGCTGGTAGTCGCCGGGAGGTATCGCGGCGGGAGCTGCGGCATCGGGGGCGGCGGACGCCGGGTGCGCGGCGAAGGCCGCGGCCACCAGGACGGCGCACGCCGTGAGCAGTCTCCACCCGATGTGCGGGCGTGTGGACATGAGGCTTCCTTCCTGACGTACGTGGGGGTGTCAGGTGAGGCGCGCGCCGGCCGCGCTTGCACTCTGTTCGTGCTCGTGCTCATGCTTGCTACTTGCACGTGATGCTTGAAATCTTGCGTGAGCGGCTCAAGTCTTTTGCATGCTGGCAACGCCGCATCTATTTGTCAAGGCCGTGTCAAAACTCTCCGGAGAGCGCTCACAACGCCGCAGGGCCCCGCCACATCCGGGGGATGCGACGGGGCCCTGCGGGACCGGAAGTTCCGTACGGCACAGCGCCCCGCAAGGGGCGCGGGGAACTGCGCGACCAGCCACCGGCAGCCGGCAGCCTTCACACCGGTCTTCCCGCGGAGCGCTCAGCGGAAGCGGCGGTAGAGAACCGTTCCGGCGAGCAGGGCGAGACCGGCCGGGACCGCGAGGGTCAGGGGGTCGGCGCCGGTGTGCGCGAGCGCGGTGGTCGGGCCGAGCGTCGGGACGTGCCGGGGCGCCGGCTGGTGCGGCTCATGACGTACCGGACGCGGCTCGGGCTTCGGGCGCTCACGGGGCGGCTTGTGCCCGGAGGTGTTCGACGACTCGTTGCCGACGGCCGCGTTGCCGATGCCGACGACACTCACCGAGTTGCCGGTGATGTTCACCGGGAGATCCACGGGGAGTTGCAGCGCGTTGCCGGACAGCAGCCCGGGTGAGTCCTTTCCTCCGCCGAGAGCGGTGGCCCCGCCGCCGTTCGCCCCGCCGCTCCCCTCGGTACGGCCGCCGTGACCGCCCTGAGGTGCGCCATGTCCCTTGCCGCCCTTGGCCTGCCCGCTCCCGTGCGAACGGTTCGCGCAGGAGTTGCCGGCCGCGGGGTTGAGGACACCGGCCGCGTCGACCGTGTTCCCGCACACGTTCACCGGGATGTGCACCGGGAGCTGGATCGTGTTGCCGGAGATCAGACCCGGAGAGCCCGCCGAGCCACCGCCGGCGGCGGAGTCGGCGTGGGCCGGTGCGGCACCGACCACGGCACCTCCGGCAACGGCTACGGCGATCAATCCATTTCGGGTAACCCGTTTCATAGGTTCCCTGCCTTCCAGACATCGTCGCGGGCACTCGCCCGCACCGGGTGAAACGCGAAAGAACCATCCGAGTTATGGCTTATCGGTCTTTCACCCCATCGAGTGGCCTGTTTATCGAACTGACCGTCGGGCCCCATCGGCCGCACCCCATCGGGGGTCCGGCAGCTCAGTCGACACCTCCCATAACTTAAGTCTTGACTTATATAAGTGGTGGCTGGCACAGTCGGAGACGTGCACGCATTCGATGTACTGGGGGATCCGGTGCGACGCCGGATATTGGAGCTGCTCGCCGACGGCGAGCGGACATCGGGCGCGGTCAGCGAGACGATCCGGGCCGAGTTCGGGATCTCGCAGCCGGCCGTGTCGCAGCATCTGCGGGTGCTGCGCGAGTCCGGTTTCACCTCCGTGCGGGCCGAGGGCACCCGGCGGCTGTACGCCGTCGAGGCCGCTCCCCTGGCGGAGGTCGACCAATGGCTGGAGCGGTTCCGGGGCTTCTGGGAACAGCGCCTCGACGCACTCGGCACCGAACTGGCGCGCGGTAAGCGCGAGCGCCGCGCATCCCTCCCGAGGAACGACGAGAACGACAAGGAAGAACCGACATGAGCGACATCGTCGACCGGATCAATGACGTCCACCGCAAGGTCGGCACCCGCGCGGTGCCCGAGGGAGAGGCCCGTACGGTCCTGCTGCGGCGGACCTACGACGCGAACGCCGACGACGTCTGGGACGCCTGCACGGACCCCGAGCGGATCGCCCGCTGGTTCCTGCCGGTGAGCGGCGATCTGAAGCTGGGCGGCCACTACCAGTTGGAGGGCAACGCCGGCGGCGAGGTGCTGCACTGCGAACGGCCACGGCTGCTCCGGGTGAGCTGGCTGTTCGGCGAGAACCCCGGCTTCAGCGAGGTCGAGGTGCGGCTGACGCCCGAGGGCGACGAGCGCACCGTCTTCGAACTGGAGCATGTGGCCGTGACGCCGCCCGAGTTCTGGGACACCTTCGGCCCCGGCGCGGTCGGCGTCGGCTGGGACCTGGCACTCCTCGGCCTCGGCATGTATCTGCTCACCGGCGAGTCCGTGAAGGACCCCGAGGCATGGCAGGTGTCGGACGAGGCCCGCGAGTACATGGGCCGCAGCAGCGAGGAATGGGGCGTCGCGTACGAGGCGTCCGGGGCCGCACCGGAGACGGTCGCGACGGCCGTACGGGCGACGACGGACTTCTACGCACCGCCGGCGCCGGGCAGCGCGGCACCGGAGACATCGGAGACACCGGGAGCCTGACCATCCCGGTCCCGGTCCCCTGGGCGCGCGGTCCGGGGCCGGTCAGTCCTTCATGGCGCGGGCCAGGACCAGTTCCGCGTCCTCCTCGACGCCCTGCCGGAACGCCCGCTCATAGGCCGCGTCGCCCACCGCCGCGCGGGCCGTGCGCTCGCACTCCGCGCGGATCGGGACGAGTTCCGGTGTGCCGCGCTGGGCGTGGCCGACGGCTCGCCAGTAGGCGAGGCCCGTGCCCGAGACGAGGGCCGCGGCCTCGCCGTCCCCCCCGGCGGCGACCGCGGCGGCCAGCAGGTCCAGGCCGAGCGCGATACCGAAGCTGTCGCCGATCCGGCGCTTGCCGTCGAGCATGGACCTGGCGTGCGCCGCGGCATGCAGCGGCCGGTCCTGGAACAGGGCGATCAGCGAGAGCTGGTAGTCCGTGTACGAGCGGGTCCAGTACTCGTCGCGGTCGACACAGCCCTGCCGCAGCGCGTCCGCCTCGGCCGCCGCCAGGTCGAGCTGTCCGGCGCCGGTCAGCGCGAAGACCCGTACCAGATGGCAGCGCAGAAGTGACGGTGAGGCGAAGGGGTCGGCGGGGGCGGCGGCGAGCATCTGGTCGGCGACGGCGCCCGCGGCGAGCGGGCGCCCCTCCAGGAGGTGGGTGATGCCCCCGAGATACGCGGCCGAGCGGACCCCCTCCAGATCACCGTCCCGTTCCGCTTCCCTGGCGCACCGCTCCCCCAGGGCCGCCGCCGCCTCGTGCTCGCCCTGGAGCAGGACGGTGACGCCGAGCGCCCACAGGGTCCGGGTGCGGATGGCGCCGGACGTGGTGTAGCCGGCGAGCACCCGCTCCAGGTAGCCGCGGGCCTCGTGCAGGTGACCGGTGCAGGCCCAGAAGAATCCGACCCGGGCCGCCATGTCGGCGGCGCTCTGCGGATCCGTCGCGATGAGGTGGTCCAGCGCGGCGCACACATCGGGGTGGGCGGCGGCGAGACTGCGGTACCCGTCGGCCTGGGCGGGTCCGAGCCAGCCGTCGTCGGCGCCCTTGACCAGATTCCGGAACGCGCGCGCGTGCCGTTCGGCGGCGGCCATCTCCTCACCCAGTTCGGTCAGCCACATGTGCCCGTACTCACGGACCGTGTCGAGCATGCGGAAGGCGTTGCCGGACCGGGAGAGCACCGATTTGGCGGCGAGGCCGTCCAGTGCGGGTGCCACCGCCTCGTCCGGTAACGGGCCGCCCGCGCAGACCGCCCGCGCGGACGCCTCGTCGAAGGTGCCGCGCAGCACCGACAGGCGGGCCCACAGCAGCCGTTCGAGCGGGGCGCACAGTTCGTGGCTCCAGCCGATGGCGGTACGGAGGGTCTGGTGGCGCAGCGGCCGGATCGGTTCTGCGGTGGTGAGACCCGCGAGGCCGAAGCCACCGGTGCGCAGCCGCTCGGCGACGTCTTCGAGGGTGCCCTCGCGGAGTTGCGCACCGGCCAGTTCGATGGCGAGGGGAATGCCGTCGAGGCGCCGGCAGATGCTCGCGGCGGCCCGCGCGCTCTCCGGGTCCGCGAAGGACACCCCCGGCACCGCGGTGGCGGCACGGTCCATGAACAGGGTGAACGCGTCGTCGTCGCACGGCAGCGGCTCGACGTCGAACCGCAGCTCCCCCGGTACGCCCACCGGCTGCCGACTGGTCGCGAGGACCGTCAGCCCCGGGCAGACCGTCAGCAGGTCACCGGCGAGATCACGGCAGGCGTCGACCAGGTGCTCGCACGAGTCGAGGACCAGCAGGAGCTTCTTGTCGGCGAGCCAGGCGCACAGCGCGTCGGCGGGCATCCGGGGCGTGTGGTCGGCGAGACCCGTCGCGTCGGACACCGTTGCCGCGAGCAACCGGTCGTCCTGGAGCGGCGACAGATCGACCCAAGCGACGGAGTCGGCGTGCGGGAAGACACCCGTCGCGATGGCGTGCCGCGCGAGACGGGTCTTGCCGACACCGCCCGTCCCGGTCAGCGTCACCATCCGGTGTGTGCCGAACGCGGCTGCCAGTCGGGTCAGTTCGGACGTACGTCCGACGAAGCTCGTCGACTCCTGCGGAGTGCTCGCCACCACGGGGACAGTGTGGACCAGCACACGGAGCCCGCGCACCGCCCGTGCGGGAAAGCAGCCTGATTCGGTCACGTGGCGACACGTGTTGACCGGCTTGTGACCAGCGGTCTGCTTGGCGATCAGGCACAGCGGGCATGGGGCCTGTTACGGGATGGGCGGGGTACCCGGCAGGGCCCGGCGTAAGGGTTTCCGACGTCCCGGACGAGAGGAGTGGTGATCATGCGCGCGCATCCGCGCGGCGGCCGGCGCACGTCACGCGTCGAGTTAGTCCTTCCGCACGGCTCCGCTTCGGCGGGCCGGGCCCGGCGGCTCACCAAGGCGTTCCTCGGCGAGGGCCCGTCCGGCGCGCCGGACGCGGCCGACGTGTCCGAGCGGGTGCGGGACGCCCAGCTCGTGGTGTCGGAGCTGGTGGCCAACGCGACCCGGGTCGGCAGCAGTCACTGCCGGCTGAGCCTGCGCGTCGACGCCGACGAGTTCACGGTGGAGGTGCGCGACGACAGCCCGGACCGGCCGGTACTGAACCCGCCGTCGGCGACCGCCGAGTCCGGCCGGGGCATCGCCCTGGTGCACGCGCTGTCCCGCCGGTGGAGCGTGGTCGGCGACGGCCACGGCGGCAAGACGGTACGAGCGGTGCTCTCGCTGAACTGAACCGTCTCCCGCGAGTGCCACCGGTCAGAGCGACCCCGTCACCGTCACCCGTACCGTGACCGTCACCCGCCCGTCATCACCGGACAGGGCGTCCCGCGCCGCCGCCCCTGCCGCGTCCCGTACGGCACGGGTCACGTCGACCACGCGATGCCCCGGCAGGGTCGTCAGCTTGACGTCGACGTGCCAGCCGGTCCGGTCCTCCGTGGGCGTGGCACGGACCCCGGCGACCGGTTCGGGGCGGCCCGTGGCCCGTGCGATCCGGGCCGTCGTACCGCCGAGGAGACCGCTCAGCCCCGGCCGCAGATAGGCCACGCCGGGCACCTCGCGTGCGGCGTCGGCCACGGCCTCCTCGACCGTGTGACGTCTGGTCCCCGCGTTCATCGTCCGCCCCCTTGGTCGTCGTCGCGGACGTACGCGTCGTCGCCCCATCCGTCGTATCCGGCGCCGTCGTTGTCGTTGTCGTCATCGGCGGGCGTCGTCGTCGTCGTCCAGAAGGTCGACCACCGTCACGTCCACGCTCCGCACCTCCATGCCGAGCCTCCGGTGCGCCGCGTCGGTGACCCGGTCCCGTACAGCGTCGGCGACCTCCTGAAGGTTCCAGCGCAGGGACGCCAGCACCTCCAGGCGCACCCGCACCGGGCCGCGTGCCCGGTCGGCGCCCGGTGTCGCCGGAAGGACCTGGCAACTGCCCGCCCGGACCCCGGGCAGCGCGTCGGCCGCCGCGCGGAACGTCTTCGCCGCCGCGGCCTCGACGATCCAGAGGTCCTCCTCGTGGTCACCGAGCGGCAGCGTGCGGCCCGGCCGCAGTTCGAGCCGGACGATGTCCATGACGCGGGCCGTGAACCGGTCGGTGTCCGGTCCCTCGCCGTCGCCGGCCGCTGTTTCGTCGGCGGTACGCGCGTGCGCGACCAGGAGGTCGAGCTCGGTCAGTTCCCGGAGCGCGGCGGAGCAGTAGGGGCAGTCCCGCAGATGCGGGTCCCGGTCGGCCTCGGGCGTCTCGTGGACCGCCCAGATCGACTCCAGGGACCGTCCGCAGGCCAGGATCTCGTCGTCGGGCACACCGTCGGGCGGCCCCGGGTTCGCGTTCAACGCCATGCTCCCATCGCCTCCGTCAGTCGGCGCCTGGCCCGGAAGATCCGGCCGCGGACGGCCTGCTGACTGATCCCGACCGCTTCCGCGATCTCCTCGTACGACTGGCTGTGCAGCTCGCGCAGCACCCAGCAGGCCCGCTGTTCCGGTGAGAGGTCGCCGAGTGCGACGGCCAGGTCCCGCATCGCCTCGTGCGACTCGGCGACACGCGCCGGTGAGCCCTCGTACTCGGGCGCGGCCGGTTCGGGGACGGCGTCGAGCCGGGCGGCGGGGCGGCGGGCGCGCAGCACATTGAGACAGCGGTTGGTGACGATCCGGTACATCCAGGTGCGGAACGCGGCATCGCCCCGGTACTCGGGCAGCCGGCGCCAGGCGCTGACGAAGGCGTCCTGCACGGCGTCCTCGGCCTCCACGCGGTCACCGAGCACCCGGGTCGCCAGATTCAGCAGCAGCGAGCCGTGCCGGCGCACCAGGGCCTCGAACGCGTCCTCGTCGCCCTCCCGCGCGCGGACGGCCAGGACACTGTCGTCCGGCTCGGCCGCGCGGGGCGCGTCGAACGCGTGTCTGGACGGTTCGGTGCCGTCGGTGCCGTTCCCGGGCAATCGCTCGCTCCTCCGTGCTGGGCGCGGTACGCGGCCGTGTGCGCGCCCCTCCGTCCGCATAGGACACCGGGCGGCGCGCGTCGTCACGGAAGATCTCTCCCCGATCCGCGTGACACATGCGCCGCCACCCGTGTCCAAGCACACGGACAACCCCAGGAAGACCGAGGAGTGACCGGTATGACCACTCACGAAGTTTCCAACGCCAAGGCACCCGGCGCGAGCGGGAGGAACGCCGCGCGCGCGGAGCACTCGACCACGCTCCGTGGCGGAAAGAGCGGACACGAGGAGCCGGCCGCCACGCGCGGCAGGACGTCGATCGCGGACATCGTCGTCGTGAAGGTGGCCGGCATGGCCGCACGGGAGATTCCCGGCGTGCACGACATGGGCGGCAGCATCTCCCGCACCTTCGGCGCGGTCCGCGAGCGGGTGCCGGGCGGCGGGGCCGGTGTCGGCCGGGGCGTCAAGGTCGAGGTCGGCGAGCGCCAGGCGGCGATCGACATCGACGTCGTCGTGGAGTACGGCGTGCCTCTCAAGGAGGTCGCGCGGGACGTGCGTGAGAACGTCATCGACTCCGTCGAGCGGATCACGGGCCTGGAGGTCGTCGAGGTCAACATCGCCTTCAACGACGTTCACCTGCCCGGTGAGGAGGACGAGTCACCGTCCGAATCCCGGGTCGCTTGAGCCCCGCTTCGAGAGCGCGTCATCGCAGTCCGAGAGCGCGTAATCCCCCTCCGAGAAGTTGACGATGACAAGAGGTCGACGATGAACAGAGCAGTGCTGGGTCTCCTGGTGGGGATGGCCCTGGCGTTCGCCGGCTGGTTCGGCGGCTTCGGCGCGTTCCTGCTGGTGGCCGCCCTGGGCGCGGTCGGCTTCGCGGTGGGCCATTTGCTGGACCGTGACGTGGACCCGCGTGACTTCCTCGCCTCGCGCGGCGGGCGGCGCTGATGGGCGCGGCGGCGGACCGCGGTGCCACGACGGTCGGGGACCGGGCGGTGCGCCGCATCGCCGAACGGGCCGCGACCGAGGCCGATGTGCCGGTCGGCGACAGGCCCCGGGCCGAGGTGACCCGGCGGGGCCGTTCGGCGCGCCTCGATCTGGACGTGGGGCTGGGATATGCGGCCGATCTGCCGGGCGCGGGCGACCGGGTCCGGCGTCATGTCACGGACCGGACGGCGGAGTTGACGGGTCTGGACGTGCCCGGCACCCGGGTCACGATCACCCGGCTCGCCGCGCCGGAACCGGTCACCCCTGCCCCGGCCGCCCCGGTCACTCCCCCGGCCGACGAGTCCGCTCGGGCGCGTCGGCCCTGGTCGGACCGGCGGCTGTCCGCGGGGCTGGTCGCGCTGTCGGCGGCGGCGGTCTGCGGGGCGTTCCTCACCGACTTCGCGTTCGTCCGTACGGGCCGCTCCGCCGCCGCCTGGCGGGTCGGCACCCTTGACCGGATCTCGGCGGTGCGGCTGGTCGATCCCTGGGTGTGGGGTGTGGGAGCGGCGATCGCGGTCCTCGGCCTGTGGCTGGTCGCGCTGGCGCTCACCCCGGGCGCCCGGCGCCGGCTGCCGCTGACGGTGCCCGGACCCGGCACCGCGGCGACCCTGGACCGCGCGGCCCTCGGTCTGCTGCTGCGGGACGCGGTCCTCGCGGTGCCCGGTGTGTCGGCGGTCCGGCTGCGGATGAGCCGCCGGAAGGTACGGCTGCGGGCCACGGCCGCGTTCGGCGACCTGCCGTCCGTACGCGACGCCGTCGACCGGGCGGTCGATGAGGTACTGCGCGGTTGCGGCCTGGTGCGACCACCTCGGGTACGGGTGCGCGTGGTGCCGGAGCCGGACGCTCGGGCGTGGATCGGATGAGGCCGTCGCGTGGCGCGGTGAACCGGGTGCTGCTCGGACTGCTCGGCGCGGGGTTGGCCGTGGGCGGCGGCTGGGTCGCCGTGACATCCCTGGTCGAGCGGGGTGACGTGGGATTCGGGCTGCCCGGCTGGTGGCCCGCGCCCGACGCGGGCGCACGGCTGGTGGACCGTGACGCGCTGTCGCGGGCACAGGGATACGGCTGGTGGGTGCCCGTCGTGTTCGCCGCGTCGGCGGTGCTGTTCCTGGCGCTCGCCTGGTGGTTCCTCGGACAGACCCGGACCCGGCGGCCACGGCACCTGGTTCTGCCGAAACCGGGCGTCCGGCTCCGTACCCGGGCGCTGGCCCGTGCCGTGGAGGCCGATGCCGACCGGCTCGCGGAGGTGTCCGGCAGCCGGGCCCGTATCGACGACACCGGGGCGCGGCCCCGGGTGACGCTCACCGTGGACCTGGAGCCCCGCGCGGAGCCGGCCGGTGTCCTGCGTGCCCTCGTCGCGGGACCCGTCGAGCGGGCCCGGACGGCGACCGGCGCGTGCCGGGTGGACACCGTGGTGCGGTTCCGTCATCCCCGGCACCGGGCGGGCCGCGTGGAGTGACGGTCGGTCCGTCGGGCAACTCACCGGCGCGGCCGACCAATCCGGGACCACAGCAGCCACGAACACCTCTCGTGACACCTTTCGTGGCCGGCGAACGTCCTGGAGGATCACCCGCGTGAACGAAGCCGCGCGCATCGGCGCGCCCGACACATCGAGACCGGATCTGCAAGAGCTGATGCTGCGGGTGGCCCGCGGCGACCAGGCGGCCTTCACGCAGGTGTACGACGCGGTCTGCGGACCGGTCCTCGGTCTGGTCCGTACCGTTCTGCGGGATCCCGCCCAGTCCGAGGAGGTCACCCAGGAGGTGCTGGTCGAGCTGTGGCGGACGGCGGCCCGGTACCGCCCGTCGCGCGGCAGTGCGATGACCTGGGTGCTGACACTCGCCCACCGGCGCGCGGTGGACCGGGTCCGTTCGGCGCAGGCGGCCGGTGATCGCGAGCGCAGGGCGGCACTTCTGGCCCGGACACCCGCGTACGACCAGGTCGCCGAGCAGGTCGAGGCCCGGCTGGAGCGCGAGCAGGTACGGCGCTGTCTGCGCGGCCTGACCGAACTCCAGCGCCAGTCGGTGACGTTGGCGTACTACCAGGGGCTGACGTACCGTCAGGTCGCGGAGTTGCTGGCGGTACCGCTGGGCACCGTCAAGACGCGGCTGCGGGACGGGCTGATACGGCTGCGGGACTGTCTCGGGGTGGGCGCGTGAGCGACATCGACCCGCACACCCTGACCGGCGCCTACGCGCTGAACGCCCTGCCCGGCGACGAACGCGAGTCGTTCGAGCGGCACTTGGGGGCGTGTGCTGCCTGTGCGCGGGAGGTGGACGAGCTGACCGCGACGACGGCGCGCCTCGGACTTGCCGTGTCGGTGACACCGCCGCCCGCGATGCGGGACCACGTCCTGCGGCGGGTCGCCGCCGTCCGGCAGGAGCCGCCGCGCTCCGGCCGGGGCGTCCGGGGCGCCTCTGGGCACCGGAGCCGCCCAATGTCCCGTTTCGCGCTGGCCGCGTGTCTGGTGGCCGCCGCGCTCGGCGGGGTCGCCGTCTGGCAGCAGCGGCAGGCCGAGCAGGCACGTCAGGAGGTACGGGCCGAGCAGCGGCGCGCCGCCGACCTCGCCGAGGTCCTGGCGGCTCCGGACGCCCGCACCCGGTCCGGCCCGCTGGGCACGCACGCGAACGCCACGGTCGTCGTCTCACGGCAGCGCGACAGGGCCGTATTCGTCACAGCGGGGATGTCCGCGCCGCCGAGCGGGAAGGTGTATCAGCTCTGGTTCGCCGACAAGGACGGCACGATGCGACCCGCCGGGCTACTGGATCCGACACGCACCACGAACACGGTCCTGATGGACGGCACGGTGGGCGGAGCATCCGGAATGGGCGTGACGATCGAGCCGACCGGAGGTTCCCCACACCCGACGACGAAGCCGCTGACACTGCTGGAGTTCCCGGCGGGGTGAGGGCCCGGACAGCTTCGCGGGACTTTGATGGGTTCGCGGGGCGTCGGTGGGTTCGTGGGGAGGCTCCTGGCGTTGGGAGCCTCCCCGGAGGGGTTCAGTGGCCGCGGGTGATCCACTCCGCCAGGTGCGGTGCCTCGGCTGCGATGGTCGTGGTGTCGCCGTGGCCCGTGCGGACGACGGTGTCGGGGGGCAGGGTGAGAAGGCGGTCCCGGATGGAGTCGATGATCGTCGGGAAGTCGCTGAAGGACCGTCCGGTGGCGCCGGGTCCGCCCGCGAAGAGGGTGTCCCCGGTGAAGACGCTGCCCAGGTCGGGCGCGTACAGGCTGACGGCCCCCCGGCAGTGGCCGGGCGTGTGCAGGACGCGCAGCACGGTGCCCGCGACGGTCAGCTCCTGGCCGTCGGCCAGCTCACCGTCGGGTGCCCGGTCGGGGTGCGTGAGCCGCCACAGCTCCTCGTCCGCGGGGTGCAGCAGGATCGGGGCGCCGGTGCGGTCGGCCAAGGCCGGGGCCGCGTCGATGTGGTCGTCGTGCGCGTGCGTGCACACGATCGCGGTGAGGCGGCGCTCGCCCACGGCGGCGGCGATGGCGTCCGCGTCATGGGCGGCGTCGATGACGACGCACTCGGTGTCGTCGCCCACGATCCACACATTGTTGTCGACGTCCCAGGTGCCGCCGTCGAGCGAGAAGGTGCCCGAGGTGACGAGATGGTCGATCCGGGCGGGCATCAGAAGACCACCACCGAGCGCAGCACGTCACCGTGGTGCATCCGCTCGAACGCCTGCTCAACCTCGTCGAGGGCGATGGTCTCGGTGACGAAGGCGTCCAGGTCGAGGCGGCCCTGAAGGTACAGATCGATGAGCATCGGGAAGTCACGCGACGGCAGACAGTCGCCGTACCAGGACGACTTGAGCGAGCCGCCCCGGCCGAAGACGTCGAGCAGCGGCAGGTCCAGACGCATCTCGGGCGTCGGCACACCGACCAGGACGACGGTGCCGGCGAGGTCGCGGGCGTAGAACGCCTGCTCGTAGGTCTCGGGCCGGCCGACCGCGTCGATGACGACGTCCGCGCCGAAACCGCCGGTCAGCTCGCGGACGGCCTCGACCGCGTCGGCCGAGCGGGAGTTGACGGTGTGCGTGGCGCCCAGACCGCGCGCGGTCTCCAGCTTCCGGTCGTCGATGTCGACGGCGATGATCTTCGCGGCGCCGGCCAGCCGCGCGCCGACGACGGCGGCGTTACCGACACCGCCGCAGCCGATGACCGCGACGGAGTCGCCGCGCCCGACGTTGCCGGTGTTGATCGCGGCGCCCAGACCCGCCATCACACCGCAGCCGAGGAGTCCGGCGGCGGCCGGGGACGCGGCCGGGTCGACCTTGGTGCACTGTCCGGCGGCGACGAGGGTCTTCTCGGCGAAGGCGCCGATGCCCAGGGCCGGGGAGAGTTCGGTGCCGTCCTCCAGGGTCATCTTCTGCCGGGCGTTGTGCGTGTTGAAGCAGTACCAGGGGCGTCCGCGCCGGCAGGCACGGCACTGGCCGCAGACGGCACGCCAGTTGAGGATCACGTAGTCACCGGGGGCGACGTCGGTGACGCCCGCGCCGACCGACTCGACGATGCCCGCCGCTTCGTGGCCGAGGAGGAAGGGGAAGTCGTCGTTGATGCCGCCCTCGCGGTAGTGCAGGTCGGTGTGACAGACCCCGCACGCCTGGATCTTGACCACCGCTTCGCCCGGCCCCGGGTCGGGCACCAGGATCGTCTCGATCCGGACCGGCTCGCCCTTCGCCCGCGCGATCACGCCCCGCACCTGCTGCGTCGCCATGTCTGCCTGCCTCTTTCCTGTCACGCCGTTCGGCCTACGTCGTCCCCAGGAGCGTACGTTCCCGCTCGCGGCACGGACACCGTGGCTCACGGGACGCACCCGTGCCGGCGGCGCTCACCGGCGGGCCTAGGGTTGGCGGGTGCGTGCTCTCGCTTCGATGTCCCCGCCCGGTCCGGCGGGGGTCCCACTCCCGTTCCACGCGGCGCAGGCGCTGCTGCCGGTGAACGCGGGGCTCGCCGTGGCGCTCGGGGTGCTGCTGCTGATCGCGGCGGCGACGGCCGCCGTGTTCCACCTCTCGTCGGACGGGTCGAACCGCAGGGCCCGGGACATGCTCGTCGCGGGTGGCCGGGCCGCCGCTCAACTCGCCGTCGTGTCACTGGCGATCGGCTGGGTCGTCCAGCACATCGCGGCGACGCTGGGGTTCCTGCTGCTGATGTTCGCGGTCGCCACCCGAACCGCCGGGCGCCGGATGACGGCCAACCGGACCTGGTGGTGGGCGGCCGTGCCGGTGGCCGGGCCGGTGGTCCCGGTGGTGGCCGCGCTGGTCCTGGCCGGGCTGCTGCCGGTGCGCGGGATCGCGATGATCCCGGTCACCGGCATCCTCATCGGGGGCGCGCTGACCGCGACCGTGCTGGGTGGCCGCAGGGCGCTGGACGAACTGCACACGCGCGCCGGTGAGGTCGAGGCATGTCTGGCGCTCGGGTTCCTGGAGCGGGACGCCCGGCTGGAGATCATCCGCCCGGCCGCGTCGGAGGCGTTGCTTCCGGGCCTTGACCAGACCCGCACGGTGGGCCTGGTGACACTGCCCGGCGCGTTCGTCGGCATGTTGCTGGGCGGTGCGTCACCGGTGATGGCCGGGGCGGTGCAACTGTTCGTGCTGATCGCGCTGATGGCGGTGCAGGCGGTGGCGGTGGCCGTCACGGTGGAACTGGTGGCCCGGGGCCGGCTGCACCGCGACACCGGGATCGTCGACGGTCCCGCCGACCCCGAGGGCGGAACCAATCGCGCTTCCCGTTCGTGGTAAGAGCGGGGAAGATTTTCGCATCTGAGGGGGCGTCATGGGGGTAGGTTCGGCCCGGATCGACGGGAACAGTCTGCTGCTCGGGGCGGTGCGGGTCCGGTTCATCCGGACCCTGCGGCTGCCGGAGTCCGGTACGCATCCGCTGCCGCCGGGTCTCGGCGAGTTCCCGGTGCGCCGGGTCGAGGACTATCCGGACACGGTCCCCCCGGAGTGGCGCGCGCGGGGCGGCGTCATGCTTCCGGTGTTCCTGCGCGAGGCGATGTGGCTGAGCTTCGGCGGCAGCAGCGAACCCGCCGCGCTCCAGGTCGGCGTCGGCAAGGTGTGCGCCATATCGGGCAAGCCGTGGACCGGCACCCTCGCCCGGAAGCCGCAGAACTACGTGGTGCTGCCCCGCCAGCCCTGGCTCGACGGCATCAACTCCGGTTCGGGGACGGTGCGTCAGTTCGTCGCCGTGCCGCTCGGCCTGGGTGCCACGGTCGAGGGCCAGGTGACGGGTGAGGAGACCTGGGGCGGCGTCCAGCTCCAGGCGTTCCCGCTGGGACCCACGGCGTACCGGGCCTGGCGTGCGGAGCAGGACGTCCTGGCGCGGCGCAGGCGGCCCATGGCCCCGCCCGGGGGATACGGCGGCGCGTTCCCGTTCTCGGCCGAGGCCGCGGGCCTCCCCGAACCGGGCGGCCTGCCCACACCGGGTGGCCCGCCTCCGCCGGGCGGACCGCCCCGCGCACCGAGCGCGATGCCCCGCCCGGCACCCGCGATGGGTCTGGGCGCGGGAGGCCGGATGCGCCAGGAGGTCTATCGCGACGACCGGGCCCTGAAGGACTGGGCGAGCGAGCCGTCGGCCCGTACGTTCGTGCATCTGGTGACCCCGCCCGAATGGCGGCGGATCACCGGAGAAGCGGCACCCCCGTCCCCGGTCGACCGTGCCGCGTACACCCGCGCGGGGCTGCCGTGGTTCGACTACTACGACGAGGACGGCACCGACCTCGCGCCCTCCGGACCGCTGAGCGGCGTGAAACCGGTCGGCGACTGGCTCGGCGACGACCACGAACCGTGGCAGCAGCCCGCCCCGGGCCAGGTGAAGCCGCTGGGCGACCCCGGACCGGGCCGACCGGTGGGGGACGGCGAATGGTGAGGCCAGGAGCGCCCATACTCAGGCGTACCGGTCAGCTGAGCACCACTTCCGGCCGGTAGAGGTCCAGCCACAGCGCGAGATCGAGAGTCCGCTCCAGGCCCCGCCGTGACGCCTGGTCGGCGCGTGACCCCTGGTCGGCGCTCGGCCCGGTCCGGTCGGCGGCCTGCCGTACCCGGTCCCGGTCGACCAGGCCGAAGACCGGGTGTGAGGGCCGGGTCAGCAGATCCTTGACCTGGCCCTGGAGCGCGACGGCGTACGCGGGGTCCTGCGTCGACGGGTAGGGGCTCTTCACCCTGTCGTACACCGACCGGGGCAGCAGATCCGCGGTCGCCTCACGCAGCAGGCTCTTCTCCCTGCCGTCGAAGGACTTCAGGGACCAGGGCGCGTTGTAGACGTACTCGACGAGCCGGTGGTCGCAGAACGGCACCCGGACCTCCAGGCCGACCGCCATGCTCGTACGGTCCTTGCGGTCGAGCAGGATGCGTACGAACCGGGTCAGGTGCAGATGACAGATCCGCCGCATCCGGTACTCGAAGTCGCTCTCACCGTCGAGGCGTCGGATCCCGGCGACGGCGGTCGCGTAGCCGTCCCGGACATATCCGGCGAGGTCGAGGTCCCGCCTCAGGTCCGACCGCAGGATGTCCGTCGCGTCGCCGGCCTGGGGTCCGTGTCCCACCAGCCACGGGAACATGTCGGCACGCCGTGCCTCTTCGTCGAAGAACTGCCGGTAGCCGCCGAAGACCTCGTCGGCGGACTCGCCGGACAGCGCGACGGTGGAGTGCTCGCGGATCGCGCGGAAGAGAAGGAGGAGCGAGTCGTCCATGTCGCCGAGGCCCATCGGCAGATCGCGGGCCCGGAGCACCTGGGCGCGGACCTCGGGGTCGGCGAGCGCGGCGGAGTCCAGGACGATGTCCTGGTGCTCGGTGCCGGAGGCGCGGGCGACCTCGTGCACGAAGGGTGTGTCGGGGGTGCCACGCAGGTCGTCGGCGACGAAGTGCTCGGTCTGTCCGACGAAGTCGACGGCGAAGCTGCGGACCTTCTCGTCGTGCTCGGCGAGTTGCCGGGCGGCGAGCGCGGTCATCGCCGATGAGTCCAGGCCGCCGGAGAGCAGGGTGCAGCGGGGCACGTCGGCGACGAGTTGACGGCGGACGATGTCGTCGAGCAGCGAGCGGACGGTGGCGATGGTGGTGGCGCGGTCGTCGAGGTGCGGCCGGGTGGGCAACTCCCAGTAGACACGGCGGTGGTGACCGGCGCGGTCGACGGTGACGACGGTGCCGGGCTCGACCTCGCGCATGCCGTCCCACACGGCGTGGCCGGGTGTCTTGACGAAGGCGAACAGCTCGCGCAGTCCGTCGAGGGTGACCCGGGGCCTGACCAGCGGGTTGGCGAGGATCGCCTTGGGTTCCGAGCCGAACAGGACGCCGTCCGACGTCGGGTGGTAGTAGAACGGCTTGATGCCCATACGGTCGCGGATCATGACGAGCCGGTCGTGGCGACCGTCCCAGACGGCGAAGGCGTACATGCCGTTGAGGCGTTCGGCGAGCCGGTCGCCCCACTCCAGATAGCCGCGCAGGACGACCTCGGTGTCGGATGCGGTGCCGAAACGGTGGCCGAGTCCGGTCAGTTCACGGCGCAGTTCGGTGAAGTTGTAGGTCTCGCCGGAGTAGACGAGTGCGACGGTGCCCTCGGGTGTCGCGGCGGTCATCGGCTGGCGCCCGCCGGGCAGGTCGATGATGGCGAGCCGGCGATGGCCGAGCGCGGCGGGGCCGTCGATCCAGGTGCCCCGGTCGTCGGGCCCTCGGCAGGCCATCGTCTCCGTCATCGCGTCCACGGTGCCGGCCGCGGCCCGCAGGTCACGGTCGAAGGAGACCCAGCCGGTGATGCCGCACATGTGCGTCCTCCCGCGTCCGCCGTCCCGTCCGCACCGGTACCGACCTGGTGTTCCCCAGCCGTCACGTACGGCCGGACAGCCGGACAGCCCGGCAGCCGGACACCGGACGGAAACAAGCTGCATCCAGCATCTACATGACGAGCGTGTGTCATGCCGGAGTCGCGGTCAACGCGGCCGTAACCCGGACGGCCGCGCCGACCGAGCGGTTCCGGCCCCTCCGCGCCGCCTCACCCGCAGCCGCCGGACGGGCCGACCCGGGCCGAGCGGGACGTGCGCCACCCGGCCGGGGGTACGGGTCGCCGCGAATCGGCCACCGGCAAAGACTTCATCAACGCCGGTCACGCGGACGCGAAGGCCCTCGCCGCACGCGCCTAGTGGGTGACCTTGCCGGGCTCGGTCGCCGAGGGCGGGGTGGCCTTGGCCTCACCCGGCTTGCCCTTGGTGGGCGGCTTGCGCTTGTTGGGCGTGGTGTCCTGCGGGAACGTCAACTGGCCGCTCATCCACTGGAGGGCGGGCCCGATCTCCCGGCGCCAGGTGGTGAAGTGATGGCTGCCCTGGTCCAGGATGATCTTCGCCGAGGTCATCGGGGGCTTCACCGCCGCGAGGAACTTCATGGTGTCGCCGTAGTCGTTCTCGCCCTGCCTGCTGCTGGCGACCAGGACGGAGATCCGCGGCTGCGGCAGGTTCTCCAGCCGCCAGAGGAGGTCGTGGCCCTGCTTGCGGCGCTCGCCCGCCGGACCGTTCCCGAACAGGTTTCCGGTGGTGAGGTCGTTGCCGACCTGATAGTTCGCCGAGAGGGCCGCCGCCGAGGTGTACACGCCCGGGTTACGCATCGCCAGTTGCAGGGCGCAGGAGCCGCCCGAGGAGTAGCCGAGCGCGCCCCACGCGCTGGGGTCGTGGCCGACCCGATAGGTCCGCTTCAGCGCCTCGGGCAGGTCCTTCACGAAGTACGTCTCGGCCTGCGGGCCGCTCGGCACGTCCACGCACTCGGTGTCGCGGGGCGGTGCGATGGTCGGCCGGAGCATCACGATCACGGTGGGCTGCATCTTGTTGGCGCTCAGCAGTCCGGCCGCGGTCTGCGGGACCCGGAGGTGCTGGGCGAGGTTCATGATGCCGCCGGGGTAGCCGCTGATCGCGACGATCACGGGGAAGCGCTGACGGTGGAACTGCTTCTGGAAGTACTGCGGCGGCAGATACACGAACGCCGGGTTGATCGCCCGTGACCTGCGCCCGGTGATGCGCACGGAATCGACCCGTCCCACCTCGTCGGCGGCCCCGCGCGGAAGGTCCTTGATCGTGTCGAGCCCCTGCGGCCCCGCGGGCTGCACCAGGCCGCCGGGCGCCGCCAGGGCCGCGGAGTTCGGACCCGTGGCCCCGAGGGCGGTGACCTGCGCGGGCGCCTTGTCGACATGGCCGAGCAGCTCGTTCCAGGAACCGTAGAACTCGAAGTTCGTGTTGATCGCGAGAGCGAAGGCGCACAGGACGGCCGTCTGGGTGACGGCGATGGTGCCGAGCCTGCCGACGACCGTCAACGGCCCGGTCCTCGCCAGACGCGGCCACAGCCACGCGGTGAGCGCCACGCACAGCACGGCGAACAGCACCACGACATATTCGAGTGCCCGACTCGTCAGGCCCATGGATCCCTCGACTTTCCGCCCCGCACGGGGGAGTTCACTCGCGGTCCGGGCGCCGCACGGGCGGCGGCCCGGTGTTGTTCACCGGAGAAGAGGCGAGGCAGAGGGCCGGGGTTTGCTCGTCATCCCGTTCTTACCCAGCTCCTGCCCGGCTCTTACTCCGATGCCGCTCAGCGCTCGTACGCTGCCGCCGTGAGACAACGACCCGCGTCCTTGGCCGGTCACACCTGCCTGATCATCGGCCTCGCCGACATCGTGTCCTCCGTGGTGCCACGGATACGCGAAGGCCGGTTCGAGCACATCGCGCTCTACGTGCCGGGGCTCGCCGACGACGTCGCCCGAGCCGGCGCCCTGGCCGCCGGAATCCTTCTGGTGATGCTCGCCGGCGGGCTTCGCCGCCGTAAACAGCGCGCCTGGCAGGCGGCCGTCGTACTCCTCGCGCTGAGCGCCGTGCTGCAAGGGGTCCGCCATCACGCGCTGGTGCCGGCCGCCGTGTCGGCGGCGCTGTGCGTCACCCTGGTGGCCGAACGGCGGCAGTTCCGTGCCCTGGGCGATCCACGCACCCGCAGCCGCGCGCTGTGGAACTTCCTCGTCCTCGGCTGTTGCAGCGTCGGACTCGGTCTGGCCGTCGTCGGGGTGCGCGCCGGTGACGAGGCGGGCCACGGCATCAGCCTCATGGACCGGCTGCGCCAAGTGGGGTACGGGCTCTTCGGTATGCGCGGTCCGATCGGGTACGAGAGTGACCGGGCCGCGGACCTCGTGTACTTCTCGCTGATCGCGCTCGGTCTGGTCACGGCGACGACCACGATCTATCTGGCGCTGCGTCCGGTCCCGTCGCGCGCGGGCACCGGCGGCGACCGGCTGCACGCGCTGCTGACGAAGGAGGGCCGCCGGGACTCGCTGGGCTACTTCGCGCTGCGCCGGGACAAGAGCGTGCTGTTCTCGCCGACCGGCAAGGCGGCCATCGCCTACCGGGTGGTGTCGGGCGTCGCCGTGGCGGGCGGTGACCCGATCGGGGACATCGAGGCATGGCCCGGCGCGATCAAGGAGTTCCTCGCCGAGTGCGCGCGGCACGCCTGGACGCCCGCGGTGATGGGGTGCAGCGAGGTCGGCGGTCAGGTGTGGACCCGCGAAGGGGGCCTGCGGGCGCTGGAGCTGGGCGACGAGGCGATCGTCGACACCGGCGCGTTCAGCCTCGGCGGGCGCTCCATGCGCAATGTGCGCCAGATGGTCAACCGCATCGAACGCGGCGGCTACCACTGCCGGGTGCGGCGGATGCGGGAGCTGTCCGACGAGGAGAAGCGGCGGCTGCGGGAGGCCGCGGCGGCCTGGCGGGGCAGCGCGACGGAGCGCGGGTTCTCCATGGCGCTCGGCCGATTCGGCGACCCCGACGACGGGGACTGCGTCGTCGTCACCGCGCACCAGATCGACGACGACGGCCAGGAGCGCGTCCGGGCCCTGCTGCACTTCGTGCCCTGGGGCGACGACGGTCTGTCGCTCGACCTGATGCGCCGCGACCGTACGGCGGAGCCGGGCCTGAACGAGCTGCTGATCGTGGCGGCGCTGCGGGCGGCGCCGGGCCTCGGCGTGAGCCGGGTCTCGCTCAACTTCGCGGTGTTCCGGGCAGCCCTCGCCCGGGGTGAGCGGATCGGCGCGGGACCGGTGCTGCGGGTCTGGCGCGGGCTGCTGATCTTCCTGTCGCGCTGGTTCCAGATCGAGTCGCTGTACCGCTTCAACGCCAAGTTCCAGCCGGTGTGGGAGCCGCGGTTCGTGGTGTACCCGAGCGCGCGTGACCTGCCGCGGATCGGCTGGGCGTGCCTCCAGGCCGAGGCGTTCGTGGTGCTGCCGCGCCCGGCGGAGCGGCTGCGCCAGCTGGTACGGGGCGGTGCGTGGCTACGTGCGGAGGCGGCGCCCGAGCCGAAGCCACGATCGGCGCCGCTCAGCCCGTGACGGCCGGGGGCGCGCCGCTCGGCCCGTGACGGCCGAGAGGCGCCCGCGACACGGAACATGTGCGGTGCGGGCGGCTCGCGGATCAGGTGGGGCCGCCGCAGGATGGCGGCATGCTGCTTGTCCGGCTCGCCCATGTCTCACGGGACGTCGCCGCCACCTCGGCACGGTCCCGGAAGATCGCCCTGCTCGCCGAGCTGTTCCGGGATGCCGCGCCGGACGACGTACCGATCGTCATCCCGTATCTCGCGGGCCGTCTCCCGCAGGGCCGGCTCGGTGTCGGCTGGAGCGCGCTGCGCGACCCGGTGGAGCCCGCGGCCGAGCCGTCGCTGACCGTCCAGCGGGTCGACGCGGCGCTGACGGAGCTGGGCGCGGTGTCCGGGGCCGGCTCGCAGGCCGAACGCAAGCGGCTGGTCGGCGCGTTGATGGGCGCCGCCACCGAGGAGGAGCAGCGCTTCCTGTTCGGGCTGCTCACCGGCGAGGTACGGCAGGGCGCCCTGGACGCCGTCGCGATGGAGGGCCTGGCGCGGGCCACCGGCGCCGAGCCCGGCGCGGTACGGCGCGCGGTGATGCTCGCGGGATCGTTGCAGACCGTGGCGCGGGCGCTGCTCGCCGACGGGCCGCCCGCCCTGGACACATTCCGGCTCACGGTCGGGCGGCCCGTGCTTCCGATGCTGGCGCAGAGCGCGCCGTCGGTCGGCGACGCGCTCGACAAGGTGGGCCCGTGCGCGGTCGAGGAGAAGCTCGACGGCATCCGCGTCCAGGTGCACCGCGACGGCGACCGGATCCGCGCGTACACCCGCACCCTCGACGACATCACCCACCGGCTCCCCGAAGTGGTCCTCGCGGTACGGGAGTTGGCGGGTGAGCGGTTCATCGTGGACGGTGAGGTGATCGCGCTGGGGCGCGACGGGCGGCCCCGGTCCTTCCAGGAGATCGCGGGCCGGGTCGGCTCCCGCGTCGACGTCACGGCGGCGGCCGAGTCGCTGCCCCTGTCCCCCGTCTTCTTCGACGTGCTGTCCTCGGGCGACCGCGACCTGCTCGACCTGCCGTTCGCCGAGCGGCACGAGGAGCTGGCGCGGCTGGTGCCCGAGCCGATGCGGGTGCGCCGCACGGTGGTGGCCGACCCGGCCGATCCGGCGCTGCGGGCCGCCGCCGACACGTTCCTCGCCGCCACGCTCGACCGGGGCCACGAGGGTGTCGTCGTCAAGGGGCTCGACGCGCCCTACAGCGCGGGGCGGCGCGGCGCGTCCTGGGTGAAGGTCAAGCCGGTGCACACCCTCGACCTGGTGATCCTGGCAGCCGAGTGGGGCCATGGGCGGCGCAGGGGCACGCTGTCCAACCTGCATCTGGGGGCGCGGCGGCCCGACGGGTCGTACGCGATGCTCGGCAAGACGTTCAAGGGGCTGACGGACAAGATGCTCGCCTGGCAGACCGGACGGCTGCGGGAACTGGCCGTCACCGACGACGGGTTCGTGGTGACGGTACGGCCCGAACTCGTCGTCGAGATCGCCTTCGACGGGCTCCAGCGCTCGACCCGCTATCCGGCGGGCGTCACCCTCCGCTTCGCCCGCGTGGTGCGCTACCGCGAGGACAAGTCGCCCGAGGAGGCCGACACGGTCGAGACGGTGCTCGCCACGGGGTCCACACTGGGGTCATGACGGACAGGCGCAGTGCGGGTCTCCTGCTGTTCCGGCGCTCCCCCGACGGTCCCGAGGTACTGCTCGGGCACATGGGCGGCCCGCTCTGGGCGCGCCGGGACCACGGCGCGTGGTCGATTCCGAAGGGCGAGTACGCACCGCCCGAGGAGGCGTGGAACGCGGCGCTCCGGGAGTTCCAGGAGGAGCTGGGGCTCGCACCGCCCGACGGGGATGCGCTGCCGCTCGGCGAGACCCGGCAGGCGGGCGGCAAGACCGTCACCGCCTGGGCGGTCGAGGCCGACCTCGATCCGGCCGCCGTGGTGCCCGGCACCTTCACCATGGAGTGGCCGCCGCGCTCGGGCCGGACCGGCACCTTCCCCGAGCTGGACCGGGTCGCCTGGTACGGCCTGGCGGCGGCCCGTGACGCGCTGATCAAGGGGCAGGTCGTGTTCCTGGACCGGCTCGCGGACCTCCTGGGCGTCGACCCGGCCGACTCAGCCGACCCGTCCCCGGAAGGCACGGGCGGGCCGTGAGGTCATGCCCGGAGGATTTCCGGGCACCCGTCGCCTTGCGGCGCCCTTCGTGCGGGGCGAAGGTCGAAGGACCGCGCAACAGGAGGTCATTGCCATGCCCATCGCGACGGTGAATCCGGCCACCGGCGAGACAGTCACCACGTACGACGCCCTGGACGCCCAGGAGATCGAGCGGCGCATCGCGACCGCGCGGTCCACGTTCGAGCACTACCGCACGGTCTCCCTGTACGAGCGGGCCCGGCTGCTGCACAGCGCCGCCGATCTGCTCGACCACGACCAGGCCGAGATCGCGAAGGTCATGACGACCGAGATGGGCAAGCCCGTCGCGCAGGCCCGCGCGGAGGCCGCGAAATGCGCGAAGGCGATGCGCTGGTACGCGGACCACGCCGAGGCGCTGCTCGCCGACGAGCACCCGGCCGAGGTCGACGTGAAGGACTCCGGTGCCACCCGCGCCCGGGTCGTGTACCGGCCGCTCGGTGTCGTCCTCGCGGTCATGCCGTGGAACTTCCCGCTCTGGCAGGTGGTGCGCTTCGCGGCGCCCGCGCTGATGGCCGGGAACGTCGGCCTGCTCAAGCACGCGTCGAACGTGCCGCAGACCGCCCTGTACCTGGAGGACCTGTTCCGCCGTGCGGGTTTCCCCAATGGCTGCTTCCAGACCCTGCTCATCGGGTCCCGCGCCGTCGAGGGCGTTCTGCGGGACCCCCGGGTCGCGGCGGCGACCCTCACCGGCAGTGAGCCGGCGGGCCGCGCGGTCGCGTCGGTCGCCGGGGACGAGGTCAAGAAGACCGTACTCGAACTCGGCGGCAGCGACCCGTTCGTGGTGATGTCGTCGGCCGATGTCGACCGCGCGGCGCGGACGGCGGTGACGGCCCGGGTGCAGAACAACGGGCAGTCCTGCATCGCGGCCAAACGGTTCATCGTCCACGAGGACGTGTTCGAGGCGTTCGCCGAGCGGTTCACGGCGGGGATGCGGGACCTCACGGTCGGCGACCCGCTGGAGGAGTCCACCGATGTGGGCCCGCTCTCGACCGAGCAGGGCCGCGGCGACCTGGAGGAACTCGTCGACGACGCCGTGGAGGCGGGAGCGACCGTCCTGTGCGGCGGGCGGCGTCCCGACGGGTTCCACGACGGCTGGTACTACGAGCCGACCGTCCTCGCCGATGTCACACCGGACATGCGCATCCACCACGAGGAGGCGTTCGGACCGGTGGCCACGCTGTACCGGGTGGCGGACCTGGGCGCGGCCGTGGCCCTCGCCAACGACACGCCGTTCGGCCTCAGCTCGAATGTGTGGACCCGCGACGACGCCGAGATCGACCGCTTCACCCGGGACCTGGAGGCCGGCGGTGTCTTCTTCAACGGTATGACGGCCTCGCACCCCGCCTTCCCGTTCGGCGGGGTCAAGCGGTCCGGCTACGGCAGGGAGCTGTCGGGCCACGGCATGCACGAGTTCTGCAACATCACCACGGTCTGGCAGGGCGCCTGACCGGCCTAGTGCGGCTACGCCTCGCTCGGTGGTCCGGCGGCTACGATCCACAGGTCGTCGTCCGCCGAGGGCCGACGGGAGGTCCGGTAGGAGTTCAAGTGGCTCGGGAGGTCCAGTGGGTCGGGAAGTGACACCGCCTCTGATCATTGACAGCCATGGCCACTTGCATGTGGCGGCGGCCGATGTCAGCAAGCTGCTGCGCGCGGTCGGTGGCCACTGGCTGCGCATGGTGGACGCCGGGCGGAACGACCTCGACGAGGACACCGTCGCGGCGCTCACCATCGAACTGGCCAAGCTCGCCGACCGGATCGACGTGGCGTGCATCGCCCA
This sequence comes from Streptomyces sp. NPDC058001, assembly GCF_042886315.1. Taxonomy (NCBI): domain Bacteria; kingdom Bacillati; phylum Actinomycetota; class Actinomycetes; order Kitasatosporales; family Streptomycetaceae; genus Streptomyces; species Streptomyces sp. NPDC058001. Next base: position 408,393 of record NZ_JBHVQT010000006.1, read on the forward strand.
CAGCAGCGCCACCCCGGCGAAGGCGGAGCGGCGCCCGAAGTCCTAGACCGTGTCGGACACCGTGTCGTGCACGTCTGCCGGTCGGAGCCCGGCGAGGGTGTCCCAGAACATGGCCTCGTAGCCCTGGAGCAGCCGCCCGTGTGCGCGGGCCGTGCGCTCCGTCAGGCGTCCGGAGGCCAGGCCCGCCCGGACGGCCTCGGTCGCCAGTCGGTCCAGGTCGGGCGCGGGCGTGGCGAAGAAGTCGAAGAATCCGCAGGCCGCGTCGTCGAGTCCGTAGTGCGCGCGCAGGCCCCCGGCGAGCGTGGCGCAGTAGCCGCCCCACGCCGAGAAGTTCGCGGACAGCGCGAGGACCGTGTCGGACGGCGCGCCGTTCAGGGCGAGCCACGCGACGTACGCGGGATACGCCTGGCAGCCCGCCAGCGGCTCATACGCCTCCGCCACCGTCTCGTCCGCGCCCAGCGCCGTGACGAGCGCGCCGATCCGGTCCCCGGCCAGGGACTCGCCGGCGGCGAGAGCGGAGAAGAACGCGGCGCTCTCCGGTTCATCGGCCGACCGGGTGACCAAGTGCTCGAAGGCGCGGCGGTCGGCGGGGATGACGTGCCGCTGTTCCAGGGCGAGCACCAGCAGGGCCGCGGGGCTAGCCGCGCCGCGCGCGACCAGCGGGACGAAGCGGTTGGCCGTCGGATCGGGCGCCAGATCGGCCGTGGTGGACCGGAGCAACTCCTTTGCCGTGTGTGCGGTGTCCGTCCCGGTCGTCCGGGTCATCCCTGGGTCCCTTCGGCTCGCCCCTCGCCAGCGTCTCACGGGCCGGAGTGCCCCGATCGGGCGGTTTGCGCGCGGCCTTGCGAGCCACCCGCCCCGGAGCGGGGTCCGGACTCGTCAGAGTGAGCGGCGTCCACCGCACCCCACCAGGGAGGATCCCCGATGCGGACCCTGAGCGCGCGTGCCCGACTGCTCACCTCGACCGCGGCACTCGCCGTGCTGGCCGCCGGTGTCCCGGCCGCGGGCGCCGCCCTGGACGACCGGTCCACGCCGTCGCCCACCGTGCAGGGCGCCCCTTCCGCCCGGGGCAAGGCGTACATCGAGACGCGGCTGTTCTTCGGCACCGAGCGCCCGGACGGCGGGCCCGCCGTCACGGACCGGCAGTTCATGGGGTTCATCGACACCAGGGTGACCCCGGACTTCCCGGAAGGGCTCACGGTGCGGGACGGCCGGGGCCAGTGGCGGGACGCGCACGGCACCATCGAGCGGGAGCGCTCGTACGAGCTGGTCCTGCTCTACCCGGCCGCCGAGGCCCGTGCCCGTGACGGCCGGATCGAGCGGATCCGGTCCGCCTACCAACGCCTGTACGGCCAGGAGTCGGTGGCCAGGCTCGACGACGCGACCCGCGCGGACTTCGGCTGACGGCCGCCGGGCCGCACGCCTCACCCCCGGTCTGGAGTAACACCGCGCGATATCCCGGTCGGTCCGGGAGATCGTGGGTGGACCACCCTTCAGCCGGGGGGCGAGAGAAGGCTCAGCATCATGGCGACTCTGTGCAGGCCCGCTGTATCCGTTCCGGAACACATCATCACCATGGAGGAGACACTCGCTCTGGCGAGTTCCCGCCACGCGGATCACCCTCAACTGCCTTTGGCACTGCGACTGATCAGGAACACCGGGGTCCAGACCCGGCACCTCGTGCAACCGATCGAGGAGACACTGAAGCACCCGGGGTTCGAGGACCGCAACAAGCTGTACGTGGCCGAGGCCAAGGCCCGGGTTCCCGACGTCGTGCGCCGCGCGCTCGACGACGCCGAACTGGGGCCCGCCGACATCGATGTCATCATCTATGTCTCGTGCACGGGCTTCATGATGCCGTCACTCACGGCGTGGCTCATCAACGCCATGGACTTCCGTAGCGACACCCGCCAGATACCGATCGCCCAGCTCGGCTGCGCGGCCGGCGGTGCCGCGATCAACCGCGCGCACGACTTCTGCACCGCCTACCCGGAGGCGAACGCGCTCATCGTGGCCTGCGAGTTCTGCTCGCTGTGCTACCAGCCGACCGACATCGGTATCGGCTCGCTGCTCTCGAACGGGCTCTTCGGTGACGGTGTGGCCGCCGCCGTGGTGCGCGGGCAGGGCGGCACCGGCATCCAACTGGAGCGCAACGGCTCCTATCTGATCCCCAAGACCGAGGAGTGGATCGCGTACGACGTACGCGCCACCGGTTTCCACTTCCTGCTCGACAAGCGGGTGCCCGCCACCATGGAGCCGCTGGCTCCGGCCCTCAAACAGCTCGCGAGCACCCATGGCTGGGACGCGACCGACCTGGACTTCTACATCGTGCACGCGGGCGGTCCCCGCATCCTGGACGACCTCAGCAAATTCCTGGAGGTCGATCCGGAGGCGTTCCGGTTCAGCCGGGCGACGCTCACCGAGTACGGGAACATCGCCAGCGCCGTCGTCCTGGACGCACTGCGCCGGCTGTTCGACGAAGGCGGCGCTGCCCCCAGCGCCCGCGGACTCCTCGCCGGATTCGGCCCCGGGATCACCGCCGAGATGGCACTGGGCCGCTGGGTGAACGCCGACCAGCCGTTGGCGCGGGCCATGCGGGTCACGCGGGCTCCGGCACCGGCGCCGACCGCCTGAACCGCGCCGTCGCGGGCCATCACCCCTGACCGTAGGCCCGGCGCGGGTCATCCCGCGCCGGGCTCCGCTCGACCGACTCGACGAGGACACACCCCGCATGACCGACAAGATGACGACCGATGTCACTGCCACACTGCCACCCATCAGGTTCTGGCCCGCGCTCGACCTGACCGCGGTGGACTTCGACCCCGTCCTGGCGGAGCTGATGCGCGAGGGCCCGGTCACCCGTATCGCGCTGCCCAACGGCGAGGGCTGGGCCTGGCTGGTGACCCGCTACGACGATGTGCGCGCGGTGACCAACGACACCCGGTTCAGCCGGAAGGCGGTCATGGGGCGGCCGGTGACCCGGCTCGCCCCGCACTTCATCCCGGTGGCGGGCGCGGTCGGGTTCGCGGATCCGCCCGACCACACCCGGCTGCGCCGTTCGGTCACGACGGCGTTCACGGCGCGAGGCGTGGAGCGCGTACGGGCGAAGTCCCAGGAGTTGCTCGACGGGCTGGTGGACGAGTTGCTGCGGGACGGGCCGTCCGCCGATCTGACCGAGCGGATCCTCGCGCCGTTCCCGATCGCCGTGATCTGCGAGCTGATGGGAGTGCCGCCCCGGGACCAGGAGCGGATGCACTCCTGGACGGACCGGATCCTGTCCTCGTCGTACGGCGCCGAGGTCAGCGAGCGGGCCAAGGACGAGATGCTCGCTTACTTCACCGACCTGGTACGGGAGCGGCGCGACAGCACGTCCGAGGATGTCGTCGGACTGCTCGGCGCGGCGGTGGGCCGGGGTGAGCTGACCGAGGAGGAGGCGGTCGGGCTCGCGCTGCTGATCCAGATCGGCGGCGAGGCCGTCACCAACAACAGCGGGCAGATGTTCTATCTGCTGCTGACCCGTCCCGCGCTGCGCGAACGGCTGGTGGCCGAGCCGGAGTTGCGCTCACAGGCCATCGACGAGCTGATCCGCTACATCCCGCACCGCAGCGCGGTGGGCCTGTCCCGGATCGCGACGGAGGATGTCGAGGTGCGGGGCGTACGGATCCGCGAGGGTGACGCGGTCTATGTGTCGTACCTGGCCGCGAACCGCGATCCGGACGTCTTCCCGGACCCGGAACGTATCGACTTCGACCGCAGCCCCAATCCGCATGTGTCGTTCGGTCATGGACCGCACTACTGCGTGGGCGGGATCCTCGCGAAGATGGAGTCCGAGCTGCTGGTGTCGACGCTGCTCGACCGGCTGCCGGGGCTGCGTCTCGCGGTGCCGCCCAGCGAGGTGCCATGGCGGCGCGGCGCCCTGATCCGGGGCCCCGAGGCCCTTCCGGTCACCTGGTGACCGGGCGGCAGGAGATCCGATGACCACGCTCACACCGTCCGAGGGGCTGCTGGTACCGCCCGGCCACGGCCGCAGGGTACGCACCGCCGCCCAGGACGTCACCTTCAAGGTCACCGGTACGCACTCACGGATCGCGTCCAGCTTCGAGGTGGTCGTACCGCCGGGATTCGATGTCGGCGCCCATCTGCACACCCGCAGCGAGGAGTTGTTCTACGTCCTGGAGGGCGAGTTGGACGTACTCGCCTTCGAGCCACGGGTGCGCACCCCGGACCGCTGGCAGCGCTGGGAGTCGTTCTCGGGCGGCCGGGTGGTGCGGGCCACGCCGGGCACCGTCATCCTGGTGCCGCCCGGGTGCCCGCACGCCTTCGCGAATCCGACCGGGAGCCCGGCGAAGATGTTCTTCCAGTCGTCGCCACCGCCCGATCACGAGCGGTACTTCGACGAACTCCTGGAGATCCTCTCGGCCGACGGCCCCCCGGACCACGACGCGATCGCCGCGCTGCGCATGCGGTACGACATCGAGCAGTTGACGCCGCTGCGGCACGGAAGCGACGAGAACGGTGAGGACGAGGAGAGCGGTGAGAGCGGTGAGTCTCCGCAGCCGGCCGTGTGGTCAGCGGATGGGCATCCCTGACAGGGCGCGCGCGATGACGAGGCGCTGGATCTCGCTGGTGCCTTCGAAAATGGTGTAGATCGCTGCGTCGCGGTGCATGCGCTCGACGGGGTACTCACGGGTGAAGCCGTTGCCGCCGAGGATCTGCACGGCCTGCGCCGTGACCTCCTTGGCGGTCTCGCTGGCGAACAGCTTCGACATCGACCCTTCGGCGGAGGTGAACTTCTTGCCGTTGACGGCCATCCAGGAGGCCCGCCACACCAGCAGCCGGGAGGCGTCGATACGGGTGCGCATGTCGGCGAGTTGGAAGGCGATGCCCTGGTTGTCGATGATCGGGCGGCCGAACTGTTCCCTCGTTCTGGCGTAGTCGAGGGCGACCTCGTACGCGGCGCGTGCGGTGCCCACGGCCATCGCGCCGACGGCGGGGCGTGACGCCTCGAAGGTGGCCATCGCCGCGTTCTTCACCCGCTCCGAGCCGCCGGCCTTGACGCGTTCGCGGGCGCGGGCCAGTCGTTCGTCCAGTTTCTCCTTGCCGCCGAGCAGGCAGGAGCCGGGGACCCGTACGTCCTCCAGGACGACCTCGGCGGTGTGCGAGGCGCGGATGCCGTGCTTCTTGAACTTCTGGCCCTGCGCGAGGCCGGGGGTGCCGGGCGGGACGATGAAGGAGGCGTGGCCCTTGGAGCCGAGGCCGGGGTCCACGACGGCGACGACCACATGGACGTTGGCGATGCCTCCGTTGGTCGCCCAGGTCTTGGTGCCGTTCAGGACCCATTCGTCCTTGGCCTCGTCGTAGACGGCGCGGGTGCGCAGGGAGGCCACATCGGAGCCGGCGTCGGGTTCGGACGAGCAGAACGCGGCCACCTTCACATCGTTCTGGTCGCCGTACATCTGCGGGATCCAGGTGCCGATCTGCTCCTCGGTGCCGTTGGCGAGGACGCCGACCGCCGCGAGACCGGTGCCCACGATGGACAGGGCGATGCCCGCGTCACCCCAGAACAGTTCCTCCATCGCCATCGGGATGCCGAGTCCGGTGGGGTCGAAGTACTGCTGGGCGTAGAAGTCGAGGGAATAGATGCCGACCTTCGCGGCTTCCTGGATGACGGGCCAGGGGGTCTCCTCGCGCTCGTCCCATTCGGCGGCGGCGGGGCGGATCACATCGGCGGCGAAACCGTGGATCCAGTCCCGCACCTCCCGCTGTTCGTCGTTCAGCTCCATGGTGAATTCGGCCATGACCCCTCCAGCGCCTGCGTCCACAGCATATGTTACTTGCGGTAACAGCGAGTCTGTTACCGCCCGGTAGCGCGTGTCAACTCCACTCGTCCCGTTCGTGGTACTTCCGACCAGGAGTGTTACGTTTCGCAGGCGTCATCGAGTCATCGGGGTGGGGAGAGACCATGGACACCACACAGCGGAGCGATCAGCAGCGGTCGGCCGACCGTCGCCGTCGCGAGCTGCTGGAGGCCGCGGACCGGGTCGTGCTCCGGGACGGACCCGGCGCCTCCATGAACGCCATCGCCGCCGAGGCGGGCATCACCAAGCCGATCCTCTACCGCCACTTCGGCGACAAGGGCGGCCTGTACGCGGCCCTCGCCAAGCGGCACACCGATGCGCTGCTCGCCTCGCTGCGAGCCGCGTTGGACGCGCCGGCGGAGCGCCGCGCCCGCGTCGAGGCGACCCTCGACACCTACCTCGCGGCCATCGAGGCCCGGCCTCAGGTGTACCGCTTTCTGATGCATCCCGCCGAGGGCACCTCACAGGGCGAGGGCGGCGCGGACCAGGGGTTCGACGTGGGGCTGCACTCCGCTCCCCTGCTGCGGCGCCTCGGCGAGGAACTCGCCGACGTCATCGGAGAACGGCTCGACCTCGGGCCGCAGAGCCAGCGCCTCGCGCGCGTCTGGGGGCACGGGATCGTCGGCATGATGCATGCCGCCGGTGACTGGTGGCTGGGTGAACGCCCCTGCTCGCGCAGCGAGTTGGTGACCTGCTTGGCGGATCTGCTGTGGGGCCGGCTCGCGGTCGCGGGCGACCGGGTCGGGGGTCCGGGGTTCTGACCTCGTGACCCGAGAGAAACGGTGACCCGGGAGAAGCCCCTGACCCGAGAGAAGACGGGCCATGGCGGGCAGGGCCCGGCAACATCGGTGACGGACTCAGATGGCCCTGTTCCACCGGGCCTTGGTGACCGCCCGCCCCAAGCGGCGACGGCGCCAACCGGTGACCCGGTCGAGATACAGACCACCGCCGAGGTGATCGACCTCATGCTGGAGACACCGGGCGAAGAACCCCGTCCCGTGGACCCGTACGGGCTCACCCCGCGATGTCACGCCCTCGACCACCGCGTGGTCGAAGCGTTCCGTCCCCGCCTCCAGGCCCGGCAGCGAAAGACAGCCCTCGGGCCCCCGCATCACCACCCCGTCCGCCTCCACCAGGCGCGGGTTCACAACATGCCCGAGATGTCTGCGGTCCTCGTCGTCGGGGCAGTCGTATACGAACACCCGCGCCGACTCGCCGATCTGGTTCGCGGCGAGGCCGACCCCCCGGGCGGCGTACATCGTGGCGAACAGGTCTTCCACCAGACGCGCCAGGGGCGGCCCGAAGTCCGTGACTTCGTCGCAGGGCGTGCGCAACACCGGATCGCCGAGCAGGATGAGGGGCCGGACACGCCCCGTGGCGCCCGGAATCGTGCTGTGTCGCATGGCGATAAGGGTACGTTCACGAGACCCGCCCACTCCGCGCCGGTGCCACAGTTCGGGCAGGTGACCGGATCTCGATAGGCTGAGGGCCATTGATGCCGGGCAGGCGCGGCGCCGAACGCAAGGAGGATCCAGAACGATGGCAGGCAACTCGGACCCGCTGACGCCGCGGGCCAAGCTGGCCGTGACGGCGGGCAAGGCAGCCGCGGCGGTCTCTCGGGCGGCGGGCCGCGGCAGTGGCTCGGTGATCGGCGGCCGGGTGGCGCTCAAACTCGACCCGGAACTCCTCGGACGGCTCGCCCAGCATCTCGATGTCGTACTGGTCTCCGCCACCAACGGCAAGACCACGACCACCCGGCTGATCGCGGAGGCGCTCGGCGCCGCGGGTCCCGTCGTCTCCAACGCGCTCGGCGCGAATATGCCCGCCGGCATCACCTCGGCCCTCGCGGGCGGCTCGGACGCCCGGTTCGGTGTCATCGAGGTCGACGAGAAGTACCTCGCGGGCGTCGCCCGTGATGTGGAGCCCAAGGCCATCGCCCTGCTGAACCTCTCCCGTGACCAGCTCGACCGCGCCGCCGAGACCCGGATGCTCGCCGAGCACTGGCGCGAGGGCCTGTCGGGATCGAAGGCCGTCGTCATCGCCAACGCAGACGACCCGCTGGTCGTCTGGGCGGCGTCGTCGTCACCGAACGTCGTCTGGGTGGCGGCGGGCCAGATGTGGAAGGACGACGCCTGGTCATGCCCGTCCTGCGGCGGTGTGATGCAGCGCCCCGGCGACGACTGGTACTGCGGTGAGTGCGGCTTCCGCCGCCCCGCGCCGAGCTGGGTGCTCCAGGGCGACTACGTCCTCGACCCGCACGGTTCCGCCTGGCCCATCCACCTCCAGCTCCCGGGCCGCGCCAACAAGGCCAACGCTGCCACATCGGCCGCCGTCGCCGCCGTCTTCGGGGTGCCGCCGCAGGTCGCGCTTGAGCGCATGTACCAGGTGCAGGCGGTCGCCGGACGGTACGACGTCGTGCAGTTCATGGGCCGTGATCTGCGGCTGCTCCTGGCGAAGAACCCGGCGGGCTGGCTGGAGACGTTCTCGCTGATCGATCCGCCGCCGACCCCGGTGATCCTCTCGGTGAACGCGCGCGGCGCGGACGGCACCGACACCTCCTGGCTCTGGGACGTCGACTACACCCGGCTCGGCGGGCACCCGATCTTCGTGATCGGCGACCGCAAGCTCGACCTCGCGGTCCGCCTCGAAGTGGCCAACCAGAACTTCCAGGTGTGCGACAGCGTCGACCAGGCCGTACAGATGGCGCCGCCCGGCCGGATCGAGGTCATCGCGAACTACACCGCGTTCCAGGACCTGCGCCGCCGCGTCGGCAACTGACCCCACCGCCCCACGGACCAAGGAATTTCGATCATGAGCGACAGCAGTCTGCGTCTGGTGTGGGTCTACCCGGACCTGCTGAGCACCTACGGCGACCAGGGCAACGCGCTGGTCGTGGAGCGCCGGGCGCATCAGCGCCGTCTCGACGTCACCCGTATCGACGTCCGCAGCGACCAGCCGGTGCCGACCTCCGGCGACATCTATCTGATCGGTGGCGGTGAGGACCGTCCGCAGCGCCTCGCAGCCGAGCGGCTGCGCCGCGACGGCGGTCTGACCCGGGCCGTCGAGAACGGCGCGATCGTGTTCTCGGTGTGCGCCGGGTACCAGATCCTCGGTCACGAGTTCATCAACGACCTCGGCGAGCGCGAGCCGGGCCTGGGACTGCTCGACGTGATCTCCACCCGGGGCGAGGGCGCCCGCTGCGTCGGGGACGTACTCGGCGACATCGACCCGCGTCTGGGGCTGCCGCAGCTCACCGGCTTCGAGAACCACCAGGGCGTCACACACCTCGGCCCGACGGCACGACCCTTCGCCCGGGTCCGCCTCGGCAACGGGAACGGCACGGGTGACGGCACCGAGGGTGCGTACAACGACACGGTCTTCGGGACGTACATGCACGGTCCCGTGCTCGCCCGCAATCCGCTCATCGCGGACCTGCTGCTCAAGCTCGCCCTCGACGTGAACGCCTTGCCGCCCACCGACGACCGCTGGTACGACGCGCTCCGCGCGGAGCGGGTGGCTGCCGCCCAGCAGCCCGCGTAGCACCTCCCTGACACCAACCCGTCTGATGCGGAATCCGCTCACTTGTGCGGGTGTGTCCAGTGGGCGGACGCCTGGTAGGGCCGAAACCGGGGCCGCCGGTATGGTGGCCGTGTCCCGCCGGACAACGTGGTCCGGTCCTCGGTCCACGGTGCAAAGGTATTCCGGGCAATGCGTATTGGTGTCCTCACCTCCGGCGGCGACTGCCCCGGCCTGAACGCGGTCATTCGATCGGTCGTCCATCGCGCCGTCGTCGACCACGGCGACGAGGTCATCGGCTTCCACGACGGCTGGAAGGGCCTGCTGGAGGGCGACTACCGCAAGCTCGACCTCGACGCGGTCGGCGGCATCCTCGCGCGCGGCGGAACCATCCTCGGCTCGTCCCGGGTACAGCCCGCGCATCTGCGTGACGGTGTGGAGCGGGCCCGGGGCCATGTCGCCGAGCTGGGGCTTGACGCGATCATCCCCATCGGCGGCGAGGGCACCCTCAAGGCCGCCCGGCTGCTCTCCGACGGCGGGCTGCCGATCGTCGGTGTGCCGAAGACCATCGACAACGACATCGCCGTGACCGACGTCACCTTCGGCTTCGACACAGCCGTGGGCGTCGCGACCGAGGCACTCGACCGGCTGAAGACCACCGCCGAGTCGCATCAGCGGGTCCTCATCGTGGAGGTCATGGGCCGCCACACCGGCTGGATCGCCCTGCACTCCGGCATGGCGGCGGGCGCCCACGCGATCGTCGTACCGGAACGCCCCTTCGAGATCGAGGAGTTGGCGAAGCGCGTCGGCGAACGGTTCTCGGCGGGCAAGAAGTTCGCGATCGTGGTGGCCGCCGAGGGCGCCAAGCCGGCTGCGGGCTCCATGGAGTTCGACGAGGGCGGCAAGGACGTCTACGGGCACGAGCGGTTCGCGGGCATCGCCCGGCAGCTCTCCCTGGAGCTGGAGGAGCGCCTCGGCAAGGAGGCCCGTCCGGTGATCCTCGGGCATGTCCAGCGCGGCGGTACGCCCACCGCGTACGACCGGGTGCTCGCCACCCGGTTCGGCTGGCATGCCGTGGAGGCCGTGCACCGGGGCGAGTTCGGCATGATGACGGCGCTGCGCGGCACGGACATCGTGATGGTGTCGCTCGCCGAGGCCGTCGAGACCCTGAAGACCGTTCCCGAGGACCGGTACGCCGAGGCGGAGTGCGTGCTGTGACGCGGTGACCTGTGTTCCGCACCGGAACCGCCCCCGGCCGCAGTGGTGGCCGGGGGCGGTTCTAGTCTGGTCCGGACAGACAGCGCTCAACCAGCACGAAACAGGAGCCGGCGGATGGATCACAGCGGGCACGGCATGACCATGGATCTGCCGCCGTTCACGCTGGGACGGGGGCTCCAGTGGTCCACGGACCCGTTCTTCCTCGTCGGCTGCGTCCTGGCACTCGCCCTGTACGGCTGGGGCGTGCTGCGGCTGGTCCGGCGGGGCGACCGCTGGCCGGTCGGACGGACCATCTCCTTCACCATCGGCGTCCTGTCCATCCTCCTGGTGATGTGCACCCGGCTGAACGACTACGGCATGGTCATGTTCAGCGTGCACATGGTGCAGCACATGGTGATCAGCATGCTGTCACCGATCCTGCTGCTGCTCGGGGCGCCGATCACGCTGACGCTGCGGGCGCTGCCCGTCGCCAAGCGCGGCCACAAGGGGCCCCGCGAGGTGCTCCTGATGTTCCTGCACAGCCGGTATCTGAAGGTAATCACGCATCCCGCGTTCACCATCCCGCTGTTCATCGCCAGCCTCTACGGGCTGTACTTCACGCCGATCTTCGACTTCCTGATGGGCTCCAGGATCGGGCACCTGTCGATGATGGTCCACTTCCTCGCCGTGGGTCTGGTCTTCTTCTGGCCGATCATGGGCGTCGACCCCGGTCCGCACCGGCCGGGCTATGTGATGCGGATGCTGGAGCTGTTCGCGGGCATGCCCTTCCACGCCTTCTTCGGGATCGCCCTGATGATGGCGAGCGGCCCGATGATCGGCCCGTACCAGAACCCGCCCGCCTCCCTCGGCATCGACCCGCTGGCCGACCAGACGGCGGCGGGCGGTATCGCCTGGGCGTTCAGCGAGGTGCCCTCGGTCCTGGTGCTGATCGCCCTGCTGTTCCAGTGGTACGCCTCCGACCAGCGCCAGGCGCGCCGCAGCGACCGGGCCGCCGACCGGGACGGGGACAAGGAGCTGGCGGCGTACAACGCCTATCTGGCCTCGCTGAACGCGCGCAGCCGCTAGCGCACCATGGGTCGACCCGCCGGGTACCGGTGTGCCCCGCTCTAGCGGTGCGGCCTGTTTCCGGGTGAGGATGGACATACGGCCGCAGCTCGGGCGGGTGGCGCCCCGCTGCCGTGAGGAGGGTGTCCAGATGCCCGGTTCCACGCACGGTTCCACGAAGACCATGGGGGTGCTCACCGTCGGCGGGCTGGTGGCGGTGACCGCCTACTCGGTGGCGCTGGGAAGCAACGGCTGGCTGTGGTTCGGCTGGGTCGTCCTGGTCCTGCTGACCCTCGGCATGGTGGTGTCCCGGGGCAACTGACCTCCTCCTGGGATCCGGGTCGGCCCGTGTCAGTCCCGTTGCGCCGGTACCACCTCGACCAGGTCCCCGCCGTCGCAGTACGTGACCGGACTGCCCTGCACCGGCGCGAACGCCTGGCAGTCGGACGTGGTCTCCCACAGCATCTTGCCGTCATACCCGAAGAGGACGAGACGGCGGCCGTCCTGCCAGAATCGGTTCCCCGAGACGACGGTGGCGTCAGGGCCGAGGCCCTTGGGGCGGACGGGGTCGGATCCGTGCAGCGGCCGGTCGGCGCGTCCGGCGGCGCGGACGACCAGGTTCCCGCCACCGCCACCGCCACTGGGGACCAGGTATTCGCCGGGCGCGAGCCGCCCGCGCGAGGTGTTCCCGGCGTCCGGCGCGATGATCCGCGCGCCCTCCTTGTCCGGCAGGACCATGCCGACCTGTGCGACCAGCGGAATCCTCCGGTCCCAGCGGCAGCCGGTCGCGGGGTCCCGGGGTGCCTGCGGCTGATCCCACACGATGTCCCAGCGCCGTCCCCGGTCCCCGTCCACGGACGCGGCGGCGCCCGCGAGGACGGTCGCACGGCAGGTGCCCTTGGCGGGCGCGGTGACCAGGACGGTGCGGTCACCCCACCGGCCGATCCGGTCGACGGTTCCGGCGGGCGGCTTCAGGCCCTTCTCCCAGTGGACGGCGCCGTCCTCGACACCGACGGTTCCGACGCGGTCGCCGGTGACCAGATAAGGCAGGCAGTAGTCGTACACGCTGTCCTCGTCGCGGACCAGCGCGTCTGCCTGACAGGAGTCGAGGACGCGGACGGGTCCCTTCACGGTACGGGTCCACTCGCGCCGGCCGGACCATGAGTTCCAGCCGGTGAGACGGCAGTCCTCCGCGCCGCAGGTGACCGCGACGGCCACCGCCGTGGACGTGTCGTGCGGCAGGAACACCCGTGTGTGCGCGGGCAGTTGGTGCCGCCAGGTGAGGGTGCCCGCTTCCAGGTCCACACCGGCGACAGCGGTGGCCCCGGAGCCCCGGCCGTCACCGCCGACCAGGACGGTCGTCATGCCGAAGGTCAACGCGGAGTGGGGTGTGCCCGGCTGACGTGACGTCAGCGCGAACTCCTCGGGCAGGGTCAGCCGCCAGCCCCGCCCGGCCCGGTCCGTCGTACTCTCCGACTCGTCCGTGCTTCCCGACTCGTGCGCGCTGTCCGGGAGGCGTACGAGCGTACGGCCCTGGCCGAGCAGCCGCGTCGACATGTCGGTCAGCGCCCAGCGGCCGTCCGGCGCGGGGGCCACCGGAAGGGCGGTCCGTGAGGATTCCTCCGGCACCGACTCGCCGTCCCATCCCCTCGACGGGCCCGGCCCGAAACAGCCCGCCAGCGCAAGCCCGGCCAGTACCGTGCCCAGCGCGCGGCGCGCGACTCGTCGCATCCCGTCCGTCCCCCCGTCAGTGCGGTCAGGTCCATCAGTGTGTACGCACCCGGAGCAAGATGCACGAGTTCGGCGGGGTACCGGTATCCGTGCGATCAGAAGTGGTCACAGGCGGGCGCACCGCGCTTACACTGGGCCCCTTCGAACAACCCCCCTGAACTGCGAGAACGCAGTTCGTTCGGCCAATTGGCGCAGTCGGGAGCCCGCCCGTGTTCTACTACGTCCTCAAGTACGTGCTCCTCGGACCACTGCTGCGGCTGCTGTTCCGTCCCCGTATCGAGGGCCTGGAGCATGTACCGGAGACGGGTGCCGCGATCGTCGCGGGCAACCATCTGTCGTTCTCGGACCACTTCCTGATGCCGGCGATCCTGAGGCGGCGCATCACCTTCCTGGCGAAGGCCGAATACTTCACGGGCCCCGGGATCCGGGGGCGGCTCACTGCGGCGTTCTTCCGCAGCGCCGGGCAGATCCCCGTGGACCGGTCGGGCAAGGAGGCCGGGCAGGCGGCGATCCGTGAGGGGGTCGGCGTGCTGAGCAAGGGCGAACTCCTCGGGATCTATCCGGAGGGCACCCGGTCGCACGACGGCCGCCTGTACAAGGGGAAGGTCGGGGTCGCCGCGATGGCGCTCAAGGCGGGCGTCCCGGTGGTGCCGTGCGCGATGATCGGCACCTTCGAGGCCCAGCCGCCCGGCCAGGTGCTGCCGAATCTGCACCCGGTCCGCATCCGCTTCGGCAAGCCGCTGGAGTTCTCGCGGTACGCGGGCATGGAGCACGAGAAGGTGATCCTGCGGGCGATCACCGACGAGATCATGTACGCGATCCTGGAGCTGTCGGGGCAGGAGTACGTGGACCGGTACGCGGCCGTGGTCAAGGCCGAGGAGACCGCCGAGAAGGCCGCGAAGGGGACGGCGCCCGAGGAGAGCGGCCGGTCCTCCCGTAAGTTCCCGCGACTGCCGCTGAGTTGAGGCTTTCCGTCCGGCCGACCGGTGCGCTACGCCGAGCGTGAAATCTGCTGCCCGCTAATTCACCTGGTCACGCGGCTCGACACCGGCCTACGGTCCCCGCATGAAGAACGCAGTGGTGATCGGGGCAGTGGGACAGATGGGGCGGGTCGCGGTGCGCCTGCTCGCCGAGGACGGATGGACGGTGACGGCGGCCTCCAAGGGCGGTGGCCGTGACCCGAGTTGGCCGGACGACATTCGAACCGTGCGGCTGGACCGCGCGGACGACACGGCCCTGAAGGAGGTCGTCGGGGACGGCTGCGACGTCCTGGTGGACATGGTCGCGTTCACGGCGGGACACGCGCGGCAGCTCATCGGGCTCGGTGACCGCGTCGGCTCGGCGGTGGTGATCTCCAGCGGCGCGGTCTACGCCGACGAGCAGGGCCGCAGTTTCGACACCCAGGAGGAGCCGGACGGCTTCCCGGCCCTTCCGGTGCCGCTCCCGGAGACGCAGCTCACGGTCGCGGCCGGCGACGCGAGCTACGGGACGCGGAAGGTCGCAATGGAGAACGAACTCCTCGCGGCGGGCGACCGGTTGCCCACGACACTGCTGCGGGCGGGCGCGGTGCACGGCCCGCACTGCCGCACTCCGCGCGAACTGTACTTCGTGAAGCGGAACTTGGACGGACGCAAGACGCGGGTCCTCGCCTACGGTGGGCGGAGCAGGTTCCATCCGGTGAGCGTGCGCAATGTCGCCGAGCTGATCCGACTGGCCGCCGCCCGGCCCGGCACCCGGGTGCTGAACGCGGGCGACCCGGACGTACCGACCGTCCTGGAGATCGGCGCCGCCGTCGACGCGCTGATGGACTGCGAGACCGAGACCGTCCTCATCGAGGGTGACGCCCCGGCGCCTGAGGTCGGCGGCAGCCCGTGGACGATCGCGCATCCGATCGTGTACGACATGACCGCCGCCGAGCGGGAACTCGGCTACCGGCCCGTGACCACGTACCTCGATGCCCTGCCGGAGACGGTGGCCTGGCTGACCGAGCGGGTGCGCGGCCGGGACTGGCGCGAGGCGTTCCCGGTGATGGCCGCCGCGTACGACCCGATGGGTGATCTCTTCGACTACGCGGCGGAGGACGCCTGGCTCGCCGGCCGCTGACCGCCGAACGCGAAGGAGGGGCGGCCGGAGATCCGGCCGCCCCTCCCCCGTATCGCTGAGCTGACTACGGCTTCGGCGTGGCGTGCGGACCGCACGTCACGTCACTGCTGTCCACCGTGCCGCTGAGCAGGTAGGCGTCCACCCGCTCATTGATGCACGGGTTGACCAGGTTGGTCACACCGTGCGAGCCCGCGTCCTTCTCGGTGATCAGACGGGAGCCCTTGAACCGCTGGTGCAGTTCGACGGCGCCGGGGTACGGCGTCGCCGCGTCACGCGTCGCCTGGACGATCAGGACGGCCGGCAGGCCCTTGCCGGTCTTGACGTTCACGGGCGTCTGCTGCTTCACCGGCCAGGTCGCGCACGGCAGGTTCATCCAGGCGTTGGCCCACGTCATGAACGGGTAGTCCTTGTGGAGCCGCGTGTTGTCTCGGTCCCACTTCTGCCAGCTGCTCGGCCACTTGGCGTCGGTGCACTCGACGGCCGTGTAGACGGCGTTGCCGTTCTCCGACGACGCGTTGCCCGCGATGTCCGACATGTCGGGCGACGCGGCGTCGATCAGGGCCTGGGTGTCACCGGCGACGTACTTGCTCCACGTCTGGGCGATGGGCACCCACTGGGAGTCGTAGTACGGCGCGCTCTGGAAGAAGCCGATCAGCTCGGCAGGGCCGACCACGCCCCCGAGGGGGCTCTTCTTCGCGGCTGCGCGCAGCTTCAGCCACTGCTGCTGGACCTGCGCCTGGGTGGCGCCCAGGTGGAAGGTCGCGTCGTTCTTGGCGACCCAGGCGGTCCAGTCGTCCCAGCGCATCTGGAAGGCGACGTCCTGGTCGAGGTTGGCCTCGTACCAGATCTTCTCGCGCGACGGGTTGACCACGCTGTCCACGACCATGCGGCGGACGTGGCTCGGGAAGAGGGTGCCGTAGACGGCGCCCAGGTAGGTGCCGTACGAGACGCCCAGGAAGTTGAGCTTCTTCTCGCCGAGTCCCGCGCGGATGACATCGAGGTCACGCGCGGTGTTGGGCGTGGTCATGTGCGGCAGCATCTCGCCGCTGCGCTCGGCGCAACCGTCCGCGTACTCGGCGGCGAGCTTGCGCTGGGCGCGCTTGTCGGCCTCGCTGTCGGGGACCGGGTCGGCCTTGGGGGCCTTCACGAACTCCTGCGGGTCGATGCAGGAGATGGGCGCCGAGTGGCCGACGCCGCGCGGGTCGAAGCCCACGAAGTCGTACGCCTTCGACGTCTTGACCCACAGCGGGGCCTTGTTGGTGACGCGCGCCGGGAAGCGGAGGCCGGAGCCGCCGGGACCGCCCGGGTTGTAGACGAGGGCGCCCTGGCGCTCCTCCTTGGTGCCGGTGCTGGCGACGCGGTCGACGGCGAGCTTGATCTGCTTGCCGTAGGGCTTCGCGTAGTCGAGGGGGACCGTCACCCAGCCGCACTGGATGCCCTGGGGGAGCCCCCAGTCCGCGTCACAGTTCTTCCAGTCGATGCCGGCCTTCTCCGCGCGGTCCGCGGCGATCGCGGTGCCGCGGGCCTCGCGGTCCTGGCCCTGGCCGGCGGAGTGCGCGCTGGCCGCCGGTGCGGACAGCGCGCCGGCTATCAGCGTCCCCGCTATGAGGGTGCCGGCGGAGCCGAGTACGGCGACTCGTCTCGCTCGTCCTGTCCGTCTCAAGTGTGACCTCCCGTACGCAGTTTCGAGCAGTACGGGGATCCTGTCGGCTGTGAGGTCCCTGAGAACAGGCGTGGACCGCGTTCTTTACCAATCCGATAACCGGGTACCGACGTTCCGTTGAGCGGAGATGTCGACCTGCCGAACGATGGGTGCGGGCACCTCACGCCAGCCGGTGCAGCGCCGCGTCGAGATCGCGCCGTACCTGCCGTGCGTCCGGCGCGACCACGGTGACCAGCACGGCGGGCCCGGCCAGCGGCATGATCGCTCCGTGCTCCCCGAGTATCCCGGCTTCCGGCATGGCCTGCGCGAACTCCGGTCGTACGACGACGAGTTGCCCGACCGCGCGGTGGCCGGCGAGTGCGGCAGGGCCGTCCCAGCCGCCGGGTGCGCCGGGTCCGCAGGCGAGTTCCTGGTCGAGGAGGGTCCGGCCCGCGCTGCGGACGGTGAGCCGGCTGGTGAGGGTGCCGGGGGGTTCTCCGCTGCGGCCGAGTACCTGTTCCTCGCGCAGCACCAGGCGGGCGCCGGGGACGAGTTCGGCGCGGGTGGTGACACGCAGGTCGCTGTCGCGTGCGGAGATGAGCTGTTCGGGCAGCCAGCGCAGCGACGCGTCGTCGCCCACGGTGAGGCGTACGTCGTAACGCGCGGGGTGTTTGGACTGGCCGGGCAGGGCGAGGGTCGCGGCGGCCGATCCGATGTGCAGCCGCGCCCCGTCGCGGACCTCCGTGTCGACGGTGAAGTGGTCGCCGCCGAGGGGTCCGCTCATGGCGCCGACGAGCAGGACACGTGCCTCGGGTCCGGTGGCGCGGGTGCGGCGGACGGCGAGCGGGCCCTCGCCGGTGAGCAGGGGCAGGGCGGTGCCGCCGCGGCCGTCGGGGGCCGCGGTGATCCGGGCGGTGGCGCGGACGCCCGCCGCTGGGGTCACGCCATGGTCCAGTCGGCGAGGCGTCCACGGAGCCACTCGGCGACGGACCGCACACCGTCGTCGGTCCGCAACGACTGGAAGACCACGGGGAGTTCGGCGCGCTGGGCCTTCGCGTCGGCGGCCATGCGCTCCAGATCGGAGCCGACGTACGGCGCGAGGTCGGTCTTGTTGACGACGAGGAGGTCGGCGGTGGTGACGCCGGGGCCGCCCTTGCGGGGGATGTCGTCGCCACCCGCGACATCGATGACGAAGATCTGCGCGTCGACGAGTCCCTTCGAGAAGGTGGCCGTGAGGTTGTCGCCACCGGACTCGACGAGGATCAGATCGAGTGGTCCGATCGCGTCCTCCAGGTCCTCGACGGCTTCGAGGTTGGCGGAGATGTCGTCGCGGATCGCGGTGTGCGGGCAGGCCCCCGTCTCGACGGCGGTGATCCGCTCGGGCGGCAGCACGGCCTCACGGAGCAGGAACTCGGCGTCCTCGCGGGTGTAGATGTCGTTGGTGACGACGGCGAGGGACAGGTCGTCGCGGAGTTCCTTGCAGAGCGCGGCGACGGTCGCGGTCTTCCCGGACCCGACGGGCCCACCGAGCCCGACCCGCAACGCTCGCCGACTGCCGTCACTCCGCAGGGGCGCGGCACTGTGGGTGTGCCGCTGGGGAAAGCTCGTGGTGTCGTGATCGAGATGCATGGCGGGGTGCCTTTCGGGGGCGGGGTGCGGGGTGCGGGGGTGGCTCGGGGGGATTCGGGGCGGGTGGGGTCGTGGGGGAGCGCGGCTCTCAGGACGCGAAGAGGCGTACCGGCCAGGCCGCGTGGGCTTCGGCGGCGATCTCCAGGAGCGGCGCCGACGCGGCGGGCAGCGCGTCGGGGCCCTCCTCGCCTACCCGCAGCGCCGCGTCGACGGCGCTCCGGGCGACCCGGTCCAGTTCGGGCGCGAGCCGGGCGAGTACGCCGGTGGCGTCGAACGGGTCGAGGCTGAGCAGCCGCACGGTCGCGGTCGCGGGCCCGCTGACGCTCTCGTACAGGGCGCAGTACGCGGCGTCCTCGGGCCCGAGTCCGGCCGCGCGGGCGGTGAGACCGAGCACGACGGGTTGATGGGCGCCGCGCGGGCGGGCCGTGGCCAGCGCGTCGAGTTCCGGGTGCGGCCAGGTCGCGCGGGCGGTCCGGATGAGCTGGCGGCCGAGCCGGCGGGCGGCGTTACGCAGGGCGGGTGACGGGGTGCGGGCGTCGGCTGCCTCGTCGAGGACGAGCGGGTCGGTGCCGAGCGCCGCGGCGGCGGCGAGCGCGGCGGACACCAGCCCCGTGGTGTGCAGCCGCCCCCGGCAGAACTCCCCCAGGCTGGGCCCGTCGGTGACGCGTCCGGCGGCGACGGCCGCTTCGGCGCCGCCGGAGTGGGCGTGCCCACCGGCGGGGAAGCGGCCGTCGGCCAGGACGAGCAGTGCGGCGCGGGACATCAGAACAGGAAGTAGCGCTGGGCCAGGGGCAGTTCACTCGCCGGAGCGGGTTCGACCAGCTCTCCGTCGATGGTGACGGCGAAGCTGTCGGGAGCCACCTCGACCCGGGGCAGCGCGTCGTTCTGCCGCATGTCCGCCTTGGTCAGTCCGCGGGTCGAGGTGATCGGCACGAACCGGCGGGAGAGGCCGAGGCGTTCGGGCAGTCCGTCGTCAAGTGCGGCCTGGGCGACGAAGTTGAGCGAGTTCGCGGCCGGGGCGCGGCCGTGTCCGCCGAACATCCGGCGCGGCAGCACGGGTTGCGGGGTCGGGATGGACGCGTTGGCGTCGCCCATCTGCGCGTACGCGATCTGTCCGCCCTTGATGACGACCTGTGGTTTGACTCCGAAGAACGCGGGGTTCCAGAGGACGAGGTCGGCGAGTTTGCCGGACTCGACGGAGCCGATCTCGCGGTCCAGGCCCTGCGCGACGGCCGGGTTGATGGTGTATTTGGCGACATAGCGACGGGCCCGGTGGTTGTCGGCGCGGGTGTCGCCGGGCAGCGCGCCCCGGCGCCGTTTCATGACGTGCGCGGTCTGCCAGGTACGCATGACGATCTCGCCGATACGGCCCATGGCCTGCGAGTCCGACGACATCATCGAGATGGCGCCCAGATCGTGCAGGACGTCCTCGGCGGCGATCGTCGTGGGCCGGATCCGGGACTCGGCGAAGGCGAGGTCCTCGGGCACCGCCGCGTTGAGGTGGTGGCAGACCATCAGCATGTCGAGGTGTTCCTCGACGGTGTTGACGGTGTGCGGGCGGGTCGGGTTGGTGGAGCTGGGCAGCATATGGGGCAGCGACACCGCGGTGATCATGTCGGGTGCGTGACCGCCGCCCGCGCCCTCGACATGGAAGGCGTGCAGGGTCCGCCCCGCGACGGCGGCGAAGGTGTCGCCGACGAATCCCGCCTCGTTGAGGGTGTCCGAGTGGACGGCGAGCTGGGCGCCGGTGTCCTCGCAGACGCCGAGACAGGCGTCGATGACGGCGGGGGTCGCGCCCCAGTCCTCGTGGATCTTGAACCCGAGTACGCCGGCCCGGAGTTGGGCGTGCATCGACTCGGTGGACATGGTGTTGCCCTTGCCGAGGAAGCCGATGTTGACGGGGCTGGACTCCATCGCCTCGAACATCCGGGCGAGGTGCCAGGAGCCGGGCGTGATGGTGGTGGCCTTGGTGCCTTCGGCGGGTCCGGTGCCGCCGCCGACGAGGGTGGTGACGCCCGACGCGAGGGCTTCGTCGACGAGGGTCGGCGAGATGAAGTGGACGTGGGTGTCGACGGCTCCGGCGGTGACGATCTTGCCGTTGCCCGCGATGACCTCGGTCTCGGGTCCGATGACCAGGTCGGGGTGCACACCGTCCATGGTGTCCGGGTTGCCGGACTTGCCGATGCCGGTGATCCGGCCGTCCCGGATACCGATGTCGGCCTTGACGATGCCCCAGTGGTCGATGATCACGGCACCGGTGATGACGGTGTCGGGGGCGCCCTGGGCCCGGGATGTGCGGGCCTGGCCCATCGACTCGCGGATGACCTTGCCGCCGCCGAACACGGACTCGTCGCCGGAGCGTCCGGGGCCGCCGGAGCGGTCCTCCTCGATCTCGACCAGCAGATCGGTGTCGGCGAGCCGGATACGGTCGCCGGTGGTGGGGCCGAACAGGTCCGCGTACGCGGCACGGGACAGCTCAGGCATCGAGGGCACCTCCGGTCTCGCCACGCAGGCCCGGCACGATACGCAGACCGGCCAGGGGGACGAGTTCGACATCGACGGGGATACCGGGTTCGAAGCGGACGGCGGTCCCGGCGGCGATGTTGAGCCGCTTGCCGTGGGCGCTGTGCCGGTCGAAGGCGAGTCCGGGGTTGGCCTCGGCGAAGTGGTAGTGGGAGCCGACCTGGACGGGCCGGTCGGCGGCGTTGAGCACGCTGAGGCGGGTGACCTCGCGGCCCTCGTTGACGACGACGGGCTCGTCCGCGAACAGGAACTCTCCGGGAATCACGCGGCGGCCCCCCGTCAGACGATCGGGTCGTGGACGGTGACGAGTTTGGTGCCGTCCGGGAAGGTGGCCTCCACCTGGACGTCGTGGATCATCTCGGGGATGCCGTCCATGACGTCGTCGCGGGTGAGGACCTTACGGCCGGACGCCATGAGTTCGGCGACGGTCCGGCCGTCGCGGGCGCCTTCGAGCACATGCGAGGTGATCAGCGCGACGGCCTCGGGGTGGTTGAGCTTCACGCCGCGGGCCCGGCGTTTCTCGGCCACGTCCGCGGCCACATGGATGAGCAGTCTCTCCTGCTCGTGCGGGGTCAGTTGCACGGCTCCACCTCACGATCCTCGCTCCGGACCGTGCGGGGTCCGGTCGCCGCGGCCACCGCGACGGTCGGGATGTCAGGGGCGGACAGGGCCGTCACGGACACACCGACGCGCGTGATCGATCACGCGCTTCGCCTACGAAATCCCAGGTGGCACAGGTACGCACGCTAGTTCAGCGGAGTTTCGGGGACGTTAACCAATCCTTGACCGACCCATGACCGCCGTCACCGGGATTCCCCTCCGGCGGCCCCTGAGTCCTCCGGGGCGCACGGTCTCGCGTTTTCGGAGCGGCGCGGGGGCTACCTCGCCTCGGGGCCCCGGTGTTCGGCCGTGATGCCGAAGCGCTGACGCTCGGCCGCCGGTGACGACAGGGCCCGCAGCGTGGACACCGAGCTGACGACCTGCTCGTCCGCGGGTTCCTCGGACTCCTCCAGGCGCTCCAGATCGGCCGCCGACACCAGGGCCACCAGGGGCTTCCCATGGCGGGTGACGACGACGCGTTCACCGCCGTACACGACACGGTTGATCAGATCCGCGAGTTCGGCTCGGGCCTGCGTCACCGGAATCTCGTAAGCCATGGTCCCCAGCTTAGACGGACCCCGCGGCAACCGGCCGGTCCCACGGTGGCGGTGGCTCGCGACCCGGATTCACCCTCAGCGAACGGCGTTACGGCTCTGAGCTGCGGTTTTCCTGGTCGTACGGGCGCGCGGGGCCCTTATCGATCCTCCTCCCGGTACGTACGTCCTGTACATTTTTTACAGAGCCCGTTCCGAGGAGGCGACCACCATGAACCGCCCGTCCCGTCCGTTCCGCCCGACCCATGAGCCGGCGGACGCCCGCCATGTGCTGCCCGAGTTCACGGAGCGCACGACCGCGGGGCAGCGCACGCTGGACCCGTACGCGAAGCTTCTTGAGGAGCGGATCGTCTTTCTGGGCACGCCGGTCGACGACACCTCGGCGAACGACGTCATGGCGCAGTTCATGTACCTCGAATATCTGGCGCCCGACCGCGACATCTCGCTGTACATCAACTCCCCCGGCGGCTCGTTCAGTTCAATGACGGCGATCTACGACACGATGCGGTACGTCACCTGTGACGTGGAGACGGTCTGTCTGGGGCAGGCCGCGTCGGCGGCGGCCGTGCTGCTGGCCGCCGGGACACCGGGCAAGCGGTCCGCGCTGCCGGGTTCCCGGGTGCTGATCCATCAGCCGTCGTTGCGGGAGCCGATCGAGGGGCAGGCCGACGACCTGGCGATCCAGGCGCGTGAACTGCTGCGCACCCGTGACCAGCTGACCGAGATGCTCGTCCGGCACACCGGGCAGAGCCCCGAGCGGGTCCACGCCGACATCGACCGGGACAAGATCCTCGACGCGCCGGCGGCCGTCGAGTACGGCCTGATCGACCGGGTCGTCCCGAGCCGCAAGACCTCGCGCACGGCACCGCACGGGAGGTGACGCGCCGATGCTGCCACCGGAACTGCCGCCGCTGCCCGCGCTGACCCGGGCCGAGGGCGAACTGATCGACCGTTATCTGGAGGTCGTCGATCTGCTGGGCCGGATCAATCCGGCGCGGGGCGGCGACACGTACCGCGGGCTGCGTGCCGCGCAGGCCCTCGTCGGCAGGGCGGCGGAACTGCGGGACGCCCTGGCCCTGATGCATCAGCGGGGCGAGAGCGAGGTGCACAGCGAGACGCTGACCCGGGCGCTGCGCACCCTCGACGGCGAGCGCCGCGCGGCCCGCGTGGGGATACCGAGGGTGCCCACCGGACAGGAGTGAGCGCGGCGACGGTGACACAGCGTCCGGAACGCGGCACAAACGGGCCGAAAGAGGTACCACCGAACGACTTATTAAGTGGTCGTCACGGCGATGACCTGAGTTGCGCGACTCGGCCACCCCGGCACCCGAAAAATGCGTTCCGCCGCTGGTACGGCGATCGTCAGGTGTCTCCCCGCGTGTTCGAAAAGGTGTCTGTCCACCCGAACGGATCAGCGGTGAGGAGGCTCACAAAGTACCGGTGACTCTCGGTTTTCACGACATTCATGCGTGAAGATCCGTTCGACGACAAGCCCCCGCCATCGGCGGCGGGGCGGTCCGGGCGGACGCCGAGTCCTGCCGCCGTCCGGATGCCGGGTCGACAGAAGTGGATCGGCAGGAGTGGAGGACCCAGGCACGACGGGCCACCGGAGAGATCCGGACCGGCCCTTGGGGTGAAGCCGCGTCAGCGGCAGGGCATCTTCGCCTGCCCTAACCCGACAGGTCATCCTTCACAGGCGGCTGACGAAGGGTTACCCATGACCGCGCTCAATCGTGTTCCGTCGCTGCTGACCCGGGCCGGTACCGCATCGGCCCTGACGCTCGCCGCCGTCGGCGGTGGCATCGTGGTTCCCGGTGCCGCGTCCGACGCCGCCGCGGCGGCGACGACGGGAACCAGGGCACTCCAGGTGGCCGCCTCCAAGAAGGGCGCCCCGTACCAGTGGGGCGCGACCGGGCCGCGCCGGTTCGACTGCTCCGGGCTGACGCTCTACTCGTTCAAGCGCGCGGGCAAGACGCTCCCGCGCACGGCCGCGGCGCAGTACAACCAGACGCGCCATGTGTCGGCGGACAACCGCCGCTCCGGAGACCTGGTGTTCTTCCACTCGGGCCAGTACGTCTACCACGTCGGCATCTATGCCGGTAAGGGACGTATCTGGCACTCGCCCAAGACAGGGGACGTGGTGCGCCTCCAGAAGATCTGGACCCAGAGCGTCTGGTACGGCCGGGTGGTCTGACCCGCGCGGTCCGGGTGGCGGGACGGATCGCGACCGCCCCGCCACCGCCGCGCAGGCCGCCCGACCGCGCGCACGTCACCCCCTGACGGCGTGTCACCCGGCACGGTGTGCTCAAGACACGCACCGGTATCTCTTCCGGCGGCGCGCGAAGCCGGAGATCGTCCGGGTCTCCTCGCGGCTCGCCGAGTACGGGCTCGGCGTGCTGGGGCTCGCGCTGACCGGCTCCGTGCTGCTCGTGGTGGATGTCGCGCTCGGGCGGGTCGGCGGGGTGATCGCGGGCGTCAGCACACTGACCGCGTGTGCGGCGCTGTGGGTGGTCCTGCCGGGGCCCCCGTCGGACCCCCGAACCGGGTGACGGGAACGATTCGGCACCCGCGATCCGGGCCCGGCACGGCCTCCGGCGTCAACTCTGGACGGGCACCGTCCACGGCAGGGCGATCCACACCGTCTTGCCGCCCTCGGGCGTGGGGCTGACGGACAGTCGGCCGCCGCACTCCGCGGTGAGCCAGCGGATGATCACCATGCCCCGGCCGTTGTCCTGCTGGACGGCGGCGGGCAGCCGCTTGGGGTAGCGGGGGTGACTGTCGGTGACACCGATCCGCAACTGTTCGTCGCGTTCGAGGGCGATGTCGACGGTGAACGTGGGCGACTGGCCCAGGGTGTGCTGGACGGCGTTGGTGGCGAGTTCCGACACGATGAGCCGGACCGTGTCGTGCGCCTCGGCGTCGCCCGGCAGGCCCCATCCGGCGAGGACGTCGCTCACGTACTTCCGGGCCGTGGAGACCGATGCGGGATCGCTCGGCAGCGTCACGGATGCTTCCTGGTGGTCGGCCATGGCGACGTCGTCCCTTTCCCACCGGGACCGGACTCCGACACGAGGCGGATGGTTCGAGGGCGGTCCCGGACTGGTGCTGCGCGTCAGCCTGCCATCTTTGCGCCGGTCACGCGTGGCGATCCACCAGGATGTGCATATATCTGTCGCTCGAAGCGGTGAACTCTGCTACGACCGACCGGATTTGGCACCGGCCGTCACCCGCATTTGCCACCCGCCCCCACCCGTCCTCTACCGTCTGGCGGTGAACTCGTCCGCGGCCGGGAGGAGACGGCCATGCACTACGGTCCCGCGGTGCGCCGCCGCAAGCTCGGCGCCGAGTTGCGCACGCTGCGCGACGGCGCCGGACTCACCAGTGGCCAGGCCGCGCGTCTGGTGGGCTGGCACCAGTCCAAGGTGAGCCGTATCGAGACGGCGCGCAGCGGTGTGACGCCGGCGGATGTGCGCCTGCTGCTCGATGCCTACCGGGTCGAGGACCCGGGCCGGCGTGAGCTGCTGGTCGCGCTCGCCGGGGACGGCGACGACGGCGGCAGCCGCTGGTGGAACGCCTACCGGGCGCTGCTGTCGCCCGCGTACCGGGACTTCATCTGCCTGGAGGCGCAGGCCAACCGGATGCGGACGATGGAGACGTCGGTGGTGCCGGGGCTGTTCCAGACCCCGGACTACGCGCGGGCGGTGACCCGGTCGGCGGTCCGGGATGTACCGGACCGGCAGATCGACGAGTTGGTCGATGTGCGCCTGGCGCGGCAGGACGTGCTGCGGGCGGATCCGCCGCCGGAGCTGAGCGTGGTGGTCGACGAGGCGGTGCTGCGACGGCCGGTCGGGGGCCCGTCGGTGATGGAGCGTCAGCTGGAGCGCCTGGTCGAGTCGGCGGAGCTGCCCCATGTGCGGCTCCAGGTGGTGCCGTTCGCCACCGGGGAGCACATCGGACTCACCGGTCCTTTCGTTGTGTTCTCATTTCCGGCCATTGCTGATCTGGACGTGGTCGTTCTTGACCATTTGACGCATAGCGTTTACCTGGAGCGGAAAGAAGACCTCAAGGCGTACGTCGATGCCTTCACCTCCCTGCAGAGCCACGCCCTTTCCCCAGAGGACTCGTTGGACTTCATCGCCGGAATCCGTCACGGCGCATAAGGAGGCACCATGTCTGCACTGCCTCGTCCCACCCTGCCCGTTCCGAGGAGCACGTCCCTGAGCGGCGCCCGCTGGCGCCGCAGCAGCCGTAGCACGGGAATGAACAACTGTGTGGAGACGGCCGAGCCGGTGGCCGGCCGCGCGGCGGGCCTGCTCGCCGTCCGCGACTCGAAGAACCCGCAGGGACCGGCCCTGCTCTTCACCCCGGCCGCCTGGAGCACCTTCGTCGGCACCCTCGCGTAAAGCGCCCGGCGCACTGCCCGGTGCACCGCCCGCACCCGGCGGTTATCGGGGCGCGGTGTCCACGATCACCCGTACGGCGTCGCCGATCTGCCGGTCGGTGAGATCCGCGCGGGCGGTCAGCCGCAGCCGCGAGACACCGTCGGGTACGGACGGCGGCCGGAAGCAGCCCACGACCAGTCCCGCCGCGCGGCAGTCGGCGGCCCAGCGCACGGCCTGCTCGGGCGAGGGCGCGCGCACGGAGACCACGGCGGCGTCCGGCCGTACCGCCTCAAGTCCCGCCGCGGTGAGCCGGTCGTGCAGCCCGGCGGCGACCTCGCGTGCCCGGTCGGCGCGGTGCGGCTCACGGCGCAGCAGCCGCAGTGCCGCGAGCGCGGCGCCCGCGGCGGCCGGGGCGAGCCCGGTGTCGAAGATGAGGGTGCGGGCCGCGTTGACGAGATGGTCGATCACCCGGGCCGGGCCGAGCACCGCGCCGCCCTGGCTGCCCAGCGACTTCGACAGGGTCACGGTGACGACGACGTCGTCGGCCCCGGAGAGACCCGCCGCGTGGGGGGCGCCCCGGCCACCCGTACCGAGGACGCCGAGTCCGTGCGCGTCGTCAAGGAGCAGTCCGGCGCCGTTCCTGCGGCAGACGGCGGCGAGTTCGGTGAGCGGGGCCGCGTCGCCGTCGACCGAGAACACCGAGTCGGACACCACCACCGCGTCACCCGTCCGGGTGGCGAGGGCCTTGTGCACGGCGTCGGGGTCGGCGTGCGGGACGACCTGGGTGGTCCCGCGCGCGAGCCGGCAGCCGTCGATCAGCGAGGCGTGGTTGCCCGCGTCCGACACGATCAGCGAGCCGTGCGGGGCGAGTGTGGTGACGGCGGCGAGGTTGGCCGCGTAGCCGGAGGACAGGACGAGGGCCGCCTCGAAGCCACAGAACGCGGCGAGTTCGGCTTCGAGTTCCGCGTGCAGCGCGGTGGATCCGGTGACCAGGCGTGAGCCGGTCGATCCCGCGCCCCAGCGGTGGGCGGCGTCCGCGGCCCCGGCGACGACCTCGGGATGGCGGGTCAGACCGAGGTAGTCGTTGCTCGCGAGGTCCAGGAGCGGGGAGTCGGCCGGGCGCGGGCGCAGGGTGCGGACGAGTCCGGCCGCGCGGCGCCGGGCGGCCTGTGCGTCGATCCAGTCGAACGGCGTTGCCGCCATGCGCGCCTCCGGCGTGTGCGGATCCGGACGGTCACGGGCACCGGCGGGCCGGGCGGTGGGCAGGCGGGATCCAGGGGTGGTTTTGTAGGCAGTGCACAGACCCTAGCGGTCACGCGGCCCACCCAGGATGTGGCAATACCCACACCTTGAACGGGCAGTGTTGTCCGATGTCTCCCTAGCCGGACGGCGTGGCGTACGTCAAGATCTGCGTCATGGACCTGTTGAACACGCTGGTGGACAAGGGGCTTCGGCGTGAGCTGCCGACCCGCGACGAGGCGCTGGCCGTGCTGGCGACGTCCGACGACGACGTGCTCGATGTGGTGGCCGCGGCCGGGAAGGTGCGCCGGCACTGGTTCGGGCGGCGGGTGAAACTCAACTATCTGGTGAACCTCAAGTCCGGGCTCTGCCCCGAGGACTGCTCGTACTGCTCCCAGCGCCTCGGTTCCACGGCGGGGATCCTCAAGTACACCTGGCTGAAGCCCGACGAGGCGTCCCAGGCCGCGGCGGCCGGGCTCGCGGGTGGCGCGAAGCGGGTCTGTCTGGTGGCGAGCGGGCGGGGTCCCACGGACCGGGACGTGGACCGGGTCTCGGACACCATCAAGGCGATCAAGGACCAGAACGAGGGCGTCGAGGTGTGCGCCTGCCTCGGGCTGCTCTCCGACGGCCAGGCCGACCGGCTGCGGGACGCGGGCGCCGACGCGTACAACCACAACCTCAACACGTCCGAGGCGACGTACGGGGACATCACGACCACGCACACCTACGCCGACCGGGTCGACACGGTCCGTAAGGCGCACGCGGCCGGGCTCTCGGCGTGTTCGGGGCTGATCGCGGGCATGGGCGAGAGCGACGAGGACCTGGTCGACGTCGTCTTCTCGCTGCGGGACCTCGACCCGGACTCGGTGCCGGTCAACTTCCTCATCCCCTTCGAGGGCACCCCGCTCGCCAAGGAGTGGAACCTCACCCCGCAGCGCTGTCTGCGGATCCTGGCGATGGTCCGGTTCGTCTGCCCGGACGCGGAGGTCCGGATCGCGGGCGGCCGTGAGGTCCATCTGCGGACGCTCCAGCCGCTGGCGCTGCACCTCGCCAACTCGATCTTCCTCGGCGACTACCTCACCAGTGAGGGCCAGGCGGGCAAGGCGGATCTGGAAATGATCGCGGACGCCGGTTTCGAGGTGGAGGGCGCGGACACCGTCACGTTGCCGGAGCACCGCGCGACGGCGGGCGGCGGCTGCGGCTCCGCCGATGGGGCCGGCAGCGGCTGCGGTACGGGCGACTCCGCACCGGTGTCACCGGAGGTGTCCGAGGCGCGTACGGACCTCGTGGCGGTACGCCGACGGGGCGCCGGAACGGATCTCGCGCCCAATGCGTGACGCCCCGCCGACCCACGATCTACCGACCGGCACCCTGACGACCGGCACGCTGCCCACCGGCACGCTGCCGACCGACGATCTGCTCGCCCTGGACCGCCGCCACGTCTGGCATCCGTACGGTCCGATGCCCGGCCGCCGGGACCCACTCGTCGTCGCGTCGGCGAGCGGGGTCCGGCTGCGGCTCGCGGACGACTCCGAACTGGTCGACGGCATGTCGTCGTGGTGGTCCGCGATCCACGGCTACCGCCACCCCGTCCTGGACGACGCCGTGCGCGACCAGGTGGGCCGGATGAGCCATGTGATGTTCGGCGGTCTCACACACGAGCCCGCGGTACGCCTCGCGAAGCTCCTGGTCGACCTGTCCCCCGACGGTCTGGAGCATGTCTTCCTGTGCGACTCGGGCTCCGTCTCGGTCGAGGTCTCCGTCAAGATGTGCCTCCAGTACTGGCGTTCGCTCGGCCGTCCCGAGAAGCACCGGCTGCTGACCTGGCGCGGCGGCTATCACGGCGACACCTGGCAGCCGATGTCGGTGTGCGACCCGGAGGGCGGCATGCACGAGCTGTGGTCGGGTGACCTGCCCCGCCAGGTGTTCGCGGACGCGCCGCCCGCCGAGTACGACGAGACATACGCGGACGGGCTGCGCGAGCTGATCGAGCGGCACGCGCACGAGCTGGCCGCGGTGATCGTGGAGCCGGTGGTGCAGGGCGCTGGCGGGATGCGGTTCCACTCCCCCGCGTATCTGCGGGTGCTGCGCGAGGCGTGCGACGCGCACGGGGTGCTGCTCGTGTTCGACGAGATCGCGACCGGGTTCGGCCGCACGGGTGAGCTGTTCGCGGCGGAGCACGCGGGGGTCACGCCGGATGTGATGTGCGTGGGCAAGGCGCTGACCGGGGGCTATCTGACGATGGCGGCGACGCTGTGCACCGCGCGCGTGGCGGACGGGATCTCGCGCGGCGAGGTGCCGGTACTCGCGCACGGACCGACGTTCATGGGCAATCCGCTGGCCGCGTCGGTGGCCTGCGCGTCCATCGGGCTGCTCCTGGACCAGGACTGGCGTACCGAGGTCGAACGGATCGGGACGGGGCTGCGCGAGGGCCTGGCACCCGCGGCGGACCTGCCCGGTGTCAAAGACGTCCGGGTGCTGGGGGCGATCGGTGTGGTCCAGCTCGACCACGAGGTGGAAATGGAGCGGGCCACGCGGGCGGCGGTGCGCGAGGGTGTGTGGCTGCGGCCGTTCCGGGATCTCGTCTACACGATGCCGCCCTATGTGACGGGCGACGACGACGTGGCGCGGGTGGCCCGCGCGGTGTGCGCTGCCGCGGCGGAGGGGTGAGGGGCGTATGACGGTGCTGGTGGTGACCGGGACGGGCACCGAGGTCGGCAAGACCGTGACCACGGCGGTGCTCGCCTGCGCGGCGCTGGCCGCCGGGCGTTCCGTGGCGGTGTTGAAGCCCGCGCAGACCGGTGTGACCGGGGACGAGCGGGGTGACGCCGACGAGGTGGTACGGCTGGCCGGCGGGGTGACGGCGGTCGAACTGGCCCGGTTCCCCGACCCGTTGGCCCCGGCCACGGCCGCGCACCGGGCCGGGCTCGCGCCGGTCGGCGCGCGGGAGACGGCCGACGCGGCGGCCAAGCTCGCCGCCGAACACGACCTCGTCCTGGTCGAGGGCGCGGGCGGCCTACTCGTACGGTTCGACGGCGCGGGCTCCACGCTGGCCGACGCGGCACGGATGCTGGGGGCTCCGGTGCTGCTTGTCGCGGCGGCGGGGCTCGGGACGCTCAACACGACCGCGCTGACCGCCGAGGCGCTGCGCGCACGGGAGGTGGATCTGCTCGGTGTGGTCGTCGGGTCCTGGCCGCGTGAGCCGGATCTGGCGGCCCGCTGCAACCTCGCGGATCTGCCGGTGGTCGCAAAAGCGCCGTTGCTCGGGGCGGTGCCCGAGGGTGCGGGGGCGTACGACCCGGCGGTCTTCCGGGCGGCGGCTGCCGGGTGGCTGGCGCCCGCGCTGCACGGAACCTGGGACGTGGCGCGCTTCACCGGGGAGCAGGCGCCGGTCTAGGGTCGGTGGCCCAGCTGTCTTGAGGAGCGTTCCCATGCCGCAGCGGCCGACCGCAGTCCCGAAGGACGCCGTGCACCATCCCTGGTTCGCACGGTTCTACGCCCGGATGAGCGTCGCGTCGGAACCGGCGGTCGGACCCCTCAGGCAGGAGATGCTCGCCGGGCTCTCGGGCCGCGTGATCGAGATCGGCGCGGGGAACGGACTCAACTTCCGGTACTACCCGCCGGCGGTCTCCGAGGTCGTCGCGATCGAACCGGAAGCCATGCTGCGGCAGTTGGCGGTGACGGCGGCGGCGCGTGCCGATGTGCCGGTCGACGTGGTGCCGGGCGCGGCGGAGGCGCTGCCGGTCAAGAGCGAGGCGTTCGACGCGGCGGTGGTGTCCCTGGTGCTGTGCAGTGTGCGGGACGCGCACCGGGCGCTCGGAGAGATCCGGCGCGTGCTGCGCCCAGGCGCCGAGCTGCGCTTCCTTGAGCACGGGCGGGCGTCCGGGCGGGCCATGGCCACGGTGCAGGGCGCCCTGGACCGGACCGTGTGGCCGTTGCTGTTCGGCGGCTGCCATGTGGGGCGCGAGCCGCTGCGGGCGATCTCCGGTGCGGGGTTCGAGATGGGTACGTACCGGCGGCTGCTGCTGCCCGAGCGGGGGCCGCGCCTGCCGACCTCGTACTGCGTGCTCGGCACGGCGCGGCGCCCCTGACGCCGTCAGCGGCTCACAGGCTCCACTGGCGGAGTTCCCGCGCGATGTCGTGCACGGTGGCCTCGCCGCTCTTGACCAGCCGGGCGAGGTCACGCACCTGCTCGGGTGAGGTCACGACCTTGAGGCCGCTCGCGACGAGATACGCATACGCGACGGAGGCCGCGAACAGTGCGTTGGACCGCTCCAACGCGGGTACGTGGAGCAGGAGTTGAAGTAAGGACGCGGCACGGTCGTGCGGCGTCTCGTAGACGGGGATGCCGAATATCTCGGCCTCATGCCGGCCGACGGCCGCCACAAGGGCTCCCCAGTCCGTGACTTGGGGATCTCCTGGTGTCTTCTGTTCGGCGATCATGAGGAGCCAGGCAAGGTCGACGGAGAGATTCAACGGCTCAACGACGACCTTCGCGCTCCGCGCCGAATTCCTCGACGAACACGGACTCGTACTGCTTCATGAAATCGGCCGCCGCCTCCACGAACGTATGCCCCATCTCGCCGGTGTCCTGTCTGACCAGTTCCTCGATGTAGCGGTTGACACTCATCCCGCGGGCCAGTGCGCGTTCCCGCGCGGCTCGGGCGGTGTCCTCCTCCACCCGTACGTTCAGCTGAGTCTTCGCCATACCCCGAAGCTAGCGCCAGAACGCTAGCACTCGCAAGGGGGCGCCGGAGGTGCGGGAAGGGCGCATCGGGGGCGCCCGGTCCAGTGCCCCTTACATCGGTCTCGGGGTACCCGCCTTCTGAGGGATACCCGGTGTGCCGTGCGCCACACTACGCTCGGGCGCGCGTACGAGAGCCGGGCACATCCACGACCGGGAGGCCGCCTTGTCCACACCTGCCGCAGAATCGGCCACCGGGCGCGTGGGGGCCGCCGAGACCGCCGCGCGGGCCCGCGCCCTGACCAAGGCGTACGGCAGCGGCGAGACGAAGGTACTCGCGCTGGACTCCGTCGACGTGGACATCGCACGCGGGCGCTTCACGGCGGTGATGGGCCCGTCCGGTTCCGGCAAGTCCACGCTGATGCACTGCCTCGCCGGGCTCGACACCGTATCGGCGGGTCAGGTCTGGCTCGGGGACACCGAGATCACCGGGTTGCGGGACCGTGAGCTGACGCGGCTGCGCCGGGACCGCGTCGGCTTCATGTTCCAGTCGTTCAACCTGATCCCGACGCTGAACGCGGCCGAGAACATCACGCTCCCGATGGACATCGCGGGCCGCACACCCGACCGCGCGTGGGTCGACCGGGTCATCGGGACGCTCGGGCTCGGCGACCGGCTGAAGCACCGGCCCGCGCAGCTCTCCGGCGGTCAGCAGCAGCGGGTCGCCTGTGCGCGGGCCCTCGCGTCCCGCCCGGAACTGATCTTCGCCGACGAGCCCACCGGAAATCTCGACTCACGCGCCGGACTCGAAGTCCTCGGCTTTCTGCGCGAGGCGGTGGACGAGCTGGGCCAGACGGTCGTCATGGTGACGCACGACCCGGGTGCCGCCGCCCACTCCGACCTGGTGCTCTTCCTCGCCGACGGACGCATCGTGGACGAGATGCCCCGGCCGACGGCGGCAGCGGTCCTGGAGCGGATGCGGTTGTTCTCCGGGAGTCAGCAACCGCCGGAGGGCTCCGGCGGCTCCGGTCCGGCGCGCGGCTGAGGCGGGCCGGAATGCTGAAGGCGACCCTGCGGAGCTTCTTCGCGCACAAGGGGCGGCTCCTACTGTCCGCCCTCGCCGTCCTGCTGTCCGTGGCGTTCGTCGCGGGCAGTCTCATCTTCTCGGACACGGTGACCCGTACCTTCGACCGGCTGTTCGCGTCCACGTCGGCCGATGTGACGGTGAATCCGGAGAAGGACCTGTGGTCGGCGGAGGCATCCGGGATCACCCGGACCGTGCCCGCGAGCCTCGCCGAACGGGTCCGCGCGATCGACGGGGTCGCGGGGGCCCACGCCGAGGCGTCCGTCGAGAACATCACCGTCGTCGACGCGAAGAACGACCCGGTGGGCCCGACGACGGGCGCGCCGACCATCGCGACCGCCTGGAACCCCACCGACCGCAGCCCCGTCAGCCTCACCTCGGGGCACCCACCCAAAGGGCCGACCGAAGCGCTGCTCGACGCCGACACCGCCGACGCCAAGCACCTGGGCATCGGCGACACCCTGACGGTCATCGCGCGGCCCGGCTCCTTCAAGGTCACGATCGTCGGGATCGCCACCTTCCGTACGACCAACCCGGGCGCCGCCCTCCTCTTCCTGGACCCGCCGACCGCGCGGCGGGCACTGCTCGGCGCGGACGACGTCGCCACCGCCATCTCCGTGGCAGCGGCCCCCGGAGTCTCCGACGAGGAACTGAAGCAGCGCGTCGGAGCGGCACTCGGCGACGCCTACCAACTGGAGACCGCCGCCGAGCAGGCCAAGACGTCCGCCGCCGATCTCGGCAGCTTCCTGGCGATCATCAAGTACGTGATGCTCGGATTCGCCGGGATCGCCGTACTGGTGGGCGTGTTCCTGATCGTCAACACCTTCTCCATGCTCATCGCGCAGCGCACCCGTGAGCTGGGCCTGCTGCGCGCCATCGGCGCCGACCGCCGCCAGGTCCGCCGTTCGGTCCTCACCGAGGCGGTCCTGCTCGGTCTGGTCGGCTCGACACTCGGCCTGGCCACGGGCATCGCTCTCGCGTGGGGCCTGATCGGGCTGATGGGCGCCATCGGGATGAACCTGAAGTCCACCGAGATGGTCATCGGCTGGGCAACGCCGGTCGCCTCCTACGCGGTCGGGCTCGGCGTCACCTTCGTCGCCGCGTATCTGCCGGCCCGCCGGGCGGCCCGTGTGTCGCCGATGGCCGCACTGTCGGACGCCGAAGTCACCGGTGTGGGACGGCCGTTGCGGGTGCGGGCGGTCGCGGGGGCCGTCGTCGGAGCACTGGGCGCCGCCGCGCTCGTGGGCTGCGCCACGGCAGACCGGACCGCGACCGCGAGTTCACTGCTGGCGATCGGTGTGGTCCTCACGCTCGTCGCCACGGTGATCGCCGGTCCGCTCCTGGTGCGTCCGGTGATACGGGTGCTCGGTGGCGCGTTCCCCCTCGTGTTCGGCCCGGTCGGTCGGCTGAGCCAGCGCAACGCGCTGCGCAATCCTCGCCGTACGGGGGCGACCGCGGCGGCCCTCATGGTGGGCCTTGCCCTGGTGGGCGGCATGTCGGTGGCGAGCGCGTCCATGACCGAGTCGTTCGACCGGCAGATCGACACGACGCTCGGCGCCGACTTCACCGTGCAGAACGACATGGGGCTGCCGTTCCCGCAGGAGATCACCGAGAAGGTGCGGGCCACCGAGGGCGCGGGCCTGGTCGTCCGTTCCCGTATGACGAAGCTCGCCCTGACCATGCCCGACGGCCGGCGCGTCGAGTCCACGGCGGCGGGCTACGAGCCACGGCTCGACGACGTCAGCCACCTCAAGTACACGCAGGGGAACACCGCTTCCGCGCTCGCGCCCGACCACATCGCCATGGAGCGGGACTTCGCCGAG
This sequence comes from Streptomyces sp. NPDC058001, assembly GCF_042886315.1. Lineage (NCBI taxonomy): Bacteria > Bacillati > Actinomycetota > Actinomycetes > Kitasatosporales > Streptomycetaceae > Streptomyces > Streptomyces sp. NPDC058001. The sequence goes on from NZ_JBHVQT010000006.1 coordinate 444,023, forward strand.
GAACACGGGCTGACCGTGGGCAGCCGTGTTCCCGTCGAGTTCCCCGGGCTCGTACGCACCGAGCTGACGGTCGGCGCCCTCACCGGCATGAAGGCCCCGCAGGGCCCCGGGATGCGCGGCGGCCTCTTCCTGGGCTTCGGCACGGTGGAGAAGTACGTTCCCGGCGGGCAGGACTCCGCGCTCTTCGTGAACGCCGCGTCCGGCACCGGCGCCGACACCCTGCGCACCCGCCTGGAGACGACCCTCGACCCGTATCCGCAGGTCAAGGTCCGCGATCAGGCCGACTACAAGAAGCTGGTGCGCGACCAGGTCGCCGTCCTGCTCTATCTCGTGTACGCGCTGCTCGGCCTCGCCATCGTCATCGCGGTCCTCGGGGTGGTCAACACCCTGGCCCTGTCGGTCGTCGAACGCACCCGGGAGATCGGGCTGCTGCGCGCGATCGGTCTGGGGCGGCGGCAGTTGCGCCGGATGATCCGTCTGGAGTCGGTGGTGATCGCCGTGTTCGGCGCGGTGCTCGGGCTCGGGCTCGGCCTGGTGTGGGGACTCGCCGTGCAGCGGGTCCTCGCCCTGGAGGGCATGACGGCGCTCGCGATTCCCTGGGGCACGATCGCGGCGGTCGTCATCGGCTCGGTCGTCGTCGGACTCGCCGCCGCACTCCTGCCCGCACTGCGCGCGTCGCGCATGAACGTGCTGGCGGCGATCGCCCACGAATGACCGCACGGACGGCGTGGGGCAGTCGTCACGATGGACCGACCGGACGCTGTGGCTCACGCGCCATCAATGACCGACCGGACGTCGTGGCGCGCTCGCACGTGCCGGGCCACCGACATAGCGTGTCGCGCAAGTGCCCTACTGGTGAGGAGAGTTCATGCCGCGACCGTTCCGTTTCGGGGTCAACATGCTGGCCCCCGCTCCCGGTGACGCCTGGCGCGCGAAGTGCCGCAGGGCCGAGGAACTGGGCTACGACGTGATCCTCGCGCCCGACCATCTGGGGATGGCGGCGCCCTTCCCCGCGCTGATCGCGGCGGCCGACGCGACGACACGACCGCGCGTCGGCACCTTCGTCCTCAACGCGGGCTTCTGGAACCCGACCCTGCTGGCCCGCGAGGTGGCGACCGCCGACGCCCTGACGGGTGGCCGCCTGGAGCTGGGCCTCGGCACCGGATACGTCCCGGCGGAGCACGACACGGCCGGTCTGCCGTTCGGCTCGCCCGGGGAGCGGGTCGACCAGCTACGGCGCACCGTCGAGCAGGTCGGGCGGCTGCTCGGCTCCTCCGACCACCAGCCGCAGCCGGTTCAGCCGCGGGTGCCCCTGCTGATCGGCGGCAACGGCGACCGGATGCTGCGGCTCACCGCCGAGCACGCCGACATCGCCGCCTTCAGCGGAGGCCGTACGGTACCGGGCGACACGGCCGGGACGCCGACCCCGCTGACCGCCGAGGAACTGGACGAGCGGGTCGCGACCTACCGCCGCTACGCCGCCGACGCGCGTCCCGAGCCCGCCGAGCTGAACCTGCTCGTCCAGCTCGTCGTGATCACCGACGATCCGGGAGCCGCCCTGAGCGACTGGCCGGCGCTCATGCCGCAGTTCACCGAGGACCAGATCGTCGGGCTGCCGATCGTCCTGGTCGGAACGGCCGACGAGATCGTCCGCAAGGTCAGCGCCCAGCGGGAACGGTACGGCTTCTCGTACGTGACCGTGATGGAGCACTCGATGGAGGCGTTCGGGCAGGTCATCGCGGAGCTGCGGGCGTCCGACTGAGTTCGCGGGCGTCCTTCATGTGCCGGGTGTCGCGCAGGGGGACGGGCTGCCGGTGTTGCCGGGGGTCGGCGTGGGCTCGCCCGACGGGTCCGCGGGCGGTGACGCGCTGTCCGTGGGGCAGGGCGTGGTGCCGGGGTCCGACGTGGGCGGGTCGGTCGGCGGGTCCGTCGGGGGCGTCCCGGGGTCCGTGGGCTGCTGGCTGTCGGTCGGGGACGGTGACGGTGACGGGCTGCCGGTCGGGCTGTCCGTGGGGTCGGGTGTGGGATGCGGTGTCGGACTCGGCGTGGGGCTCCGCGTCGGGTCGGGGCCGATGACGATGCCGCCGCCCTTGCCGTCGTCACCGCCACCGCCACCGCCTCCGCCGACGGGGCGGGTGGCCGGGGTCTTGCCGCCCGCGCCGGGACTGTCCGGGATCACGCCCTTGCCGTCCGGCACGGTGTGCACGCCTTCGCGGTAGAACTCCAGCCAGTACAGGATCAGTTGGAGGTACTCGCGGGAGTAGTTGTAGCTGAGGACGGCCCGTTCGAGATCGGCCGGGCGCCTCAGATCACGGCCGCCCGCGCACAGGTAGTGGCCCGCCGCGAGCGCCGCGTCAAAGATGTTGTTGGGGTTCGCGCGGCCGTCGCCGTTGCCGTCGGCGCCCCAGCGCCGCCAGGTCGACGGCAGGAACTGCATCGGCCCGACAGCCCGGTCGTACACCGTGTCGCCGTCCCAGGCACCCTTGTCGGTGTCGCGGATCAGGGCGAAGCCGTTCCCGTTCAGGGGCGGTCCGGTGATCCGGCCCAGGGTGTCGCCGCGCGCGTCCACCGCTCCGCCGCGCGCCTGCCCGGACTCGACCTTGCCGATCGCCGCGAGCAACTGCCACGGCAGCCGGCAGCCCGGGTCGGTGCCCGCCACGGACGCCTCCGCCCTGCGGTAGGCGGCGAGCACGGTGGCCGGAATGCCCGACTCGGCCCGTACCCGTGCGGGCGTGTACGTCTGCGGTGGGGCGTTCACGGTCTTCAGGGGCGGCAGTTCGGTGTGGTACGAGTCGTCGCCCTGGGAGTCGACCTCGGGCAGCGGTCCATCGGCCGACACGGGCTGTTCGTCGTGCCGGTCGGCCGTCATCTCCTGGACGACACCGGACGCCTGCGACGCCGTGAGCAGGGCCATCGCGGCGGCGGCCACGGCGGTGCCGCGCGCGCCACGGCGCAGACGGGGGCGTAGGCGGGGGCGTCGGAAACGCGGGAACTGCGGGGACACGGTGGGCCCTTTCGTCAGGTCAGCTGCCGAAGGTGTCGATGCCGGAGATCAGCCAGTGGCCGTCCTTTCGGAGCAGGTCGACGGCGAACATCGCGCCCGCGTAGGTGGGTTCCTGGGCCTTGGCGGATGTGCCGGTGCTGCTCTGGTCGGCGAAGACGAGCACCCGGGCGCGGTCGCCGTCGATACGCTCCACGGCGCTGTCCGTCACCGTGGTCGTGATCACCGCCTTCTGCTTCTTCGCCTGGGCGATCACCCCGGAGACGAGGGTGCGGTGCTGCTCGACCGCCTTGCCGGTGAGATAGGTGGCGGCGGCCTTCTCGGAGGTGCCCGGGTTGGCGTAGTCGTACGAGAAGACACCACCGACGGCCCGGCTCACCTGACCCTTGATCTCGCTGGTACGGGCCGGGTCGGTGAGCGCGGTGTTGCGCAGCGCGGGCCGGTCACGCAGCGCGCTCACCTCGGCGCGGGCCCATCCGGCGAAGGCGCCGAGGAGGAGGGTGAGGAGGCAGAGACCGGCGAGCAGGGCGACGTGACGCCGACCCGTCCGGGGGGCGGGCTTGGGCTTCGGGACGGACGTTGTCGCCTTGGGTACGGATTTGGGAGTCGCCTTGGGTAGCGACTTGAGGGTCGGCCTGGGTACCGACTTGGGGGTCGGCTTGGTTTCGGCGGGCGGGGCCGCGGTGGTCAACGCCGTTCCCCCGGCGTCCCGTTCGCCCCGGGTCGAGTTCGCCTCCAGGCGGCGCCGGCGGTTGATGTGATGGCGGGTCGTCGACATGTCCGTACCTCCTCAGTCCGTCGCCGTGTCGCCGACCGGCGCCTGGCCGAGGGCGCTGAGCTTCCAGTGGCCCTTCGTCCGGGTCAGTTCACCGAGCATGCGGCTGTCCTTCTCCGTGGCCTTCGCGTCCGACGCCCGTACCGTGACGCGCAGCGCGACCAACACACGTGCCCGGCCCGCCCGTTGGTCCAGCTCCGTCAGCGCCCCGGACAGCACCTTCGCCGTGCTGACCGTCTTCGCCTCCGCGACCTGCACGGCGAACTCCTCGCGTCCCTTGGCAAGTTGGCTGTGCAGCTCGCCCGTCGTGGACGACTCCCACAGATCGAGCCCGCGGTCCAGTTGGCGGTGGTCGAGCGTGTTGAGGTTCTGTACGGCCTGCTCCCCCGCCTCCAGGGCCGCGTCGCGGGCCGCCGCGTAGTCCGCCGACTCGTCGTGGGCCGCGCCGTACCAGGACCAGCCGGCCCAGGCCGCGACACCGCCCGCGACCAGGGCCAGGGCCAGGGCCGCGGCGAGCAGCGGCCGGCGCAGCAGCACCGCCGTGCGGATGGACCGTGTCATGCGCTGGTTCCCTTCAACGGGCCCTGATGTCAACGGGCCTTGATGTCGACGATCTGCCACACGCCGTCGCGCAGGCTGGCCGTGACGGAGAGCTGGGCGGCGGATGTCGTGGGCTTCTTGTCGCCCCGGTGCGCGGTCTGGTCGAGGAAGACGAGCAGGTGGGCGCTGTTTCCGTCGAGGCTGACGGTGCCCACGCGTACGGCCTGGGTGGTGAGCGTGACGCGCTGCTCGGCGACGTTCTCCCTGACCTGTGCGAAGAGTTCGGTGTACTGACGGGCGGCGCGGCCGGAGAGCAGTTCGCCGGCCGAGCGCTCGGTGGCGGCGGTTCCGCCCGGTGTGTACGAGAAGACCTTGGCGAGGGCGTTGCTCACATCACCGTTGACGCGGGTGGTCGCCTCGACATCGGTGAGGGCGTGGTTCTCGGTGGCGGGTGTGTTCCTCAACTGGTGTGCCTGGTACATGAGTAGGCCGCCGGTGAGGGCGAGCAGCACGGCTCCGGTAGCCAGTCCGATCAGCCACCACCGGCCACCTGAGCGCTCGGCGCTCTGCCCGTCCTCACCGTCCGCCCCCTCACCGTCCGCCTCATCGACGCCGTCCGCGTCCACCTCACCGACCGGGTCCGCCTCCGTGTCCGAGTCCGGCGGCGGCGGCACAGCAGCCGTCTCCCCCGCTTCGGCGTCCACATACGTCACATCCGACGTCACGTCCGTCACGTCCGTCGTCCCGTCCTCGGCCCGCACGACAGACCCGCCCCCCTCCCGTGTCATCCGCGCACCTCGTCCGGCTCGGTCACGGGCACGGCGTTGAGTGCCTTGATCTTCCAACTGCCGTCCGAGGCACGGGCGAGTACCGCCTCCAGACGTTTACGGTCCGTGGAAGGGGCCTTCGCGCCCTTCGACGTGATGTCGATCCGTACCGTGGCGATGACCTTGGCCGTGCCCGCCCGGTCGTCGAGCGCGGTGACCGCCGCGTCGGTGACCACGCCCCGCGAGGAAGGGCCTGTGGTGGGATCGACGCGTTCGATCTCGGTGCGCAGCGCGCCCGTGGTGACCGTCGTCCACTTCCGAGCCCCGGCCTCGGCCCGCTCCAGGGTCGTGGCGTCAAGGGTGGACAGCGTGGCGATGCCCGCCCGGCCGTCGGCGAGCGCCGCGTCCCTGGCCCGCCCGTAGGCGAGCGCGTCGTCGCCGCGTGCCTGTGCGTACGACCAGCCGCCAGCCCCGCACAGCGCGACGGCCACGGCGAGCCCCACACCGACGGCGAGCTTCCTCGGGTCCACCGTGAGGGCCCTCATCCGCCGCTCCCGGACTCGCCGGAGGTGAGCCCGAGCAGCCCTGCCATGCCGTCCTCGGGGGACCCGCCGCCCGTCTCGTCCAGGGACGGCAGGGAGAGTGCCCCCGGCTTGGCGGGTTCGGGTACGGCGCCGCCCTTGGGCACGTTGGCGGAGCCACGGACATTGATGCCGCTGGACGGCGGTGACGAACAGCGGGCGCCGGTGTTGAGCGGGGGTGCGGTGCCGAGTTCGACGCCGGTGCGATAGCGCGTGCCGCCGTAACCCTTCGTGCAGGGAAGGGGTTTGAAGAAGGTGACCGTCATGCCGAAGTTGACCTTCTTTCCGTCTACGGCGGTGGCCCCGGCGGCGACGGTCGCGGGAAGCTTCACCAGCAGTTCCTCGGTGCCGCGCTGACGGGTGACGGCGACCTCGGAGGTGGTGAGGAGGTTCGCGAGGACGACACCGAGGCTGGGGTCGAGATCGCGCAGCAGCCCGCTGATCTGGGTGGCCGCGTCCGGCGCCACCGTCACCAGCTCGCGCAGGTCGGCGTCCGAACCCTTCAGCGTCGCCGCCAGTTCCTTGGCGCCCGAGGCGAAGTCCTTGATGGCCTGGCCCTCTTCGGCCTGGGTGCGCAGCACGATCTCGCCGTCCGCCATCAGCTTGGTGGTGTACGGCAGCGCCCGGTCGGCGGCCTGGATGAAGTCGGAGCCGTTGTCCATGAGGATCTGGAGGTCCTCGCCGTGTCCCTCGAACGCCTTGCCGAACTCGTCCACGACCGTGCGCAGGGAGTCCAGGGGCACGGAGGTGGTGAGGTCGTCGATGCTGGTCAGCACGTCGGTGACGGGGCTCGGCACGGTCGCCGACGTCACGTCGATACGGGAGCCGTCGGCGAGGTAGGGGCCGTCGGAGCGGCTCGGACGGAGGTCGATGTACTGCTCGCCGACCGCCGACAGGCTCGCCACGACGGCCTTGGCGTCGTCGGGGATACGGGGCGCCGACTTCTTGATGCGCAGTTCGGCGACGACTCCGTCCGAGGTGAGGCCGATGGGCCCGACCCGGCCGACGGACACCCCGCGAAAGGTCACGTCGGAGTGCGTGAACAGGCCACCGGTGCGAGGGAGTTGGACCTTGACGGTGTAGTAGTCGGCGGCCCCGACATAGCGGCCGAGATCCGCGTACCGGATGCCGACATAGCCGAGGACGAGGACGGCGATGATCAGGAACGCGAGGTTCTTGAGCCGGACGGCGAGCGTGATCACCGGACCCCACCTCCGCTCGGTGTCGAAAGGGACGGCAGCGGAAGCAGGGACTCGGCCGCCGATTTCGCCGACGATTTCGCCGACGACTTGGCCTGCGGCGACGGTGAGGCCGTGGGCGACGGCGACCCGTTCGGTGTCAGCGGCGGGATCAGTTCCGTCCCCGGCACGGCCGCCATATGCAGATATGTGTTGAGGTAGTCGCCCTTGATGCCCTTCAACACCTCGTCCGTGAAGGGGTACGTCAGGAGCACCTGGAGCGAGTCGGGCAGGTCCTTGCCGGAGTCGGCGAGCGCCTTGAGTGTCGGTGCGATGGCCTTGAGGTCGGCGACCATGTCCTCCTTGCTGGCGTCGATGGTGTCGATGGCGACCCCGCCGAGCCGGTCCAGGGCACGCAACATGGTGAGCAGCGAACCTCGCTGTTTCTCCAGGGTCTTGAGGCCGGGCGAGAGTTCGGTCAGCACGGTTCCCACGTCCTGTTTGCGGGTCGCGAGCGTCGTGGAGAGCCGGTTGACGGAGTCGAGCGCGTCGGTGATGTCGCCCCGGTGGTCGTCCAGATCGGTGACCAGTGTGTTGACCCGGCGCAGTGTGGACCGCACCTGCGTCTCGCGGCCCCCGATGGCGGAGTTGAGTTCGGTGGTGATGGTCTTGAGCTGGTTGACGCCACCGCCGTTGAGGAGCAGGGACAGCGCGCCGAACACCTCCTCGACCTCCGTGTTGCGGTTGGTGCGCGACAGCGGGATCCGGTCGCCGCCGCGCAGGGTGCCGGTCCCGTTCTTCGGCGGGACGAGCTGGATGTACTTCTCGCCGAGGAGGCTGGACTGTTCGAGGCGGGCGCCGGTGTCGGCGGGCAGGTCGACATCGCCGTTGATGCGCAGGGTCACTCGGGCCGTCCAGTCGTCCGGGCCGAGGTCGATGGCGGTGACACGGCCCACCGCCACGTCGTTGACCTTGACCGAGGACTGCGGGACCAGGCTCAGTACGTCCTTGATCTCGGCGGTGACGGTGTACGGATGGGAGCCGAGGTCGGCGCCGCCGGGCAGCGGCAGGTCCTCGATACCGCCGAACGACGGCGTCGGCACGGTGAACACACCGATTACCAGGCAGAATCCGACCACGATGGGCAGTGCGCAGCCGAGCCCGGCCCCGGCGACGGCCTTGCGCCGTGAGGCCATCAGCGCTCACTCCCCACGGCGGGCAGCGGGAGCAGCGGCCCGCCCATGCTCAGCTCGTTGAGATCGGCGCGGCCGTCGAGGGTACGGGTGTCCGGGTTGTAGGCGCCCACGACATTCCCCGCGGCGTTCGGCACCGTGTCCATGGCCTCGGCCAGTGAGGCACGCTGGTCGACCAGGGCCTGGGTGATCGGCACCAGCCGGTCGACGTTCTTCTTCAGCTCGCCCCGGTTGTCCTTGATGAACTTCTTCACCTTGGCGAGCGCCTTGCCCAGCTCCTTCAGGGCGCCGGCGAGGTCGTCCTTGTTGTCGGCGAAGAACCCGGTGACCTCGTCCAGGCGTTCCTGCGCGGTGCGCACGTCGCCGTCCTTCTCCTTCAACATCGTGGTGAACGTCTGGAGTTGGGAGAGCGTGGTGAACAGGTCGTCGCTGCTGCCGTTCAACGTCTTGGCGGCCTTGCCGAACTGTTCGATGCTGTCGCCCATCGCGGCGCCGTTGCCCTGAAGGTTCTTCGCCCCGGTGTCGAGCAGATCGGAGAGCGCGCCCTCGGCGTTGGCGCCGTTCGGGCCCAGCGCCTTGCCGAGTTCGGTGATGGAGTCGTAGAGCTGGTCGACCTCGACGGGGGTGCGGTTGCGGGACGCGGGCAGTTCGGCGCCGTCACGCAGCGCGGGCCCCGAGGTGTAGGCGGGGGTGAGCTGCACATAGCGGTCGGCGACGATACTGGGGGCGACGGCGACGGCCCGCGCGCCCACCGGCACCTTCACCCCCTCGTCCAGGTCGAGCCGGACCCGTACCCGCGTCCCCTCCGGCTCCACGGAGCGCACCGAGCCGACCCGGACCCCGAGGATCCGCAGATCGGACCCGGCGTAGATACCGACGGCACGGTCGAAGTACGCGGTGATACGGGTGCCCGTGAAGGAGGTGGCCCGTACGGCGACGATCCCGGCGGCGACCAGCACGCCCAGCGCGAGCGCGCAGGCCACGAGCTTGCGGAGCGGTGTCATCCCTGCCCGCCTCCCTTCACGTCGTAGGTGCCGTTCTGCGGCGGCCTGCAACTGTCCTTGGGCAGCGACGACTCGGGCAGATAGGTGCGCGGGACGACCCCGCACAAATAGCTGTCGAACCAGCGGCCGTTGCCGAGGGTGTTGCCGATGAGCCGGTAGTAGGGGCCGATGAGGGCGAGGGTCCGGTCGAGCTTCCCCTTGTTCTTCTCCAGGACGTCGGTGACCCGGCCGAGTGCCTGGAGGGTGGGGCGGAGTTCCTTCTCGTTGTCGTCCACGAGGCCGTCGAGCTGTTCGCCGAGTGCCTGGCTGCCGGACAGCAGGGTCTTGATCGCGGAGCGCCGCTTCTTCAGCTCGCCGAGCAGCGAACCGCCGTCGTCTATGAGCGTCTCGAAGCTGGACTTCTTGTCCTTCAGCGTCTTCGTCAACTTCTTGCTGCCGGACAGCAGTTGGGCGAGTTCGGCGTCGCGCTTCGAGACGGTCTTCGACAGGGCGGACAGCCCCTTGACGGCGGCCCGCACATCGGGCGGCGAGTCCTTGAAGGTCGTGGAGATCGTCTCGAAGCTCTTCGCGAGCTGCTGGGTGTCGATCTCGTCGATGGTGCCGCTGAGGTCCTGGAACGCCTGGGTGACGTCGTACGGCGAGGTGGTGCGGGAGACGGGGATCCTGCTGCCCGGGTCCTGCTTCGCGGAGCCGACGGGGTCGAGCGCCACGTACTTCTCGCCGAGCAGGGTCTTGATGGCGATGGCGGCGGTCGTCCGGTCGCCGATCCAGGTGCCCTTGTCCTTGATCTCGAAGGTGACCTTGACCTTGGCTCCGTCGAGGCTGACGCCGGTGACCTCGCCGACCTTGACTCCGGCGATGCGGACCTCGTCGCCGCCGCCGAGGCCGGCCGCCTCGCTGAAGTCGGCCGTGTAGGTGGTGCCGCCGCCGATGACGGGCAGGCTGCTCGCGTTGAACGCGGCGAGTGCCACCAGGGCGATCGCGACGAGTCCGACGACGGCCACGGCGACCGGGTTGCGTTCCTGGATCGGTCTGATGCGGGGGCGCCCCATGTCACTGACACCTCGCTTCGGTGACGGTGATGCCGGTGGGTGGCTTGGATCCGTCGGACATGGACACTCCGCTGACCTTCGCCTCGCAGAGGTAGAGGTTGAACCAGGACCCGTACGACGCCAGACGGGACAGTGCGGTCAGCTTGAGGGGTGTCTTGTCGAGGAAGTTCTCGATCTGCGGGATGCCCTTGCCGAGAGAGGTGGACAGTCGCCCGAGCTGGCGGATGTCCTCCTTGAGGGGTGCGCGGGCGTCCTGGAGGAGTCCCGCGGTCACCGTCGTCAGATCGCCCATCGCGGCGACGGCCTCGCCGAGCGGCTCGCGGTCGTCGTTGAAGCCGGAGACCAGGTCCTGGAGGGTGACGACGAGGTCGTCGAACTGGGCCTCGCGGTCGTTGATGGTGGTCAGTACGTCGGTGAGGTTGCCGACGACCTGCCCGATGACCTTGTCCTTGGCGGCGACCGTCGACGACAGGGAGCCGACATGCTCGATGAGGCTGTCGACGGTGCCGCCCTCGCCCTGGAGGACCTTGACGATGGACCCGGCGAGGTCGTTGACGTCCTTCGGGGAGAGGCCCTCGAACAGCGGCTTGAATCCGTTGAAGAGGAGCGTGAGGTCGAGTGCGGGGGTGGTGCGGGTGAGCGGGATCGTGTCGCCGGCGGCGAGATCGCCGCTCGCCGTGCCGGTGCCGCGTTCGAGGGCGACGTACCGCTGGCCGACCATGTTGAGGTACTTCACGGCGGCGGTGGTGGTGCGCGGCAGGACCCGGTCGTCATCGACGGTGAAGGTGACCTGCGCGGTGCGGTGGTCGACCACGCGGACATCGGTGACCTCACCGACCTTGACCCCGGAGATCCGTACCCCGTCACCGTCGATGAGGCCGGTGGCGTCGGTGAACAGGGCCCGATAGGTCGAAGTCGCCGTGCCCACACCCGTGTTCGCGATGGAGAGACCGAGCACGGTGGTCGCCAGAGCGGTGACCAGGACGAAGATCAGGGACTTCACGACCGGCCCGGCGAGACTACGGCGGCGGATGTGGCTGCCGGATGTGGCGGTGTCGGACGTGTCGGTGTCGGACGTGTCGGTGTCGGACGTGTCGGTGTCGGACGTGTCGGCTCCCGGGATGTCGGGGCCCGGGGTGTGTGTGCTCACTTCAGCTTCACCTCCGTCCCTCGGTAGACGGGTCCGGCGAGCAGGCTCGACCAGTCGGGCAGGTCGGCGGGCCGCTTCTTGGCGGACGGGGCGAGGAGTTCATTGACGAGGTCGTTCTCCTGCGGCGAGTTCGCGGGACCGAGGTCCTGCTCGGTGGCGGCCGACGGAGTGAGCGGCGCGGTCGCGGCGGCGCCGAGGTAGGGCACCGGATAGCAGCGCGGGCCGCCGGTGGAGTCGTAGCTCGGGGTGTCGCGGCCCGCGACGTAGTTCCCGCGCGAGGGCACGGTGGTGACGTCCACATGCAGGCCCGGCTGGTCGGTGCCCTTGCCCAGTGCCCGGTCCATCCGGGGCACCAACTCCGCGAGGGTGCGCAGGGTGCACGGGAACTCCGGCGCGTACTCGGCGAGGAGTTCGAGGGTGGGCCGTGAGGTGGCCGACAGGCGGATGATGTTGTCCTGGTTGGCGCGCAGGAAGGCGTCGAGATCCTCGGCGGTCCTGGTGGTGGCCCCATAGGTGGCGGCCAGATCGCTCTCCTTCTCGGCGATGGTGCCGCTGGTGGTGGTGAAGTCCCGCAGCGCGTCGAGGATGCCGGGAGCGGCGTCGGCGTACACGTGTGACACCTTCACGAGCTGCTTCAAGTCCTCGTTGAGGGTGGGTAGTTGGGGGTTGAACTTGCGCAGATGGGCGTCGAGTGTGGTGAGTGTGTCGCCGAGCTGGTCGCCGCGTCCCTCCAGTGCCTGCGAGACGGCGGACAGGGTCGCGGACAGCTTCTGCGGCTGTACGGCGGTCAGCATCGGCAGCACGTCGTCCAGGACCTGCTGGAGTTCGATGGCGTTGGCCGAGCGGTCCTGCGGGACGGTCGCCCCGGCGGGCAGCGTCCGCGCGCTCGGGCTCTGCGGGGCGACGAGGGCGATGTAGCGCTCGCCGAAGAGTGTGGTCGGCAGCATCTGCGCGCTGACGTCGTCGGGCACATGCTCCAGGGCGCCCGGCTTGAGGGCGAGAGTGAGGCGGGCGCCCGTCGCGGTGGCGTCGATCTCGCGGACCTCGCCGAGCACCACACCCCGCATCTTCACCTCCGCGCCCAGGTGCATCTCGTTGCCGACACTGCCGGTCTCCACGACGACCTCGTCCGATGCGGTGAAGTCCTTGTTGTAGACGGCGACGGCGAGCCAGATGAGGAGCGCGGGGACGAGCAGGAAGACGACGCCGGCGAACCTTCTGCGCACGGTGGCGGCCCGGGTCATGTCAGCCCGCCACCTTCACGGTCGTGGTGGCGCCCCAGAGGGCCAGCGAGAGGAAGAAGTCGGTGACGCTGATGAGGACGATCGCGTTGCGTACGGACCGCCCCACGGCGACGCCGACACCTGCGGGCCCACCGGTCGCCCGGTATCCGTAGTAGCAGTGGGCGACGATCACCATGACGCTGAAGATGAGCACCTTCAGGACCGACAGGACGACGTCGGTGGGTGACAGGAACAGGTTGAAGTAGTGGTCGTACGTGCCTTGCGACTGGCCGTTGAAGACGACGGTCACCAGGCGTGAGGCGACGAAGGAGGACAGCAGCCCGATCGCGTAGAGCGGGATGATCGCGACGACACCGGCGATGATGCGGGTGGTGACGAGGTACGGCATGGACCGCACGCCCATCCCTTCCAGCGCGTCGACCTCCTCGTTGATACGCATCGCGCCGAGCTGGGCGGTGAACCCGGCGCCGACGGTCGCGGAGAGCGCGAGACCGGCGACGAGCGGCGCGATCTCACGGGTGTTGAAGTACGCCGAGACGAAGCCGGTGAAGGCGGCGGTGCCGATCTGGTCCAGGGCCGCGTACCCCTGGAGGCCCACGACGGTGCCGGTGGCGGCGGTCATGGCGATCATCACGCCGATGGTGCCGCCGATGACACCGAGCCCGCCGGATCCGAAGGCGACTTCGGCGAGCAGCCGCTGCACCTCCTTCATATAGCGGCGCAGGGTGCGCGGGATCCAGGCCAACGCCCTGATGTAGAAGAGGAGTTGGTCCCCGCAGCGGTCGAGCCAGGCGAGCGGCGCGGCGAGCGCCGTGGTGAGGGGGGAGGCCATGGCGGGTCAGCCTCCCTTCGGCGGAACGATCTGGAGGTAAATGCCCGTCATCACCATGTTCACGAAGAACAGCAGGATGAAGGTGATGACGACGGACTGGTTGACGGCGTCGCCGACGCCCTTGGGGCCGCCACGCGGGTTGAGCCCGCGATAGGCGGCGACGATGCCGGCGATGAACCCGAAGATGAGCGCCTTGAGTTCACTGATGTACAGGTCGGGCAGCTGGGCGAGCGCGGAGAATGAGGAGAGGTAAGCGCCCGGTGTTCCGCCCTGGAGGATGACGTTGAAGAAGTAGCCGCCGAGGGTGCCGACGACGGAGACCATGCCGTTGAGGAGCAGCGCCACGGACATGGTGGCGAGTACACGCGGTACGACGAGCCGCTGCACGGGCGAGACACCCATCACGGTCATCGCGTCCAGCTCTTCGCGGATCTTGCGTGAGCCGAGGTCGGCACAGATCGCCGAGCCGCCGGCGCCCGCGATGAGCAGGGCGACGATGAGTGGGCTCGCCTGCTGGATGACGGCGAGGACGCTGGCGCCGCCGGTGAACGATTGGGCGCCCAACTGCTGTGTCAGTGACCCGACTTGGAGCGCGATGACGGCACCGAAGGGGATGGAGACAAGCGCGGCCGGAAGGATGGTGACGCTGGCGATGAACCAGAACTGCTCGATGAACTCACGGAACTGAAAGGGCCGACGGAAGATCGCACGGCTCACCTCGATGGCGAGGGCGAAGAGACGGCCGGTCTGGCGCAGGGCGCCGAGCCCGGGGACCGGCGTGCCCCCGGAGCCGGCGGCTCGGCGGTGTTTTGCCGGAGCGTCCTGGGGTGACCGGGGTGGCTCGCTGGGCCCGTCGTGGTTCGGCTCGCCCTTCGGGGAAGCCGGATGCTGTTCGTCCACGCTCACGAGACGCCCCCGGCGCCGGCGCGGCGGGGCAGGACGGCCGTGGGTTCGAGAGCCTCGGTGTACGTCGCCTCGATCGCGGCACGGGCGGAGGGCGGCAGGGTGTCGAGCAGACCGAGGACGCGTTCGCGGCGCCGAGCGACGGCCCTGCGGGGCGGCAGTCCCGGCGAGGGTTCGAGCTGCGGCACGATGGCGCGCGGCGAAATCGGTTCGCTGCCCGCCGAGTTGGCGGCTTCGGCGGCGAGCGTCGCGGCGTCCTTCTCCTCGGACATACCGATCGGCCCGGCCTTGCTGGCGGTCAGGAACTGCGCCACGACGGGTTCCCGGCTGGTCAGCAGGACCTCGCGCGGCCCGAAGGCGACGAGGTTGCGCCGGAACAGCATCCCCATGTTGTCGGGAACGGTCGCGGCGATGTCGAGGTTGTGCGTGACGATCAGCATGGTCGCGTCGATCTGCGTGTTCAGGTCGATGAGCAACTGCGAGATGTACGCGGTGCGTACGGGGTCCAGTCCGGAGTCCGGCTCGTCGCAGAGGATGATCTGCGGATCGAGCACCAGGGCACGGGCGAGCCCGGCGCGCTTGCGCATACCGCCGCTGATCTCGCCGGGCAACTTCCCTTCCGCGCCCAGGAGTCCGACCACCTCGATGCGCTCCATGACGATGCGCCGGATCTCGGACTCCTTCTTCCGGGTGTGCTCGCGCAGCGGGAAGGCGATGTTGTCGAAGAGGGACATCGACCCGAACAGGGCGCCGTCCTGGAACATCAGCCCGAACAGCTTCCGGGTCTCCATGACGTCACGCTCGGGGCTGTTGACCATGTCGACGCCGTTGATGAGGACGCGGCCCCGCTCGGGCTTCAGCAGCCCGATGAGGGACTTGAGGAACACGGTCTTCCCGGTTCCGGAAGGGCCGAGCATGACGCTCACCTCACCGGCGGGCAGGGTGAGGGTGACGTCCTGCCAGATGTTCTGCTTGCCGAAGGACTTGGTCAGGCCCTCGACCCTTACTTCGATTCCCATCTCACCTCCAGCAAGTCGAGCGGGTCCAGCGGGAACGCAGGCGCGCGGTGGGGGCCGATGTGCACCGAGAGGCGCACGTTAGGTTGGCCGGTGCCGTCCGGACAAGCAGTCGGAACGGTAATTCCGCAGCTCCTTCGGTCATTTGTCACCGGCTGATGAACTCGCCCGGATTTTTTGTCGCCGAATGAGCAGTCCCGGCGGACGAGCAGGGTGGGACCTCGTTTCTCCGGGGATTGGGTGGACGAGGCCCCACCCGAGGGGATCTCGGCCCGGAAGGAGGATCGGGTCGGCGGTTTCCCCATAAGAACTCCAGGTCGACAGGGGGGCGTCGACAAAGAGTCGAGCGGCCACACCCGGGACGTTACGGCCGGGTAACCTACGGCCGCAATACCGGGTTCCGAACTTTCCGCACGGTGGATTCCTGTCACCGGTTTGTTGGCATCGGCTGAGTGCGGCGAGGGAGTTATTTATCGGTGGGTGATGAATTCACCGCCGACGCGGGACCGATGTTTGCCGCGTACTACCTCACCGCCGAGTGCCAGTACTCCGCGAGCAGCCGACCCTCGTTCGGCACCGCGGTGTCCGGTGAGGTGAAGGCGGCGACATAGGTGGACGCGCCGTTCAGGACCACGTTGTTGTTGCCGGCGGCGGACGGGAGGCCCGACTTCAGGTTGACGGCCCAGTCGAGGATGCCGAGCAGGCCACAGCCGTTGGCACCGGGCACCGCGTACGTCGAGTCGCCCTGGTTGGCGCCCAGCGCGCTCAGCCGGTTGAGTACACCCGTGGTGTTCGGGGTGCCGTCACCGTCGAACCGCTCGGTCTTCACCGAGGGCGCGGTCGCGTTCTGCGGGCGCAGCACGATGGGCTGGGAGGCCGAGCCGATGTAGCACTTGTCGCCGAGGAACGGGTTGTCCAGCTTGATGCGCACCGGCAGCGAGATGATCGGCTGCCCCTTCATCACACCGGCGAGCAGCTTGAAGTCGGTGGGTGTGTTCACCGATTCGACGGTGGCGGTCACCCGGTTCAGGCTGTTGTCGGTGAGCTGCTTGCAGATCGCCGTGACCACCGGGATGTCGCTGGGGCACATCAGTCCCAGCAGCCCGCCCGGGAGTTGGGCCGGGTCCGCGACGAGGGCGCCGCCGGGCGGCGAGACCACGGTGGAGGTTCCGTTGGCGTGCGTGATCACCCCTGCCTGGAGGTCCGTCCTGCCCGTCGGCACCTCGGAGCTGCCCAGCTTGATGGAGCCGCTGGCGGAGCTGGAGGCGATACAGATCGCGGTGTCGACCTGGCCGTCGGCCGCGAGCATGGCGGGCGCGTCCACGGGGCAGCGCGTGAACGGGCCCCAGGAACCGTTCAGTTGCGTGGCCGCGGACGACGGGGCCACGGACACCAGCGTGGCGAGGGCCGTCACCACGGCGACGGTGCCCGCACGGGCCAGGATCGGAACGCGTCTGATGGAGCGCATGTCGGTGTTCCCCTCACAGTCGGAAGTTCACGGTCGGGAGTTCACGGTCTGGAGTCGTCGGCCAGGGACGTTACTGACGGGAAACACCTGGCGGCAATGGGCTAGTTGACGACATTTCCACGGAGCGGGAATTTATCGCCGGATGAGTAACTTCCCGGTTCGCTCAGTCATTCGGTGAGCATTCCGTGTCCCGCTGGGAGAACTGCTCACAGGCCGACAAGAACCGCCCCTCATTTCACTAGGCCGATGCCAGGAACGCGGCAGTCCGCTCATGCCGTTCGTGATTCTCCTGCGTTCCCATTGCGGCGCGAGGTTACTTGCTCGTAACGTCCTTCGGCAGGCGACGGACAAGGCCGCAGCCCCACCTCTGCGACGTCCGCGTGGAACGAGCCGCACTTCCCGCCCGGACAGTGAACCGGGCGGAATTCCCACTCACGTACGCGACACATCCCTGGAGGGATACATCGTGCGCAGTATCGCCAGAAAGACCGTGATCGCCACCGCCGCGCTCGCCGCTGCACTCGGCCTGTCCGTCACCTCGGCCTCGGCCGGCGCACAGGCCACCTTCACCATCACTCCCGGCGGCGCGTTCACAGCGAACGCCGTCAACCCGACCCTGACCGTGCCGGCCGCCCAGCTGACGTGTAACTCCTCGCAGGCCAAGGGCACCCTCAAGTCCGGATCGAACCCCGGCACGGGCATCGGGGACATCACCTCCATCAGCTTCACGGCCTGCAACGTGGCGGGCATCGACTTCACTGTCACCCCCGACAGCGCCTCGTACCCCTGGAAGATCAACCTCGACACCATGACCGGTACGGACCGCGCCAACGGCACCATCACCGGCATCCGTGCGACGATCACCGGCTTCTCCTGTGTCGCCACCTTCTCCGGCAGCGTGAACGGCTCGTACCAGAACAGCAACCGCACCCTGCACGTCACCGGTGGCGGCACCCTGGCCGCGGAGTCCAACGCCAACTGCCTCGGCCTGATCAACCCGGGCGACAAGGCGAACTTCGTCGGTGACTACGTGCTGACGGCGAACCAGAACATCTCCTCGCCGTGACCCGGTAACCCCGGGCCACGCCCGCGGCCCGCCACCGAGCCACCGCTCGGCGGCGGGCCCGACGGCGTTCCCCGCCAGGACCGGCCGACCGGAGCAGCCGACCCGGCCGACCGACAGCACCGGCACCAGCACCAGCACCAGCACCAGCACCAGCACCAGCCGCACCCGTACGGGCCCGACGAGAGAGGGCAGATGAACGTGAAACGAGAGGCCGTCACCGGCACCCGCACCGGAGCCGTCCGTACCTGGCGGATGGCGTCGGTCGCCTCGGTCGCGCTCGTCGCCGGCCTGCTGTCGGGCCCGGGTTCCCGCGCGGAGGAGGCTCCGGCGCCGGTCGTGATCGCCTATGCGTGCGTGCTGCCCCCGGCAGCGTCACCGGAGCCGTCGGCTTCCGACGCGGGCACGGACTCCGGCGCGGGGACCGGCTCCGGTACGGGGACCGCGTCCGGCGCGGGGGCGGCTGCCGGCGCCGAGAAGCTGCGTATCACTGTCGAGATCGCCACCTCACTGCCCTCGGCGGCCACGGTGGGCAAGCCGATCCAGCCCGGACCCGTGCGGGTCGAGGCGAGGCTGCCGTACGCCGAGCTGGCCCCGAGGTTCCCCACGGGCACGACCGGCCTGTCCGGCGATGCGACGCTCGGTGTCCAGGTCCGGCAGAACGACGACACGGCCGATGCCACCTGGTCCCGGCTCACGGCGCAGACGGAGACTCCGGCGGCCGAAGCGGAACTGCGGCTCGGACACAGCGGCGAGGTACCGACGATCACGGTCGGCTCCCCCGGCGACATCGAACTGACCGCCGGGGGGCTCACCCTGACGGTCACACCCACGGTCGACGGCGCCCCGGCGGACGGCTCCGCCACCACCCTGACCTGCGGAACGTCCGACCCCGATGCGGCGGGGTTCGCGCGGGTCGGCGTCCCGGGCGACGGGTCGCCGAGCGCTCCGGGCTCCTCCGCGTCCGGCGCTGCGCCCGGGGACGGGGGCGCGGGGCGCGACGGGATCAGCGTGGCCCCCGGCGAGGACGGCCCGCGCGGCGCGGAGACCTGCCCGCCCGAGGTGCCGAAGGGCGACCTGGACCTGAGCCAGCTCCCGCCGCCCCGGCCGGGAACGGTCCTGAACCCTCCGTTCGTGCTGCCGGGTGTGCCCGTGTGTGCCTACGCGGTGGGCCTCGGCACCGTACGCAAGCTGAACGGTTCGATGATCATCAATGATCCCGAGCGGGAACCGGCCCTCATGAACGTACGGGCGAACATGCAGTCGACAACCCGTAGGGAGGGTCCGTTCTACGTCCGCTTCGACTCGCTCGGCGCCCTCCAACTGCCGGACTCCCGCTCCACGTTCCTGGGCTTCGGATTCACCCCGGTGACCGCCGCGGTGGAGTTCGAGACGACGCCCATCACGATCTCCACGGGAACGATCGACGTCTTTCCGAACGCCGAGCCCTTCGCGGTGGTGACCTTCCTCCAGTCACTGCGCCTCCACGACGTGAAGGTGAACGGCACCCCACTGGACGTCGGCCCGAACTGCCGTACGGCGAAGCCGTTCCGAGTGACGCTGCGGGGTGACTTCACCTCGACGACGGGCCGTTACATCAATGTCCTCATCGGCGGTCTGCTGACCGGCACCGTGGACATCCCCGCGTTCACCGGCTGCGGCACGAACGGCGAGGACGTGAGTCCCCTGTTCACCGCGTCGATCAGCGGACCCGGCAACCTCATCACGATGAATCAAGCCACCGTGTGCTCCCCCGGAGGCGTCGGCATGCCCGGATGCCCGCCCGCCATACCTCCCCTTCCCGGGAGCAAGACGCCCTGACGACAACCGCTTTCCGGTCATCCCGGAACCAAGTGGTGTACATCACAAGGGAGTTGTTCTAGCTTCAGGAGTTCCCCAAGGTACGCACCTGACGGCCACGGAACCGCCACGAACGCACACCGCGCAGGGCCCCTCGCGCAGGCAGACCGGCGGTGCCGCAGACCGCCCCCACCGGGCGCCCTGAGAGCAAGGATCTGGTATGCCTCTGCCCGTGCAGTCGTCGGACATGGACGAGCCCCTGGGGCCCCTCCCCCGGGAATTCGCGGCGATCATGAGGCCCGAACTGCCCGGTCTGATGAAGGAGATACGGGTCGAGGTCACCCGCGCTTACCCGGAGTACGCCCAGTTGCTCAACGGCCCGAACGCCGCCGCCATCCGGCAGGGCTTCGAGCAGAGCCTGTCCGCCTTCGTGGACCGTGTCGCCGACCCCGCGTCGCCCACCACACTGCGCGACGAACTCCTGCGCACCTTCGGCCGGGTGGAGGCGTACGAGGGCCGGGACCTCGACTCCCTCCAGGGCGCGTACCGGCTCGGCGCCCGCGTCGCGCTGCGCCGGGCCAAGTCCATCGGCCGCCGCTACGACCTCTCCCCCACCCTCCTGCTCACCTTCGCCGACTCGCTCTTCGCCTATGTCGAAGAACTGGAAGCGCTCTCCCGCGAGGGCTATCTCGAAGTGCAGTCCCGGGCGGGTTCGGCGGGCGAGGCGTTACGAAGACGACTCCTGCATCTGCTCCTCGCGGGCACCCCACTCCCGCACGCCACCCTCAACGAACTGTGCGAACAGACCGGTTGGCCGCTGCCCGACGAAGTCACCCTGGTCGCCCTGCGGGCACCGGCCCCCGAGTTCGTACAGGCCGGCCTCGACCACGACGTCCTCGCCGACCTCGGCGCCCCGCAGCCCCACCTCCTCGTCCCCGGTCCCGTCACCCCCGAGCGCCTCGCCATGCTGGAGACCGCCGTCGCCGGGACCCATGTCGCGCTCGGCCTCACCGTCCCGACCGCGCAGGCCGCCGACTCGCTGCGCTGGGCCCGACGCATCCTGCAACTCGTGGACGAGGACATCGTTGCCAGTGCCCCCGTCCTCGACTGCGCCGACCATCTGGTCACGCTCTGGCTGCTGTCCGACCCGGCCCTGCTCACCGAGGTCGCCGCCCGCGAACTGGCCCCGCTGAACGGCGCGTCCGGAAACCGCAGGGCCCGCCTGGTCGAGACACTGCACGCCTGGCTCACCACCCGGGGCACCGCGGAACAGGTCGGCGACACACTCGGCGTCCACGCCCAGACCGTCCGCTACCGGCTGCGCAATCTGGAAGCGCACTTCGGGGACCAACTCGACCAACCCGAAAGGCGGTTCGCCATGGAGACGGCGCTGCGGGCGCTGCATCTGCATGGGACCCTCCATCACGCCGAGTGACACTCCCGCCGCCGGTCGCGGCGCGGAAATCGCTCGCCGAGGGGACATCCGCTCTGCTTGGCTCCCGGCATGAGTGATCTGCGCGTCCGCCCCGCCGACCCCTCCGACATCGATGCCGTGCTGCGGTTCTGGCGCGAGGCCGCGGAGGGTACGAGCATCAGCGACGACCCCGGCGGCGTGGCCCGGCTCGTCTCACGCGACCCCGAGGCCCTGCTGCTCGCGGAGCGTGACGGCGTCCTCACCGGAACCGTCATCGCCGGATTCGACGGCTGGCGCTGCCACCTCTACCGGCTCGCCGTGCACCCGGACCACCGGCGCAGGGGCGTGGGCTCGGCGCTGCTCGCGGCGGCCGAGGAGCGATTCGTACGGCTCGGCGGGCGACGGGGCGACGCGATGGTCCTGGAACGCAACGAGACCGGTCAGCACGCGTGGCGGGCCGCCGGATACGCTCCCCAGGAGCAGTGGCGGCGCTGGGTGAAGCACCTGGACGGGTAGCTCGCGGCCCGAGACCGGCCGCGGTGCGGGACGGGTAGCGGCGGGGGACGGGCCACGGCCCGGGACAGTTCGCGGTCCGGGAGAGGTCACGGTCCGGGAGGGGTGCGGTCCGGGAGAGGTGCGGTCCGGGAGAGGTGCGGTCCGGGGCAGGCACCTTTGCCGACGCTTTAGCATGGTCGCACTCCCGTTCTGTCCAACCTCTTCTGTGAAAGGTGTGAGCGTCCGTCCATGGGCGAACCTCCCAGTAGTCGACATCGCGCGTTCCCCACGTCCCTGCATGATCATGGGACGGAGGTGACCCGATGACCGAAGTGCTCCTGCTCGCCGTGGCGGTTCTGCTCTCGCTGGCCTGCGGAGCCTTCGTCGCGGCGGAGTTCTCGCTCACCACCGTCGAGCGCAGCGACCTGGAACAGGCCGCGGAGCGCGGCGAGCGCGGCGCGGCCGGTGCGCTCAAAGCCGCCCGGAACCTCACCTTCCAGCTGTCCGGTGCCCAGCTCGGGATCACCGTCACCAACCTGGTCGTCGGCATGCTCTCCGAGCCGTCCATCGCCAAGCTCATCGCGGGCCCGCTGGAGAGCCTCGGCATACCCAGCTCCGCCGCGAGCACCACGGCCCTCGTCCTGGGCACCGCCCTGTCGACCGTGTTCCTGATGGTCGTCGGTGAGCTGGTACCGAAGAACTGGGCGATCTCGTCACCGCTGGCCGTCGCCAAACGCGTCGCCACCCCGCAGCGCCTGTTCACCTCCGTCTTCCGCCCCTTCATCAGCCATCTGAACAACACCGCCAACCACGCGGTACGCCGTATGGGCCTCGAACCCGCCGAGGAGCTGGCGTCGGCACGCGGACCGCAGGAGCTGATCGCCCTGGCCCGGCACTCCGCGAAGGCGGGCGCGCTGGAGGCCGACACCGCGGAACTCTTCGTCCGCACCCTGAACCTCGCCGACCTCACCGCCGAGAACGTGATGACGCCGCGCGTCCAGGTCATGGCCCTGGAGGCGTACGCGACCTGCGAGGACGTGGCGAACGCGACCCGCGCCACGGGCCTGTCCCGGTTCCCCGTGTACCAGGGCAATCTCGACACCGTCGTCGGTGTCGTGCACATCAAGGACGTCCTCGCGGTACCCGCCGAGCAGCGCCGCCGTGAGCGGGTCTCCGGACTGATGCGCGAGCCGCTCCTGGTCCCGGAGTCCCTGACCGTCGACCGACTCCTGGACCGGCTCTCCGGCAAGCGGACCATGGCCGTCGTCATCGACGAGTACGGCGGCACAGCCGGGGTCGCGACGCTGGAGGACATCGTCGAGGAGGTCGTCGGCGAGGTACGCGACGAACACGACCCGCACGAGACATCCGACCTGGCCACCGCCGGTACGGACGAGGAGGGCCGCACGCTGTACTCGGCGGACGGCTCGGCCAGGATGGACCAGCTCGCCCGCGTCGGCCTGCGCGTCCCGGACGGCCCGTACGAGACGCTGGCCGGTCTGGTCGCCACCGAGCTGGGGCGTATCCCGGCCGCGGGCGACCGCGTCGAGGTGGCCGGCTGGCGGCTCGACGTGGTGGACGCGAGCGGACGCCGCGCGGCCCGCCTGCTGCTGCACGAACCCGTCACCCCTGTCGAACCGGAGGAGGAGCGATGATCGCCGTCCAGCTGCTGATCGGCCTGGCGACCCTGGTCGCGAACGCCTTCTTCGTCGGCGCGGAGTTCGCCCTGATCTCGGTGCGCCGCAGCCAGATCGAACCGCACGCCGAGGAGGGCGACCGGCGGGCCCGCAGTGTGCTGTGGGGCCTGGAGCACGTGTCGGCGCTGCTCGCCGCGGCGCAGCTCGGCATCACCCTGTGCACGCTGGTGCTCGGTGTGGTCGCCGAGCCCGCCATCGCGCATCTGCTGGAACCCGTGTTCCACGCGGTGGGTGTGCCTCAGGGCGCGATCCACGCGATCTCGTTCGTGATCGCGCTGACCGTGGCCACGTATCTGCACATGCTGCTCGGCGAGATGATCCCGAAGAACGTCGCGCTCGCCGAGCCGGTGCGCAGCGCGCTGGTCCTCGGGCCGCCCCTGGTCGCCCTGGCGCGCGCGCTGCGTCCGGTGATCTTCACGGTGAACGCCTTCGCCAACGGGCTGCTCCGGCTGCTGCGCGTGGAGGTCAAGGACGAGGTCACCGCGACCTTCTCGGACTCCGGACTCGCCCGTCTCGTCAAGGACTCCGGCGACGCCGGGCTGATCGACGACCGCGCGCAGG
Organism: Streptomyces sp. NPDC058001; assembly: GCF_042886315.1. Lineage (NCBI taxonomy): Bacteria > Bacillati > Actinomycetota > Actinomycetes > Kitasatosporales > Streptomycetaceae > Streptomyces > Streptomyces sp. NPDC058001. The sequence continues at coordinate 467,757 of NZ_JBHVQT010000006.1, forward strand.
AGCGCCTGCACGACGCGCTGGAGCTGGGCCGCCGCCCGGTCAACGACGTCGTACTCCCCGTCGAACGCGTCGTCTACGCGCACCTGGGTGTCACGCCCGAGCACTTGGAGCGGCTGTCGACCGAGTCCGGGTTCTCGCGCTTCCCGGTCGTCGACGACGGGCAGCGGATCGTGGGCTATCTCCATGTGAAGGACGCCCTCGACGCCATGCCCCGGGACCTGCCCTTCCAGATCCGCGACATGCGCCCGATCGCCCGGATCCGCGCGACGACGCCCCTGGACGACGTGCTCACGGCGATGCGCCGCAGCCGTACCCATCTGGCGGCGGTCATCGGCTCGGACGGGAAGCTCGCGGGCCTGGTGACCATGGAGGACGTGCTCCAGGAACTGTTCGGACAGCCCGCCTAGCCGCTCTGTCCCGGGAGGTCGGTGACACCTCGGGATACGATCACACCGCGATGGAGATCAATGCCAACTACACCAGTCTCGTAGCGGTCGGTGACAGTTTCACGGAGGGCATGTCGGACCTGCTGCCCGACGGCTCGTACCGCGGCTGGGCCGACCTCCTGGCGGCCCGCATGGCCGCCCGGACGCCCGGCTTCCGGTACGCCAACCTCGCCGTACGCGGCAAGCTGATCGGCCAGATCGTCGAGGAGCAGATCGCCACGGCGGCGGCGATGCGGCCCGATGTGGTGACGCTGGTGGGCGGCCTCAACGACACGCTCCGGCCGCAGTGCGACATGGGCCGGGTCCGCGCCCTCCTGGAGGAGGCCGTCGAACGTCTCGCGCCGAACTGCGAGCGCCTGGTCCTGATGCGCAGCCCCGGCCGCCAGGGTCCCGTTCTGGAACGGTTCCGCCCCCGCATGGAGGAGCTGTTCGCCTGCGTCGACGCGCTCGCGGCGCGGCACGGCGCGGTTGTCGTCGACCTGTACGGGGCGTCCGTCCTCGGCGATCGGCGGCTCTGGGACGTGGACCGGCTGCACCTCACCGGCGAGGGGCACCGCCGGGTCGCCGAGGCGGTGTGGCAGACGCTCGGGTACCCGCCCGAGGACGACTGGCGGACGCCGCTCGCCCCGGCACGGGCGCCGAGCTGGGGCGCCCGCCGGACCGCCGACGTCCGCTTCGCGCGGCGGTATCTCGTGCCGTGGATAGGCCGCCGGCTCACGGGCCGCTCGTCGGGCGACGGCCGCCCGGCCAAACGACCGGAGCTGCTGCCGTACGAGGGGGCGTCGTAGGACGCGTAGATCCTGCTGGTTCCCTGTAGGTCCTCGTCGGTCCTTATAGGTCTTCGTCATAGGTCTTCGTCGGTCCTTGTAGGTTCCGACGAACAGCCCCATGGCGCTGGCCTGCGCGAATCGACAGTAGAATCCGTCCACGTGACTGCTGCGTCTGCGAAGCCCCGTATCCCCAACGTCCTGGCCGGTCGCTATGCCTCCGCCGAGCTGGCCACCCTGTGGTCGCCCGAGCAGAAGGTACGGCTTGAGCGTCAGCTCTGGCTCGCCGTGCTGCGGGCCCAGAAGGACCTCGGGATCGAGGTGCCGGACGCGGCGCTCGACGACTACGCGCGCGTGCTCGACGAGGTCGACCTCGGCTCGATCGCCGAGCGCGAGAAGGTCACGCGCCATGACGTGAAGGCCCGGATCGAGGAGTTCAACGCCCTCGCCGGACATGAGCACGTCCACAAGGGCATGACCTCGCGGGACCTCACGGAGAACGTCGAGCAGCTCCAGATCCGGCTCTCCCTCGAACTGATGCGGGACCGCACGGTCGCGGTCCTCGTCCGCCTCGGGAAGCTCGCGGGCGAGTACGGCGAGCTGGTCATGGCGGGCCGCTCGCACAATGTCGCCGCGCAGGCCACCACCCTGGGCAAGCGTTTCGCGACGGCCGCCGACGAACTCCTCGTGGCGTACGGACGGGTCGAAGAGCTGCTGACCCGCTATCCGCTGCGCGGCATCAAGGGCCCGGTCGGCACCGCGCAGGACATGCTCGACCTGCTGGGCGGCGACGCGGCCAAGCTCGCGGATCTTGAGCAGCGCATCGCCGGGCATCTGGGCTTCTCGCAGGCGTTCACCTCGGTCGGCCAGGTCTACCCGCGCTCCCTGGACTACGAGGTCGTCACCGCGCTCGTCCAGCTCGCCGCCGCGCCCTCCTCGCTCGCGAAGACGATCCGCCTGATGGCGGGCCACGAGCTGGTCACCGAGGGCTTCAAGCCGGGCCAGGTCGGCTCGTCGGCGATGCCGCACAAGATGAACACCCGCTCCTGCGAGCGCGTGAACGGTCTGATGGTGATCCTGCGGGGTTACGCGTCCATGACCGGCGAGCTGGCGGGCGACCAGTGGAACGAGGGCGACGTCTCCTGCTCCGTGGTCCGCCGGGTCGCGCTGCCCGACGCGTTCTTCGCGCTCGACGGACTCCTGGAGACCTTCCTGACGGTGCTGGACGAGTTCGGTGCCTTCCCCGCCGTCGTCGCGCGGGAGCTGGACCGCTATCTGCCGTTCCTCGCCACCACGAAGGTCCTCATGGGTGCCGTACGGGCGGGTGTCGGCCGCGAGTTGGCGCACGAGGCGATCAAGGAGAACGCGGTCACGTCCGCCCTGGCGATGCGCGAGCAGGGCGCCGAGCGCAATGAACTGCTCGACAAACTCGCCGCGGACGACCGGATTCCGCTGGACCGTGCGCAGCTTGACGCGCTGATGGCGGACAAGCTGTCCTTCACGGGCGCGGCCGGCGACCAGGTGGCGGCCGTCGTCGCCCGGGTCGAGGAGATCGCGAAGCGGCACCCGGAGGCCGCGGGCTACACACCGGGGGCGATCCTCTGACACGGTCGGCACGGTTGACGGGATCGACGCGGTTGACACGGTCGGCGCGGTTCACGGCCGCCGAACTGGAGGCCGCGCGCGACCGGTTGGTGCCGGACGTCTGCGCCGAGGGCCTGCGTGTGCTGTTTTGCGGTATCAACCCGGGCCTGATGACGGCGGCGACGGGCCACCACTTCGCCCGCCCCGGCAACCGCTTCTGGCCGGTCCTGCACCTGTCCGGCTTCACGCCCCGGCTCTTCCACCCTTCGGAGCAGGACGAGTTGCTGTCGTGCGGGCTCGGCATCACCAATGTGGTGGCCCGCGCGACCGCCCGGGCCGACGAGTTGACGGCGGACGAGTACCGCGAGGGCGGGCGTCTGCTGGCGGCGAAGGTCGAGCGGCTGCGCCCGCGGTGGCTCGCCGTGGTGGGCGTCACCGCGTTCCGCGCCGCCTTCGACGACCGCCGGGCCGCGATCGGCCCGCGCGACGCGACGATCGGCGGCAGCCGGGTCTGGGTCCTCCCCAACCCCAGCGGCCTGAACGCGCATTGGACGGCGGCGACGATGGCGCAGGAGTACGGGCGTCTGCGGGCGGCGGCCTCGGAGTAGCCGGCACGGGGGCCATGGGCCACCATGGACGCGTGATCACGACCTCCCGGCTGACGCTGCGCCGCTGGCGGCACGAGGACATCGCCCCGCTGGCGACGATCAGCGGCGACCCCGAAGTGATGCGCTGGATCGGCGACGGCTCGGTCCGCTCCCTCGACGGGACCCGCGCCGCCGTCGAGGCGATGGAGCGCGCGTGGGACGGCCAGGGCTTCGGCCTCTTCGCCGTCGAACTCCGGGAGAGCGGCGAACTCGTCGGCTTCACGGGCTTCTCGGTCCCCGAGTACCTTCCCGAACTGCTCCCTTCTGTCGAGATCGGCTGGCGTCTCGGCCGGGCCTACTGGGGACAGGGCCTCGCCACGGAGGCGGCGCTCGCCGCACTGCGTTTCGGGCTGAAGGACCGTGACCTGGACCGGATCGTCAGTGTGGCCCAGACGGGCAACGACGCCTCGGAACGCATCATGACCAAGCTGGGGATGCGCCTGGACCGGGAACTGGTCGATCCGTCGTGCGGGCGGCCGGTGCGGGTGTACGCGGTGACGAGGGCGGAGTTCGAGGGCGTGGGGCGCTGATGCCGGGAGCCGTTGATGCCCTTGTGTAGTTGGGTGCCGTCAAGGTGGGTCGACGTCGGTGACCGCGGCCAGGAAGTGGACCGGTGATTCCGGGTCCCGGCGGGTTATCGCCAGGACCAGCCAGCGGTTGTCGGTCCGCCACACCAGTGCGTCACCGTGCCGTGAGCTGACCGTCGCCCACGGCTCGGGTATCGCCCCGCCGGTGTCGTGACCGGTGTCAAAGGCGCGTAGGGCCATGCCCTGGAGGCCGATGTGGTCCGGGCGCCCGATCCGCTCCGTGAGCAGCACCGCGAGCGATTCCCGGTCCGCGTACGCCTGCTCCTCGGCGACCGCGTACGCCCAGGCGCCCTCGTCGCCGTGTCCGTCCGGCCCGGTGAGGTCGACGACGAAGTACCCCGGACCGCCGACAGCACCGACAGCTCCGACGACATCGACCGGTCGGCCGTGCTCCGCGGGGAATTCCCGGGAGCACAGCAGATCGATCGCGGCGAGGTGCTGTGCGGTGCTCATGCTCTCCAGTAAACCTGCCCCCACTGACAATTGGCGGTGGGTCACCGACGAACCCCCGCCCGCGATCACGCGTCGCGGCGGCGAATCGCCCACCATCCGGCGAGCAGCGCTGCCGCGGCCCAGAGTGCCAGGACCGCGAGCCCGGTCCAGGGTCCGGGCGTCCCCGGCGCATTCTGGTACAGCACCTGCCGCCCCGCCTGGTCGGGGAGGTATTTCGCGGCGCCCCCCGCGACGTCGCCGATGACGAACGACGCGATCAGCGTGAAGGGGATCAGCAGGCTCAGCACGGCCACGCCGCTGCGCAGCAGCACGGTGAGACCCGCGGCGAACAGCGCCATCAGCGCCAGAAGGACGGCGCCGCCGAAGCACGCGCGCAGGGCGCCCGGTTCGCCGAGCCCGATGGCGTACTTCCCCATGAACGCCTGCCCGGCGAGGAAGGAGGCGAAGGTGGTGACGAGCCCCACGGCGAGTGCGGCGCCGCCGATGACGGCCATCTTGGCGCCGTACAACTGGCCGCGCCTCGGGACCGCCCAGAGCGAGACCCGCAGGGCGTGGTTCAGGTACTCGGACGATACGGCGGTGGCGCCGAAGGAGATGGCCGCGATCTGGGCGAAGTTGAGGGCGTAGAAGGCGGCGAGGACCGGGTCGCCGCCGTTCTCGGCCTGTGACTGGCCCACCGTGGGGAACACGATCAGGGTGGTGCCGAGCGAGACGGCGAAGACCGCGATGAGCGAACCGAAGCCGGCGCGCACCGAGCGGATCTTGATCCACTCGGAGTGCAGGACCGCGCTGGTGGACATGCTCAGACCTCCTGGGGTGTGGTGGGTTCGGTGCGGGCCGCCGCGAACTCGGTGTCGTCGGCGGTGAGGGCGAGATACGCCTGCTCCAAGGACGCCTGGTCGTCGGCGAGTTCGAGGACGGGGATGCCCTCGCGCGCGGCGATGGCGCCGATCTCCTCGGCCTTCACCCCGTTGACGAGCCACTTGCCGTCCACGTCGGGCAGCATCTCGTGGCCGTGCCGGGCCAGGGTCGCCCGCAGGCGTTCCGGCTCGGTGCTGCGTACGCGCGCGCGGGGCGCGGTGTGCGCGGCGAGGAACGCGGGCAGCGGTGCGTCGGCGAGCAGCCTCCCGCGGCCCAGCACGACGAGGTGGTCGGCGAACGTGGCGGTCTCGTTCATGAGATGGCTGGAGACCAGGACGGTGCGGCCCTCGCGCGCGAGCCGGCGCAACGTCTCGCGGATCCAGATGATGCCTTCCGGGTCGAGGCCGTTGGAGGGCTCGTCCAGGAGAACGACGGCGGGGTCACCGAGGAGCGCGGCGGCGATGCCGAGGCGCTGGCGCATCCCGAGCGAGAACGTCTTGATACGGCGCCGGGCGACCGGCGCGAGTCCGGTCTCCTCCAGGACCGCGTCGACGCGGCGCGCGGAGATGCGGTTGCTGACGGCGAGGGCGAGGAGATGGCGGTACGCGGTGCGGGAGCCGTGCGCGGCCTGCGCGTCCAGCAGGGCGCCGACCTGACGCAGGGGTTCGTCCAGGGCGGCGTAGGGGCGTCCGCCGAGCGTCGCCGTGCCGCTGGTGGGCCGGTCGAGGCCGAGCACGAGCCGCAGGGTGGTGGATTTGCCGGCGCCGTTCGGGCCGAGGAATCCGGTGACCCGGCCCGGCAGGACGGAGAAGGTCAGCCGGTCCACGGCCCGGGTCGTCCCGTACTCCTTGGTCAGGTCTGTCACGTCGATGCTGGTCATGGGCCCAGACTCGCGGGCGGGCGGCCCCGTGGTCCTCCCCCGTGGGCGGAGATCGTCTCCCCCGCGCGGGGGAACCGGGCGCCGCGGGGTGCTGGCACGATGACGGGTATGTCCCGCCTCATCGGCCGTGTGCCTCGCCTCCTGCGTCCGCTGGTGCACGCGGTGACGTACACGCGCTGGCTGCACATGCTGTTGGCGTCGGTCGTCGCGTTCGTGTGCGGCATCATCTTTCCGGGGCTCTCCGACACCTCGCCCGCGCGCTGGGCATTGATCGTGACGCTGCCGATTCCGCTGGTCGTTGCGGCGGCGATGGTCCCGGTGATGCGCCGCGCGGAAGGGCTTCAGGCGCGGCTGATGCTGTTTCCGGGGTCCCACGCGCGCGAGAGGGACGACACGTCCGATCCGGGCATCAGCGCCTCACCGTCGGCGTCGTGGCGTGAGGTGGCGCGCACCGCGGTGTGGATGGTGCTGCGTCTGGAGGTCGGCTGCGCGGTCGCCCTGGGATGCGGCCAGCTCATGGCCTCCACCCTGGCGCTGATCGGCGCGGCCATCGGTGAGCCGCTGAACGACGACGGCATCCTGCTCTGGACGCCGGCCGCGCCCTGGCTGTCGGCCCTGCTGATCCCGGTCCCGCTCGCGGTCATGATGGTGTTCGTCACGCTCACCGGTGCGGGCATGGCCGGCGCCGCCCGCCGGCTGCTCGGGTCCTCGCCCGCCGAACGGCTCGCGGCCCTGGAGGAGCGCACGGAACGCGTCCTTGAGCGCAACAGGATCGCCCGTGAACTGCACGACTCCATCGGCCACGCCCTGACGGTGGCGGTGGTCCAGGCGGGCGCCGCGCGCGCGGCGGGCGACGCGGCGTTCACGGAGCGGGCGCTCGACGCCATCGAGGAGACCGGACGGGCGGCCCTGGAGGAGTTGGAGCGGGTACTGATCGTGCTGCGCGACGCCGAGCGGCCCGTGAGCGCGCGCCCCACGCTCGCCGACGCCGACCGGCTCCTGGACTCCGCGCGCGCGTCGGGCGCGAAGCTCGACGTCGAGGTGTCCGGGCCCCTGGAGCGGGTGCCGGGGCCCGTGTCCCGCGAGGGCTACCGCATGCTCCAGGAGTCCCTCACGAATGTGCTCCGGCACGCCGGTTCGGTCCCTGTACGGGTCAGGGTGACGGTGCTCCACGCGCGCGTGGAGATCGACGTACGCAATCCGCTGACCGTCGAAGCGGCCCGGAACCTGTCCCCCAAAGAACCGTCCCGGCCGTCCGGTCGCGGCAGTGGGCTGCGCGGCATCCGGGAGCGAGCGGCCCTGCTCGGCGGCCGGGCCCACACGGGTCCCGACGACGGCGAGTGGCGGGTCTATGTCGAGCTGCCCCTGACCTGACGACGACCCTCTGGCCTGACGACGACTCCCTGGCCCGACGCGGGTCCCCCGACCTTTGCCCTGCCCCTGTGCCCCGACCAGGTCCGCCGACCTGGCGCCGGTCCGTATCACCCGGCTCCTCTAGGCTGGCCGGATGCCGCTCACCGTCCTGCTGGTCGACGACGAACCTCTCGTACGCGCGGGTCTGCGGGCCGTTCTGGAGGCGCAGTCGGACATCGAGGTGGTGGGCGAGGCGGCGGACGGGGCAGCCGTGATCCCGCTGGTGCGCAGTCTGCGTCCGGACGTGGTGGCGATGGATGTGCGGATGCCGCTCCTGGACGGCATCGAGGCCACGCGCGCGGTGCTGCGCACGGTGTCCGATCCGCCGAAGATCCTGGTGGTGACGACGTTCGAGAACGACGAGTACGTCTACGAGGCGCTGCGCGCGGGCGCGGACGGTTTCCTGCTGAAGCGGGCCAGGCCCGTGGAGATCGTGAACGCGGTGCGCCTGGTCGCGCAGGGCGACTCGCTCCTGTTCCCCGCCGCGGTACGGAGATTGGCCGCCGAGCACGGCAAGGAGTACGGCGATCCGGTGGCCCGCGAGGCGCTGGACCGTGCCGCCCTGACGGACCGTGAGGCGGACGTACTGCGGCTGATGACTCGGGGCCTGTCCAACGCGGAGATCGCCGCCCGGCTGGTCGTGGGCACCGAGACGGTCAAGTCCCATGTGAGCGCCGTCCTGGCCAAGCTGGGGGCCCGGGACCGTACGCAGGCGGTGATCGCGGCGTATGAGTCGGGGTTCGTCTCGCCGGGCTGAGTCGCCGGTCGTCCGGCCCGGATTCCGGATCCGCGTGGCGCCGGGGACACGTCCCGGATTCGACATGGTCACGACCTCGCCGGACACTCGCCGTAATCGTCCGGTGCCGAGTACGATCCGGGCCATGCGCACGAGCGGGGAGGACCGACGTTGGGGCGGCTGACCGGCGGGGATCCCTCACTGCTGCGGCGGATCAATTCCGCTGTGGTGCTGCACGCGCTGCGGGCCACCGACTGCGCGACCCTCACCGAGGTGACCCGGGTGACGGGGCTGTCGCGGCCCACGGTCGAGGGCGTGGTCGAGGGGCTGATCGAGGCGGGTCTCGTCGTCGAGACGGCCGCCGAGGAGGGCGCCGCGCGGCGCCAGGGGCGCCCGGCCCGCAGGTTCCGGTTCCGTGCCGAGGCGGGGCATCTGCTGGGCCTGGAGATCGGCCCGCACCGGGTCGCGGCCGTGCTCGCCGATCTGGACGGCACGTTCCTCGGCACGGCGTCCAAATCGGTCTCCGAAACGGCCTCGGCCGACGAACGGCTCGACCGGTTGCGGGTGGCCGTCGCGGATCTGCTGCGCCGGGCCGGAGTGGCCCGCAGTTCGCTGCGGGCGGTCGGTGTGGGCAGCCCTGGGATCGTCGAGGCGGACGGGACGGTACGGCTCGGCACGGCCCTGCCGGAGTGGACGGGGCTGCAACTGGGCGAGCGGCTGCGCCGGTCGTTCCGCTGCCCGGTCCTCGTGGAGAACGACGCCAACGCGGCGGCCGTGGCCGAGCACTGGAAGGGCGCGGCGACCGAGTCCGACGACATGGTGTTCGTCCTGGCCGGTCTCAGCCCGGGCGCGGGATCCCTGATCGGCGGACGGCTGCACCGGGGTTTCGGCGGTGCGGCGGGCGAGATCGGGGCGTTGCATCTGCTGGGCCGTGAGGCGACGCCGGAGACGCTGCTCTCGACCACCGACAAGCCCCTGCACCCTTTGGACGAGCAGGCCGTGGCCGAGGTCTTCGCGCACGCCCGCAAGGGCGACGAGCGGGCCCAGGCGGCCCTGGACCGCTTCATCCAGCGGCTGGTGCACGATGTGGCGGCGCTGGTCCTCGCACTGGACCCGGAGCTGGTCGTCGTGGGCGGCTGGGCGGCCGGTCTGGACGGCGTACTGGAGCCGTTGCGCGGTGAGTTGGCCCGCTACTGTCTCCGGCCGCCGCGGGTGGCGCTGTCGATGCTCGGCGAGGCCGCCATCGCGACGGGGGCGTTGCGGCTCGCGCTCGACCATGTCGAGGAGGAGCTGTTCGCGGTGGAGAGCACGGTGACGGCGCGGCGGTGACCGCCGCGCCGCTGTCCGGGGTCGGAACGCCCCGGTCCGGGAGCGTCCGTACGGGACCCGGCCGGCACAGGATGAGTGGGCGCGTACCGGGTTGGCGCGTACCGGATAGCCCGCTCGGGGTCAGGATGCCTGGCGCTCGGGGCCGTGGTGTATTTCGACGCCGCCGGAGTCCCCGAAGGTGAGCCGGCAGGTGTCCGCGCGGTAGGTCGCCACGGAGACGGCCGCGGTGCGGCCCTCGGCGAAGTACCGGGTGGTGACGACCAGGACGGGTGAGCCGGGCAGCCGGTCGAGTTCCTTGGCGTCGTCGGCGCGGGCCGAGCCCAGTTCGACGGCGCGGTCCTGTCCTTCGAGGCCGAGGCGCTGGAGTTCCCGCAGGACGGCACGCGCGCGTGCGCTGGGCGACGGGGCGTTGATGGCCGACAGGTCGGGCACCGAGGACTCGGGGATGTACAGCAGCTCGGCCGCGACGGGCTGGCCGTGCGACACCCGGCTGCGGCGGACGATGTGCACGGCCTCGCCGTCGGCGGTCTCCAGCATCCTGGCGACGGCGGCGGGCGCCGCTGCGCTCTCGCAGTCGGCGGTCTGCCAGGCGTCACCGAGCGCGCCGGGCCAGTCCTGGTCGTCGGAGCCGACGGCCACGCCCATGCGCGGGGGCGCGACGGTGGTGCCGACGCCCCGGCGGCGCTGGAGGCGCCCTTCGAGTTCGAGCTGTTCAAGGGCCTGGCGGAGGGTGGCCCGCGCGACGCCGAAGCGCGCGGCGAGATCCCGTTCGTTCGGCAGGATCTGTCCCACCGCGAACTCCGTGTCCAGTGCCTCGGTGAGCACGGTCTTCAGATGCCAGTACTTGGGCTCCGGCACCGATTCCAGCTGCGTGGTGGTCCCCACCCTGTCCTCCGCAATCGCCGTGTCTCGGAGGCGTTTTAAGCGCCCTTGTTTATTAAAGGTTCCTGCACTATCTCTGCGACGATAGGCCGGTCCCCACACTTGGTCAAGACCAATCCTGGAACGGTCGCGGGGCACACGGGTCCCTGGTCCGGGAGCGTTCACGCGACGTTCGTGCAGCACACGCGCGTGTAAGGCGCCCGTCACATGGCGGGAGCGGGGGCCCGGGGACGGCTGGGTCGGGGCGGAGACTTTGCCGGATCGAGGAAGTCTCAGCCGAGGGGCAGCAGCTTCTCGGGGTTGCGGATGAGGTACATGCGCTGGATGTGACCGTCGGCGACGTCGAGTTGGAAGACGGAGTCCGGCTTGCCCCCGTCGAGGGCCAGGACCGCCGTCCCGCCGTTGAGTTCGATGACGCGGAAGCTGAGTTCCGCCGCGCCCTGCTCGGCGACGCCGTGCAGGAAACGGGCCACCTTGGCGGCCGAAACGATGATCCGCAGCGGCGCCCTGGCCTTGCCGTCGGTGTCGCTCACCAGACTGACGTCCGGCGCGAGCAGCGTCATGAGGCCGTCCAGGTCACCGCTCGTGGCCGCGGCGAGGAACCGTTCGGTGAGGTCGCGGCGTTCGTCCGGGTCGACGCGGTAGCGCGGCCGGCGCTCCTCGACGTGCTGCCGCGCGCGGGTGGCCAGTTTCCGTACGGCGGGCTCACCGCGGTCGAGGATGGCGGCGATCTCCGCGAACGGGTACCCGAACGCCTCCCGGAGCACGAACACCGCGCGCTCCAGCGGTGACAGCGACTCCAGGACGACCATGACGGCGAACGAGACGGAGTCGGCGAGCACCGCGCGCTCCGCGGTGTCCGGCGCGACCGCCCCGAGGTCGGTGACCAAGGGTTCGGGCAGCCACGGCCCCACGTACGCCTCACGGCGCGCCTGGACCTGGCGGAGCCGGTCGATCGCGAGGCGGGTGGCGGTTCGCACGAGGAACGCGCGCGGGTCGCGGACCGGCTCCCGGTCGGTGCCCGCCCAGCGCAGCCAGGTCTCCTGGACGACGTCCTCCGCGTCGGCCACCCGGCCCAGCATGCGGTAGGCGACGCCCATCAGGACGCCCCGGTGCTCCTCGAAAACCTCGGTCGTGATGTCGGTTGCCACCCGTCCATCCCACCCGACGTGCCGCGCCGTGTCCACTTCCCGTACGCGAACTCGCCACCGGGGTCTACCCGTCGGTAGCTATTGCTGACAAGCTGTCTACTCGCGACTCTCCACCGTCGGCCGCCCGCCCGCCGCGTCCACCGCGCGCCCTGTCCGAGGAGCAGCAGCATGTCCGACACGGCCTACCTCACCGTCGATTCCCGGCTCGGCCCGCGGACGGTGTCGCTCTCCTACGCGCGCGTGGGCAGCGGTGCGCCCCTGCTCCTGCTGCACGGCATCGGCCACCACCGCCAGGCGTGGGACCCGGTGATACCCGCGCTGGCCGCCGAGCGGGACGTGATCGCCGTGGACCTGCCCGGCTTCGGCGCGTCACCGGCCCTGCCGGAAGGGCTGGCGTACGACCTGACGACCGTGGTGCCCGTCCTGGGCGCGCTCTGTGCCGCGCTGGACATCGAACGGCCGCATGTCGTCGGCAACTCGCTCGGCGGTCTCCTGGCCCTTGAGTTGGGCCGCGAGAAGCTCGTCCGTTCCGTCACGGCACTGTCCCCGGCGGGGTTCTGGACGCGGAGCGAGCGCCGCTACGCGTTCGGGACGCTGCTCGCGATGCGCCAGGGAGCGCGTCTGCTGCCCGTTCCGGCGATCAGGGGGCTCGCCCGGACGGCGGCCGGTCGCGCCGCCCTGACGAGCACGATCTACGCCCGGCCGGGGCGCCGTTCACCCGAGGCCGCCGTCGCCGAGACGCTGGCCCTGCGCGACGCCACCGGGTTCTTCGAGACCCTCGCGGCCGGCCGGGACGTGCTCTTCACGGACGACATCCCCGAGATCCCGGTCACCGTGGCCTGGGGCACCCACGACCGGCTCCTGCTGCGCCGTCAGGGCATCCGCGCCAAGCACGCGATTCCCGGCGCCCGGCTGGTACGGCTGCCCGGCTGTGGGCATGTGCCCATGAGCGACGACCCCGCTCTTGTCGCGCGCGTCATCCTCGACACGAGCCGCTGACCGCCCGCCGGGCACCCGACGGCCCGGCAGGCGACCGCCCAGCACCCCCGAACCCACGGCGACCCCGGCGCCCACCAGGGCGCTGCCGACGGCCTGCGCCGCGCCGTAGCCGCCCGTACCGACCAGCGGCGCCGTGCAGGCCGCGGCGACGGGGATCAGACCGGAGAACAGCGTGGCGCGCTCCGCGCCGATGCGTTGCATGCCCATGTACCAGCAGACGAAGCCGATGACGGTGACGATCGCCGCCTGCCACAGCAGGGCGACCGTCTCGGAGGTGTCGGGTCGGCGCAGCCAGTCGCCGCCGTCGACGGCCACACCGACGACCGCCGACTCGGCGGCGGCCAGCGCGCACACGGTGGCCGACAGCAGCCGCGGTCCGAGGGGCCTCAGCACCGGGACCGCCAGGACGGCGAAGCCGACCTCGCCGGCGAGCGCGCACACCGAGAACGCGACCCCCGCCGCGTCCGTACGGCCCCAGCCCTGCACGGTGCACGCCCCGGCCGCGACGAACAGGGCGCCGTACAGGACGGTGCGCTGCGGACGGCGGCCGTCGAGCAGGGGCACCAGGACGGCGACGGCGACGGGCGCGCAGCCGACGAAGACACCGGGGACGGCAGGTTCGGCGGTGCGCTCGGCCGCGATGACGGCGATGTTGAAGCCGACCATGCCGATGGCGGCGAGCAGTCCCAGGCGCACCCACTGCCGGGCGCCGAGGGCCCTTAGCGGCGCCGCCGCGCCGCGTCCGACGAGCGGGACGAGCAGCAGGAAGGCCAGGCCGTAGCGGAGGAACTGGCCGCCCGCGTACGGGTAGGCGCCCAGGACGCTGTTGGCGGTGAAGGACCCGCCGACAAGGAGGCAGGCGAGGGCGGCGAACAGGGACCCTCGCACGGAGTTGGCGTTCATGGGGTTGACGCTAGGCACGCGCGTGGACCGGTTTAAGGTCCACTTCCATGACGGCATCGGGGACCAATCAGCCGGCGCGTGGCGGGCCGGGGAGCAGCACGGCGTGGGAGATGCTGCTGCCCGCGGCCTCGGCGCCCGCGCGTGGCCGGGGGCGCGCGCTCCAGGCGGCGCTGCGTGACGCGGTGCGGTCGGGGCGGCTCGCGCAGGGCACCCGGCTGCCGTCCAGCCGTGATCTGGCCGCCGATCTGGGGGTGTCCCGGGGGCTGGTCACGGAGGCGTACGAGCAGTTGACGGCCGAGGGGTATCTGCGCAGCGACCGCGGCGCCGGCACCTGGGTCGGCGGCGCCGCGCGCGCCGCCCACCCCCGCGCGCATGACGGCGCTCCGCGACCGCCGGGCGCGACCGTGGACTTTCTGCCCGGCACACCAGATCTGTCGCTGTTCCCGCGCGCGGGATGGGCGTCGGCCTACCGCGAGGTCCTGGCACGGCTGCCGCACCGCGCCCTCGGATACCCGGATCCGCGCGGGCTGCCCCGGCTGCGTACCGCGCTCGCCGACCTGCTGACGCGCAGGCGCGGGGTGGTCGCCGATCCCGAACGCCTCGTCGTGTGCTCGGGCGTCGCGCAGGCGGTGACCCTGTTGGGATTCGTGCTGCATGCGCGCGGGGAGCACACCGTCGGCGTGGAGGACCCGGGAAGTCCGGAACACGACGCGCTCTTCGCGTCCGCCGGGGTCCGCACCGTGCCGCTGCCGCTGGACGCCGAGGGACTCGCCCTGGGCCCACTGCGGGCGTCCGGCGTGCGGTCGCTCGTGACGACGCCCGCCCATCAGTTCCCTTCGGGCATCGCGTACTCCGCGCGGCGCCGTACCGAACTCCTCGACTGGGTGCGGTCGGTGGACGGGCTGGTCGTCGAGGACGACTACGACGGCGACTTCCGCTACGACCGCTCCCCCGTCGGCGCCCTCCAGGGGCTCGACCCGGAACACGTCGCCTATACGGGTTCCGTCAGCAAATCCCTGGCACCCGGGCTGCGGCTGGGCTGGCTGGTGGTACCGGCGCGGCTCACCGAGGAAGTCGTCGAACGGAAACGCACCATGGACCTCGGCAACCCGGCGCTGGAGCAGGAGACGCTGGCCCACTTCGTGGAACGCGGCGACTACGACCGGCAGTTGCGGCGCTGCCGGACCGCGTACCAGGAGCGCCGCGACACCCTGGTGGCCGCCCTGCGCGACGGCTTCCCCGGCTCCGAGGTGACCGGGATCGCGGCGGGACTGCACGTCATCGTCCGGCTGCCCGCACGGTACGGGCCGCAGGAACACCTCCTCGCGCGCGCGGAAGCGGCCGGTGTCGCCGTACGGCCGCTGACCGCCTACGGGACGCGAACACCGGACGACGGCTCGGTCCGGCTGGTCGTCGGATACGCCCATCTGCCGCCCGCGCGGATCGAGGAAGGCGTACGGCTGCTGGTCGCGGCGGCGGGAACCGTGATCCCGCGCGCGTGCCGTGTTCCCCGTCGGGGGCGGTGAGTTGTTCACTTGGGGTTCGCGTGAGCGCTGCGGCGCACCAGTAGGTGTGTGACAGCGCCAGGTGTCGCACCGCACACCGGCCGGACCCGTCACTGGAGGCGTACCCATGTCCCCTCGCCCGCCCAGCCCCCTCCCCGGCCGCCGCAGCGTGCTGCGCGGTTCACTGGCCGCGTCGGCGGCCCTCGCCCTGCCCGCGACCGTCGCCGCCCCCGCGCTCGCCCTGTCGGGGCGCCCCAAGGCGGGCTGGGGAGTCCAGAGCGGTGATGTGACCACCAACTCGGGTCTCGTCTGGGTGCGTTCCGACCGTCCCGCGCGGATGATCGTCGAGACCTCGGCCACCGAGTCGTTCCGCCGCACCACCCGCTGGCACGGCCCGCTCCTGGGGCCCGGCACGGACTTCACCGGCACGACCCGGCTGCGCGGGCTGCCTTCGGGCGAACAGATCCACTACCGGGTCCTGCTCGCCGACCCGGACGACCCGCGCCGCACGGGTGAACCGGTCAACGGCACCTTCCGCACGGCGTCCACGCACCGGCGCGGCGGCGCGCGCTTCCTGTGGTCGGGCGACATCGCGGGCCAGGGCTGGGGCATCAACCCGGACCTGGGCGGCTACCGGGTGTACGAGGAGATGCGCCGCCTCGATCCGGACTTCTTCCTGTGCAGCGGCGACACCATCTACGCGGACAACCCGATCCTGCCGAAGGTGACCCTGCCCGACGGCCGGATCTGGCGGAATGTCACCACCGAGGAGAAGTCGAAGGTCGCCGAGAGCCTCGCGGAGTTCCGGGGCGCGTTCCGCTACAACCTCCTCGACGAGAACGTACGGCGCTTCAACGCGCAGGTGCCCACGGTCGTCCAGTGGGACGACCACGAGGTGCACAACAACTGGTACCCGGGTCAGATCCTGGACGACGCCCGGTACACGGTGAAGGACGCCGACCTCCTCGCGGAGCGCTCACTGCGCGCGTTCGGCGAGTACTTCCCGATCTCGACGCTGCCCACCGGCGACGCCGGGGGCCGGATGTACCGGGTGCTGCGGCACGGTCCGCTGCTCGACGTGTTCGTGCTGGACATGCGCACCCACCGCAACGCCAACTCGCCGGGCCGGCAGCCCGACGACACGAACGGCATCCTCGGCGCCGAGCAGCTCGCCTGGCTCAAGCGGGAACTGTCCCGGTCCCGGGCCACCTGGAAGGTGATCGCGTCGGACATGCCGCTGGGTCTGGTCGTCGCGGACGGCGCCGTCAACTTCGAGGCGGTCGCCCAGGGCGACCCGGGGGCGCCGCTGGGCCGCGAACTCCAGATCGCCGAGCTGCTGCGCCACATCAAGCACCGGCGGATCACCGGCACGCTGTGGCTGACGGCGGACGTGCACTACACGTCGGCGCAGCACTACGACCCGTCGCGGGCCGCCTTCAAGGACTTCGCGCCGTTCTGGGAGTTCGTGTCCGGGCCCCTCGCGGCCGGCGGTTTTCCGGCGGTCAAACTGGACGGCACCTTCGGGCCCGAGCAGTCCTTCGTGAAGGCCCCGACACGCGCCAATGTCTCGCCCGCCGAGTCCCCGCAGTACTTCGGCGAGGTCGACATCGACGGCGCGAGTGGCGAGTTGACAGTGCGGCTGCGGGAAGAGGGCGGCGTGCTGTTCACGAAGGTGCTGCAACCGGGGCGGGTGGGGCAGTAGGGGTTCGGGGTCAGGAGTGATCAGGCCAGGAGGCGACTGGCATCGTCGTTGAGGCCCCGTCAGTTTGACTAACCGTCAACTCCCCCCCGCTCCGGACTGTTTCCGCAGGTCACGGCGATTGTCAGTGGTCGCGTCTACGGTTTTCCCATGACGCGATCCATGCAGGCCGTGGCCTACTCCCGACCCTCCACACTGGAATCCGCACCGGACGGCGGGCGGCTCGGGCTTGAGACGTCCCGGGGCGCCACGCCGTCGGGGATACAGGACCATCCGCGGTTCTTCGCGGGGTTCCTGACCTCGCCGCAGATCGCCTCGGCGGGCCTGCTCGCGGTGGCCGACGTGGCCGCGACCCGGTACTACCAGCGGCAGTTGGCCGCGTCACTGGACCCGGTGGTGACGGGGAACGGCGATCGGCTCCGCTTCGAGTCGTTCTCGGGCTGCGGCGGCGTGTATGCCCGTTTCGACGTCCTCGCGGCCGGCCTCGACGGCGACCGGATCGGGCACGGAACGACCAATGTCGACGTCAACAACCCGCTGCGGGAGGCCCTTTCGCGGATCGGCGCGGACGATCCGCTGCATCTGCGGGTCGGACCGGACGAGATGGCCGTGACCACGCTGGACGGCCCGGTCGTCGAGAAGAAGGTGCCGCTCCCGGACCGATGGCTGCGTGGCTTCGCCGAGGCCCAGGTCGTCGCGGCCGGTTTCGATCTGCGGGCGGAGCTGCCCGCCGGGGACGCCGTGCGGTTCCTGCGGTCGCTGCCGAGGAGTTCCGCGCGCGGGGCGTCCCGTGGCGCCTCCTGGGTGGTGCCCGCGGGGCGTGGGCTGCGGCCGACGACCCGGCCGGTGCCCGGCGCCGTCGCCCTGCCGGGGCCGGAGCGCCTGGTGGCCCTTCTGCGGGTACTGCGGCACGCCACGGCACTGCGGGTGTACGGTCCGCCGGTCACCGGCGGCGCGGACTCGACCGCCGCTGCCTGGGAGGTCGTCCTGCCCGGCATGCGCCTCACGCTCACGCTGTCGCCGGACGCGTCCCGGGGCTTCTCCGGCGAGGGTGGCGTGCTGGACGCGCTGGCGACCGACGAGGCAGCCGAGGACGCCGAGCTGATCTCGGTCCTGCTGGCCTGGGAGCCGCGCATCGACCTCGCCGACCTCGCCGCCTCGTCCGGACTGCCGGTCGAGCGGGTGCGGGCCGCGCTGGTCCGCCTGGGCACCTCGGGCCGCGTGGGGTACGACACGGCGGAGGCGGCGTACTTCCACCGTGAACTTCCCTATGACGCGGGGCGGGTGGAGCGGCACAATCCACGGCTGCGCTCCGCCCGCGCGCTGCTCGACGCCGGCGCGGTGGCCCTGGACGGTGACCTCGGCACGGTGACCGCGGACGACGGGCACGTCCACCGGGTGCGCGACGACGCGGGAACGCTGACCTGCACCTGCCAGTGGTGGGCGAAGTACCGCGGCGGGCGGGGACCGTGCAAACACGCGCTGGCCGTCCGGATGGCACGTCGGGGCACCGCGACATCGCCTGCCGCCGTCACGGCGACCGCGGACACGGGCAGCGCGCGGTCCGTCGACGGCACGGAGTTCGCCGGAGGTGCCCGATGAGTACGGAACTGCTCATGCCGGCGGTGCGTTCGGGCCGGATGACCGAGGCGGTCGACCTGCTCAACGGCATGACCGCCGCCGAACGCCGCACATACCTGCCCGAGTTGAAGTCCCTCCGCAAGGAGCTGCGGTCCGCTCCCTGGTCGGCGGAGACCCGCAGGACGCATCCCGTACTGCATGCCGCCGGGGCCGCCTGTCACAGCGGCGTCGTCGCGGCGGCCACCTGGATCGCGGGAGCCGACATGCGCTGGTCGCAGGCGTCTCCGGGCGTGCTGCTGCGTCTGCTGGGCGAGCGCGACCCGCGCTGGCTCGGGGACCTGGCGCACAAGCTGGCGGACCGTCCGGTCTCCTCCTCCGTGCCGTACGGGCTGATGTCGGGGCTGGTACGGCGCGCGGGATGCGAGGCCCCGACCACGGACGCGTATGTCCAGGGCTGGATGGACGACACCAGCGGTATGTGGCAGCGCGGCACCGTACTGGCGGAGCGGCTGCGCGGCGACCCCCATCTGGTGCCCCTCGTCACCGCGATGTTCGAGACCGACGACATCGGCTCACGCATCGAGTGGACGTACGGCGGGGAGGAGGCACACAGTTGGACGGCCGCCCTGGTACGCCTGACGGAGGACGGTGTCCTGGACCGGAAGGTGATGATCGAGGCGTGTGTCGCCCGCCTGCTGCGGGGTGGCCCACTCAGCGACCACCGGGCGTTCCTGCGGCTGCTCAAGGCGCTGTCGCCGACCCGCGAGGAGGAGCGTGAGCGCCTGGCGGACTGGACGGCGCTGGCCTCCGACGCGCCGTCACTGGTCGCGACCCACGCGCAGTCGGTACTCGGCGCACTCGCCCACGACGGCGAGATGACGCACCGTCAGCTCGCTGAGATGTCGCGGGGAGTTCTGTTCCGCACCGAGAAGAAGCTGGTCAGGACCCAGCTCATCCTGCTCGGGAAGGTACTCAGGGCCGCGCCGGACGCGGCGCCGGTGCTGCTGCCCGCGGTGGCCGACGCCTTTGGGCACGAGGACACCGACCTCCAGGAGCGCGCCCTGAAACTGGTCGAGCGGCATCTGGACCAGGCCGACCCTGATGCCCGGGATGAACTGGCCGGAGCCCTGGAACAGTTGAGCCCCGGACTGCGCCCGCGCGCGGCCGAGGCGCTGGGCGTCACGCCGACCCCGGACGACACAGAGCCGTACACGGAGGTGCTGCCGCCCCCGCCCGAGCGCCGCCGCGTACCGCCGGCCCCGGGGTCCGCCGCCGAGGTGGCCGAGGAGACCGGCGCCCTGCTGGAGTCGGGCGGCGGCGTGTCGGCCTTCGAACGGGTCCTGGACGGTCTGGTCCGGCACGCCTGCACGGACCGGGCAGCCCTGATGGAGGCACTGGGTCCGCTGATGGAGCGGCAGTGGTGGCACGGCACCCCGAAGGTGTGGCGTACGAACAACCACTTCAGCGACGAACCTCACGGCGTCGAGGTGATCCTGGCGACCCTGTTCGACGACGTCAGGACTGTCACGCTGCAAGCCAGAATCCTGCGCGGCGCGATGAGCAGGGAGTGCGCGCACACGGCCCTGTCCCGCCCGTTGAAGGCACGGCTGTGGGAGGCCGCGTACCGGATCCGGACCGAGCCGGTGCCCTTCCTGCTGGCCACGCCGACCTGGGAATCCGGTGTCCTGGAGCTCGAGGAGCTGGTGGCACGCCTGACGGAGTACCGGCGACTCGGCGCCCGCCCGGGTGAGGCGGACTTCGCGCAGGCCCTGCTCCGGGTGCGCCGCGACCCCGCCGTGGCCGGGGCGGCGACCGCGCTCGGCACTGCCGAAGGCGACCGTCTGGGCCGTTGGCTGAGCGGTGGCCCGGCGCGCCCCCGCACCTCCGCGCTCCGCACCTCGGGCGACCGGATCCTCGTCCAGGTCGACGAGGACACCGAGCTGACCGAGTGGGAGAAGCAACTCCCGCGCGCGTTCGCGAACCTCGGCGCCGAGGTGACCGTCCCCGACCGGCCGAGGACCTGCTACCACTGGTCGTACGCCGACCGCGCACACTGGCTCGCCGTCGTCCCGGGGCGGCGGGACGTCGTCGCGGCCGTGCTGCTGAAGCAGACGTCCGACTCGGCTGTCGAGGACACCGGCGACGACCCGGCGTATCTGCCGCTGCTCGCCGAGACCGACGGTGAAGCGGGCGACGCGGTGCACCTCGCGGTGGCGTACGGCCTGGGCGCCCGGCGGTCCGACGAGCGGCTCGCGGCGGTGGACGCGCTGCTGGTCCTCGCCGCACGGGGACAGCTCGACGCCGACCTGCTCGGTGGCGCGCTCGGGCGTCTGTTGGTGAGCGGTGCGGTCAAGCCCCTCCGGCTGGTCGAGTCGGGGCGCGCTGCGGCGGCCACGGGGGCGTACGCCACCACGTGGTCGGTGCTGCGTGAGGCGCTGGTGCCGTTGCTGACCGCGTTCGCCGAGGGGCGTTCGGCCGGGGTGCGGGGCGCCGGCGATCTGCTCGCGGTGGCCGCCGAGTGTGCCGAGCGGACGGGTGCGCGGGGTGCGATACCCCGGCTGGCGGAGGTGGCGGAGCGAGGCGGTTCGTCACGGCTGGTGACCCAGGCGCGGCGGCTGCACAAGGCGCTCGGGGCGGAGACGACACGGTGACCTGAGGCGCGGTACACGGGGGTTTTCAGTGAGACACGGGGGACATTCCTTGAACACAAAACCGTTAAAAAAGGGGACAGAAGCAGCCTTTACCCATCAGTCACACATCGTTCGTGATCACGCAACACCGCTCCGTAACAGTGTCCCCATGAAACCGGAGATGTCTGATGTGACCCGTACGAGGCACGGACGCCCCGTACACCACTGGCGGCGCGATGTCGTGGAGCTGGCCGCCCTGTTCACGGCGGTCGCGGTCGCCGACGCGGTGGCCAATCTGATCGGGCACGGCCCCGACGGCCCCGCCCTGCTGGTGATCTCGGCGGTGATCCTGCTGGCCACCGCGACCTTCCATGTCTGGTGGTCACGGCGCCATGGTCATGCGCCGCCGACACTCGATACCGGCGCCCGGCCGCTCGCCACCGTCGAGCAGGCCGGGCGGTCCGAGGAGACCGGGCAGGCCGGGCGGTCCGGACGGGCAGAGGGCGACGGGCGGTCCCGTAAGGGCGAGGCGTCGTCGGCCGCGTCGGACCCGGACACCGATCGGTCGACCGGCGATGTCGAGGACACGTCGGCCCAGGACAGGTCCGACGAGCACGCGGCCGGCACCGCTCTGTGGCGGATGCGCACGACCGTGCGGGACGCGCCGGGCTCGCTCGCCGCACTGTGCGCGGCGATGGCGGGCCGGGGCGTGGACATCCTCAGCCTCCAGACGCATCCGCTGGCCGAGGGCACGGTCGACGAGTTCCTGCTGCGCGCGCCGGCGGCGCTGTCGGCCGCCGAGATCACCCGGTCGACCGCGCAGGCTGGCGGCAGCGGCACCTGGATCGAGCGTGCCGACGCCCATGACCTGGTGGACGCCCCGACCCGCGTGCTCGGACTCGCGACCCGTACGGCCCTGGACGCTGCGGAACTGCCGCTCGCGCTGCGGCAGCTCCTCGGCCGGTGCACGATCCGCTCACTGCCCGCAGCCGCACCGACCGGCGACCGTCCGGAGCCCGAAAGTGCCCCGGTCGAGGGCGCGTTGGAGGACACCGTGCTGCGGCTGCGGGCACCGGAGGGCGGGGTCATCACGGTGGAGCGGCCCTATCTGCCGTTCACCCCGACCGAGTTCGCGCGGGCCCGCGCCCTGGTCGAGCTGGACGCGCGGCTCGGTCCCCGGATGCCGCGCGGCCGGCAGGTCCTCACCCTGCACGAGGGCAGTGCGGTCACCGTGCGCCGGGCCGACATCGCCGATCTCGACGCGGCGAAGGCGATGCACGACCGCTGCTCGGCGAAAACTCTGCGGCTGCGTTACCACGGTCCGGTCGGCGACGCGGACCGGTATCTGAACCATCTGCTCAGCCCCCGTTTCGGCCGCACGCTCGTCGCGCAGACCGCGTCCGGTCGCGTCGTCGCCCTCGGGCATCTGCTCTGGGACGGCGACGAGACCGAGACAGCGCTACTCGTCGAGGACGAATGGCAGCGCCGGGGCATAGGCGGTGAACTCCTCGGCCGACTGGTGGCGATGGCCGTCGAGGCGGGTTGCGAGAGCGTGTACGCGGTCACCCAGGCGGCGAACACCGGGATGGTCGCCGCGATGCGCGGGCTCGGGCTCCCCCTGGACTACCAGATCGAGGAGGGCACCCTCGTCATCACCGCCCGCCTGGACGCGACGCCGGTGCGCTCCCGGCTGCCGTACGACCAACTCCCGCACGTCGCGGCACCGCACATGGCATCGCGCGCGATGCCCTCTCGCACCGGACCCACCGGGCCGTCGGACACCGGACCGGCCGAGCACGCCGACCACCGCGACGAGACACCCTAGGGGCGGACCCCTTGGCCGCCGCCGAGCGCCCCGTCCAGGTCGTGCCACAGGTCGTCCACGTCCTCCAGGCCGACCGACAGCCGCAGCAGCCGGTCCGAAACGCCGGACGCGTGCCGGTCGGCCGGGTCGACGATGCGGTGGCTGATGGACGCGGGGTGCTGGATGAGGGAGTCGACGCTGCCGAGGCTGACCGCCGGGGTGATCAGCCGTACCCCGGCGATCACCTCGTGCGGGTCTCCGGTCACCTCGAAGGCGACCATGGCGCCGCCGAGGCGCGGGTAGCGCACACGGGAGACGCGGGAGTCGGCGTCCAGCCGCCGGGCCAGTTCCGCCGCGGTCGCGGACGCCGCACGCACTCGTACCGGAAGGGTCGCCAGGCCGCGGAGCAGCAGATAGCCGGCGAGAGGATGCAGCACCCCGCCCGTCGCGAAACGGACCTTGCGCAGCGCGCGGGCGAAGTCCTCGTCACAGGCGACGACCCCGCCGAGTACGTCACCGTGTCCGCCGAGGTACTTGGTCGCGCTGTGCAGGACGATCCGCGCACCGCTCTCGGCGGGCCGCTGGAGGACCGGCGTGGCGAAGGTGTTGTCGGCGAGCAGTGGCACCGCGCCGCAACTGTGCGCGATGGCGCGCAGATCGAGTTCCGCGAGGGTCGGATTGGCGGGCGACTCGACCACGACCAGGCCGGTGTCGGGCCGGACGGCGTCCGCGATACCGGCGGGGTCGACCCAGGTCACCTCGGTGCCGAGGAGCCCGGCGGTGAGGAGGTGGTCGCTGCACCCGTACAGCGGTCGGACGGCCACGACATGGCGCAGCCCCGCGGAGTTCCGTACCAGGAGAACAGCCGTGAGGGCGGCCATGCCACTGGCGAAGGCGACGGCGCTCTCGGTGCCTTCGAGCCGGGCGAGCGCCGTTTCGAAGCGGGCGACCGTGGGGTTGCCGAGCCGGGCGTAGACCGGCGGACCGTCCGGCTCCGCGCCGTCCGTGGCGAAGGCGTCGATGCGGGCGGCTTCGCCCCGGCTGTCGTAGGAGGGGTAGGTGGTGGACAGGTCGAGGGGCGGGGCGTGCAGACCGAGTCCCGGCAGGTCCTCGCGCCCGGCGTGCACCGCCTCGGTGGCCAGCGCCCTGGGCCGGCCCGCCGGAAGACCGCCGCCCGTACGGACGCCGATGCCGGAGGCGTTGACGGTGGCGGTGGCGGTGGCGGTGACATTGACGTCGTGGTCGTGGTCGATGTCCATGCCACGAGCCTGAACACCGGCCGGGCGGACAGCGCCGGACCCCGTGCTACGTTCGCCCGATGCCCGAATCCGTCGTACTCGATCCGGTGGATCTGCACATATTGCGTGTTCTCCAGAACGACGCCCGGACCACCTACCGCGATCTCGCGGCCCAGGTCGGTGCCGCGCCGTCGACCTGCCTCGACCGGGTCACGCGACTGCGGCGCACCGGGGTGATTCTCGGCCATCGGCTCCAGGTCGATCCGGCGAAGCTCGGGCGGGGGCTCCAGGCGCTGCTCACGGTCCAGGTACGACCGCACCGGCGGGAGTTGGTGGGGCCGTTCGTCGAACGGATCAAGGCCCTGCCCGAAGCGCGCACCGTCTTCCATCTCACCGGCCCCGACGACTACCTCGTACATGTCGCGGTGTCCGACGCGGCCGATCTCCAGCGGCTCGTCCTGGACGAGTTCACGGCACGGCGCGAGGTGGCCAGGGTCGAGACGCGGCTCATCTTCCAGCAGTGGGAGTGCGGCCCCTTGCTGCCGCCCGGCCAGAGCGGCCAGATCGGCCAGATCGGCCAGATCGGCCAGAGCGACTGAAGTGCCCGGACCGGCCAGGCCACCCACGCAGGCACGGCCCCCGTCAACACCCCGGACCGGACGCGACGCCCAGAGCTGAATCCTCGTGACGCGGGCCCGTCCGCCGTATGAGGATGTCCGCATGTCAGTCACGAATCCCCCACTGCCCCGCGCGGTCGCCGACGCGTATGTCGACGACCTCATCGCCCTCGACCCGATCACCGGTACGTACCTCGGTGTGAAGGACAGTTCCAGCAAACTGCCCGACTGCTCCCCGGCAGGTCAGGAGGCGCTTGCCGAGCTGGCGCGGCGCACGCTCGCCCGGTTGGACGAGGCGGAGCGGCAGCCGGGTGCGGACCAGGACATCGAGCGCCGTTGCGGTCGGCTGCTGCGTGAGCGGCTCACGGCGGAACTGGCCGTGCACGAGGCGGACGAGTCGCTGCGCGCCGTCGGCAACATGCACTCGCCGGCACACGCCGTACGTGAGGTGTTCACCGTGACCCCGGCCGACACCCAGGAGGACTGGGCGGCGATCGCCGAGCGGATGCGTGCCGTTCCGGCAGCCCTTGACGGGTACCGCGAGTCGCTGGGTCTCGGCCTGGAGCGCAAGCTGTACGCGGGCCCGCGGCCGACGGCCACCTTCGTCGAGCAGTTGACCGAGTGGACGGAGCCGGACGACGAGGGCCGCGCCTGGTTCGAGCAGTTCGCGGCGGCCGGCCCCGACGCGCTGCGGGCCGAACTGGACACGGCGGCGCACGCGGCGACCCGGGCGTTCGCCGCGCTGCGCGACTGGATGCGGGACGTGTACGCGCCCACGATCGAGGGTGCGCCCAACACCGTGGGCCGCGAGCGCTACGCGCGTTGGTCCCGCTACTTCAACGGCACGGACCTCGACCTGGACGAGGCGTACGCGTACGGCTGGGCCGAGTACCACCGGCTGCTCGCCGAGATGAAGACCGAGGCGGAGAAGATCCTTCCGGGTGCCGCGACCCCCTGGGTGGCGCTCGCGCACCTGGACGAGCACGGGCGGCACATCGAGGGCGTCGACGAGGTACGCGTCTGGCTGCAGGGCCTGATGGACGAGGCCATCGAGGCACTGGACGGCACCCACTTCGAACTCGCCGAGCGGGTCCGGCAGGTCGAGTCCCGTATCGCGCCTCCCGGCGGCGCCGCGGCCCCGTACTACACGCCTCCGTCGGAAGACTTCTCGCGGCCCGGCCGGACCTGGCTGCCGACCATGGGCCAGACCTGTTTCCCGGTGTACGACCTCGTGTCGACCTGGTACCACGAGGGCGTCCCGGGCCATCACCTCCAGCTCGCCCAGTGGGCGCACGTCGCGGACGACCTGTCGCGCTACCAGGCGAGTGTCGGCGGGGTGAGCGCCAACTGTGAGGGATGGGCGCTGTACGCCGAGCGGCTCATGGACGAACTCGGCTTCCTCACCGACGCGGAGCAGCGGCTCGGCTATCTGGACGCGCAGATGATGCGGGCCGCCCGCGTCATCGTGGACATCGGCATGCATCTGGAGCTGGAGATTCCGGCGGATTCGCCGTTCCACCCCGGTGAGCGCTGGACGCCGGAGCTGGCGCAGGAGTTCTTCGGCGCGCACAGCAGCCGCCCCGCGGACTTCGTGGAGAGCGAGCTGACCCGCTATCTCTCCATCCCCGGGCAGGCCATCGGCTACAAGCTCGGCGAGCGCGCGTGGCTGCTGGGCCGCGAGAAGGCGCGGCAGCGGCACGGGGACGCGTTCGACGCCAAGGCGTGGCACATGGCGGCGCTGTCGCAGGGGTCGCTGGGTCTGGACGACCTGGTGGACGAGTTGTCGAAGCTGTAGTTCCGCAGTGCGGTTCGGCACTGTGGTTCCGCCGATGGAGGCGGGGTCGGCCGCGCGGCCGACCCCGCTGTCCGAGTGCCCGAGGGTTCGGATACCCGAGTGTTCTGAGTTCCGAGTGTCGAGGAAGGTGCTTCGCGTGCCCCCCGGATTCCTGTTCTGCGCGGATCCGTTGCGCGGCTCCCGCCCGGACGCGCACTTCGCGGACGAGGTGGCGGCGGTCCGCGCGGCGGACGCGCCGCGCGCGCTGATCGACCACGACGCGCTGCTCGCGGGCGCCGCCCGGGAGGCGGTGGCGCGCGTGCCACGGGGCTCGGGCGCGTACTGGTACCGGGGCTGGATGATGCCGGTGGGACGCTACGAGGAGTTGGAACGGGCCCTGCGCGACCGCGACTGCACCTTGCTCACCCCGGCCGAGCAGTACGGGCGCGCACATGAACTACCGGGCTGGTACGAGGTGTTCGAGGCGCTGACCCCACGCAGCGTGTGGCGCGCGGCCGAGCCGGGCGCGGCGCCCTCGCCCGCCGAACTGGCGGCGCTGGTCGCGCCCCTCGGCCCCGGCGCCGCGATCGTCAAGGACTACGTCAAGTCCCGCAAACACGAGTGGGACGAGGCGTGTTATGTCCCGGACCGGGCGGACACGGCACGGCTCGCCTCGGTGGTGGACCGGTTCTTCGCGTTGCAGGAGGACACCCTGGCCGGGGGCCTGGTCGTACGGGACTTCGAACCCTTCGTCGGGCGCGGCGAGGTGCGGGTGTGGTGGGTGGACGGTGAGGCGGCGCTCGTGACGCCGCATCCGGACGCACCGCGACCCGGGACCGACCAAGACCCCATGAACGGGCTGCCGACCCCGGACCTGTCTCCGATACGGGCGGCCGTACGCGCCCTGGGCTGCCGCTTCGTGACGACGGACCTCGCACTCCGCGACGACGGACCCGGCGGTGACGACAGCGGTGCCAGTGGTGGCAGTGGTGCCGACAGCGGTGCCGGCGATCACGGCACGTGGCGGGTGGTCGAGGTCGGCGACGGGCAGGTCAGCGGACTGCCGAGGCAGGGCACCGCGCTTCCGACGGACGAGTTGATCGCCGCACTCGCCTCGGCGCAGGTCAGCGTCGGAACCCGCCCTCCGAGTCGATGACCTGCCCCGTGACCCACTCGGCCTCGTCCGTGGCGAGCCACACGATCAGCCGGGCCGGGTCGTCGGGCATGCCCCAGCGGCCCGCCGGGAAACGGGCGGCGATGGTGTCGTAGTCCTCGCCCGTCATGTAATCGGTGTCCACCGGACCGGGGTTGACGGTGTTCACGGTCACGGCCCGTTCGGCGAGGGTCGTCGCCAGCGAACGGGTGATCGAGGCGAGCGCGCCCTTCTGGAGCCCGTACGCGATCTCTCCGGGCATGCCGCCCGCGATGTCCTGCCCGGAGGTCATCATCACCACACGCCCACCCTGCGTAGGCGCCGGAAGACCGGCCCGCTGCCTCGCGTACGCCTGTACGAGCAGGATCACCGACCGCGTGTCGACGGCCCAGTGGGCGTCGAGCATGGCCGCGTCGATCGAGTCGAGGGTGCCGTCGTGGCCGCTCAGGGCGTGATTGGCGACGAGGATGTCGACGGGCCGCCCGAACGCGGAGACGGCGGCCTCGACCAGCCGGGCCGGTGCGGCGGGGTCCGACAGATCACCGGGCCCGTCGAAGACCGGCGCGTCCGGGTCGGCGCGCGCCTCGCGGACGCCCGCGACGACCTCTTCGGTAGGGTCGGCGCCCCAGGGCATCTCGGCGTCGTGGGGCACGTGGTGGTGTACGTACACACCGGCGCCGTACGCGGCGAGGCGGCGGGCCACCGCGTAGCCGATTCCGCCCCGTCGACTGGCGCCGGTGACGAGCGCGGTACGGCCACGCAGGGGCATGGGGTCGCGGCGGAGTTCCGCGGGGGTGGGTGAGGTGAGTCGCGGCATGACAGCTCATCATCGGCGGTACGGGGGCCGGGCGCACGTGAATTGCGGGCGGCCGGAGTGTCCGTGCGGAAGGTCCGGCCGGAAGGTCAAGGCTGAGGGCGATCAGCAGCCGCAGTCCGCCGCGCCGACCGGCGCCGTCAGCGGATCGGCGGCCCGTTCCCGGCGCCCCTCCCAGGTCTCATGGGCGAAGCCCTCCCGCACCCAGTACTCGAACCCGCCGAGCATCTCCTTGACCTGGAAGCCGAGTTGGGCGAGGGCGAACGCCGCGCGCGTCGCGCCGTTGCAGCCGGGGCCCCAGCAGTACGTGACCACGGGCACGGACGGGTCGAGCAGCCGCTCGGCCTGCTCCGGGATGAGCGCGGTCGGCAAATGGATCGCGCCGGGCACATGGCCCTGGTCCCAGGACTCGGTGGAGCGGCTGTCGAGCACGACGAAGCCCGGGTCACCGCCGTCCGCGAGCGCCGCGGCGACGTCGGACACATCGGCGTGGAAGGCGAGGCTCGCGCCGAAGTACGCGACGGCCTGCGCCGGAGGGGCCGGCGGGACCCGGAGGACGGGGTTGGTGGCGGTCGCACCAACAGGGTCTGCGGCGGTCGCACTGACTCGGTCGACTCGGTCGGCACCGGTCGCGCTGCTGGTCGAGGGCATGGTCGTAGCTCCCTGGTCTCGTCGGTGAGCAGAAATCTACGGACCTCGATCGCTCCCCTGAAGGGGTGCTCCACGGCCTCCTTGGTGATCGGCCGACGATTTCCCTGGTATCTGTGGGGCATGACCGGTTATTCCCCGGACGCCACGGACTGGCGCATCCTTGAGGTCCTGCAACACGAGGGCAGGGCCAGCTACGCGGACCTGGCGCGGGCCGTCTCCATGTCGCCGAGCGCCGTCACCGAGCGGGTGCGGCGACTGGAGGAGGCGGGCGTCATCCAGGGGTACGCGGCGATGGTCGACCCGGAACGTCTCGGTCTGCCGATCCTGGCGTTCGTCCGTCTCCGCTATCCGACCGGCAACTACAAGCCCTTCCACGATCTGGTCGACGCGACACCGGAGATCCTGGAGGCGCACCATGTCACCGGCGACGACTGCTTCGTGATCAAGGTCGCGGCGCGTTCGATGCGCCATCTGGAGGAGGTGTCGGGCCGGATCGGCACCTTGGGCTCGGTGACAACGAACGTCGTGTACTCGTCTCCGCTGCCGCGCCGCCCGGTCGGACGCTGACCCCACCGGGCGCCACCGGCTCGCCGGACGGGACTGGCCACCCGGCGCCACCGTCCCGTGACGGCCGGCTCAGCCACCCACACCACGCTGCCGGACCGCCGACCCGTCCCGCCCCTTCACCACTTCCAACTGGGCGTGGATACGGCGCCGCAGATCCGGCACGTGGCTGACGATGCCGACGCTCCGGTCCCGTTCGCGCAGCGAGTCCAATACGTCCAGGACCTCGTCCAGCGTCTGGTCGTCAAGGCTGCCGAATCCCTCGTCGATGAAGAGGGTGTCGAGGCGGACTCCCCCGGCCTCGTCGGTCACCACGTCGGCGAGGCCCAGGGCGAGGGCGAGTGACGCGAAGAAGGTCTCACCGCCGGACAGCGTCGCCGTGTCGCGCTCGCGTCCCGTCCAGGCGTCCACGACATGCAGCCCCAGGCCCGAACGCCCGCGCCCCGCACGGTCGTCGGAGTGCACCAGCGTGTAGCGGCCCTGCGACATCCGGGACAGCCGTGCCGTGGCGGCTGCGGCGACCTGCTCCAGACGGGCCGCGAGGACGTACGACTCCAGGCGCATCTTGCGCTCGTTGTGCGCGGAGGTGCCCGCCGCCAGCGCGGCGAGCCCGGCGACACGGTCGTGTGCCGTGCGCAGTGGTGCCAGGCGGCGGGCTCCGGTGGCGGCGCGGCCGGAGAGGCGGTCGAGTTCCGTGCAGCGGCGGGCGGCGGCATCGCGCGCGGACGCGGCGGCGCGCAGGTGCCGGTCGGCCGCGTCGGCGGCGTACTCGGCGGCCCGCACATCGGCGGGCGGGCGCGCGGCGGCGTCGGCCGTTTCGCTCTCGGCGAGTGCGGCACGGACGGTGGATTCCTCGTGCTGCCAGGCGTCGATGCGGTGCTGGAGCGCGCGGTGCCCGGCATCGTCGAGCAGTGCCGCGGCGGCTGCCTCCGGGGTGTCGAAACGGGCGCGGAACGCGGCGTCGGCGAGGCGCGCGTCGGCGTCTTTGAGGAGTTGTGCGGTGTCCTCGGCGGCGCGCGCGGCGTCGGCCGCCGCGGTGAGGAGTTCGGTGCGGCGCTCCAACTCCCGCGCGCGGGCGGCGACGCTGGTCGCGGAGCCACGCGCGTGGGTGAGTTCCGCTTCGAGGGCGGTCTGTTCGCGCTGGAGTGCTTCCCGCAGCGAGGCGCGGGCCGTCGCGCGGTGCGCGGCCTCCTGCTGGGCGCCGACCCGGCGGTCGTGTTCCCGCTCGGCCTGGTCGAGGGCTTCACGGGCCGCGTGGAGGCCGGACGCGTGGGTGCGCGCCTCGGCGTGTTCGCGTCGCAACTCCTGGACGGCGTCGGCGAGTCGGGCCGTGGGTTCGTCGGTGGCCGCGGCGGTGGCGGCGGCCAGTGCTTCGCGTACGACGCCGAGCCGCTGTTCCGCTTCGGTGCGCTGTTCGTCGGCGCGGCGGTGTGCGGCGAGTGCGGCCTCCTCGGCCGTCCGGTCCACGTGTCCGGGGGTCTTGCGGGCGGGCCGGGGGTGTTCGGTGGAGCCGCAGACGGCGCAGGGGGCGCCGTCGGTGAGGGCGGCGGCGAGTTCGGCGGCGATGCCTTGGAGGCGCTGTTCCTTGAGGGCGAGCCAGTGTTCGTGGGCCTTCGCGGCACGCTCACGGGCGCTTTGGCGGTCCTCCTGCGCGCGGGCGACATCCTGGGTGAGCCGGTCGCGCCGCAGCGCCGCGTCGAGCCGGGCCTGCGCCGGGTCGAGTTGGCCGGCGAGGTGTTCGGCGCGGGTCGCGGCCTCCTGTGCGGACTCGACGGTCTGCCGCAGGGCGGCCCGGGTGGATTCCCAGGTGTCCAGCCAGGTGGTGGTGTCCTGGGTCAGGTCGTCGTCGGCGCGCTCCTCGCGCTCGGAGGCCGCGCGCTCGCTGGTGAGTTCGGCGATGCGGTGTTCGGCGCGGCGGGCCGAGGCGAGGCCGCCCAGTTCCTCGGCGACCTTGCGGGCGGCGGCGGCGAGTCCGGTGGCGCCCGCGTCCGCGAAGCGGTCGGGCAGGGCGGCACGCGTGCGTGCCTCGTCGGCGGCGGCGCGGCGGTGCTGTACTTCGGCGCTGTCGCGCAGGGCGAGCGCCGGTGCAACGGTCTCCGCCTTGCGGGCCCGCTCCATGCGCCGCTCGTCGGCCCGGTGGTCGTCGGCGCGTTCGTGGAGTCGGGCGGCGCGCTCGCGTGCCTGCGCGAACCGGCTTTGCAGCCGGTGCAGTTCGCGTACGTCGGCCAGTTCGGTGTGGGCCGCCGCCTGGGCGGATTCGGCGGTGCGCAGGGCGCTGTGGGCGATGGTGAGCCGTTCGCGTGCGCCCGCGCGGGCGACGGCGGCCCAGGCCAGTACGGCGTCGGCGAGGCCGGGGTCGCCGGGTGCCGCGTCGGGCAGGGGGATCTCGACCGCGTCCCCGGCGGCCTGTTGCATGCGGTGGGCGTCGGCGAGGAGGTCGCCGTCGCCCTCGCGGACGGTTGCCTCGCCGCGGCGGCGCTGGTCGGCGAGGTGCTGTTCGACGGCGGCGAAGCGCCGGGTGTCGAAGAGGCGGCCGAGGAGTTTGCCGCGGGCTTCGGCGTCGGCGCGCAGGAAGCGCGCGAAGTCGCCCTGGGGCAGCAGGACGACCTGGCAGAACTGGTCCTTGCTCATGCCGAGGAGTTGGGTGATCTCCTCGCCGATCTCCTGGTGCGACCGGCTGAGGTCCTTCCAGGCGCCGGGCACCGTGGCGTACTCGCGCAGATGGCTCTGTGCCTTGTCGGTGGTGGTGCCGGTGCCGCGTTTCTTCGGGCGGTCCCACGGGGGCTGCCGGGTCAGTTCGAGCCGGCGTCCCGCGACCGTGAAGTCGAGGGTGACCTCGGTGCGGGTG
Organism: Streptomyces sp. NPDC058001; assembly: GCF_042886315.1. Taxonomy (NCBI): domain Bacteria; kingdom Bacillati; phylum Actinomycetota; class Actinomycetes; order Kitasatosporales; family Streptomycetaceae; genus Streptomyces; species Streptomyces sp. NPDC058001. Next base: position 500,273 of record NZ_JBHVQT010000006.1, read on the forward strand.
CCCGGGTCCGCGTGGTCGCTGCGGAGGTTGGCGCCCTGGCCGCTCTGGCGGGCGCCGGGCACCGATCCGTACAGCGCGTAGCACACGGCGTCCAGGATGGAGGTCTTGCCCGCGCCCGTGGGTCCGTGGAGCAGGAACAGCCCCGCGGCTGACAGCGCGTCGAAGTCGACCTCCTGACGGCCGCCGAACGGTCCGAACGCGCGCAGCCGCAGCCGGTGCAGCCTCATCGGGCCACCTCGCGGACGGTGTCGTCGGTCCGTACGGCGTCGAAGGCGCTGCGCAGCACGGTGCGCTCGTCGTCGTCGGGGCCGGCGCCGCGCACATGGGCCACGAAGTCCTCCGCGATCTGCTGGTCACCGCGCCCCGCGAGCCGGCGCGCATAGCTGAGGTCCGGATCCTCGGGGGGCCGTTCCGGTGCGAAGACGAGGGAGAGGGTGTGCGGGAACCGCTCGGTGAGGCGGGCCATCGGGTCGGCCGGGCGGACGGGGTCGGTGAGGGTCGCCTCGACCCACGCGTCCTCGTACCGGGTCAGACGCGGGTCGGCGATCAGGTCGGCGAGCCGGCCCCGTACGCGCGCGAGGGCGCGGGGCACGGGAGTGTCGACGCGCTCGGCGTCGACCTCACCGTCAGGACCGAGGTCGACGAGCCACATGCTCTTGCGGTGGTCGGCCTCCGAGAAGGAGTACGCGAGGGGCGAGCCCGAGTAGCGCACGCGCGGGGTGAGGGTCTGGCTGCCGTGCAGGTGTCCCAGGGCCACATAGTCCACGCCGTCGAAGACACCCGCGGGGACGGCCGCGACACCGCCCACAGTGATGTCGCGCTCGCTGTCGCTGGTCTCTCCACCGGTCACGAACGCGTGCGCGAGGACGACGGAGCGGGTGGCGTCGGGGCGGGCGGCGAGATCGGCGCGCACCCGGTCCATGGCGGCGCCGACGACGGCCTCATGGCTCGCTCGGGGGACCCGGAACTCGTCCTTGACCAGGGCGGGTTCGAGATACGGCAGGCCGTAGAACGCGACGTCGCCATGGGTGTCGGACAGGACGACCGGGGTGGCGCACGCGGACGGTTCGGTCCGCAGATGGATACCGGCGCGGCCGATGAGTCCGGCACCGACGCCGAGCCGGCGCGCGGAGTCGTGGTTCCCGGAGATCATCACCGTGGGCACACCCAGGTCGGCGAGGCGGTGCAGCGCGCCGTCGAACAGCTCGACGGCGGACAGCGACGGGACCGCCCGGTCGTACACGTCTCCCGACACCACCACGGCGTCCACCTCGCGCTCGCGGACGGTCGCGACGAGGTGGCCGATGAACTCGGACTGGGCACCGAGCAGGTCAACCCGGTGGAACGCCCGGCCGAGATGCCAGTCGGAAGTGTGCAGGAGCCTCATGATCCCCGAGACTAACGGGCGGGTCTGACATCACGGGCGGTCCCGGGCCCCAGGCGCCAAACCCCGGCGCCTGGTGGGGGATCGCCGTGCGTCAGCGACCTCATCCCGTCCCGTACGCCTCCCCGCCCAACTCGAACTCGGCCGTGCCCGCGGTGACATCGGCGAGCCAGGCGCGGAAGGACTCGACGTCGGCGTCCGGCAGACCGATCTCCAGCGTGACCGCCTCGCCGTAGCGCACGTCGCGGATCTGGCGTCCGGTGGCGCGCAGGTCGTTCTGGACCTTGCCCGCGCGCTGGTGGTCGACGGTCACGGTGGCGAGACGGAATCGTTTACGTGTGATGGTGCCGACGGCGTCCAATGCCTCGCCGACCGCTCCCCCGTAGGCGCGGATGAGTCCGCCCGCGCCGAGTTTGACGCCGCCGTAGTAGCGCGTGACGACGGCGACCACGTAGCGCATGTCGCGGCGCATGAGCATCTGGAGCATCGGTACGCCGGCGGTGCCGCCCGGTTCGCCGTCGTCGCTCGCCTTCTGCACGGAGGCGTCGGCGCCGATGACATAGGCGAAGCAGTTGTGCGTCGCGTCCGCGTGCTCCTTGCGGACGCGCGCGATGACGTCCTGGGCCTCCCGCTCGGTGGCGGCGGGCGCGAGTGCGCACAGGAACCGTGAGCGGTTGATCTCGGTCTCGTGCACGCCCTCGTGGGCCACCGTGCGGTACGCGTCCTGCATCAGGCCAGCGTAGGCGGTACGCGCGCGTGCCCCGCGCCGGGCCTCCGCAGGTCCTCGCGGGTCCTCGCCGGTCCTGCGTGGGGAGCGGGCGGACCGGGCGGACCGCGTCGGACGGTGTGGCGGGAATCTCCGGACGCGTCCGCTCGTTTCTCCCGACGAAGAAGGCAGCGAATCCAGGAGGCAGGCCATGCACGGCGACCGGGCGACCGTCCGCAAGATCCTCACCGAGACCGGTGACACCTGGGCCGTGGTCGGCCTGTCGAACAATGAGTCCCGCGCGGCCTACGGCGTGGCCGCCGTGCTCCAGCGCTTCGGAAAGCGCGTCGTACCGGTGCATCCGAAGGCGGAGACGGTGCACGGCGAGAAGGGGTACGCGTCGCTGGCGGACATCCCCTTCGACGTGGACGTGGTCGACGTGTTCGTGAACGCGGATCTGGCGGGCGGCGTGGCCGACGAGGCCGTGGACAAGGGCGCGAAGGCGGTGTGGTTCCAGCTGGGTGTGGTGGACGAGGACGCGTATGCGCGTACGCGCGATGCGGGCCTGGACATGGTCATGGACCGCTGCCCCGCGATCGAGATACCGCTGCTCGACTGACCGCCCCGGTGACCGTTCGGAGGGGACGGCGTACGGCCCCGCGTCAGGCCCCGGCCCAGCCCCGCTACGACCCCAGCCCCTCGACGACCACCGCGCCCGGCAGCTCCGCCAGCGCCTTGCCGGGCAGGATGAGCTTGCCCCGGCGCCTGCCGCTGCCGATGAGGACGTACGGGAGGTCGATGACCGCCGAGTCGACCAGGAGCGGCCAGTCGGCGGGCAGCCCGATCGGGGTGATCCCGCCGTACTCCATGCCGGTCGCGCCGGTGGCGGTGTCCATGGGGGCGAACGACGCCTTACGGGCGCCGAGTTGGCGCCGCACCGTCCCGTTGACGTCCACGCGCGTGGCCGACAGGACGACACAGGCGGCCAGCGTGGTCTCGCCGGCCCGCTTGCCCGCGACGACGACACAGTTCGCGGAGGTCGCCAGCAGATCGGGCCCGTAGTGCTCGACGAAGGTCGCGGTGTCGGCCCACTCCGGCTCGGTGTCGACGTGGATCAGCTGCTCGGCGGGCACACTGCCGTGCCACGCGCGCACCGCGTCGGCGACGGGGGCGACAAGGACGTCGAGGCAGTCGGGGGCGGGCCGGGCGGTGTCGAAGTTTCCGATGGGTGCGCGCATGACGGCACGCTAACAGCCGCCCCGCGCGCGGTGAGCCGGGTGTCTCACTCGACGGGCGGGATGGACACCGCCATGATCAGCTCCACGACCTCCGTGCCGTCGTTGCGGTAGGCGTGCGGCACATTCCCCTCGAAGACGCCCGATGTGCCGGCCGGTACGGGATGCGGCTCCCCGTCCACGACCAGCGTGAGCACACCCGCGGTGACGTGCAGCAACTCGACCGTGCCCGTGGGATGCGGATCCGACGCGCTGCCTTCGCCGGGCATCAGGCGCCAGCTCCACAGTTCGAGGGGGCCCCGCTTCTCGGTGCCGACGAGCAGCATGGTGTGGCTTCCCGCGTCGGTGGACCACATCCGTACGGCCTGCTCCTCGGGCACCAGACGGACCTGGGGGCCCTGCTCGTGGTCGAGGAGGGTGGCGATGGAGACGCCGAGCGCGTCGGCCAGCTTCACGGTCGTCCCGACACTCGGGTTCGTGCGGGCCTGCTCGATCTGGATGATCATGCCGCGGCTGACTCCCGAGCGGGCCGCGAGGGCGTCCAGGGTGAAGCCGCGTTCGCCGCGCCAGCGCTTCAGATTGCGCGCGAGGGACTGGGTGAGCTGGTCGAGGTCCGACACATTCCGTCCATTATTTTGGATGACAGAGTTCAATACACCGAACTACGGTGTGGTGCACCGAGGGTTCACCGCACTGTACTGCGAGGTCATCCGTGACAGCACTCTTCGCCCTGGCCACCAGCCTGTTGTTCGGTCTGGCCGACTTCGGCGGCGGGCTGCTGGCACGACGGATTCCGGCGCTCACGGTGGTCGTGGTCTCGCAGGCCGTCGCGGTCGTGGTGCTCGGCGTGATCGTGGCCGCGACGCGCGGCTGGAGCGAGGCGGACGCCCGGCTGTGGTTCGCGGTCGCCGCCGGTCTGGTCGGGCCGGTCGCCGTGCTCTCCTTCTACCAGGCTCTCGCCCTGGGCCCGATGGGCGTCGTGTCGCCGCTGGGTTCGATAGGGGTCGCCGTCCCGGTCGGCGTCGGCCTGATGCTCGGCGAGCGTCCGGGGCTGCTCCAGATCGCGGGCGTCCTGGTCGCCGTCACGGGCGTGGTGCTCGCGGCCGGGCCGCAGTGGCGCGGGGCGCCGGTGCAGCGTCGTGCCGTGCTGCTCACGCTGCTCGCGGCGTTCGGTTTCGGCGCGGTGATGGCACTGATCTCCGAGGCGTCGACCACGCTCACCGGGCTGTTCCTGGCCCTGTTCGTGCAGCGCGTGACCAATGTCGTCGCGGGCGGTACGGCGCTGTATCTGTCGGTACGGGGTGGCACGCCGGCCCTCCCCGAGGAGGACGGTATACGCGTGGTGGCGTCCGCACTGCCCGCGCTCGCCTTTGTCGGCCTGGCGGACGTCGCCGCCAACGGCACGTACTCCGTCGCCGCCCAGCAGGGCCCGGTCACCGTCGCGGCGGTCCTGGCCTCGCTGTATCCGGTCGTCACGGCGTTCGCCGCGCGCGGGGTGCTCGGCGAGCGACTGAGGGGCGTGCAGGCGGCCGGTGCGGGCCTCGCCCTGATCGGGACGGTGCTGCTCGCGTCGGGATAGGACCACGGGACTCCCGACAGGGCTACGGCACTCGCGGACCAGGCCCGCACACGGCCGCCGCACCCGCCCCTACGGCCTCCGCATCCGCTCCTGCGCCTCCGCACCCGTTCCTACGCCTCCGACGCGTCCGCCTCCAGATCGGCCAGCGCCAGCAACTGCTCCGGCGTGATCCCCTCCGGGATCGGCACCGGTGCGGGAGTCCGCAGCGGTGGCTGCCAGCCGGTCTCAGCGTCCCAGCGCCGCACCACGCGCGCGGGGGCACCAGCCACCACGGCGTGATCGGGTACGACACCCCGTACCACCGCGCCGGCCGCGACGACCACGTTCCGGCCGATACGCGCACCGGGCAGGATCACCGCTCCGGTGCCGATCCAGCAGCCGGGACCGATGACCACGGGCTCCATACGCGGCCACTGTTTGCCGATGGGTTGGTGCGGATCGTCGTACGAGTGGTTCGTCGACGTGACGTAGACGTACGGCCCGAAGTAGCAGTCGGCGCCGATCGTCACCGTCGTGTCGGCGATGACATGGCTGCCCCGGCCGAGCACCACACCGTCGCCGATGCGCAGGATCGGCTCGGGGCCGAGGTCGAGGTCGGGCATCAACCCGGCGGTGAGCGTGACCTGTTCGCCGACGATGCAGTGCGCGCCGAGATGGATCCAGGGCTCGCCGAAGACGGTGCCCTGCGGGAAGGCGAGGCGGGTGCCCGTACCGATCGCGCCGAATCTCAGTCGCCCGGGGTGGGCCGCCGTGACGGCGCCCGCCCGCTGTGCCCACGCCCAGCCCGTCCGGACGGCGTGCTGGACGAGACGGCGCGGCCAGCGGGTGGCGAATGAGAACGTGTTCCTGCTTGTGGGCACCCGCTCACGGTACTCAGGGGCACGTCGGGGCGGAGTGCGGACCGCTGTGATCTTCGCCCTACCCGGTGCGCGGCCCGCGCCCCCCGTCGCCTACGGTGCCGGTGGGCGCCCGCACGACGGCATCGTGTGCGGTGGCGGAAGGCATGTGCGACGCGACGACGAGGAGACGGCCATGGCCGAGCGGGCGCTGATCACGGGGATCGGCGGCAAGAGCCCCAAGGTGGACCAGGACGCGTTCGTCGCGCCGACGGCCGTCGTCATCGGCGAGGTGACCGTGCACTCGGGCGCGAGCGTCTGGTACGGAGCGGTGCTCCGCGCGGACTGCGGACCGATCGTTCTCGGGGCGGACAGCAACATCCAGGACAACTGCACGCTCCATGTCGACCCGGGGTTCCCCATCACGATCGGCGAGCGGGTCACGGTCGGCCACAACGTCGTCCTCCACGGCTGCACCGTGGAGGACGACGTACTCGTCGGCATGGGCGCCACCGTCCTCAACGGCGCGGTGATCGGCGCAGGTTCGCTGGTCGCCGCCCAGGCTCTGGTGCCGCAGGGCATGCTCGTACCGCCGGGATCGCTGGTCGCGGGAGTGCCCGCCAAGGTGAGGCGCCCGCTCACGGAGGAGGAGCGCGAGGGCGTCACGCTGAACGGAACCCTGTACGTGGACCTCGCGCGGGCGCACCGGGAGGTCCACGAAGAGCACGCGCGCGAGGAGGGTGGTCAGGACGCCCCCGCGCGCGAGGATCACGCATAGCCGAGAAGCGGCCCTCGCTCGGGGGGTCTCAGTCGGCGGCCTGCACAGCGGCCTTCGGCGCGACCCCCGCGACCTCGGCGCCACCCGCACCCGCCGCCCCGCCCTCGGCCTCTGCCGCCTTGGCGCGTCGCTTGAGCAGGAGCATCGAGCCGATGCCGAACAGCACCGCCACGACCAGGCCGAGCCAGGAGAACCGCTTGAGCCAGGACTCGGCGACGATTCCGACGTAGTAGATGACGGCCGTGGTGCCGCCCGCCCACACGATGCCGCCGAGGACGTTGGCGACGAGGAACTTCCAGTAGGGCATGCGCAGCACGCCCGCGAGGGGGCCAGCGAAGATCCGCAGCAGGGCGACGAAACGGCCGAAGAACACGGCCCACATGCCCCACTTCTCGAAGGACCGTTCCGCGCTGCGGATATGGCCCTCGCTGAAGTGCTTGGGGAACTTGCGGCCCAGCCGGGCGAGCAGCGGTCGGCCGCCCTTGCGCCCGATGGCGTACCCGATCGAGTCACCGATGACGGCGCCCGCGCTGGCGCAGGCGCCGAGGACGAACGGGTCGATGCCCGCGTGCTGCGACGACAGGAGCGCGGCCGAGACGAGGACGATCTCGCCCGGCAGCGGAATGCCCAGGCTCTCCAGACCGATGATCACGCCCACCAGGGCGTAGACGCTGACCGCCGGCACGGTCTCAAGCCAGTCCTGGACGTGCAACGCCCGCTCCTCCGGTGAGGTTCTGTGAGGTGGTGACGGGCCGGTGATCCACCTCGGCGCGCCGCGGGCAGCCTACCGGGTCCGGTACACCCGGCGTCCCGGACCCGCGACGGCGCCGCCGGACGCGGGGTCCGGCGGCCTCTTGGGCGCTGTCAGGCGTTCGGCCGGAGGGTCCAGACGACGGTCATCTCGCTGGTGACGGCGCCGTCACCGCGCCGGATGGCGATGCTCACCGGGAACTCGGGTCGCTGCCCGGCGTCCAGTTCGGCGACGACCTCGGCGGCGGGCCGCCCGAGGGTCGCCGTCGCGGTCACGGGTCCCATGGCGAGCTTCTTGTACGCGATCTCGGCGCTGACGGCGAGCGGAACGGCCCGCGACAACTGCTCACCGAAGGCGGCCAGCACGATCGCCCCGCTCGCGGACTCGCCGAGCGTGAACATCGCTCCGGCGTGCGGCCCTCCAACGTGGTTGTGGTAGTCGCTACGGTCGGGCAGCGAGACCACGGCCCGCTCAGGCGTGGTCTCCTGGAACTCCAGCTGCAGCGTGCGGGCCATCGGCACAGTGGCGGCGAGCATCTCGCCTATCGACATCTGATCAGCACTCATACCAGAATGTTACCCATGAGTAGCGAATCTTGGCCAGAGCCGCGCACCGGGGCGCGGGGCACGTGCGCGACCGAGGGCACGGCGACCGCGTTCGCCCACGGCATTCCTTGAGCACACAGGCCGAACGCACAGGCTGAGTACACAGGTTGAGTACACAGGTTGAGTACACAGGTTCCTGGGATTCCGATATGTACCTGACATCGGTACGTACCTGACAAGGGCCGGTGACCGAACTGTTTCCGGGGCGCCACTATGGTTACTGCCCATGTGGCCAGGACAGCAGCCGCCCGGGGGCGAGCAGAACCCGCAGGACCAGAACCCGAATCCGTATCAGCAGCCGGGTTACCAGCAGCCGAACCCCTATCAGCAGCCGGGGTATCAGCAGCCGAATCCGTACCCGCAGCAGCCTGGGCAGCAGCCGGGCTGGGGAGCCCCGACGACGCCGATGGGCGCGCCTCAGCCGCCGTCGGGCGACAAGAAGAAGACGAAGCTCGTGGCGATCGTGGCCGCGAGTGCCGTCGTCGTCGCGGCCGGTGTCACCGGATTCCTGGTCCTGGGCGGCGAGAAGGACGACAGCGCCAAGGACGACGGCAAGAAGGTCAAGGAGAAGCCGTCGGCCTCCGCGACCAAGGAGCCCGGCACGGCCGGAGCCGGTTCCGGCGGCACCGCCGACGACAACCCGCGCGGTACGGACGACGAGAAGGCGACGATCGACGGCTGGAAGGTCGTCATCAACCCCAAGTGGGGTACCGCCTTCGACGTCCCCGGCGACTGGGAGATCGAGACGCCGGACACGATGATCGGCTTCGAGGACTCCAAGAAGGCCGACGGCAAGCCGATCATCACGATGTCCGCGCCCGCGTACTACAAGTCCAAGTGGTGCCAGTCGGACGAGGACAAGGACGGCCGCACGAACGACACCGCGCTCGGCGCGGTCGGCACCAAGGGCGCGAACGGTGCCAAGAGCACCGACGAGGTCGCGGTGAACCAGGTGCCGTGGTGGGTCTACGGCGGCTACACGCAGCCCGACAAGAAGAGCATCACGTTCGACAAGAAGGCGAAGCCCTTCACGACGACGTCCGGCATCCAGGGCAGCATCGCGCGCGCCCAGTCGACGAACACGCCGCAGAAGGGCAAGTGCGACAGCGACGGCAAGGCGATCACTTTCGGGTTCAAGAACTCGAAGGGTGACTTCGTGGCCTGGAACCTGTACGGCGCCAAGGGCGTCGACGGGGAGATCCCGGAAGAGACGATCATGAAGATCCTCAAGACGGTCCGCCTGCACGGGACTCCCACGGGCTGACCGTCTCCACGGGGCCGTGGAACCGTAGGGGGGCGGAAACCGTAGCGGGCGGGAAAACCGGTCGGGTCGGGAGAACCGCCCGGAAAAGGATTTGGCAACTCGCCTCGGGGGCCGCGATAGTCCCCCGGTGACCTCTCCCGCCGCCTCCCGCCGTCCCCGCAGGCCCGCCTGGGCCGGACGCAACTACACGCTGCTGACCGCCGCCGCGATCGTCACCAACCTGGGCAGCCACGGCGCCCTGATCGCGGCGGCGTTCGCCGTGCTCGACGCGGGCGGCGACGGCGGCGACGTCGGTCTGGTGGCCGCGGCCCGTACCGTGCCGCTCGTGCTGTTCCTGCTGGTCGGCGGCGCGGTCGCCGACCGGCTGCCACGGCACCGGGTGATGGTCGCCGCCAACACCCTCAACTGCGTGTCGCAGGGCGCCTTCGCGGTGCTCGTCATCGCCGGTGAGCCGCAGCTCTGGCACATGCTGCTGCTCTCCGCGCTCGGCGGCACCGGACAGGCGTTCTTCAGCCCCGCGTCCGAGGGCATGCTGATGGCGTCGGTGACCGGCGAGCAGGCCAGCCGGGCGTTCGCGATGTACCGGATGGCGATGCACGGCGCGGGCATCGGCGGCGCCGCGCTCGGCGGCGCCATGGTCGCGGCGATGGGCCCCGGCTGGGTCCTCGCGGTCGACGCCGCGGCCTTCGCCGTCGCGGGCGGCCTGCGCGCCTTCCTGGACGTCCGGCACATTCGCGCGCGCGAGCCGGGCGAGGGTCTGCTCTCCGATCTCCGGGACGGTTGGAAGGAGTTCATCGGCCGGCCCTGGCTGTGGAGCATCGTGGCGCAGTTCTCGGTGGTCGTCGCCGTGGTCGGCGCTGCCGAGGCGGTGTACGGGCCGCTGGTCGCCCGTGACGAACTCGGCGGACCGGGACCGTGGGGTCTGGCGCTCGGCGCGTTCGGCCTGGGCACGGTCGCCGGGGCCTTCCTGATGACGCGATGGAAGCCGCGTCGGCTGCTGTTCGTCGGGACCCTGTGCGTGTTCCCCCTGGCCCTGCCGTCCGCCGCGCTCGCGGTGCCGCTTCCGGTGTCGGGGCTCGCGGCCGTGATGTTCGTGAGCGGCGCCGCGATCGAGGTCTTCGGCGTCTCGTGGATCACGACCATGCATCAGGAGATCCCGGAGGAGAAGTTCTCCCGGGTCTCCGCGTACGACTGGTTCGGCTCGGTCGGCATGGTCCCGCTGGCGACGGCTCTGGCGGGCCCCGCCGAGAGCGTGTTCGGCCGGTCGTCGGCGCTGTGGGGCTGCGCGGTCCTGGTGGTCGTGGTGACGGCCGCGGTGCTCTTCGTGCCGGACGTACGGAATCTGACACGGCGCACCAAGGAGATCGCGCAGGCCGTTCCGGCCGCCACCGGGGACAAGCCCGGTCCCCGGGATCCGGTCGCCGGGGACGCCTCAGCCGACGCTGAAGGCTCCGTCCGGCGGCTCGGGTGAGGGGACGGCGTCCTCGTCCCGTACAGGCCGTGCGGAGCCCAGGAAGCGGCGCAGCGCCGCACCGTGCTCCACGCGCGCGGGGAACGCGTCGGCGGCCGTGAGCCGGGTGAGCGCCGGGACCGCGATGCCCTGGTGCGAGGCGACGAGTACGGCGTTGCCGAAACGGCGGCCCCGCAGGACGGCCGGTTCGGCGATCAGCGCCACCTCCTCGAACACGGCCGCGAACGTGGCGAGCTGTGCGCGCAGGAAGGTGAACGGCGCGCCGTCCGCGAGGTTCGCCAGGTAGAGCCCGTCGGCGCGCAGCACACGGTCGGCCTCGCGCGCGTAGCCGAGTGACGCGAGGTGCGCGGGGACCCTGGCGCCGCCGAAGACGTCCGCGACGAGTACGTCCGTCGAGCCGTCCGGCGCGCCTTCCAGCCACGCGCGGGCGTCCGCCGCGTGCACGGTGATCCCCGAGCGGTCGGGCAGCGGGAGGTGCGCGGCGACGAGCCCGATGAGCCCGTGGTCGGCCTCCACGACGTCCTGGCGGGACCCCGGGCGGGTGGCGGCGACATAGCGCGGCAGGGTGAGCGCTCCCCCGCCGAGGTGCAGTACGTCCAGGGGGAGCGCGGGCCCTGCCGCCGTGTCGATGACATGACCGAGCCGGCGCGTGTACTCGAACTCCAGGTGGGTGGGTTCGTCGAGGTCCACGTACGACTGGGGCGCGCCGTCGATCGTCAGGAGCCAGGCCCGGTCCCGGTCGACGTCGGGCAGGAGCTTGGCCGTGCCGTGGTCCACGGCCTGGCTGACGGGCAGGGGGTCGTTCACGGGTCCATTGTGCCGCCGCCCGCTTGACGGCACGCACGCGCGCCCGCTCCCCGCGGGGTGCGGGAAGCGGGCACGCTCCGTACGGCTCCGGTCGGTTCAGTCGACCGACGTCACCGTGCCCGCGCCGACGGTCCGGCCGCCCTCACGGATCGCGAAACCCAGACCGGGCTCCAGGGGCACGTCCCGTCCCAGCTCGACCGTCATGGTGACGGTGTCGCCGGGGCGGGCCACGGCGGTGTCGCCGAGGTCGACGTCACCGACCACGTCCGCGGTACGGATGTAGAACTGCGGCCGGTAGCCGCTGGTGAGCGGGGTCGTCCGGCCGCCCTCGCGCGCCGACAGGACGTACACCTGGGCGGTGAAGCGGCGGCTGGGCGTGACGCTGCCCGGCGCCGAGACGACATGGCCGCGGCGGACGGCGTCGCGGGGCACTCCGCGCAGCAACAGCGCCACGTTGTCCCCGGCCTGCGCGTCGTCCATCGGCTTGCCGAAGGTCTCCAGACCGGTGACGACGGTGTCCACGTCCGCGCCGAGCACCTCGACCCGGTCCCCGACCCGTACGGTCCCGCGCTCCACGGCACCGGTGACGACGGTGCCGCGTCCGGTGATCGTGAGCACGTTCTCGACGGGGAGCAGGAACGGCGCGTCGACGTACCGCTCGGGCATCGGCACATACGTGTCCACCGCGTCGAGCAGCGCCACGATCGCCGACGTCCACCTCGGGTCGCCCTCCAGCGCCCTGAGTCCGGAGACCCGGACCACGGGCGCGGAGTCACCGCCGTAGCCGTGCGCCGAGAGCAGTTCCCTGACCTCCAGCTCGACCAGGTCGGTCAGTTCCTCGTCGCCCGCGTCGGCCTTGTTCAGGGCGACGACGATGTGGTCGACGCCGACCTGACGGGCCAGCAGGACGTGCTCCGCGGTCTGCGGCATGATCCCGTCGAGCGCGGACACGACGAGGATCGCCCCGTCGAGCTGCGCCGCTCCGGTGACCATGTTCTTTACGTAGTCGGCGTGACCGGGCATGTCGACATGCGCGTAGTGCCGGGTGTCCGTCTCGTACTCGACGTGCGCGATGTTGATGGTGATGCCGCGCGCGGCCTCCTCCGGGGCGCGGTCGATGCGGTCGAACGGCACGAAGGTGCCGGTGCCGCGCTCGGCGAGCACCTTGGTGATGGCGGCGGTCAAAGTGGTCTTGCCGTGGTCGACGTGACCCATCGTTCCGATGTTGAGGTGTGGCTTGGTGCGCACGTATGCCGTCTTGGGCATGGCTGTTCCTCGCAGAGGGGGAAGTGACCGATACGGACGCGGAGTTCATCTCCGCGCCGGGGACCCCAGGACCTTGCCGACCCTCCCCCTCGGGGGTCCGCCGGACAGTCCGGGGAGGGTCAGCCTCGTGCGCCGTCGACGGCTGCGATGACGATCTCTACGGCAGCCTTCGGTGCATCCGCGACTGCGGATGCTGCGAGGAGGAAGGCGTACCGGAACATGCGACAGATCATCTCCGACGCGGCGGCCCGCGTCGAATGGTTTTCCCGGTGGCCTGTCCCGAGCCGTGCGCGACGGCGTTGTGCGCCACGGCGTCCGCCGTGTTTCAGGCGCCGATGTTCTTGAGGGCCTCGCGCGCGGACAGCGGTGCCAGGCGGTCGCGTTCACGCGCGACGAAGGCCCGTACGGCGTCGGGGTCGGTCTTGGCGTACTCGCGCAGGCACCAGCCGATGGCCTTGCGGATGAAGAAGTCGGGGTGACCGGCCTGCCGGACGCAGTATCCGAAGAGCCGGTCCGTGTCGGTGGCGTCCTTGTAGCGGAGTTGGTGGAGCAGCGCGGTACGCGCCACCCATAGGTCGTCGTCCTCGATCCACACGTCCATGTCCGCCGTGAGCGCGGGATCGGCGCGAACCAAGGAGCCGACGACATGGGCGGCGAGCGCGTCGACGGTGTCCCACCAGGGTTTCGTCTCGACCAGCCGGCGGGCCACGGGCAGGAACGCGGAGGAGCAGCGCCGTACGTGACGGCGCAGATAGTCGACCGCGAAGTACTGGTACTCCCGCTCGGGAAGGTCCCAACAGCGCAGGGCGACGGCCCGGCAGTCGGCCTCGTCGGGCGACGGCGCGTCGGCGAGCAGGGCCTTGTCGAGCTCGCGGCGCCGGGGTGTGGGCAGGCCGAGGAAGGGGGCGACGTCCTTCATGTACGCGCGCATCGCCGCACCGCGCGCGGGGTCGGCCGCCGGGGTGTAGGCGGCTGTGAGGCGGGTGAGGAGGAGATCGGCGCGTGGGGTCGTGCCGGGCTCACGGCCCACGTTTTTGTCGCTGCCCGAATCGTGCGCGCTTTTGATCCTGCTCGAATCGCGCGCGCCTTTGCCGCCGCCCGACCCCGGTGCCGTAGGGCTCATGAGACGCACCCTACGGCGATCACGTCGGTTCGTCAGTTAGTCTCCCCGGGTGTTCGACCCCGCAGCTCCACCGCCGCCGGTCCTCCCCCAGGGCCGCCCCGCGCCCCTCGTCGCGCGCTGGACCAGAACGCTGCTTTCGCCCTGGTCACGGCTGTCCCTGCTGGTGGTGCTGCTCGCCGGCGCGGCCGGCGGTGTGCTGGTCTTCGAGCCGCAGCGACTCCTCGCGGACGGCTGGCCCCCACAGCTCAACGGGGCCGCCGCGGTGGTGGTCTTCGCCGTGGCGTACGGGCTGTGCGCGGCCGCGTTCGTACCGCGCCCGCTGCTGAATCTCGCCGCGGGCGCACTCCTCGGCGCACAACTCGGCCTCGGCGCGGCGCTCGCCGGTACGGTGCTGGGCGCCGCCGTCTCCTTCGGGCTCGGCCGCGCCCTGGGGCAGGACGCCTTGCGTCCGCTGCTGCGGGCCCGGTGGCTGAAGGCGGCGGACGAGCAGCTCAGCCGGCACGGGTTCCGGTCGATGCTGGCGGCCCGGCTGTTCCCGGGACTGCCGTTCTGGGGCGTGAACTACTGCGCCGCGGTGTCGCGCATGGGCTGGACACCGTTCCTCCTGGCGACAGCGCTCGGCTCGATCCCGAACACCGCGGCCTATGTGGTCGCGGGCGACGGCGCGGCGGCTCCGACATCTCCCGCGTTCCTGATCGCGATGGGGTTCATCGCGGTGACGGGGCTGGCGGGCGTGGTGGTCGCCTGGACGAAGCGGCACAGCCTGCGCGGTCGGTGAGCGGTCTCGGCGCCGGACCGTGACGCCGCCGGGCCTGAGCGCTGAGTCCGGGAGCGGGGGCCCTGTGAATCCGGGAGCCGGGGCCCTGTGAAGGGGCCTTCACCCAGGGACGCTACGCTGCCCCAGAACGGAGCAGTGATCACCGTGCGTGGGCGCGTACCACGCCGCGGGTGGGCACGTACCACGTCCTCGCCGTCACCGTCTCCGTAGCACCAGTCCTGTTCCCGTCCGCCTCCGGCCTGCGCGTGCGCATGCGTGGTCAGGTTCGATCAGCACTTGGATCCCGTTACTTCATGTCTTGGTTTGAATCCTTCATCCTCGGACTCGTCCAGGGGCTGACCGAGTTCCTCCCGATCTCGTCGAGCGCCCACCTGCGGCTGACGGCCGCCTTCGCGGGCTGGACCGACCCGGGAGCGGCGTTCACGGCGATCACGCAGATCGGTACGGAGGCCGCGGTCCTCATCTACTTCCGCAAGGACATCGTGCGGATCGTGTCGGCGTGGTCCCGGTCGCTCTTCAACAAGGCATTGCGCAGTGACCACGACGCGCAGATGGGCTGGCTGGTCATCGTCGGCTCGATCCCGATCGGTGTGCTGGGCGTCACGCTGAAGGACCAGATCGAGGGCCCGTTCCGTGACCTGCGGCTGACCGCGACCATGCTGATCGTGATGGGCCTCGTGCTCGGTTTCGCGGACCGTCTCGCCGCGCGTGACGAGACGGGCGGCAAGCACCGGGCCGCACAGCCGCGCAAGACCCTGAAGGAACTGGGCGTCAAGGACGGTCTGATCTTCGGTGTGTGCCAGGCGATGGCCCTGGTGCCGGGTGTCTCGCGGTCCGGGGCGACGATCAGCGGCGGCCTGCTGATGGGGTACACCCGTGAGGCGGCGGCCCGTTACTCGTTCCTGCTCGCCATCCCCGCCGTACTCGCCTCGGGCGCCTACGAGTTGAAGGACGCGAGCCAGGGGCATGTGTCCTGGGGCCCGCTGCTCTTCGCGACGCTGATCGCCTTCGCGGTGGGGTACGCGGTCATCGCATGGTTCATGAAGTTCATCACGACCAAGAGCTTCATGCCGTTCGTGTACTACCGCATCATTCTGGGCATCGCCATCATCGTCCTGGTCAGCATGGGCGTACTGAGCCCGCATGCGGGAGAGTCGGGCCACTGACCCCACCGCGGGGCCGTCGGCCGAGAGTGCGGCGCGGGGTACCGAGAGGCTTCCAAGAGGGCTCCTGAGAGAGAGTTCTCTCACAGCTGACGGGCACCGAGCAACGGCTCCGACAGTGACGAAAGGCCCTCTGACCTGCGGTGTCGTCACCCAAAGCACTCTTCGGCACTTCGCGGAGAGTGATGATCTGTAGCCGGGCCGTAGCGGATTGTCAGAACGAAGCCCTAAGCTTCAGGGCATGTCCCGCACCCAAGAGCACTCCGGTTGCGTGCGTTCCGCAGACGCGCTGAACGAACAGATTCGCGACCTGTGGCTTCGAGCGGGTGGCCGCCTGTCGGCGGACGAGCGTCGTACCTACGAAGCGCTCGTCACCGAGTGGGCCGCCGCGATCCGCACCGACGTCAGGGGCTGGTGACCTCAAGACACGGAGGCACCCGCCCCGGTCTTCCCGCACCCTCAGGGGGACGTCCCCGCACGGACGTCCCCTCACACAGCCGCCACACACACGCAAGACCCCTGCTCACGCCACCCGTCATTTCCGGCCACTCCGTCATATCCGAGGCCCCGGTCCCCTGCGCGCCCCTTGGCTCAGCGGGCCGGGTGACCAAGACTGACCCGATGACACAGCGTGTGGAACTCGCGACGGTAATGGACCGCCTGGCCGTGGACGCCCTGATCACGGAGTACGCCGTGGCCGTGGACGACGGCGCGTGGGAGGCGTACCGGCGCCTCTTCGCGCCGGGCGGACGAGCGGACTACCGCTCGGCGGGCGGAATCGAAGGGGACGCCGAAGAGATCACCCAGTGGCTGACCGGCACGATGGAGCTGTTCGCGATGCGACAGCATCTGATCGTGAACCGCCAGGTCCACTTCGAGACCGTGGACCGGGACGTCGGCGACACCGCGCGCGTGCGTGCCGATTTCGTCAACCCGATGCGCTTCGCGGGAGGCGACAACACGTCCACCGCACCGGACTTCGTTTGCGGCGGCCGGTACGCCTTCACCCTGGTGCGTACGGGAGCCGGCTGGCGGTTCAGCCAGGTGGTCGTGCAGGAGAAATGGCGGCGTACGCAGGCCACACCGGCACCGTCGTCCGGCACACCCTGACCGCTCCCCCGATCGCTCCCCCAGTCGCTCTCCCGGCCATTCTCCCTGCTCCCGTGACCGCGCCCCGCACGCGTCCGACCGCCCCCTGTCCGAGATCGTCAAAGGCGCGCACACTGGTTCCACGCACCGCGCTCGGGCCAGAGGAAGGCGCTGCATGGACCTGCTCCGCAACCGTGTCCGATGGCGGCAACTCCCCGCGACCGGAAGCCGATCCGGAACCGGGCCAGGCACCAGAAGCGGAACCAAATGCGGAACGAGAAACGGAACGGAAAGCGGAACCCGTCGCCCGCCGCCCCTCACCTCCCCGGGACTTCAAGCCCTCACCTCCCCGAAAGGGCGGGCCCTCACCGCACTCACGGCGGGCGCCCTCCCCGCCCTCGCCTTCCCCGCCCCCTCCCTCTGGTGGTTCGCGTATGTCGCGCTGGTCCCCTGGATGCTGCTGATCCGTCAGGCACCCACAGGGCGGCAGGCGGGGTACGACGGCTGGTTCGGCGGGCTCGGGTTCATGCTGGCCGTGCACCACTGGCTGCTGCCGAGCCTGCATGTGTTCACGGTCCTGATCGCGGCGCTGCTCGGCCTGTTGTGGGCGCCGTGGGGCCGGCTCGTACGCCATCTGCTGGGCGGCAGTCCGTCGCCGCGGCGCGCCGCTGTCGCGCTGGTCGTGCTGCCTTCGGGCTGGCTGATGATCGAGCTGGTGCGGTCCTGGCAGGGTCTCGGCGGGCCATGGGGCATGCTCGGTTCCAGCCAGTGGCAGGTGAATCCGGCGCTGCGGCTCGCGTCGCTCGGTGGCGTATGGCTGCTGAGCCTGTTCGTCGTGGCGCTCAACACCTGCGTCACCCTGCTGATCGCGGCGCGGGACTCCCGTACGCCCGCCGTGGCCGGACTCGTCGTCACCGTCGCCGTGACCTCGGGCGCCTGGGTGTGGGCGCCGCGGCCGGATCCGTCCGGCCTGGTCCGGGTCGCCGTGGTGCAGCCCGGGATCGTGGACGGCGCCGGCAGCGCGGACCGACGCTTCGCGCGCGAGGAGGAGTTGACGCGCACGCTGGACGGGCAGGACGTGGACCTCGTCGTATGGGGCGAGAGCAGCGTCGGGTTCGATCTCACCCGGCGCCCCGACCTCGCGGACCGCATCGCCGCGCTGTCGCGACTCGTCGGGGCGGACATCCTGGTGAACGTGGACGCGCGCAGCGCGGACCCCGCCACCAGCACCAACACGCCCGGCATATACAAGAGTTCGGTCTTGGTGGGCCCGCACGGGCCGACGGGTGACCGCTACGACAAGATGCGCCTCGTGCCGTTCGGCGAGTACATACCGGCCCGTTCGCTGCTCGGCTGGGCGACGTCCGTGGGCAAGGCGGCGGGCGAGGATCGCCGCAGAGGCAGCCGCCAGGAGGTGATGGACGTGGGGCACGATCTGCGGATCGGGCCGCTGATCTGCTTCGAGTCGGCGTTCCCCGACATGAGCCGTCATCTCACCGAGGACGGCGCCCAGTTGCTGCTCGCGCAGTCCGCGACGTCGTCGTTCCAGCACAGCTGGGCCCCGCCGCAGCACGCGTCCCTGGCGGCGCTGCGGGCCGCCGAGACCGGCCGCCCCATGGTCCACGCCACGCTCACGGGCGTGTCCGCGGTGTACGGCCCGGAGGGCGAGCGCGTCGGGACGTGGCTGGGTACGGGCGCGAGCGCGGCGCGGGTGTACGACGTGCCGCTCGCCACAGGTGTGACGCCGTATGTCCGGTTCGGCGACTGGCCCGTGCGGGGCGCTCTGGTCGTGCTGGCACTGCTGTGCGCGGCCGAGGGCGCCCGTACGGTCAGACGGCGGCCTGTTCCTCGACCGCTCGTACCACCCGCTCGCACAGTTCGTGAGTCGCCAGCGCGTCCCGGGCGCTGAGGACCTTGCCCGCGCGGACGGCGTCGAGGAAGGCGAGGACGGCCTGCTCGATGCCGCGCTGCCGGGCCACGGGCACCCAGTCGCCGCGCCGCCGCACGGTCGGCTGACCCTTGTGGTCGATGACTTCGGAGAGGTTGACGACCTGGCGCTTGGTGTCCTGTCCCGAGACTTCGAGGATCTCCTCGGTGGAGCCGCTGCGCCGGTTCATCACACCGATCGCGGTGAAGCCGTCGCCCGCCAGTTGCAGCACGACATGGTGGAGCAGTCCGCCCTCGGTCCGGGCGCGTACGCCGAAGTCGTCCACCGGTCCGGGCACCAGGAAGCGCAGGGTGTCCACGACGTGGATGAAGTCGTCGAGGACGAAGGTGCGAGGGTCCTCGGGCAGTCCGATGCGGTTCTTCTGCATCAGGATCAGCTCGCGCGGATGGTCGGCGCACTGCGTGTAGCCGGGGGCGTAACGCCGGTTGAAGCCGACGGCGAGGCTGGTGTCGCGGGCCTCGGCGAGGTGGACGAGCCGTTCGGACGCGTCGAGTTCGTAGGCGAGCGGCTTGTCGACATAGGTCGGGACGCCCGCTTCGATGAGCCGCGTGACGATCTCCGGGTGCGCGGCGGTGGCCGCGTGGACAAAGGCGGCGTCGAGACCCTGGGCGATGAGGGCGTCCAGCTCGGTGTGGCAGCGCTCGTCCGGGATGTGATGGACGGCGGCCACCTCGCGCAGGGTCGCGGGGGTGCGGGTGTGCAGATGGAGTTCGATCCCGGGCCGGGTGGTGAGGACCGGCAGATACGCCTTGCGCGCGATGTCGCCGAGTCCGATGCAGCCGACCTTCACAGGGGATCTCCTCAAGCGGTACGGGTGGGGGTCTGTGGCTCGGAAGCATACGTGTGCTGGGGCGGACGCCAGTTCGCGATGTCGTCGAAGGTACGCAGGACGACACCGGGGCCGAAGAGCGAGGCGACGGACATGAGGCCGGTGCGCAACGCGACGACCGGGCGGTTGGCGACGGTCGCCATCCGGGCGACGCGGGCGGCCTTGCGTACCACCGCGGTGGTGCGGGGCACGCGGTCGGCCGAGTAGCCGGCGAGCGCGGTGGCCAGGTCGGCGGTGGGGGTGGCGTGGAAGGCGAGCACGACGGCGTCCTCGATGGCCTGGTTGCCGCCCTGTCCGAGGGTGGGGGCCATGGCGTGCGCCGCGTCGCCGATGACGGCGGTCCTGCCACGATGGAAGGCGGGCAGTGGAGTCGCCATGTGGTGCACGTCGTTGCGCAGGACGGGCCCGCCTTCGGCCGCCGCGATGATCGCCGGGATCGGGTGGTGCCAGTCGCCGAACCGGCGCAGCATCTCGGCGTGTTCACCGTCGGGCGCGGGCTGCCCCTCGGGGACGGCCGCGGCGCCGTACGCGTAGATGCGGCCGTCCTTCAGGGGTTGGGTGCCCCAGACGGCGCCGGCACCCCAGGTCTCGTGCGGCTCGAAGGGTCGGTCAGGGGCGGGGACGACGACGCGCCAGACGGTGAGGCCCGCGTAGACCGGGCCCGGGTGCTCGGGGAACAGGGTGCGCCGCACGCCGGAGTCGATGCCGTCGGCGGCGACGACCAGGTCGGCCTCCAGGTCACCGTCCGGCGTGCTGACAACGGCCCGGCGCCCGCCCGTGACGCCCGGCTCCGACAGCTTCGCCGGGGAGCCGGTACGGATGACGCCCGCCGGGAGCTGCGCCGCGATGCGGTCGATGAGGGTGGCACGGTGGACGAGGACGAGGGGTCCGCCGAAGCGCTCGCGCGCCGCCGACGCGTCCATCCGCTGGATCCAGCGTCCGCGCGGGGTGCGCATACCGCCGTCGCCCTGCCAGGCGGCCAGGTCACGGATCTCGTCGCCGAGACCGATGACGTCGAGAGCGCGCAGGGAGTTCGGGGCGAGGCCGATTCCGGCGCCGACCGGCTCCAGGGATTCGGCCCGCTCCAGGACGGTGACCTGCCAGCCGCTCTGGTGCAGGGCGACGGCGGCGGTGAGGCCACCGATACCGCTTCCGATGACGACAGCACGAGGTCCGGCCACGACTCCTCCAGGAACTACGGAAACTACAGATGTAGTACGAGACATCTCGACCGTACTACACATGTAGTGAGAGGGATAGATTGACCCCATGCCCGTACGCACCACCCCCTCCGGCGCGGATCGCGCCACCGTGATCGCCGATGCCGCCCTGGCTCTGCTTGCCGAGCGCGGTATGCGGGGTCTCACGCATCGCGCCGTCGACGAGAAGGCCGGGCTGCCCCTGGGCTCGACGTCCAACCACGCGCGGACACGCCTCGCGCTCCTGGAGATCGCGGTACGGCGGCTGGCCGAGCGCGAGTCGCAGGTGCTGAGCATGGACGAGATGCCGGATCCGGCGGGCGGGCTCGTCTCGCTCGTGGACGGCATGGCGCTCGCCCTGCACCGCTACCTCACGCGCCACCGTGAACTACTCGTCTGCCGCTACGAGTTGGCCCTGGAGGCCACTCGCCGACCGGAACTGCGCGCGTTCTACGACGCCACGGGACAGCAGTTCCAACGGCCGCTGCTCGCCCTGCTCACGGCGATGGGCTCCCCGGATCCGCAGCGGCACACCCTGTCCCTGGTGGCATGGTCCGACGGGATGATGTTCCTGTGCGCGGCGGGGGCGTACCACGCGACGCAGCCGACGCTTGAGGAACTCCGCACGGGCTTCCGGGAGTTGCTGGGCGGCATGCTGAGCGGCGGGAGCCCGACGGTGGCGCGCGGCGGCGAACGGGGGTGACGCGGGACGACACATGCGGTCCTGGTCCGGGGGTAACGCATGGTGCCCTGGTGTGGGGCGTCGAATAATGGCTGGTCGGCCGGTGCGGTGACGGGTAAGGATACGGTCATGACGACTCCCTCCCCTCGGCCCACCGACGCGGTGCCGGAACGCGCCGAGCCGCCCACCGTCGGCGATGAACGCCCCCTACTGGAGTCCTGGCTGGACTATCACCGCGCGACCCTCGCGTTGAAGTGCGCGGGCCTGGACGACGAGCAACTGCGCCGCGCGGCGGTCCCGCCGTCCGAGCTGTCCCTGATGGGTCTCGTACGGCACATGGCCGAGGTCGAACGGATCTGGTTCCGGGGGACCCTGGCCGGCGAGGACGTGCCACCCCTCTACCACAGCGAAGCGGACCCGGACGGCGAGTTCCACCTCACGGACGCGGACACCTGGGCCGATGCGTACGGGGTCTGGCAGAACGAGATCGAGCAGGCCAGGGAACGCGCCGCGCGGTTCGGCCTGGACGACCTGGCGTCCGTGACGCGCAAGGAGGAGTCCCACAACCTGCGCTGGATCTATGTGCACATGATCGAGGAGTACGCGCGTCACAACGGCCACGCGGATCTCGTACGGGAGTTGGTGGACGGGACGACGGGCGACTGACCGCCCTGCCGCCGGCGACGTTCGTCTCTGTCACTGACCGCTGCCACTCATCTGTGTCACTCGTCCGGGGCAACATCATTTCGTCGGCCACCGTGACGGTCGCCGAGCCACCAGAGTGTCGCGGGTGCATCGAGCGAAGACGACGGCGACTCTGCTGGTCACGGTGGCGGTGGCGGCCGTTTCCGGCTGTATGAGCGTGGAACGCAGTGCCACCCCGGAGCCCTCGCCCGTGGCGTCCATGCCGCCTGCGGGGCCGCGCGCTGACGGCGGCGGTGAGCCGAGGATCGCGCAGCCCCCGGCACGGGACGCGCTGGAACGCGTGGGCCCCCCGGAGCGCGCCGCACCGAAGCCACCGACCCCGGCGGCCCCGGCCCCCAGGGCCACGCCCCGTGCCCGGAACCCGGCCGACCCCCCTGAACGACACCGCGCTGCCACCCCGAACCCCCGCCCCGCGCACCCCGGCAACGGCAGCGGTGCCGGCGCCGGGTCGGGAGCCGGAGCCGCCGACCGGAAGCCGGATGTTTGCGCGCTGGGACGGGAGTACGGGGGTTGGCAGGCGGACAGTCCGGAGTCCCGTATCTGCCAGGGCACATACGGGCGCCGCTGAGACGGGAAACCATGGGCGCTGCCGGAAATCCGGGGAACGCGAGGGCTACGACTCCCGGCGCGGCGGTCCCACCGGCCCCTCCCCTGACGAGCCGGGTTCACCGGACCCCTCGTCCAGCTGAAGGGCGAGTCGGGTGAGGGCGGCCCGGATGCCGTCGCCGTAGCTGTCGTCCCCGAGGGCGTCCAGGGCACCATGCGACTGCCGGAGATGACTGCGGGCGGCGTCGGGCCGGCCGAGCTTCACATAGTCGGCGGCGAGACTGAGATGCAGCGAGGGGTAGAAGGCGCGTACGGCGAGGGACTGGTGGTGCCGGGCCAGCCGCCCGTCGGTGAGTTCCTCGGCGGCGGACAGGGCGCGGAGGTCCCAGGCCAGCTCGTCGGACGGGTCGTCCTGGGTGTCGGCCATGTAGTGCGCGAGGGTGCAGCGGTGCAAGGCGTCCCCGTCCTCGCCGATGGCCGCCCAGAGCGCGAGAAAACGGTCGCGGGCCTCCTCTCGGTCGCCCCCGTGATGCAGCATGACGGCTTGCCCGATGCGGGTCATCGTGACGTCTTCCGCCGCGTGCTCCTGCTGCTCCGCCACCGCGTCCTCCACACTCGCGCGCCGACCGCCGCTCATACGCCGATCGTCCTAACCGATCACGACGCTATAGGCCCGCACTGACAATCCCGCTCAGGCGCGGGGAGGGCCCCATGGAGCTGAGCCAGACGGCCCGCGCCGCCGCGGGCGGCGGCGGTGCGAGGCGGACCGGGGAGCGCCACCGGAACGCCGGGACAGGGCCCGGCGCCCCCGGCGCGGCGATGCCACCCCGGCGCAGAGGCTCAGCAGCGGACCCCGCCCCACGAACGTGACGGCGCACCGCCCGCGTTGGCGCACCGGCCACCTACCCACAGGCCGGCGTCGGCGTCCCGTCAGCCCAGGTTCGGGATCCGCCAATCGATCGGAGCGTGGCCCTGCTTGGCCACCGCCTCATCGATCTGGGTGAACGGGCGGGAGCCGAAGAACTTCTTCGCGGAGAGCGGGGACGGGTGCGCGCCCTTCACGACCACGTGCCGTTCCTCGTCGATGAGGGGGAGCTTCTTCTGCGCGTAGTTCCCCCAGAGGACGAACACGGCCGGATCGGGCCGGTCGGCCACCGCACGGATCACCGCGTCGGTGAACTTCTCCCACCCCTTCCCCTTGTGGGAGTTCGCCTCGCCCGCGCGGACCGTCAGCACCGCGTTCAACAGAAGCACCCCCTGGCGGGCCCACGGCATCAGATAGCCGTTGTCCGGGACAGGGTGCCCCAGTTCTTCCTTCATCTCCTTGTAGATGTTGCGCAGCGACGGCGGCGTCTTCACCCCCGGCCGTACGGAGAAGCACAGGCCATGTCCCTGACCCTCTCCGTGATACGGGTCCTGGCCGAGGATCAGTACCTTCACCTCGTCGTACGGGGTCGCGTCCAGTGCGGCGAAGACCTCGTCACGCGGCGGGTAGACGGGACCCTGCGCCCGCTCCTCCTCGACGAAGTCGGCCAGCTCCTTGAAGTAGGGCTTCTGGAGCTCCTCGCCGAGAACGCCGCGCCAGGATTCGGGCAGCATGGCGGTGTCGGTCACGTCAACATCCTCCGGGATAAGGTCACTTCGCGGCCGTCGATGAGACGGCCGCGTTCACACCACAGAACCTACCCGGAGCCACTGACAACGGGCCCCGGAACCCGGACCCCACCCCGGCCGCCCAGCGCCCGACCCGTCCGGCCCCGTCCGGCCCCGTCCGGCCTCGCGTTCTACCAGCTGGTCTTCCGGTTCAGCTCCCACATCATCATGATCGTGGAGGGGTCGAGGGCCCGTTCACCACCGGAGATGTCGTCACTGGCCGCCACATACTGCTTGCCCTGCCACAGCGGCAGCAGTCGGGCGTCGTCGACGAGGATCTTCTGTGCGCGCTGGAAGTCGCCGATCACGGCGGCGCGGTCGCTCTCCTGACGGGACTGCGGCAGCAGCTCCGCGGTGATCTCGCGCGCGGGGTACGGCGTTCCGAGGGCGTTCTGCTCGCCGACGAACGGCGCGATGAAGTTCTCCGGGTCGGGGAAGTCGGGGAACCAGCCCCGCCCGAACACCGGGTACTCGCCCTTGCGATAGCCCGCCTCGTAGGTCTTCCAGGGCCGGCTCTTCAAGGTCACGGTGAAGAGGCCCGACGCCTCCAACTGCCGCTTGATCTCGGCGAATTCGGGCGCCGTCGCGGAGCCGTAGCGGTCGGTCGTGAACCACAGCACCAGCGGTACGCGCTCAGTGATGCCGTCCGCTTCGAGGAGATCACGCGCCTTGCTCGCGCTCGGGGTGCCGTAGTCGTCGAAGAACCCGGTCGTGTGTCCCGCGAGACCGCTGGGGACCATCGAGTAGAGCGGGTCGACGGTGTCCTTGTAGACCTTGTGGGCGATGGCGCTGCGGTCGATGACCTGCGCGACGGCCTTCCGCACGGCGAGCTTGTTCGCCCAGGGGTCCTTCGGGTTGAAGACCAGATAGCTGATCTCCGTACCGGCGCCCTCGACAAGTTGGAGGCCGTCCTTGGAGTCGTTGCTCTGGAGGTTGACGATGTCCTCGGAGGACAGTCCCCGGAACGTCACGTCGATCTTCTTGCTCTTGAGGGCGTCGACCATCGTGGTCGAGTCCTGGAAGTAGCGGATGGTGACGGCGTCGTTCTTGCGGTTGGCGAAGCCCTGGTAGCGCGAGTTCTTGACGAGTTCGGCGCGCTTGCCCTCCTCGTAGGACTTGAGCGAGTAGGGCCCCGAGCCGGTGACCTTGCCGTCCTTGCGGAGGGCGTCCGCCGGGTAGTGGCCGGGGTCGACGATCGACATCGCGGGCGTGGCGAGGACGAACGGGAAGGTGGCGTCGGGCTTGTTGAGGTTGAAGACGATGTCACGGTCGCCGCGCGCCTCGACACTGGCGAGGCTGCCGAGAAGGCCCTTGGGGCCACCCGGTACGTCGATCTTCATGATGCGGTCGAAGGTGTATTTGACGGCCTTGGCGTCGAGTGTGTCCCCGTTGGAGAACTTCAACCCCTCGCGCAACGTGCAGGCGTAGGTGCGGTTCGAGTCGTCGGAGAACTTGCAGAGTTCGGCCGCGTCCGGCTCGGGCGCCGACGCACCTCTGGGATAGCTCAGGAGGGTCTGGAACACATTGCGGAACAGCTCCCAGGAGCCGTCCCAGGAGGCCGCGGGATCGAGCGTGCTGGGCGCGCTCGTCGTCCCCACCGTGATGGTCTTGCCGTCCCCGGACGCTCC
The DNA here is from genome assembly GCF_042886315.1 of Streptomyces sp. NPDC058001. Taxonomy (NCBI): domain Bacteria; kingdom Bacillati; phylum Actinomycetota; class Actinomycetes; order Kitasatosporales; family Streptomycetaceae; genus Streptomyces; species Streptomyces sp. NPDC058001. Next base: position 526,298 of record NZ_JBHVQT010000006.1, read on the forward strand.
GTCGGACCAGGGCCCGCACCCGGCGAGCACGGATATCGACGCGATCGCCGTCATCTGCCGCACACATCGGAACCGGACGAACACGCGCACGCTCCTCGATCGGCCGAACCAGGGGGTTGGCAGACCATATCGCAGTGCCCCGCCCGCTGAACTGCGTACGCGGACGGGGCACTTGATGTAGGGAAAGGTCGCGAATGGACAGGTTCGTCACCCCTGGTGGGATGCGTCAGCCGACGCCCGCATTGAGGAAGATGCCACCGTCCACCACAAGTGTCTGACCGGTGATCCAGTCCGACTGGTCCGAGGTGAGGAAGGCGGCGGCGCCCCCGATGTCCTCGGGCACGCCCAGCCGGCCGAGCGGGTACGCCGCCGCGGCCTCCTCCTCGCGACCCTCGTACAGGGCCTGCGCGAACTTGGTCTTGACGACGGCGGGCGCGATGGCGTTGACGCGCACCCGGGGAGCGAACTCGTGCGCGAGCTGCAACGTCAGGTTGACCATGGCGGCCTTGCTCATGCCGTACGCGCCGATGAAGGGCGACGCCGAGACACCGGCGAGTGAGGCGATGTTGACGATCGCGCCACCGTTGTCCTTCTGCCACGCGCGCCAGGTCTGCTGCGCGAAGCCGAGTGCCGAGATGACGTTGGTCTCGTACACCTTGCGGGCGACATTGAGGTCGAGGTCGGCCATCGGGCCGAACACGGGGTTCGTCCCGGCGTTGTTGACGAGGAAGTCGACCCGGCCGAACACCTCCATGACGCGCGCGACGGCGGCGGCCTGGTGGGCCTCGTCATGGGCCTTGCCCGGGATGCCGATGACGCGGTCGGCGCCGAGTTTCTCGACGGCCTCCTTGAGGGCGTCCTCGCCGCGTCCGGTGATGCACACCTTGTCGCCGCGCGCGACGAGCGCCTCCGCGATCCCGTATCCGATGCCGCGGCTGGCTCCGGTGACGAGGGCGACGCGTCCGCTGTCCTGAACAGTCATGTGCCGTCCCGTCCCGTCAGTTGAGGGGGCCGCCGGCCACGTACAGGACCTGGCCCGAGACGAAGCCGGCCTCGTCGCCGGTGAAGAACGCGATGGCGTTGGCGATGTCGTCGGGGACGCCGACGCGCTGGACGGGGATCATGGAGGCGGCGGCGGCCTTGAAGTCCTCGAAGCCCATGCCGACACGGTCGGCGGTGGCCTTGGTCATCTCGGTGGCGATGAAGCCGGGGGCGACGGAGTTGGCGGTCACGCCGAACTTGCCGAGTTCCTTGGCGAGGGTCTTGGTGAAGCCCTGGAGTCCGGCTTTGGCGGCGGAGTAGTTGACCTGGCCGCGGTTGCCGAGCGCGGAGGACGACGACAGATTGACGATCCGGCCGAACCCGGCGTCCACCATGTGCTTCTGACACGCCTTGGCCATCAGGAAGGCGCCGCGCAGATGCACGTTCATGACGGTGTCCCACTCCGAGACGTCCATCTTGAACAGCAGGTTGTCGCGGAGCACACCCGCGTTGTTCACCAGGATGGTGGGCGCGCCGAGTTCTTCGACGATTCGCGCGACGGCGGCCTCGACCTGGTCCTGGTCGGAGACGTCGCAGCCCACCGCGACGGCCTGACCGCCGACGGCCTTGATCTGCTCGACGGTGCCCTTGCAGGCGGACTCGTCGAGGTCGATCACGGCGACCGCGCGGCCTTCGGCGGCCAGTCGTACGGCGGTCGCGGCGCCGATGCCGCGCGCGGCCCCGGTCACTACGGCAACGCGCTGGTCAGTGGTGGACATCTGGTTCTCCTCGCCCTCGGAAAGCCTGTCGGAAAGCCTGAACCGCTCGGTGAAGCGCCGGGATGCGGCTCCCCCGGCCGGGTGCGGCTCGCACGGTACGCCCCTCGGGTGAGCAACCGCTTAGTACCTTCGCCGCACGTGACGCTAGAAGCCCTGGCACCCGGTGTCAACGCCCCACCCTGCGGGTGTGATCGATTACCGCACCAGGAGGTCGAGCAGCCGGTCGGCCTCGGCCTCCGGATCGGCGGTGAGTCCGGTGTGGACCGGGCCGGGCTGGACGATCGTGGAGCGCGGCGCGATCAGCCAACGGAAGCGCCGTCCGGCGTCGTCACGCGCGGCCTGACCGGCGCTCGGGCCGCCCGCGCAGACTCCGGTGACGGCGTGCAGCGCGGCCCGTACCCCGGTCAGGTCGACGTCCGGGTCGAGTGCCGTGAGACGGGCCTCGTCCAGGTGCGTGCGGGCGCCGACGTAAGAGCGGGCGCGGCAGTAGACGACGACGCCCGCGTTGATCTGTTCGCCGCGTTCCACGCGCGGGACGACGCGCACCAGCGCGTACTCGAAGACGTGCCGCTCGCTCATCGTGCCTCGCCTTTGTTGTCGCCTTTGCTGTCGCCGACGCCGCCGGTGCCGCCTTTGTCGTCGTCTTTGTCGTCGCCCCTGTTGTCGCCCTTGTTGTCGGCCGTGAACCATCCCGTCGGGCGGGCGGCGAGCACCGCGTCGCGGGGTCCCAGGGTGATGCGTTCGTGAATCGTCCGCGCGCGGGGGAGCAGTGCCGCGACATAGGCGTGGCGTACGGCGTCGGCGCTGTCGAACCCGGCCTCGTCCACGAGCCACGCGTCTGGCACGTCGGCCGCCGCCTCGGTGAGCAGGTCCTCGGTGACGAGCGGCGCGAGTTCGGCGGCGGCGGTCGCCACGTCGGGACCGAAGGGTGCGAGGGCGTGGTCGGACGCGTCGTACGGCTTGGCCGCGGAGGCGGTCGCGGTGGGCCAGTTGTGGTGCCAGATCATCGTCGCGCCGTGGTCGATGAGCCACAGATCGCCGTGCCAGACCAGCATGTTGGGGTTGCGCCAGGACCGGTCGACGTTGTTGACGAGGGCGTCGAACCAGACGACGCGTCCGGCTTCCACCGGGTCGACGGTGTAGGCGAGCGCGTCGAAACCGAGTGCCCCGGACAGGAACGCGACGCCCAGATTCGGCCCGCCACTCGACTTGAGCAGTTCCTGCACCTCGATATCGGGTTCACCGAGGCCGATCACCGGGTCGAGTCGAACGGTGAGGAGATCCGGCACGCGCAGCCCGAGCCGGCGGGCCAGCTGACCGCAGATCACCTCGGCGACAAGCGTCTTGCGGCCCTGTCCCGCGCCGGTGAACTTCATGGCGTACGCCCCGAGGTCGTCGGCCTCGACGAGCCCCGGCAGCGATCCACCTTCACGCAGGGGCGTGATGTAGCGGGTCGCGATGACCTCTTTCAGCACTTTCCCGGGCCACCCATCTCTTCACCCTTGCAACCCACGGCCGTCCGCCCCTTGCTTTGAAGGTCCGGCGTCCGGCCTGCGGCCTCCGGCACGAAGTGAGCATAGTAACCGAGTGTGATCACGGGCGATCGGCGGGGTGAGTTCGGCGGCCGTCGCTACGGTACGGGCTGTTGCTGGGCGACGCAGTGGATGCCGCCGCCTCCCGTACCGAGGCGGTCCCGTGTGTCCCTCTCTTGCCGCGCTTCCTATGAATCGGCCGCGGCGTTGAACACGGCACGGTCCTCGTTCGTACGTGAACGAGACCTCCGGAAATCATGGAAGGGATCCACCATGAGCGTTACGCAGGAGTCCGTCCCCACGCCGTCCCGCCGCACCGTGGTCACCGCGGTGGGCGCCGCAGGACTGGCCGCGGCGCTCACCGCGTGCGGGAGCTCCGACGACTCGCAGTCCGCCGGAAGCGCCCAGTCGGACGGCGGTGCCTCGTCGGACGCCGGAAACGGCGGAGGGAACACCGCGGGGAGCCCGTCCGGGAACGCGTCGGCTGACGGCGGCGCGGGCGCCTCGCTCGCCAAGACCTCGGACATCCCGGTCGGCGGCGGCAAGATCTTCGGCGACGAGGGCGTGGTGGTGACCCAGCCGACGCAGGGCGACTTCAAGGCGTTCTCGAACCGCTGCACCCACGCGCAGTGCCCCGTCACCTCGATCGAGGGCGGCACGATCAACTGCCCGTGTCACGGCAGCAAGTTCTCCATCGCCGACGGCAGCGTCGTGCACGACCCGGCGACGACGGCCCTGCCGCCCAAGCAGATCAAGGTCACCGGCGAGGAGATCACGCTCGCGTAGCGGACGCGCGCGGTCGTTTCCAGCAGCCGAGCACATCGTCGGCGGTGGTCATGGTGGCGACCAGGGCGAGCGTGTTACGGACCATCGCGGGGGTGTAGTCGGCCGGCACCCCCGCGATGGCGTCCTCGGGGACGACGACCGTGTACCCGAAGTTCACGGCGTCGAAGACGGCGTTGGGGATCGCGACGTTCGCCGAGACCCCGGTGACGACGAGGGTGCGGCAGCCGAGGTTGCGCAGCAGCGGATCGACATCGGTCCCGGCCAACGGCGACAGACCGTGCAGTCGGCGTACGACGAGGTCTTCGTCGGCGACTTCGATCGGCGGCGCGATCCGTACGGCATCGCTGCCGGAGAGCTGCTGGACGGGGAGCCGTGCGGCGGCGCGGAAGATGCGCCCGTTACGGTTGGCGCCCCGGCCGTCGGGACGACGTTCGGCGACGGCGTGGACGACCTGGACGCCGCTTTGGTGGGCGCCCTCGACCAGCCGCGCCACGCGGTCCAGCGCCCCGGACGTCCGTGCCTCGTGGGCGAGTTCGGGCAGCGCGCTCCCCGTGCCGCTCTCCGTGCCCACGACGCCCTGCTGACATTCGACCGTCAGCAGGACCGTGCTCGCGGGGACGAGGAGTGCGGTGAGCTGTTCGTACGTGGGCATGGCTCCCCCAAGGGCCGGCATCCGGGCGGGCGAGGCTAGCCACCATTGCGCCAGGACGGAAGTCGAACCATGCTTCATCCACACATCGACTGACACGTCATCAGGGAAGCGGGTGCGCATGAGCGCCACACAGCGTCGGGGCCGCAAGATCATGATGAGCCCCGCCGAACTGGACGAGTTCCTGGCCACCGAGCGGACCTGCCGGGTGGCGACGGTGTCCGCGGACGGGGCGCCGCACGCGAGCACCCTGTGGTTCGCCTGGGACGGCACCTCGCTGTGGCTGTACTCGATCACACGCAGCAAGCGGTGGGCGGATCTGCGGCGCGACCCGAGGATCGCGGTGGTGGTGGACGCCGGTGTGGAGTACGGGGAGTTGCGTGGTGCCGAGCTGTCGGGGCGGGTCGAGTTCGTCGGCGAGGTCCCCCGCACGGGTGAGCCGTGTCCGGAACTCGACGCCGTCGAGCGGATCTTCGCGCGCAAGAACTTCGGCCTGGACGAGATGCCGCATGACGGACGCCATGCGTGGGCCCGGCTCACCCCGGAGTCGATCGCGTCCTGGGACTTCCGGAAACTCGGGGGGTCTTGAGGTCCGAGGGCTCGGGGACGCTGAAGTCAGAGGACTCGGGACTCGGGGACCAAGGCTCGGGGTTCGGGGATCGGAGGTCCGGACCACCCCTGAGCCCTGTCATTCCCGGCCGTCCGCCGCCCCCTTGAGTGCCTGCACCGCTGCCCTGATCGAGGGCCGCCGGTCGGCGTCCGCCCGCCAGACCACATACACATGCCGGCGGACGCGGTGGCGGACCGGAATCGTGCGGACGCCCCGGGGTGTCGGCTCGCGGCCGAGGCGGGGGGCCACGCAGACGCCGAGTCCCGCCGCGACAAGCGCGAGTTGAGTGTGGTGCTCCACCGCGCGGTGGGCGATACGCGGCTCGAAACCCTTCGAGCGCAGCGTGTACATCAGCCACTCATGGCAGAACTCGCCCTCGGCCCAGGTGATCCACTCCTCGTCGGCGAAGTCCTCCAGGTCGACCTCCGCGCGGTCGGCGAGGGGGTGCCCTTCGGGAAGGGCGACATCGGCGGGATCGTCGAGAAGGGATTCCTTGGCGAGTCCGTCGGGCAGCGGCAAGGGCTTGTTGTACCAGTCCAGGACGACAGCGAGGTCCAGGTCACCGCGGATCACGCACGCGACGCCCTCCTCGGGTTCCAGTTCCTCGGACCGTACGCGCAGGCCCGGATGTGCGGTCCGGAGCGCGGTCAGGGTCGCCGGGAACAGCCCGCGCGCGGCGCTCGGGAACGCGCTGATCCGCAGCTCACCGACGGCCTGCCCACGTTGCGCCTCCAGATCGGACTGCGCCAGCTCCACCTGCGAGAGAATCCGGGCCGCGTGGTCGGCGAGGAGACGCCCCGCGTCGGTGAGTCGTACGCCCCGGCCGTTCTTCGCGAGGAGTTGCTGTCCGACCTCGCGCTCCAGCTTCGACATCTGCTGTGAGACCGCCGACGTCGTCACATGGAGGCCCGCGGCGGCCCCGCTGACCGAGCCGTGCCGGGCCAGGGCGTCGAGGGTGCGCAGTCGCTCCAGGTTCAACATGTAAGCGATACTACGCAATACAGCGAACAAAATCTAGATTGTGCTAAGACGTCTGGCTGGGTCATCGTGACGGTCATGAGCATCGCCGCCGCGCCCGACGCCCCATCGACATCGACATCGACATCAGTCGAAGCCACTGCCGCCCCGGCCCGTCGCCGCCCGCTCGACTGGCGGCTCCGTTTCGGCGCGCTGTCGCTGATCTGGGGCTTCAGCTTCCTGCTGATCAAGGTCGGCACGCACGGGTACGCGCCGTTTCAAGTGACGCTCGGGCGGCTGGCGTTCGGCACCGCGGTCCTCGCGGTGGCTCTCCTGGTGAAGCGCGAACGGCTGCCACGCGGGGCCCGCACCTGGGGCCATCTCGCGGTGTCGGCTTTCCTGCTCAACGCGGTGCCGTTCTCGCTGTTCGCCTACGCGGAGCTGACCGTCCCGTCGACACTCGCCGGGATCTGCAACGCGACGTCACCCCTGTGGGGCATGGCGCTGTCCCTGGTGGCCCTGTCCGAGGACCGGCCGACCCGGCGCCGCGTCGCGGGGCTCGGCATCGGTTTCCTCGGGGTACTCACCGTGCTGGGCGCCTGGCAGGGCTTCCAGGGGCTGGACTTCAAGGGCACGGCGATGGCCCTACTGGCCTCGCTGAGCTACCCCATCGGCTGGATCTACGTCCGCCGCACCCTGGCCGGCTCCCCGCACTCGAATCTGTCGCTCACCGGTGGGCAGTTGCTGCTCGCGACGGTCCAACTGGCCGTCGTGACACCCCTGTTCACCTCATTGCCCACCCGCTTCGCGGTCGTCCCGTTGCTCGCGATCGTGGTCCTGGGCGCGCTCGGTACGGGACTCGCGCTGCTGATGCAGTACGGCCTGGTCGCCGAGGTCGGCCCGACCACGGGCCAGATGGTCACGTATTTCATCCCGGTGATCGCGACCGCTGCGGGCGTGGCGATCCTCGGCGAGCCCCTGTCGTGGTCGACACCGGTCGGCGCCGTGATCATCATCGCGGGCGCCGCGCTCACCCAGTCGCGCCGCCGGACCTGACGTCGGGGCGTCGGAGCCGGACGTACGGGCGACACGTCATCGGAGCCGGACGCGTACGACCGCAGCGTCAGACGTAACGCCGAGCATCAGGCGTACCGCCGCAGCGTCAGACGTACCGCCGGGCGGGCGCCGGACCGGTCGCGTCCGCCACGGCGTCGGCCACCGCGCGGATGTCGTCCGGCGTCAGCGTGGACACCGTGATCCGCACCCCGGGCGGCGCCCCGATACGGAACCGGGCGCCGGGTGCGACGGCCCAGCCGGCGTGCAGCAACCGCGCGACGGCGCCGGTCTCGTCGGGCACCGGAACCCACACGTTCATGCCGCTGCGGCCCTGCGCCGCGATGCCCCGCTCGGCGAGCGCGGCGATCAGGGCGTCCCGGCGCGCCCCGTAGGACGCTGCGACGGCAGCCGCGTCGACGGATCCGCCGGCCCAGAGCCCGAAGACGGCGCGCTGCTGAATCCGGCTGACCCAGCCGGGCCCGAGCCGCTGCCGTCCCCGGACCCGGTCGACGGTGAGAGCGTCACCGGTGAGCACGGCGAGCCGCAGATCGGGCCCGTACGCCTTGGCCGTGGAGCGTACGAACGCCCACGCGCGCGTGGATCCCGCGAGCGGGCGCAGGGGTTGGTCGACGATGCCGTGTCCGTGGTCGTCCTCGATGAGCAGGACGTCGGGGTGTGCGGCGAGGATCCGGCGCAGGGCACGCGCGCGGGGTGCGCTCAGCACGGCGCCGGTCGGGTTCTGCGCGCGGTCCGTGACGACGAGGGCGCGCGCACCGCCGTCGAGTGCCGTGGTGACGTCGTCGGGCAGGGGCCCGTCGTCGTCCACGCGCACCGGCACCGCGCGCAGCCCGAGTGCGGGCACGAGGTCGAGGAGGCTCCCCCAGCCGGGGTCTTCGACGGCCACCGTGTCGCCCGGCTTGAGATGGGCCGCCAGGACGCGTTCGATCGCGTCGAGGGAGCCCGAGGTGACCGCGATGGGCCCGGCGGGCACACCGTCCCGGTCGAGCGCCCCGCGCGCGTACCGCGCGAGTTCGGGTTCGACCGCTTCCTGCCCGTACAGCACGGGCCGTCCGTCCGCGTACGCGGCGGCGGCGGCGAAGACCGCCATGAGTGAGGGCAGCAGGGTCGTGTCGGGGTTGCCGTCCGACACGTCCCGTACGCCAGCCGGCACATCGACCCGGATGGCTTCGCGCGCGGTGATGGCGGGCTTGGAGCGGACCCGGCTGCCGCGCCGCCCGGCCGTCTCGATCACGCCGCGCTCCCGCAGGGTGCGATAGGCGGCGGCGACCGTATTGGGATTCACGCCCAGCCTGGACGCCAACTCACGTAGCGGCGGAAGCAGTTGCCCCGGCTCCAGGTCCCCCGCGCCCACGGCCTGCTCGACGCTGCGCGCGATCTCCGCAGCACCACTCCCCTGGATCGGATATTCTCCTAGCACAAAGCCCATTATGCACTAGTGCAATACAAAGGCAAACCCGAGCGCTCCTCGCACTGAGGGGACCCAGGACCGATCGCATTCGAGGGAGACGGCCATGCCGGACCAGACGACCGCCTACACCCCCGCCGACAGCCCCGCCTACACCCCCACCGACCGCAGCATCCCCACCCGCGACCGCGAACGGGCCTCGTACGACCGCGCGTCGGTCCACGCCATACTCGACGCGGCGTATGTCTGCCATCTCGGTTTCGTGCGGGACGGGCTGCCCGTCGTGCTGCCGACGTTGTTCGCGCGGGTCGGCGAGCGCCTGTATGTGCACGGTTCGACGGGATCGCGCCCGTTGCGGATGGCGGGCCAGGCGGACCCGGGCCTCCCGGTGTGCCTCACGGTGACGCATGTCGACGGGCTGGTCCTGGCCCGGTCGGCGTTCCACCACTCGATCAACTACCGCTCGGTGGTCGTGCAGGGCAGCGCGTACCAGGTCACCGAGCAGGAGGAGCGGCGGACGGCCCTGGACGCGATCGTGGAACATGTCGTCCCGGGCCGTACCGCCGACTCGCGCCCGGCCAACGCGAAGGAGCTGGCGGCCACCGCCGTGCTCCGTCTCGACCTGGACGAGGTCTCCGCGAAGCTGCGCACAGGCGGCCCGAACGACGAGCCCGAGGACGTAGACCTCCCCCACTGGACGGGCGTCCTGCCGGTCCACACGGTCTACGGCACGCCCGTACCGGCGGACGACCTGGCCGACGGCATCGACGTACCGGACTACCTCAAGACGATGTGAAGCCCGCCCCCGGCCGGGACCACACCCCACGCAAAACCGGAAGTGGAAACAAAGGGCGGATTCAAAGGGCGGAATCAGAAGGCGGAAACGGGCCCCTACGCGCGCGTAGGGGCCCGCCAGGTCACGCCGGTGCCGCCTCCCTCCGGGCTGTCGCCGCGTCCCTCGCCTCCGCCGCGCCGAGGCCCGCGACGGCGACCAGCAGGAGCAGGGTTCCGATCACGGTCGCCAGGGTCAGTCGCTCACCGAGCAGGGTGACCGCGATGACGGCGGCGCTCACCGGCTCCAGGAGCATGATCACGGACACGGTCGCGGAGCGAACGACCGCGGCGCCCGCGAAGTACAGCGCATAGGCGAGCGCGGTCGGCACGGCCGCGATGTACACCAACAGGACCATGACCTGGCCGGGTTGAGCGGTGTACGGGACCAGTCCCTCGGCGGCGCCGAACGGCAGCAGGCACACGGCGGTGACGGCGAACGACCACTCCGTGGTGCTGGAGGAGTCCGCCCCGCCGTTCCTCCCCCGCCAGCGGGTGAGCAGTGTCATCACGGCGTACCCGGCCGCCGAGACGACCGCGAGCAGCACGCCGACAGGACGCACGTCGGCGTCGCCACTGCCCAGGACCATGACGGCGAGCCCGGCGAGTGCGCCGGCGACGGCGGCGACCCCGCCCCGCCCGAGCCGTTCGCCCATGGTGACGCGGGCGCCGAGCGCGATGAGGACGGGTCCCGCGCCGAGCGTGACGACCGTGCCGACGGCGAGTCCGGTCACGTCGACAGCCGCGAAGTACGTGGTCTGGAACACCGCGAGGGCCAGCCCGGTGGCACCGATCCGGAGGGCCTTGCGGCGCAGCGGCTCGGCGGGCGCGTCGGCGGGCCGTGCCGGGTACCGCTTCCCGCGCAGGAGCCGGGGCAGCCGGGCGGCGAGCAGCAGGAGCAGTCCGCCGGCGCAGCGCCAGAAGGAGAGGGCCACCGGACCCATGTCACCGGCGCGGTAGACCAGGGACGCGGCGGCGCCCGCGGTCCCCCAGGCGACACCGGCGACAGTCAGATAAAGGAGGCCACGCCCGATGGGCAGGCCGGAGACAGCGTTCGACACGTGTTCTCTCCGCAGATGCACAGAAGTTCGGAAAGGGACCCACGTCAGATCTGTGTCATCTCTGCGTCAGATCAGCGTCAGGTCCGCGGGCTTCTTCTGCGGGCAGCACCGTTCCGCCCGGCGACGGCCAGGCTCAGGGACCGGGGGCCCGCCTCAGGCGGCGGGAGGCGGAAGAACGAGTGTGCTGAGCATGTCGGTCACCCTATGGGGCGCTGCCACGCGTGGACAACTCGTCCTCGGTGGCGTTCTCCTTGGCGCCACCAGCGGCGCCCTCAGCAGCGTCCCCAGCGTCCCCAGTGGCATCCCCCGTGGGCTCCGGTGAAGGTCCGGTCCCCTCGGAACCACCCGCGACGACCGGCGCGCCGATGCCACCCGCCGCGACCGGTTCCGCGGAGCCCTTCACCGGGGTGGAGGACTGCGCGATGAACGCGCCGGCGAGGACCACCGCGCCCCCGATGATCTGCGGCGCCGACAGATGCTCCCCGAGCATCACCCAGGCGAGCACGGTCGCGATGACGGCTTCCAGACAGGCCACGACCCCGGCCACCTGCGGCGACAGCCGGCGCACGGACAGGACACCGGTCCCGTAGGCGAGGACGGTCGCGAGCAGGACGATCCAGGACAGCAGCAGGAAGGCCGCGACCGGGGTGCCGTTCATGTCGGCGGTACCGGTCAGGAGGGACCAGTCCATGGACCACGGGCGCGCTACGACGGTCAGGACGACGGCGCCCACGAGCAGCCCGTACGCGATGACGCCGAGCGGGTTCGGAGCCTTGTCGCCGGCGTCGCTGCCCTGGTCGGACAGGACGAAGTAGCAGGCTTGACAGCCGGCCGCGCCCAGTGCGAGCAGCAGACCGATGGCGTCGAAGCCGAGCCCGGCCCAGACCTCTACGACACAGGCGAGCCCGCCGACGGCCAGCACGACCCCGACGAGTGCCGCGCGCGTGACGGGCCGCCGCTGCACGAACCGCACCCAGCCGAGGACGAGCGCGGGCCCCAGGTACTCGACGAGCAGGGCGACGCCCACAGGGATACGGGAGATGGCGGCGAAGTAGCACGCCTGGACACCGGCGACGGCGAGCAGCCCGTACCCGGCGAGCAGCGCGGGGCGTCGGCGTACGAGGTCGCGGTGGCGCCAGGCGAGCGGCAGCATCACGAGCGCGGCACCGGCGACCCTGAGCCACACGACGTGCAGCGGGTCGAGGCCCGCTTCGATCAGCGGCTTGGCCGCGACACCGGAACCACCGAAGGCGAGGGCCGAGACGAGGGCGAGGCCGAGACCGAAGCCCCGGCCGCGTCCATCCTGAGTCCCCTGAGACGTATGCACCGGGACATGATGACAGGCGCGGTCATGAGCGTCATCCCCGGTGACACCTGTCTCAGGGGCTGGACGTCACGGAGTCGACGGCCGTTCGCGGCCCCGGTCCGCCTGATGCCCGTCCACTTGATGCCCGTCCGTCCGATGCCCGTCCGCCGGGTCGGCGGTGGGGCCGGACCACTGGAGCAGGAAGCGCAGGGCGTCGTGGGAGGGGGTGTCGGGCGGGGCGGTGTAGGCGATGAGGAACTGGTCGGGCTCGGTGTCGACGGTGAGTTGCTGGACGTCGAGGGTGAGGGTGCCGACGACGGGATGACGGTAGGTCTTGGTGAGCTGCCGGGGTCCGCGTACCCGATGCGTGGCCCACCAGGTCCGGAAGTCCGGGTCGCCGGCGGTGAGTTCGCCGATGAGCGCGGCGAGGGTGCGGTCGTGGGGATGGCGGTCGGATTCCATCCGCAGGACGGCGACGCATTCGCGGGCGGCGCGTGGCCAGTCGGCGTACAGGGCGCGGAAGTCGTCGTCGAGGAAGGTCAGCCGGATCAGGTTGCGTTCGGCGGCCGGCAGCGCGCCGAAGTCGGTCAGCAGGGCGCGGGCGGCGCGGTTCCACGCGAGGACGTCCATTCGGCGGTTGAGGATCATCGCGGGGACGTCGTGCATACCGTCGAGGAGGTGGCGCAGTTGCTGGTCGACGTGGTGGGCGATCGGTTGCCGTGCGGGAGCGGCCTGTACGGTCTCGGCGAGCGTGAAGAGGTGGGCGCGTTCGTCCGGGGCGAGTTCGAGGGCGTCGGCGAGTGCGTCGAGTACCGGCCGTGAGACGCGGCGGGTACGGCCCTGTTCGAGGCGGACGATGTAGTCGACGCCGACGTGTGCGAGCTGGGCGAGTTCCTCGCGGCGCAGGCCCGGGACCCGACGCAGCCGCCCGTCGTCGGGCAGTCCGATCCGCCGGGGGTCCAGGGCGGCGCGACACGCGCGCAGGAAATCGCCCAGCTCACTGCCGCCGGAAGCCTGACCAGGTCCTCGGTGTTCCATGGCCCCAGTGTCCCCGCCGGGCCGGCCACGTGCCTGGTACTGATCTGCACAGGCACAGGCACAGGCACAGGCATGGGTACAGGTCCCGGCTCCGCGCGGGCTCCGAACCGACGTCGTACCGACCCCGTACCGCCCGCCGCTAGGCGGCCGGCACCTCATCGATACGTTTCAACAACTCACCCGCGTCGACCCCGGCGTGCCCCAGGACCTCCACCGCGCGGCAGTCGGGATCGGCGGCCAGGGCGGCGAGCAGGTCGACCCCGCGGGAGCGTCGCTCACCGCGTCCCTCGGCGCGCAGGCAGGCGACTTCCATGGCGACGGCCGCGGTCGGCGACCAGCCCGCCTCGCGTACGACGGGCACGGCACCGGAGTCCTCGACGGAACCCTGCCACTGGAGTCCGTAGCCGATGCTGCGCTGCACGAGATACCCGAGCAGCCGGGCGACCTGGGCGCCCTCGGCGAAGACCTCCCGCACCTGCGGGTCGGATTCGAGCAGGGAGTGCAGCAGATGGGCGGTGTCGATCTGCCGGTCCGCGTCACGCACCGCGCGCCGCCGAGCGGCTGCCACGACCGCGACCAGTTCGGCGCTGAGCCGGTCATCGATGTCGGCAGGGGCGGAGCCGCTCTCGGCGGCCTGTTGCGGGATACGGGGTAGCACAACCTCTACCCCATCAGCCTCTGGCACCCGGAACATCAGCGGCGGGAAGCATCTTCCCGTCCGACACAGGTTGGGTACGCGTGAGCTGGTTCTCCTCCTTACGGATGAGATCGCGCCGTTTCTCCGGTAGGGCGCGCGCCGCCTTGCCGCGCGCCGGTCCGGCAACCGCTCCCCGCATCCGCACGTCCTTCTGATGCATGGAAAGCGGGTGCTGGCTCGTGGCCCTGCCCTCGATCGACGGCAGGGAGTACGTGTACCGGGTCTACGCGCCTGGTGACGCGCTCCTCGCCGACCTGTTCTGGGAGGCGTGGCACTGCCACGACGAGGGGCCGTTCCCCAGGGCGTCGGACCTGTTCGACGCGGCGGTGATCCGCCGCGTCGGCTTGCCGTACCGGGAACCGGTCCGGGAACCGGAATCCAGGGAACGGGAACCGGGAACTTCCTGACGGTTCATCAGTATTGAATGTTCAGGGCGCTACGGCTACGTTCCGCGACACCGTAGCTGCGCGCGGCGCAGCACCCGACGAGAAGGGGTGGCCGCATGGCCGAAGTCAGCGCGGAAGCACGGATGGACGCACCGCCGGAGAAGGTCTGGGCGCGCCTCACCGACTTCTCCTCGTACGGGGAGTGGAACGCCACGCACACCAGTTTCCCGAAGGGCGGCCCCGCCGACCTGGCCGTGGGCGGCACCTTCGAGGAGAACATGAAGCTGATGGGCTTCCCGGCCGAAGTCACCTGGACCATCGAGGAGCTGGAGACCGGCCGCACCTTCGCCATCAGAGGGAAGGGCCCGATGGGCGTCATCGTGGGCACCCGCTATTCGCTGAGCCCCGACGGCGGCGCGACGACGGTCCGTATCGACGGCGAGTTCACGGGCGCCGCCGTCTCGATCATGGCGGGCAAGCTCAAGGACTCGGCGACGGCGGCCCTCAACGAGTCGCTGCGCAAGCTGACCGGTCTGGTCACCTGAGCCCGAGAACGGTCAGGGATCACCTGAGCACACGAAAGAGGGACGCCCTGCGTGATTCACGCGGGGCGCCCGGTTCTGTGGTCAGTCGCCTGATCAGTCTCTGGTCAGCCCTTTGATCAGTCTTCGTCGGCGAGGATGAGGTACAGCTTCTTGCGGGCTTCGTTGATCACGGAAAGCGCCTTCTCGCGCTGTTCCTTGCTGCCGGTCTTCCAGACCTGGCCGAACGCCTCCATCAGACCGAAGCCGGCTTGCCGGATTTCGCTCAGCGTCTCCCAGTCGACCCCGCGCCCGGCGTCCTGCCAGGGCGCCTCGGGCCCCTCGTCGGCCGCCGAACGGCCCGACTCGGTGAGCGAGAACAGCTTCTTGCCGCCCTCACTGGCGCTGCTGATCAGACCTTCGTCCTCCAGCAGTTGCAGCGTGGGATACACCGAACCCGGGCTGGGCTTCCATGCCCCGCCACTGCGTTCGGCGATCTCCTGGATCATCTCGTAGCCGTGCATCGGGCGGTCCTTCAGCAGCGCCAGGATCGACGCGCGGACGTCGCCGCGGCGCGCCCTGCCCCTCGGTCCGCCTCGACCGCGGCCACCCCAGGGCCCTCCACCCGGGCCGAAGCCCGGCCCGAAGGGACCAAAGGCGGCACGCCGCCCCTCGAATCCACCCCGACCCTGATGGCCGGGACCGTACTGACCGTGTCCATGTCCGTGTCCATGCGAGTGCATCGCAATCGCTCCTTCCATCGTTGATCGGTCGCGATGCGTCAACGATATATCGGAACAGATCGCAGGGCAACCCCTTTGCCGTCCCCCTCTCCGATCAGGCCGCCGCCACGGCGATCCCGTCGCCGGCGGCGACCTGTCTCAGTCCGCTCAGCCCCACAGCTCCTGGATGGTCGAGAACACCTTCTGGTTGTGCGAGAACTCGATCGTGTTGCCGTCGGGGTCGTTGACGGCGCAGATGTACCCGATGTGGGCGGCCATCTCCACCGGCTCCCACCGCAGGTTGCCCATCTCGCGTGCTTTGGCCGCGACCTCATCGACGTCCTCGCGGTTCGGCAGCTCGATACCGATGTGCGCGAACGGCGCCAGCGTCGGAATCTTCTCGCCCGGCTCGATGCCGAAGCGCGCTCCGACCTCGGGAATGAACTCGGCCAGGACGAGGACGAACGCCGAGTCCACCTGGCCCTTGTTCGACAGCCAGGCGCCGCGCCCGTTGCTGTCCACGTTCTTGGTGACCAGGACCAGCGGGGTGAGGTTCTCGTAGAACTCGATCGATCGATCCAGGTCGCTGACCGGGATGGCGACGTGGGTCCAGCGGGGTTCGGTCAGTTGTGCCATGGTTCGGCTCTCCTTATTCATTGGTCTGGTTCGGCATTCGTTCGGGATTCATTCGTTTCGTTCGGCCCGACCGCGACGCGCGGCCGTGCGGTCAGACGGTGAGCCACTTGGCTCGGTCGGGCAGGCCGGAGCGGGCCACAATGCCCTCGCCGGCGGTCTGGGCGCGGCGCAGCAGGTCGTCCTCGTCGATCGTCGTGCAGCGGTAGTTGTCGACGACGCACCGCCCGTCGACAAACACGGTGTGCACGCCCCGCCCGTCGGCCGACCACACGAGTTGGTTGGCGACGTTGTGCAGGGGCCGCCACTCCGGCCGGTTCGTGTCGTGCAGGACCAGGTCGGCCTTCTTGCCCGTCTCGATCGAGCCGATCTCGTGCTCGGCCTGCAGTCCGCGGGCGCCGTTGCGGGTGGCCATCGCGAACGCGTCCTCGGCCGGGAAGATGGTGGCGTCGCGCCGGGCGTCCTTGAACAGGCCGGCGACCAGGTAGGTCGCGCGCATCAGGTCGTGGTAGTTCGACGCGTTGTTGCCGTCGGTGCCGATCGCCACGTTCACACCGGCCGCCACCATTTCGGGGAACTTGCCGATCTGGGTCACGCCGTAGGACACCTTGAGCGCCGTGGTCGGACAGTGCGAGACGCTCGTCCCGGTGCCGGCGAGCAGCGCCACCTCCTCGTCGTCGACGTGGACGGCGTGGGTCAGGATGGCGTTGCCGCCCAGCACGCCGATCTCGTTCAGGTGCACCATCGGCCGTTGCCCGAACGCCGCGAGGAACCCCTCGGGGTCCATCGCCGCCGGGGACATATGGGCGCTGAACCCGGTGCCGCACTCGATCGACAGCCCCTTCGCGGCCCGCCACAGCTCGTCGCTGCAGCAGGTGTGGCCGATGATGATCGGCCACGCCTGGATGCGACCGTTGGCCACCGACGCGTACTTGTCCATCGTGTCGTTCAGGCGCGCGATCGCCTGCGCGGTCGACAGGCGCAGCACCTCCGGCTCAGGTACGAGATCCCACGCCCACGGTCCGACGCGGGCGCGGATGCCGATCTCGGTGAGGGCCTCGACGACCGGGTCGATGAACCGGATCGTGCCGGCCTCAAGGAACGCGGTCGTTCCGCTCTTGAGCATCTCCAGCGCCGCGAGCTGGGCCGAGATGTGCTCGTCCTCCTCGGTGTAGTGCGTGTGGATCGGCGTGAGCCACTCGAAGACGTTCTCCAGGAACGGGGTGTCGTCCGGGACGAAGCCGCGTGTGAGCGGTTCGCCGGTGATGTGCACGTGCGTGTTGATCAGCCCCGGGGTGACGACGAACCGCTCGCCTGCGATGACGGTGTCGCTGTGCCACTGGGCGGTCACGTCGGCGGTCTTGCCGACGGCCACGATCAGGTCGTCCCGGATGGCGACCGCGCCGTCGCTGATCACGTGGCGGGAGTCGTCCATCGTCACGACGAGGGTGTTGACGATCAGGGTGTCGGCGGGTGCCGTGGTGTTCGACGGGTTCACGAGGTGGCCTCCGGGGTGCGGGAGAGGGTGCGAGTGCGGGAGCAGGAGCGGATGAGGCGGACGTGCTGGCGCGGCACCGGCTCGAACGAGTCGACCAACTCCGCTCCGGCCGCTTCGGCCCACGCGTGCAGGTCCGCGACCGTGACACCGAGCCCCGCTGTGGAGGCCAGCATCGTCAGTGACAGCAGCAGTTCGTGGCGCGCGGCGACGCAGGTGGCGCCGCGGTCTTCGCCATCGCCGTCGCCGTCGTCCTCGCTGTCGTTCTCGCCGTCGTCTCGGGCGCCGGCCGGGTCGGGACGCGAGTAGTCGACGACCACGACGACCCCGTCCGCACCGGCCAGCTCGACCGCGCGGGCGAGCAACTGCCGGGCCCGCTCGGCCGGCTCGGCCCGCAGCACGTGCGCCAGGACGACGACGTCGGCCGTGGCGACCGGGAGCGCGACGTCAAGGTAGTCGCCGGCAACGGCGATCACCCGCTCACGCAGGCCGGCGTCCGTGGCCGCCTGCTCGGCGATCGGCAGCACGTTCGGCCGGTCGACCGCGATCACCGTGCCGTTCGGCCGGGTGCCCAGCAGCGCGGTCAGCCACGCCCCCGAGCCGCAGCCGAGGTCGACGATCGTCGGCTGCTCCGGCCACAACCCGCGGCGCTCCAGCTCGGCGGCGACGGCCGTCGCCACGCCGGCCTGGGTCGGGCCGGTCGCGCGCACGAGCGCCGGGTACAGCTCGGTCAGGTCGGCTGTCACGGCCGGCTCGGGTGCGCCGGTGCGGACGGTGTCGGCCAGGCCCGGCCAGCCCCCCGGCGGTCCGGGCGAGTACCGCACGAGTGCGGCCATCGAGGCCGGCGCCGTCGACACCAGGTAGCGCTCGGCCACGGGCGTGAGCCGGAAGCGATCCCCGACGGCGGCGAGCAGGTCGAGCGCGACGAGGGTCTCGGCGAGCACGGTCACCGGGCCCGGCCCGGCCGCACCGATCGCTGCCGCCAGCTGCGCGGCGTCCAGTCCGGTCCGGGAATCGGCGTCCTGTGCGTTCTCTGCGTTCTCCGCGTTCTCCGCGAGGGCGTCGAACAGGCCGAGGTCGAGCGCGGCCGAGAGCGCCCAGTAGGACGTGAAGCCGTTGATCACGTCCCACACCGGCGCCGGGCTGACCGGAGTGGCGGTCGCCGTACTCATGGGCGCAGCACGATCTTGCCGGTGGCCAGCCGCGACTCCATCCGCTCCTGCGCCGCCACGGCCTCGGTCAGCGGGAACTCGCTGTCGATCGGCGTACGGAACGTCGAGGCCCAGTAGGCGTCGAGCATCGCGGCGAACTCGCGGCGGTCGTACGGGTCCGAGCCGAGCAACTGGAGGCCGAAGTGGTAGGCGTACACCAGGTCGAACTCGGCCCGGTTACCGGTCGTGTTGCCGAAGAACACCAGTCGTCCGCGCGGCGAGAGGCTGTAGATGCCGGTGTTCCACGTGGCCGGGCCGACGTGATCGAGTACGAGGTCGGCGCCCCGCCCACCGGTGACCTCGCGCACGGTCTTGACGACGTCGCCGGTGGTCGAGTTGACCACGACGTCGGCGCCCAGGCCGCGTGCGTACTCGGCCTTCGCGTCCGAGCCGACCGTGGTGACCACGCGGGCACCGCCGGCCTTGGCCAGCTGGATCAACGCGGTGCTGACGCCGCTGCCGGCCGCGTGGATCAGCACCGTCTCGCCGAGGCGGACCTTGCCGATCTCGATGAGCGCGTGCCAGGCCGTCATCCAGATCGTCGGCACGACGGCCGCGTCGACCAGGTCGACCTCGTCCGGCACGAGGTGCACGTTGGCCGCCGGGACGAGGACGTACTCGGCGTAGCCGCCGGCCAGGGTGGCGCCGATGACACCCGCGCTCGGACACCTGCCGTCAGCTCCGGCGGCGCAGCTCTCGCAGCGATCGCAGGGCACGGCCGGATTCACGACGACACGCGCGCCCTCGGTCAGCGCGGTTCCGTTGCCCGCCCGCCCGGTGCCCGCCGGGCCGACCGCCGCGACGGTGCCGGCGATGTCCATGCCGGCCACATGCGGCAGTGCGAAGCCGGGGATCAGTCCGGGCCCGCGCCGCTGCAGGACGTCGAGGTGGTTGAGGCCGCAGGCCCCGACGCGGACGAGTACCTCGTCCGGTCCTGGCTCGGGCACCGGGACGTCGGCGACCTGGAGCACATCCGGGCCGCCGTGCGTTCGATGGAGTACAACCTTCATGGGAGAGACCTCCGCTGGCTGTGAACTTCGGTCACCGGCCAGCTCGTTGCACACCTGGTCGGCATGCAACGGTCTCCGCGGAGCGCTGAGGGCGCTCCCTCCGATCGATTTGTTGCCCATCGATCGGGTCGGCCCGAACGCTATTGATGCCCGTCGACGGTTGTCAATGGCCAGAACCGATCGCCTCGAACTCGACAAGCCCGGCGAAAGGTATGCGGATCATCGTTGTCAGGGGAAACCGCCGTCAGCGGCCGGCGCGCCCCAAGCGGGCGACCCAGCGGGCAAGCCCACGTCGCGACCGGCGAGGAGCCGAAGGAACCGGCCCCCGACTCCCCGCACCAGGCCGCTGACCATCGCGCCCGCCCCGGCTCCAGTGATCGTCGGGCGACAGCAGCGGTGCCTTGCGGTCCGCCTGTGCCTGGATCTCGTAGTGGGCCTGGTGAGCGGTGGTGCGGAACGCCTCGTCGTATGAGGCCAGCGCGGCGGTGATGCCCGCGCCGGCGGTACCACGGCGGCGTACGTGCACGGCCAGCCACGCGAAACCGCCCATGACCGAGGCCATCCCGGCGACGACGATCAGGAACGTCCCCAGTCCACTCATGCCACCGAGCCTAGGCTCACCGGCGCGGCGCGGGCCTCTCCCGGTGAACATC
Source organism: Streptomyces sp. NPDC058001 (assembly GCF_042886315.1). NCBI lineage: Bacteria > Bacillati > Actinomycetota > Actinomycetes > Kitasatosporales > Streptomycetaceae > Streptomyces > Streptomyces sp. NPDC058001. Next base: position 546,638 of record NZ_JBHVQT010000006.1, read on the forward strand.
TACGCCGACCATTTCCGGCCGCCCCCACCCCACCTCGCCGCCCCTCCCCCCTCCCCCGGCATGCCCGCCATCGGCGTAATGAAAGGCGCCGCACCGGGGACCGATCACGCTGTGCCAGGTGACCAACGGCAGCGCGGACGAGAAGAATCCGGACCGGCTGATCGCCCTGTCCGACGGCATCTTCGCCATCGCCATGACCCTGCTCGTGCTCGACATCCGACTGCCCGCGAACCTGGACACGGCCCAATTCCACGACGCCGTGCGTAAGTTGCTGCCCAACATCGCCGCGTACGCGCTGAGCTTCGCCATCCTGGCGGGCTTCTGGCGCGACCACCGCCAGATCCTCCATACCGCCCGGCGCGTGGACGCCCTGTCGCTGCGGCTCACCCTGGCCGGCCTGGGAGCCATCGCCCTGGTCCCGTTCCCGACGTCGATACTGTCCGAGTACGCGTCGCAGTCCCTCGCCGTCGCCGTCTACGCCGCCACGGTGGCCCTCGTCGACCTGCTGCACATCGCCCTGTTCGTCTCGATCTGGCGCCGCCCTCACCTGGCCCGCCCCCTTGAGGACGACGTCGCGTACCGCATCATCGGAGACCTGGCCGCCCCGGCTCTGGTCTTCGGCGCGACCATCCCGATCGCCTTCGCGTCCCCCAGCACCGCCCTGTGGTGCTGGCTCGCCCTGATCCCCGCCAATTTCACCGCCGCCCTCTGGCAACGCCACAGCAGACACCGGAAGAACCCCTGACCTGGATCCGGATCTGGAGCCGCCACGCCAAAAGGGCTCGGGAGCCGTCCGGGCCAAAAAGGGTCCAACCACCTTGGATTGGCCTTGGCCGACCGGTCCACCGCACCCCTACCGTCAGAGCATGCGGATCCGAATCGTCGACGCCTTCACCGACCGCCCGTTCGCCGGCAATCCGGCCGGGGTCCTACTCCTCGACGCCCCAGGGAGTCCGGCCACTTCCGGTCCTCAACCCCGGGACACCAACGGCTCGTTCCCCGACGACGCCTGGCTCCAGCGTGTGGCGACAGAGGTCAACCACGCCGAGACCGCCTTCGCCCACCCCCTCCCCCCAGGCTCCGAAGCCGACTGGGCGTTGCGGTGGTTCACGCCCGTCACCGAGGTCGATCTGTGTGGTCACGCCACCCTCGCCGCCGCGCATGTCCTGCGGTCGACGGGGGCGGTGAGCGGTCCGGTGCGGTTCGCCACCCGTAGCGGTGTCCTCGTGGCCGAGCCGCACGACGACGGCGCCATCACACTGGACTTCCCGACCGCGCCGCTCACCGAGGTCGCCGTACCGGACCGATTGGCCGAAGCCCTGGGCGCCGTACCGCTGTCGGCGCACGACACAGGGCCGCAGCTCGGGGATCTGCTGGTCGAGCTGGCGGACGAGAAGGCCGTACGGGGGCTCGCACCCGATATCGCCGCCCTGGTGCGGCACTCCGAGCGCGGGATCATCGCGACGGCCCGCGCGGACGACCCGTCCGGCGGCTACGACTTCGTGTCGCGTGGCTTCTTCCCGCGCGTCGGCATCGCCGAGGACCCCGTGACAGGCAGCGCGCACACGGCCCTGGCACCCTTCTGGTCGCGGCGCCTCGGCCGGGCCGCACTGACCGGACTCCAGGCGTCCGCCCGCTCCGGCCTCGTCCGTACCCGGCTGAACGGCGACCGCACCCTGCTCACGGGCCACGCGGTCACCGTCATCGACGGCGAGTTGCTGGCGTAGCGCTCAGCCATTACTCAAGAAGTAATCAAGAAGTACTCAAGGAATGTTCAAGGAGTACTCAAGGAGCGCTGAATGGCTGGGGTGTCACGGCGTCGGTAGCCAATCCACCTTGCCCGCGAGCAGCGCGTACCCCACGAACGCCCCGATGTCGAGCAGTGCGTGAGCGACGACCAGCGGTCCGACGCGGCCCCAGCGCCGGTAGAGATAGACGAAGACCACCCCCATCGCGACATTGCCGAGGAAGCCACCGATGCCCTGGTAGAGGTGGTACGAGCCACGCAGCACCGAACTGGCGACGAGCGCCGTGCCCGGACTCCAGCCCAACTGCCCGAGTCTGCGCAGCAGATAGCCGACAACGATGACTTCCTCCAGGACGGAGTTCTGCACCGCCGAGAGGATCAGTACCGGATACTTCCACCACACGTCGGGCAGCGCCTCGGGTACCACGGTGAGGTTGAACCCCAGGGCCCGTACCGCGAGGTAGAACCCGATCCCGGTGCTGCCGATCACCGCCGCGACCACGGCACCGCGCCCCAGGTCCGGCCAGGGTCTGGTCCGGTCGAAGCCGATCGTCCGCAGTCCGGCGCCCTCCCGCATCAGCAGGTGCGCCACCAGGGCCACCGGGACGAGCGCGCTCGCGATCCCGAACAGTTGCCATGCGAGGTCGAGCCACGGCCGGCCGGGCGCCGCCGACGCGTTGAGTGTGGCCGCCTGATCCTTCAGACCCCCCGGTTTGGTGACCGATCCGACAAAGCTGATCAGTGCGGCTACTCCGCTCGCACCGAGCGACAGTCCCAGAACGATCAGCGTCTCGTTCCGCAGAATCCGTCGCGACAGCGGCCTACTCGGAAAGGATTCGGCCACCGGCCCCTCCTCCGCCTGCACTCCTGCCTCCAGTTGACTATTCACGCCTCACACACATCCTCGCCCCGCTAGGGTCTCGAATGCAGGTACGAAGATCGCGTGCGGGGGGCCGGGAGAGGCGGACACCGATGGACATACCTCCCCTCTCCCCCGCGTACCGCTCAAGAGCTGATCACGGAGGGGCACCACCGCCATGGGACGTCACAGCTTGCCCGATGGATCGGAAACGGGCGTAATCGAGCCACGTCCGGGGGCCCGTCGTCGCACCGTCGCCATCGCCACGGTGCTCGTGGTCATCGTCGCCGCAGGTGCCGCGACCGCCGTCCGTACCGGCCTCCTCTCCAGCGATTCATGCCGCTCCCGAGCCGTCCCTCTCACCGTCGCGGCCTCCCCCGACATCGCTCCCGCCCTGCGGGCCGCGGCCGGCCTCGCCCGCGACAAGGAGATCACGTCGGACGGCCACTGTCTGGACGTACAGGTCACGGCACGGGACGCGTACAAGATCGCGGACTCCCTGCGGGCGGGCCGGGACGCCGCCGGATTCGACGTCTGGGTGCCCGACTCGGACCTGTGGGTGCGGCAGGTCACGGCCGAGGGCAGGGGCAAGGGCACACCGGTGACGGCGGCGGGGAACATCGCCTCGTCGCCGGTCGGTGTCGCCATGGTGCCGTCGGCCGCGAAGTCGCTCGGGTGGCCCGACAAGACGTACTCGTGGGCGGAGTTGGCGGGCGCGGCGATGACCGGCGACAAATTGCGCCTCGGTACGGCCGACCCCGCGCGCAGCGCCACCGGACTGCTCGCCCTGACCAAGCTCGGGGCCTCCACGAAGGCGTCGGGCACGAAGGGCGGGACGGAAGGCGGGGCGGAAGGCGAGACGCAGGCCGCGGCGATGGCGAAGGCGCTCTCCGAACGGACGTCGGACAGCGACACCCAGGTCCTGGACACCCTCGCCCGCGGCTCGTCCGGCACCGAGGAGGGCAATCCGCGCCGCAATCAGGCGCTGATCCTCTCCGAGCAGGCGTCGTACGCCCACAACGACGCCGGCGACACCGGCGACGGCCTGGACCTCTTCTACCCTAAGGACGGATCGCCCCAGCTCGACTACCCGTTCACGCTGATCGACGCCTCACGCCTGACGACCGACAAGTCCCGCGCCGCGATCCGCTTCATGACCCTGCTCGGCGAGGACGACGGGCTCCGCATCCTGGAGGAGCACGGGTTCCGCACCAAGGCCGACACCCCGACCAAGGCCCTGGTGAAGGGCGCGGGCGGCCTGTCCCCGCAGCCGTACGAGGATCCGGCGGCCGAGCAGGTCTCGGACCGGGACGTCCAGGAAACCCTCGGAATGTGGACGATCACCGTCCAGAGCGCCCGCATCACGACCGTCGTGGACACCTCGGCGTCGATGACCGAACTGGTGCCGGGCCGCGACCAGTCCCGGATGGAGGTCACCAAGGCGTCCCTGCTCCAAGCGCTCGCGACGTTCACGCCCAACGACGAGATCGGGCTCTGGGAGTTCTCGACCCTGCTCGACGGCGACCGCGACTACCGCGAGCTGGTGCCGACCGCGCGGCTCGGCGACCGCAAGGGCGGCGGTACGCAGCGCGACCGGCTGTCGGCGGCGTTCGGCGCGCTCCAGCCCGTACCGGGCGGGGCGACCGGTCTCTACGACACGACACTGGCGGCCTACAAGAAGGCCGTCTCGTCTTTCGTGAACGGCAAGTTCAACGCCCTGGTGGTGCTCACGGACGGGGTCAACCAGGACCCGGGCAGTGTCTCCCGCTCCTCCCTGATCAAGAAGCTGACCGAACTCACCGACCCGGAGCGCCCGGTTCCGCTCATCGCCATCGCCGTCGGACCCGATGCGGACAAGAAGGAGGTCGAGCAGATCGCGGCGGCGACCGGTGGATCGGGCCACCAGGTCAGCGACCCGGCGGACATCCACTCGGTCATCCTGAAGGCGATCGTCGCGGCCGGCACCCAAAGCTGATCCGACGCCGGCCACATACTGACCCAACCCCGGCCCAACCCCGGCCCAACGCCGGCCCAACGCCGACCGGACGCCAACCCCATGCTGACCCAACGCCGACTCCCGGTCACCCCAGAGGCATCGCCGGTTGCGGCAACCCCACCGGCCACATGTGCACCGGATCCCCGGCGTGCATCAGCTCGGCGTACCGGCGCGTGGTGGCGGCGAGCGCCGCGTCCCGCTCCAGACCGTTCTCCAGCGCCCGGTGGAAGGTGGCGGCCTGCCACGCGGCGCCGTTCATCCGCAGCGCGCACCGCTCCTCGATCACCCCGAGATAGAAGTCCCGGTCGGCGGGCTCGACACCCCACGCGTCCAGCCCGGCCGCGGCCAACGGCAGCAACTCGTCCCGTACGAGCTGGACCGCGGGCACCTTCGCGGTACCGCCGTGCCGTACCCGCCGCGGCCACTCCAGCTCGGCGTCGATGCCGTACCGGCACGCGGCGTCGAAGTTGGCCGCCGCCGCCTCGAAGGGCAACCGGGACCACACGGGCCGGGAGTCCTCGGCGAGGGCCCGTACGACGCCGTAGTAGAACGCGGCGTTGGCGACGACGTCCGTGACGGTCGGCCCGGCGGGCAGCACCCGGTTCTCGACCCGCAGATGCGGTACGCCGTCCGCGATGCCGTAGACCGGGCGGTTCCAGCGGTAGACGGTGCCGTTGTGCAGGACGAGTTCGGCGAGGGTCGGTACCCCGCCCTCGTCGAGCACGGCCGTCGGGTCCTCCTCGTCGCAGATGGGCAGCAGCGGCGGGAAGTACCGCAGATTCTCCTCGAACAGATCGTGCGCGGAATCGATCCAGCGCTCTCCGAACCAGGTGCGGGGCCGCACGCCCTGCGCCTGGAGTTCGGGCGGACGCGTGTCGGTGGACTGCTGGAAGAGCGGCGGACGCGACTCACGCCACAGCTCATGTCCGAACAGGAACGGCGAGTTGGCACCAAGTGCCACCTGTACGGCGGCCACCGCCTGCGCCGCGTTCCACACATCCGCGAACCGGGCCGGCGTCACCTGGAGATGCAACTGCACGGAGGTACAGGCGGCTTCCGGCGCGATGGACGCGGAGGTGCAGCTCAGCCGCTCGACGCCGTCGATGTCGAGCGCGAAGTCCTCGCCCCGCGCGGCGACGATCTGGTCGTTGAGCAGCGTGTACCGGTCGACCGCTGAGAGATTCGCCGAGACCAGATCGCGCTGGGCGAGGGTCGGCAGAATACCGATCATCACGATTCCCGCGTCGACCTCGTTCGCTTTCCGGTGCGCGTACGCGAGTCCGGTGCGCAGTTCCTCGGCGAGCCGGTCGAGAACCCGGCCGCCGAGCCGGTGCGGGGCGATATTCACTTCGAGATTGAACATCGCGAGTTCGGTCTGGAAATCATGGCTCGCGATCCGCTCAAGTACTTGCGCATTCATCATTCTCGGCAGACCGTCCGGCCCGGCGAGATTCAGCTCGATCTCCAGTCCCATCAGGTTCTTGGGCCGGTCGAAGCGCTCCTCCTCCAACAGCCTCCCGAGCCCCGACAGACACTGCCGGAGCTTCCTGCGGTACTGCTGCCGATCGGACAGGTCGAACGCGCCTGCCACGACCTTCTCCCCCATCGAAGCATCCCTCCTCGAATGGGCAGCCCGGCATCCCGGCCGCTGTGTCACCCGGTGATGATGCCCAGGCAATGTGATCGATAACGCCACCGTAGGCCATCGGGGGACGCTACTGTGGGGGCGGTCACACCGGGGCACATTCACCGGGCAATGGCCACTGCACGGTTTTGCCCTGCGGAACCCTGGCGAAATATGCCGACGAGAATCAGCCGTCCGCTGCGGAAAGTCGCCCGAGGTCACAGCGTCGGGTGCGCGGAGAATCGTCAGAAAACCCTCATTTCGGCGACCGAAATACGCCTTGCTCATTAGGTCGCGGAGAGCTAGCGGAAACACTGTACGAACACGTGTCGTATAAACTTCGCTGGCGAGACCGGGAGTTCGTGCCCGCGGTCATGACCGTCTTGTCCCCCGTCATGTCCCCGCCCCTCTCCGGTCCCGAGAGCTGACAGCGTCGTCCGCACTTGCCCCGTGTTCCGCCTGCCTGTTTCCGCCTGCCTGTGGATGAGAGGCGACCCACCATGCCGCTGCATGTCCCACCTGCTCCCGCGCCTGCCCTGCGCAGCGTTCTCGCGGCACTCGGTTCCCCCACGGCTGTCCGTGAGGCCCGAACCCCGTCCCTGCGGTCCGCCCAGGGACCCGTCACCGCCGAAGTCCCGCTACCCGTACACGTACTGGACCGTCTGGGGTCCGGCGGCCCGTCGCCCACACGGCTCGCGGGCTGGCGCTTCCTGATCCGCCACGGCGGCCAGTCCGTGGCGGCGGCCGACACCACCCTGACACCGGACGGCTGGGCGTTCTCGCACTTCTTCGAGGGCCCCTACATCGCCTCGACGGAGAAGGCACTCGGCCAGGCGGAGAGCCTCAAGTCGTCCTACCAGGCACGCCTGTTGTCGGTCCCCGAGCTGTACATGCTCACGCTGTGGCTGCACGGCGACTGCGCGGCCGACGGCGCCGAAGGACGCCCCGCGCCGACCGATCTGCTCGTCCCGCTGGCACCGGCACCGCCCGGCATCGCGGCCCACCGCCCGCATCACGTCGCCGAACTGCTGCCCGTCCTCGGTCTACGGCTGACGCCCGCACCGCTCCTGAGTTCGCCCGCCTGACGAGAACCGCACGGCCGAGCCCGGTCCCTGGCACACTGTGCCGGGGCCGGGCTCGTTCGCGTACGCCGACCTCGACGGTCCCGACCTCGACGGCACCCGGCTTCGACGGCACCCGGCGTCGACGACCCGCGATGACTAGCCCGGTTCGGCCACTGCGAACCCCCCGAAGGGACAGTGCGGTTGGCTGAACCGTCCGCACGGGTGATACGTCTCTAAGCAGTAAGAACCGCTGCCACGAAATCCCTGCGGAATCACGCCCGTAGGGCAACACTGGGACCGGACCGAAGATACGGGGGGCGGCCATGACCAATGCATCGAGCCGCAGGACACACATCAATCCGCAGCGAAAGAACCCTTCCATGTGCCAGCACCAGCCACTGTGCCCGTCAGCAGATTCCGCCGACCGTGAGGCCGCGCTCCATGTCGCGCACCATCCCGAACAGGGCTGGAGCCTCCTGTGCAACGGCGTCCTGCTCTTCGAGGACACCGGTGAGCTGCTGCCGAACGGCCAGGTCATCGCCCCGCACCGCCCGTTGGGGCTGGGCGCCGACGAGATCATGACCGCCGCCTGACCGTCACACACAGGCACAACACGTCAGCACAGCGCAGACACGACATACGGGCACGACGCACGGCTACAACACAACACGCAGCACGCACCGCGCACAGACAGCCCGGTGACGAACGAACAGGGGCCGCTCCGGAATCCACACCCGGACCGGCCCCGACGCATGTCCCCCGCGCGCGGGACGACGCCCCGCGCGCGAGCCACGCTCAGTCCTCGTAGGCGTCCAACGGCGGGCAGGAGCACACAAGGTTACGGTCCCCGTACGCCTGGTCGATCCGGCGGACCGGCGGCCAGTACTTGTCGGCGGGCGAGACTCCCGCCGGGAAAACGGCCTCCTCGCGCGCGTAGGCGTGCTCCCAGTCGCCGGACAGGGCCCGCGCGGTGTGCGGCGCGTTGCGCAGGGGGTTGTCCTCGGCGGGCCAGGCCCCGGAGCCGACCTTCTCGATCTCCGCGCGGATCGCGATCATCGCGTCGCAGAACCGGTCAAGTTCACCCAGGTCCTCGCTCTCGGTCGGCTCGATCATCAGCGTGCCGGCGACCGGGAACGACATCGTCGGCGCGTGGAATCCGTAGTCGATGAGCCGCTTGGCGACATCGTCGACGCTGACTCCGGTCGCCTTGGTCAGCGGGCGCAGATCGATGATGCACTCGTGCGCGACGAGCCCGCCGGGACCGGTGTAGAGCACCGGGTAGTGCGGTTCGAGGCGCTTGGCCACGTAGTTCGCGGACAGCACGGCGACCTGGGTGGCCCGCTTCAGTCCCTCACCGCCCATGAGCCGCACGTATGCCCACGAGATCGGCAGGATGCCCGCCGAGCCCCAGGGAGCGGCCGAGATCGGTCCGACGCCCGTCTCGGGCCCGGCGGCGGGCTGGAGCGGGTGGTTCGGCAGATACGGCGCGAGGTGGGCGCGGACGCCGACGGGACCGACGCCGGGGCCGCCGCCGCCGTGCGGGATGCAGAACGTCTTGTGCAGGTTGAGGTGCGAGACATCGCCGCCGAAGTGGCCCGGCTTGGCAAGGCCCACAAGGGCGTTGAGGTTTGCGCCGTCGACGTAGACCTGACCGCCGGCGTCGTGCACGGCGGCGCAGATGTCGGCGACATGCTCCTCGAACACACCGTGCGTGGACGGGTAGGTGATCATCAGTACGGCGAGTTCCTCGCGGTACTGCTCGATCTTGGCCCGCAGGTCGTCCACGTCGATCTCACCGTCGTCGGCGGTCCTCACGACGACGACCTTCATCCCGGCCATGACCGCGCTCGCTGCGTTCGTGCCGTGCGCGGAGGACGGGATCAGGCAGATCGTGCGCCGGTCGTCGCCGTTGGCGCGGTGGTACCCCCGCACGGCGAGCAGTCCCGCGAGTTCGCCCTGCGAACCGGCATTGGGCTGGAGGGACACCTTGTCGTACCCGGTGACCTCGGCGAGCCGCTCCTCCAGCTCACGGATGAGCGTGAGATAGCCCTGCGCCTGCTCGGCGGGCGCGAAGGGGTGCATCTGGCCGAACTCCGGCCAGGTGACCGGCTCCATCTCCGTGGTCGCGTTGAGCTTCATGGTGCAGGAGCCCAGCGGGATCATGCCGCGGTCGAGCGCGTAGTCCCGGTCGGCGAGCCGGCGCAGATAGCGCAGCATCGCCGTCTCGGAGTGGTACTGGTGGAAGACGGGGTGTGTGAGGTAGTCGTCGGTGCGCAGCAGTTCGTCCGGGAGCGCGTCGGCGGCACTCGCGTCGAGTGCGTCGATGTCGGCCTCGGCGCCGAACGCGGTCCATACGGCGCCCAGTTGGGCCCGGTTGGTGGTCTCGTCGCAGGCGATGCCGATGTGGTCGGCGTCCACGAGCCGGAGGTTGACGCCGTCCTCGCGCGCGGCGGCGACGATCCGCGCGGCCTCGCCGGGCACCCGGGCGGTCAGGGTGTCGAAGTAGGCGCCGTGCACGATCTCGACGCCGGCGGCCTTCAGCCCTTCGGCGAGGAGTGTGGCGTAGCGGTGGGTGCGGCGGGCGATCGTCCGCAGCCCGTCGGGACCGTGGTAGACGGCGTACATTCCGGCCATCACGGCGAGCAGCACCTGAGCGGTGCAGATGTTACTGGTGGCCTTCTCGCGGCGGATGTGCTGCTCACGGGTCTGGAGCGCGAGCCGGTACGCCTGGTTGCCGTCACGGTCCACCGAGACGCCGACGAGACGGCCGGGCAGGCTGCGGGCGAACTTCTCGCGGACCGCCATGTATCCGGCGTGCGGCCCGCCGAAGCCCATCGGGACGCCGAACCGCTGGGTGGTGCCGACGGCGATGTCGGCGCCCAGCTCGCCGGGCGAGGTCAGCAGGGTGAGCGCGAGCAGATCGGCGGCGACGGTGACGACCGCCCCGAGTTCATGGGCCTGCTCGATGACGGTCCGCAGCTCGCGTACGGCACCGGAGGCACCCGGGTACTGGAGCAGGACGCCGACGACTCCGCGCTCGGCGATCGCGGTGGGGATCCCGGACGACAGGTCGTCCACGACGACCTCGACCCCGGTCGGTTCGGCCCGGGTGCGGATCACGGCGACGGTCTGCGGCAGGGTGTCGGCGTCGACCAGGAAGACACCGTCCTTGACCTTGCCCATCCGCCGGGACAGCGCCATCGCCTCGGCGGCGGCCGTGCCCTCGTCCAGGAGCGAGGCACCGGAGGTCGGCAGTCCGGTCAGCTCCGCGACCATGGTCTGGAAGTTCAACAGCGCTTCGAGGCGCCCCTGCGAGATCTCCGGCTGGTACGGCGTGTACGCGGTGTACCAGGCCGGGTTCTCCATGACGTTGCGCAGTACGACCGGCGGCGTGAAGGTGCCGTAGTAGCCGAGGCCGATCATGGAACCCAGAACATCGTTCCGGTCCGCCAGGGCGCGCAGTTCGGTGAGGACCTCGGCCTCCGTGCGGGCGCCGGGCAGGTCCAGGGCCTCGGCGCTCCTGATCACTTCCGGTACCGCGGTCGCCGTCAGTTCGTCCAGCGAGCCGTACCCGACCTGCGCGAGCATCTTGGCGCGGGCCTCGGCGTCGGGCCCGATATGACGCCGTTCAAACGGAATGCCCTGTTCGAGTCGGGAAAGCGGAATGCGGTGGGCGTTCATGGCGGGGGCCTCCTGGTCTCACGCGACCTTCGTGGGGCACCACGGCAGCGGTGCCCGGACGGCCTCCCCCTCTGTCATCTCAACCTGAGAGCTTCACCGGCTCGCCCGGGGGCGCGCCGGCTTTCACCGTCGGTGAGGTCGGGGGCTTGCGACTCCCGCCCTGCTTTCCAGAGTGACCTCACCCGTGCGGTACTGGGGCCTGAGAGATTCCGGGGAGGATTTGCTCCTTCGGCGCTCCCGGTCGCTACCGGGAAGCTCTCCCGCACAGGGTCAACAGCCGTTTGCCAGCCTACCAGCGAGGCCCCCGCACGAAGCTTCGAGTGGCCGCCTGCCGCAATGTGCTCTTTCGTAGTCTTTACGAGGGCTTAGGGATGAGTTGCGATCAGTTGGAGGGCCCGTGCAGACCGACATCGATCCGCGCAACCTGATCGGCCGCAAGGCGTTCGACCGCACCGGCACGAAGATCGGCACGATCGACGAGGTCTATCTCGACGACGCGACCGGCGTCCCGGAGTGGGCGGCCATAAGGACAGGGTTGTTCAGCCGTGACGCCTTTGTGCCATTGGAGCCCAGTGAGCTGGTGGAAGGCACCCTGCGCGTCCCCTTCGACCGGGCCCTGATCAAGGACGCCCCCGATTTCGGCGTCGGCCGGCATCTCTCCCCCGAGCAGGAGCTTCAGCTCTACCACCACTACGGCCTGGACATCGCGGCCCCCGGATCCGCGCCGCCACCCGACCGGGACTTCGGTCATATCGCCGGATCCGGGGAGGAGCCACCGGAGGGCGGCCCGGCGGTCCGCTGAGCCGAACGGGGTTGCGTGGGCGAGGGTTCCGCAGACACAGGTTCTGTGGACTCAGTGGTTACCGGTGACCGCTCCTCCGCCACCGCCGACACCACCGAAACCGGATCCGCGGGCTCCAGATCCGGGTCGTCCGTACGGAAGGTCCGTACGCGCCCGGGAGCCGAGTCCGGCGTCTCGAACCGGACCGTCACCCTGCCCACCCCGCTGCCCTGGACCCATCCCTGCCCGTAGGTGGCGTGCAGCACGTCGTGCCCGGCCGCCCAGCGCCGTTCGGCCCTGGGCTCGGCACCCGTTTCCGAACCGGGCGGGGCGAGCGCGTCACCGCCCGCCGGGTGGGCCGTCGCGTCGCCGGCCGATTCCTCGCCCGGCCCACCCTCGTCATGGGCCGACGGGTGCTCCGCGACCGATTCCGACACGGTGGCGGACGCTGCGGCGGACGCGGCGGCGGCCTGCGCGAACAGATCCTCCTGTGTGTAGTCGGCGAGCCCGCTGACCCCGACCCCGAGCAGCCGTACGCCTCCGGTGGTGTCCACGGACTCCAGGAGCCGCCCTGCCGCCTCCCGGACCACCGCGGGGTCGTCGGTGGGCCCGCGCAGCGTCTCGGACCGGGTGAGCGTCGAGAAGTCGTATCTGCGGACCTTGAGCACGACGGTCCGCCCCGAGTGCCCGGCGGCCCGCAGCCGCTGGACGCACCGGTCGGCGAGTCGCTGCACCTCCAGGCGCACCCGCACGCGGTCGTGGATGTCGACGTCGTAGGTGTCCTCGACGGACACCGATTTCGTCTCCCGCTCGGCGACGACGGGCCGCTCGTCCCGCGCGTGCGCCATCGCGTACAGCGCGGTCCCATGGGCCTTGCCGAGCAGCCGTACCAGTTCGTCCTCGCCCGCCTCGGCCATCTCCCCGACCGTGGTGATCCCGGCGCGCCGCAGATGGTCCCCGGTGGCGGGCCCGACGCCGGGCAGGGTGCGTACGGACATGGGGGCCAGCAGGGCGCGCTCGGTGCCGGGCTCTATCAGCACCAGGCCGTCCGGCTTGGCCTCTTCCGAGCCGATCTTCGCGAGCATCTTGGACGCGGCGAGCCCCACGGATCCGGTCAGTCCGGTCACCGCCCTGATGTCCGCGCGCAGCCGCTCCCCCGTGGTCTGCGCGGACACCGCGTCCCAGGCGGTCCCACCGGCCTCCAGATCGACGAACGCCTCATCGAGGCTGAGGGGCTCCACCAGCGGCGACAGCTCCCGCAGCAGCCCCATCACCCGCTCGCTGATCTCGCGGTAGAAGGCGAAGCGGGGGACGAGATACGCGGCGTTCGGCGCGAGTCTGCGGGCCTGGGCCATGGGCATGGCGGAGTGCACTCCGAAGCGCCGTGCCTCGTAGGAGGCGGTGGCCACCACACCGCGCGGCCCCAGGCCGCCCACCACCACCGCTTTTCCGCGCAGGCTGGGCTTGGCCGCCTGCTCCGCCGAGGCGTAGAAGGCATCCATGTCCAGATGCAGGATGGTGGGCTCGCTTCTCACATCTCCGATGCTGCCCTACGCCACTGACAATGCCCTGGCGAAGCGCCACCGCCGGGGCGCCGACCGCCGCTCAGGACCCCGTTCCGCACAGCTCGGGGCCCTTTCCGTACACCTCCGGACCCCGTTCCGCACCGCTCGGAGCCCGGCCGACCGCTCAGACCGCCCGGTGACGCCGCCGTGCCAGCTCATCGGCCGGGTTGTTGCCGACCAGCGTCTCTCCGGTGTCGACCCGCTCGCCGTGCAGCTGCGACAGCGCGCTCTCGACGTCCCGCCACACCACGCCGACGGCGATTCCGAAGACGCCCTGGCCGCCCTGGAGCAGGTCGTGGACCTCGTCGGGCGAGGTGCACTCGTAGACCGTCGCGCCATCGCTCATCAGCGTCATGCGTTCCAGATCCGTGAAACCGCGCTCCCGCAGGTGCCGGACGGTGGTCCGGATGTTCTGGAGCGAGACACCGGTGTCCAGGAACCGCTTCACGACCTTGAGGACGACGACGTCCCGGAAGCTGTAGAGGCGCTGTGTCCCTGAGCCGTAGGCGGCCCGCACACTCGGCTCGACCAGGCCCGTACGGGCCCAGTAATCGAGCTGGCGGTAGGTGATGCCCGCTGCCGCGCAGGCCGTGGGGCCCCGGTAGCCGACCTGTTCGGACGGCGCGCCGCCGTCCATCGACACAGCCGAAGGCCGGGTCGGAACTCGACCGGCCTGACCGCTGTGGAGCGCGTACGGGCCGCCTTCCCCCGAGCTCAATCCGGGGGCACCCCCAGCCGTACCGTCGCCGCTGCTTCTCACGCCGACCTCCGTCCTTGACCTGCCTTCTCGAAGGTAGGCAGTCACTCGGGGTGCGTCAACGATCGCCACACTCGCCACGCCGAGTGATAATCACCCTACGAGTGGTTTCCCGTATCCCACCGCGGGGAAAGGCTAGCCGAATGGCGTGAAGGCCGCCGTCCAGTTTCTCACTGGCTGTTGGTGCCGAAGTCCTCGGGAGAGATCTGGTCGAGGAACTCGCGGAACTTCTCGACCTCGTCCTCCTGCTCGTCCGGGATGGCGATCCCGGCGTCGTCGAGCACACCGTCACTGCCGTAGATCGGCGTACCGGTCCGCAGGGCCAGCGCTATGGCGTCGGAGGGGCGTGCGCTCACCTCGACCCCGCTCGCGAACACCAGCTCGGCGTAGAAAACGCCTTCCCGCAGATCGGTGATGCGCACTTCGGTCAGCTCCTGCCCGACGGCCTCCAGCACGTCCTTGAACAGGTCGTGGGTCAGCGGTCGCGCGGGGGCCATGCCCTGCTGCGCGAAGGCGATGGCAGTCGCCTCCCCCGGCCCGATCCAGATGGGGAGGTAACGGTCGCCTCCCACTTCTCGCAGGAGCACGATCGGTTGGTTGGAGGGCATTTCGACCCGGACACCTACGACGTCGAGCTCGTTCACACAGCAACCCTAGGCCGTGCCCGGCACCTTTGGGTAGTCGGGCACCCCATGGGCGGGCAATGGAAGCGGCGCCCCGGCGGGCTCCCCAGGGCCTGTGATCAGGGCAGTCGGACGCCGAGGGCGGTCTGTACCAGGGCCGAGTGCAGCCGTACGGTCAGCTCGGCCAGTTCCTTGGTGCGGGCTTCGGCGTGTGCCCTGGTCTGCGGGTTGCGGTGCCGCCGCAGCGGTGCCACGACCTGGTCCACGAGGCCGGCCTCACGCTCCGCCGACGCCTTCATCGCGCGCAGATGCCGTGGTTCGATCCCGAACCTGCCCAGTTCCACCACGAGCGTGGCGACGGTGACCGCCTCCGCGTCGTATCCGCCCTCCGGCAAGGGGGCGAGCAGGCCGTAGGACTCCCATTCGGCGAGTTCCGCCTCGTCGATCCCGGCGGCGGCGAGCAGCTCGTCGCGGCCCACGCGCGCGACAGTCGGGGCGTCGAAGGCACCCGGACGCTGTCCGTCCGCCGTGTCGCGCTGCCGTCCCAGGGATGGCAGCTGTACGGCCTCACCGCGCTCCAAGGCTTCCAGATACTCCCGGATCACCTTGAGGGGCAGGTAATGGTCGCGCTGCATCCTGAGGACGTGACCGAGCCGCTCGACGTCCTCGGTGCTGAACTTGCGATACCCGGAGGGTGTGCGCTGGGGCTCGATGAGCCCCTCGGACTCCAGGAAACGGATCTTGGAGATCGTCACCTCGGGAAACTCGTCCCGCAGCGTGCTCAGCACGGTGCCGATGCTCATCAGCCGACCGTCCGTGGCGGCGGTGCCGTGGCCCGCACCGCCGCTCGGTGTGTGAAGCATGTACCTTCCCGGGGGTCAGATGCCCCGCTGGCTCGCGTAGAAGACCAGTCGGTACTTGCCGATCTGGACCTCGTCGCCGTTCGACAGCGGGACCGCGTCGATCCGCTCTCGGTTGACATATGTGCCGTTGAGGCTGCCGACGTCCGACACCGTGAACGAGCCGTCGGGGCCGCGCCGGAACTCCACATGCCGCCGGGACACGGTCACGTCGTCCAGGAAGATGTCGCTCTGCGGGTGCCGGCCGGCCGTGGTCAGCTCCCCGTCGAGCAGGAAGCGGCTGCCGGAGTTGGGACCCCGGCGGACGACGAGCAGCGCCGAACCGAGCGGCAGCGCGTCGACGGCGGCCTGGGCCTCCGGCGACAGCGACGGCGTCATGGTCTGGCCGGTGACCTCGGCGTCGTACGCCTCAAGGCCCGAGATGGAGATCGTCGAGGTCGTCTCGGACGGACGCTCCGGCGCCGCGCCGCGCAGCGGCGCACCGCAGTTCGAGCAGAAACGGCTTGCTTCCGCGTTTCGGTTCCCGCACCTCGTACACACCAAGGCCATGGATGGACCCTCCTGCCGCGGCTGCCCCTGGGGGGCATGGGACGCGTACGGGTCGGGGGCAAACCCTCCACCCGTACTTGAGGTTGACGGTTCCCCGAAACCTATGCGGCCGGATGCGGCAGGGTCAACAGAGGACGCGCCCTGTCCGCCCGAAATGTCGCTACCCGGTGCAGCGACCTGATCACGGAACAGCGGACGGTCGCCCGACTGCCCCTCTGCGTCTCCATGGCGAGGAGCACGATGCCGGGCGGAGGCACTGCCGCCGTCCTCGCGTGAACTCTTGCCGAACAACTTCGCAAACAACTTCACGGGCGATTCCCCTTGACCGAAACAGACCCGCCCGTGGGGCAGGACGAACCCTGACTGCACACACCTGCCGACCCGGACATCTTCACAACGTCCGTACCCACCGGACAGTTTCCACCACGCACCCCTCTTCCGGTGCGCCGACCCCCCGCAACCTCATGCCCTCGCCGGGTGGCCACCATGCACCTCCGGTTCACCGGGAGGACGACCGAGCGTAGTCAGGCTGCTTCGCCGGTCGCAAGGCGTCAACAATGATCTTCTCCGAGCGGGTCAGTGTGACCGTGGCCTGCTCCTTCTCCAAAGTCTGCACCACTCCGCCCGGGATGTTGAGTGCCGGTTCCAGGTCCTGTGGCTTGCCGATCACCTTGAAACTGTACGGCTGGCTGATCTTCCGGCCGTCGACACTCACCCCACCGCCGTCGCCGTCCGTGAGATAGGTCCCGGCGACCACCCGTACGTCGTTGACCTGGATCGCCTCGGCTCCCGCCGCGCGCAGTTCCTGGATCGCGTCGAGCAGCATGTGCGCCTTGACCGTCCCCTCCGTGTCGCTGATGGTCATCGTGATGCCCGGCCCCTGGGCTGCCACGGTGCCCGCCAGGATGCCGAGTTGTTTCTCCCGCTCGATCGTCTGTTTACGTGCTTCCTCGGCCCGGTCGGAGCTGTTCTCCAGCTCGGTGCGCTGATCTTCCAGACGCTGCTTCTCATCCTCAAGACGTTGCGTACGGTCATCCAGTTCATCGAGGATGCGCACCAGATCTTCCTGCCGGGCTCCGCGCAGCGCGCTGTTGTCGCTCGTGGACGCGACCTGGATCGCGAGCCCGAAGCCCAGACCGGCGAGGAGCAGCGCCACGATGAGCTGCGCACGGCTGAACCGCGGCGGCCACAGCCCCTTCACCAGCCGCTGTCTGCCGGACAGCCTGGGTGGTCCCGGCTGCTCGGCCACGCCGTCACCGGGCGCGGAATCGTCCGCCCCGCGCGCGGGGTCGTCGGTTTCGCGGGAGGGCTCCACCGGAACCTCGGGGGGCAGTTCCCTGCGCAGGTGCGGCTCGGGCGTCTCGTCCGTACCCATCGGCTCCGTACCCATCGGCCTCACGCTCGGAACACATGCCGCCGGATCGCGGCAGCGTTGGAGAAGATACGGATACCGAGTACGACGACCACACCGGTGGACAGTTGGGCGCCTACGCCCAACTCGTCACCCAGGAACACGATCAGGGCCGCCACGACGACATTGGACAGGAACGACACCACGAAGACCTTGTCGTCGAAGATCCCGTCGAGCATCGCCCGCAGCCCTCCGAACACGGCGTCCAGCGCCGCGACCACGGCGATCGGAAGGTACGGCTCGACGACCGCGGGAACTTCAGGCTGGACCAGAATTCCGACCACGACTCCCACGACGAGGCCCAGTACGGCGATCACGATGTGCCCTTCTCTGCTCTCGGCTCTGCTGTTCGTACGATCACGCTCGGTGCGGCAGGCAGCTGGAGATCGTCCTGAGCGGAAATCCCGGTCCTGATGCCGAAGTTCTCCTGGAGGGCATGCAGATACTGGCCGTCGGCGCTGTTCTGGAACCGTGTGCTCAGCCGCTGCCCGTCCCCCACCGCGAGCACCGTGTACGGGGGCACGAGGGGCCGGTTGTCGACCAGTATCGCGTCGCCCGCGGCGCGGATCGCGGACAGGGCGGTCAGCCGCTGTCCGTTGATGGAGATCGCCTCGGCGCCGGACTGCCAGAGTCCGTTGACGACGCGTTGCATGTCGCGGTCGCGCAGCCGACCGGTGTCGGAGAAGCCGGCGCTCTCCCGCGGTCCACCGCCGCCCTGGTCGGCGGATTTCGCGTCGTCCACGGTGAGTTTGACTCCCGGACCCTGCACGGCACTCGCTCCGGAGAGGATGCCCATCAGGTCGACCTGGGCGCCGCCGTCCCTCTTGAGAGCTTCACGCTGCCGGGCACCGACGTCGTCACGCAGGGTGTCGACGTTCTTCTCCAGCTTGTCGGCCGCCGCGGTCTCCCGGTCGATGCGGTCGATCAGTTCCTCGCGCTCCTTGGCGACGACCGGCGCCGCCACACGCGCCTGAGCGGCCCCCACGGTCACCACCAGGGCCGCGAGGACGAGTCCTGCCGCGAGGCCCAGCTTCGAGCGCAGCGTGCGCGGCAGGCCGGTCGCCCCCTGCGCCTTCTTCCTGGCCGCCGCTTCCGCGTACCCCTCGTCGAGGCTGTGGTCCATGACGTTGGTGAGCAGCGACATGGAGGCGTCCAGGCGCGGAAGGCGCGACGACGGGTTCCTCCGAACGGGGGGCTGCTGCGGCATGCCGCACATCGTCGCACGTTGGCGCCGTTACCTCCGAATGGCCCCACCCACGTGCCGGACAACGCCCACGCGGGGCGCTGTCCGGCACGACACACTGATCCCTTTCGGGTGATACGAGGTGTCGACTTCGGGCGGTACGACGGATCAGCGGCCGGCGCTGTCCACGACCGCCGACCACTCGTCCAGGAGCGCCTGCGCGGACGTGTCGTCCGGGCCCTCGGCCCAGAGGTGGGTCACGGCCTCCGCCGGGTCGGGCAGCACCAGCACCCAGCGACCGTCGCTCTCCACGACCCGCACACCGTCGGTGGTGTCGACAGACCGGTCGCCCGCCTCCTCCACAACCCGGCGCATCACGAGCCCCTTCACGGCCCATGGGGTCGCGAGGTCACGCTTGAGCACATGCGCGCGCGGGATGCGCGCGTCGATCTGGCTGAGCGTGAGCTGCGTACGCGCCACCAGACCGATCAGCCGTACGAAGGCGGCGGTGCCGTCGAAGACGCTGCTGAACTCCGGCACGATGAACCCACCGCGCCCGTCGCCACCGAAGATCGTCGAATCGTCACGCCCCACGCGCGTGAGGTCGTCGGGCGATGTGGTCGTCCACTCGACCTGAGTGCCGTGGTAGGCGGCCACCTGTTCGGCGATCCGTGTCGTCGTCACCGGCAGCGCGACCCGGCCACTGCGCCGCTCGGCCGCCACCAGGTCGAGCATGACGAGCAGCGCCCGGTCGTCCTCGATGATCCGCCCCTTCTCGTCGACCAGGGACAGCCGCTCGCCCACGGGGTCGAACCGCACACCGAACGCCGCGCGCGCGGAAGCCACGATCTCCCCGAGCCGCACCATCCCGGAACGGCGCGTCTCGGCCGTCTCGGTGGGCCGCGACTCATCGAGACCGGGGTTGATCGTCAGTGAGTCGACGCCGAGCTTGCCCAGCAGGCTGGGCAGGACGAGACCGGCACTGCCGTTGGACGCGTCCACGACGACCTTGAGCCCGGAATCCGCGATCCCGGTGGTGTCGACATTCCGCAGCAGCGACCCGGTGTACGAGTCGAAGACGCTGGACGGGAAGTGCAGGTCCCCGATCTCACCGGGGAACGCCCTGCGGTACTCCTGCCGCGCGAACACCCGGTCCAGCTTGCGCTGGCTGCCCTGCGACAGGTCGGCTCCCTCCCCGTCGAAGAACATGATGTCGACAGAGTCGGGCACACCGGGAGAGGTCCGGATCATGATGCCGCCGGCACTGCCCCGCGCGGTCTGCTGCCGGGCCACCGGCAGCGGTACGTTCTCCAGGTCGCGTACGTCGATGGCGCTGGCCTGGAGCGCGGAGATCACCGCCCGCTTCAGCGCACGCGCACCACGGGAGTGGTCACGGGCCGTTGTGACGGTCGACCCCTTCTTGAGGGTCGTCGCATAGGCCCCGGCCAGGCGTACGGCCAGCTCGGGCGTGATCTCGACGTTGAGGATCCCGGAGACTCCGCGCGCCCCGAAGAGATGGGCCTGGCCGCGAGACTCCCAGATGACGGAGGTGTTGACAAACGCGCCGGCCTCGATCGTCTTGAACGGGTAGACCCGCACATTGCCCTGAACAATCGATTCCTCACCGACCAGGCACTCATCGCCGATGATGGCGCCGTCCTCGATCCGCGCGGCCCGCATGATGTCGGTGTTCTTGCCGATCACGCAGCCGCGGAGGTTGCTGTGCTGGCCGATGTACACGTTGTCGTGGAGAACGGCCTTGTGCAGGAAGGCACCTGTCTTCACCACGACGTTCGAGCCGACGACGGTGTGCTCACGGATCTCCGCGTCCGCCTCGACCTTGGCGTAGTCCCCGATGTAGAGGGGCCCGCGCAGAACGGCGTCGGGATGAACCTCCGCGCCCTCGGCGACCCAGACACCCGGCGAGATCTCGAACCCGTCGATATCTACGTCGACCTTGCCTTCGAGTACGTCGGCCTGGGCCTTGACGTAGCTCTCGTGCGTGCCGACGTCCTCCCAGTACCCCTCGGCGATATAGCCGAAGACGGGCTTGCCTTCCTTCATCAACTGCGGGAAGACATCACCGGACCAGTCGACGGAGACATCGGCCTCGACGTAGTCGAAGACCTCGGGCTCCATCACATAGATGCCCGTGTTCACCGTGTCGGAGAAGACCTGACCCCACGTCGGCTTCTCCAGAAAGCGCTCTACCTTGCCCTCTTCGTCGACGATCGTGATGCCGAATTCCAGCGGATTGGGGACACGCGTCAAGCAGACCGTGACGAGCGCGCCTTTCTCCTTGTGGAAATTGATCAGCTCGGTGAGGTCGAAGTCGGTGAGCGCATCACCGGAGATGACCAGGAACGCGTCGTCCTTGAGGGCCTCTTCCGCGTTCTTCACACTCCCGGCGGTACCGAGTGGCTTCTCCTCGTTGGCATAGGTCAGCTCCATGCCGAGTTCTTCGCCGTCACCGAAGTAGTTCTTGACGAGTGACGCCAGGAACTGCACGGTCACGACGGTCTCAGTGAGCCCATGCCTTTTGAGCAGCCTCAGCACATGCTCCATGATCGGCCGATTGGCCACGGGCAGGAGCGGCTTGGGCATGCTTGAGGTCATCGGGCGAAGGCGTGTGCCTTCGCCTCCGGCCATCACGACGGCCTTCATGTCGGAAGCGTCCTCCTTGAAGAGACGACGGTCTAGCCGACTTCACCCGTCCAATTGTCCCGCACATATCAGCTGCGGGCCATCTAGCCGCTACGACCGCTCAATCGGCGGGCTCAATCGGCCGTGGCGTCCGCCCTGACAAGTCGGCGGACCTGAACCACGTAGAGGATCCCTGCCCACCAGTAGAGCGTTGTACCCCATCCTGCGAACGCCCATCCGAAAATAGCAGCGAGTGACGCGATCCAGCCACTCGCGTCACTGAGCAACAGCAGCGGGAAGGCATACATCAAGTTGAACGTCGCGGCCTTGCCGAGGAAGTTCACCTGGGGTGGCGGATAGCCGTGCCGGCGAAGGATACCCACCATCACCAGGAGCATCAGCTCACGCGCGAGCAGTACAGCCGTCAACCAGAGAGGAAGAATCTCTCGCCAGGTGAGACCGACGAGTGTTGACAGAATGTAGAGCCGATCGGCCGCGGGATCGAGAAGCCGGCCGAGGTTGCTGATCTGATTCCAGCGCCGCGCGAGCTTTCCGTCCAGGTAATCGCTGATGCCGCTCAACGCGAGGACGAGCAGGGCCCATCCGTCGCTCTTGGGACCACCGAACTCGGGCCGGAGGATCAACCACAGGAACAGCGGCACGCCGAGGAGACGCGCCATGCTGAGGATGTTGGGGATGGTGAGGACCCGGTCCGTCTGGACACGGGTCTCCTGGACCTCCACCCGGGGGCCTCCTGTGGGAAACGAGCCAACGATGCCCCCTGACCCTACCGTCAGCTTCGGGGCAGCCGTGCAGCGGGGCGGCCCGGAATGGGTCGGAATGGGTCTGGAATGGGTCCGTAAAACAAGAAAGCCCCCGCACCGAGGTGCGGGGGCTTTCCCATAAAGATAGTTCGGCGGCGTCCTACTCTCCCACAGGGTCCCCCCTGCAGTACCATCGGCGCTGTGAGGCTTAGCTTCCGGGTTCGGAATGTAACCGGGCGTTTCCCTCACGCT
>NZ_JBHVQT010000007.1:0-1177 GCF_042886315.1 Streptomyces sp. NPDC058001
CCGGGCCCTCAGCCTGCCCCAGCCCCGAAAAGTCCCCACCACACAGACGCAGAGTCCCCGTCAGCAAGCTGACGAGGACTCATGAATGATCGAGGCTAACGAGTGATGATCTCGTTGTGGATATCGCCGACCTGGAAATTGATCAGTCCACCGCAGGCGAGCAGGCAGTACCCGTTCGGAGGGGTGGGGGGTACAGGCGTCGTGGATACCACGACCGACGTTGTGCCGTTCGAAGCACCACAGTTGTCATTGCCGTTGTAGGCGGCCGTGATCGTGTGCGTGCCGGTCGAGGAGAAACTCGCCGTGTACGCCGCGTTCCCATTAGCGCCGACGGGCACGGTGTCCAGGATGTCAGGGCCGTCGAAGAACGTCATACCGAGACCACCGCTGGGGTCCCCGGTGCACGTCACTGTCGCGGTGAGTGACACCGGCGATCCCACCGTCGTCGAGGACGGTGATGCCTGGACGGCTGTACTGGACGGCACGGCCGCAGCCGCGGGTGAGGCGAATCCCACCACCGTGGCCAAAGCCGTACAGGCGACCACTTTCCAAGCTTTCTTCTTTTCCCAACGTGCCATCGGTTCGACTCCTAGATCGTCCAGTCGGCGGAGGTCCGCCGTAGGGGGTCAGGGAGCGTCACCCTACGTGGCGAATTACCGCAATCTCTGGAGACATTGGCGGGTCGACCCACTTGGATCAGAGGGGCACCCAAAAGGCAGGCGCGTTGTTTAAGAATCCGAGAACGGGAATGTGAAGCCGTTTTCGCCGCTCCTTCCTGCGGATATCGCCGCCCGGCTAGATCACCGGGGGTGGTACACGCGTGTAGGTGAGGGAGTTGCTGGTTCCACCGAGTGAGATGACGTTCACGTTGACGGAACCCGCCGCTCCCGCCGGGGCGAGCGCGACGACAGAGGTGTCGGACAGGACCGTGAACGCCGCGGACGTGCCACCGAAGAGCACGGTGGTCGTCGTGGTCAGGCCGGTGCCCGTCAGCGTGACACCGGCCCCGGCTCCGGTCGGCCCCTGGGTCGGGGAGAGAGCGGTGAGGACCGGCAGCGTCACATAGGTGTAGGTGACGGAGTTGCTGATGCCGCCGACCGTGGTGACGCTGACCGCCACCGCCCCCGTTCCGGCGGGCGCCACAGCGGTGATCTGCGTAGCGGAGTTGACGATGTAC